>CBDBFU010000008.1:0-26794 GCA_965205025.1 Candidatus Poribacteria bacterium
ACACTACCAGAAGTATCGGAAGACATTTCTTGTGAAGCAACAGCAGTTACAAAGGCTTCTCCTTCAGGTGGTCTATAAAATGTCCACTCTTCACCAAGATATTCACAGAAGCCAAGGCCTCTTGCAGTTCCAATCCAGATCTGTTCTTCACTGGATAATACATTCGAGATCTCATATAATTCATTCTGTTGAGTCTTAGGTGTTTGTGATGTTACATCAACTGACATAATGTAAGGAGTTGGGAGACCGTCCTCTTTAGAGATAACCTCCCACGTTTTCGTTGAGGGTGAATAAATCGAGAGTCCAGCAACTGTCGCAATCAAAAGGTTCCCATCAGTATTACGCGATATGTCTCTTACATCATTATCTGCAAGAAAGTCGGCTTGCTTATAGTTAGTCCATTCACCGCTAACCTTATCGAATCGACTTACACCATCCTCTTTGCTTGCAAACCAAACATCATTACCTTGTGTTGTAATCCAACTGACATTATTACTTGTGAGTCCATCTGCCTTTGTATAATGTACCCATGTGTTAACCGGTTTGATGAAACGATGAACACCAGAATTAGCAGTTCCAAACCAGACTTGAAACCCATCTGTACGGATAGAGGTAATAAAATTGCTTTTTAGTAGGTCTGTCTTCGTATATGTCTTGATAAATGTTTGGTCAACCTGATTATATTGACTAACACCTCTGTGTTGTGTGCCAAACCAAACACTGTCGTCATCTACAGCGATTGTGGCGATTTCGTTGTCTATTAAACCATCTGATTTCGTATAATTATTCCAAGAATCTGTGTCTCGGTGATAACGACTTACCCCACCTCTGCTAAATCTTGGATCTTCATCCCATCCATGGGGATCAGGATTTATCTCTCTATCAGTTCCAACCCACACATATTCAGGTTCAACCGCTATTGTAGTGATAATCCTGCTAACTAAACCGTCTTTTCGTGTCCGAACTGCCCAACTATCAATCGTCTTGTCATATCTGTTCAGACCGTTTGATGTACCAAACCAGACATAGTTGCCATCCACTGCAATGGATGAAACTTTATCACTTGCGAGACCATCAATAGTACGAAATGTAGAAAAAGTATTTGTTTCTGTGTCGAATCTACTAACACCTTCATTTGTTGCAAACCAAACCGATTTTCCCCCTCAATGGCAACTGCGTTGACAATATCATTTGCCAATCCGTCTTCCATGGTGTAGTGATGCCATCTATCAGGAGTACGTTCCCATCGCGAAACACCTTTCGCTGTTGCAATCCATACATTTTCTGAATCCGCTGCGATACAGTTTACTTCATTACTGATAAGTGTACGTTTAACTGTCCATGTCTTTTTTGGTTTGGCATTTGGATTGGATTCACCATAAGGTGATTCGGATTCTGGATCGTGCGTTCCTAACGGTCCACATCCAGACATTAAGACATAGATTACATAGTAGCTACATATTAATATAAGGAAATAGACATTTCTAAAAGTCGCAATACGGGGTGGCATGATTATCCTCTCCTAATGCATTCGAATTGGCATCCTTTACAACCGTGTTGATTTCATCAGTGGTGTAATCTAAACTATCTGATTATATCACTTATTTTCGATTATGTTTATACTTTATTTTTGCCTCATCTAATCCAACAAATCGACTGTAGATTGCGATATTGTTTAGTCTGCCAACCCAACTTCTACTGCCATCTACTTCATCACCAAAAAGGAGTGTATACGATTCCCAATTGCTAAAGTCACCTTGAATGCCGTTACCAGAATAGACCAATTCTCCATCAATATAACAGTATGTATTACCTTCAAAATAACTTACGATGATATGTAAGGGTATACCTGATTCAATCTTTCCAAAAGAGAATTCACCACCCAAACCATTTTCACCAGTTCGAGGTGTACGAATACGGACTGCCAGACGGTTGTTATCCTGTCCCAAGGTGAAGTTGCGATGTGTGATATCGTTGGAAAACGTAATAATCCTGGCGGGACCTGACTGACTCAAGTTATCAGTTGTTATAAGACATTCAAGCGTAAATTGGTTGCTTTTTTGACATTCAACCAGAAGGGTTTCATTCACATTCTTGGGAAGAATAGTTCCATCTGATACGTCCAACTGACCACCTTCTGTTATGGATGCACCATTCAAGAGTTCGATTTCATTGTTATCCTCAAGTGAACCGTTCCAGAAAAATATAAGTTCCTCACGTGAACCGGGAAATTCTATGTGAGTGCCAATGTCAGCAGGTGCTGCTGGTAACACATTAATAGTAAGAGCAGTTGTTGATGAGGCATTTTCCGCATCTGTCACTGTGAGTATCGCTGTGTATTGTCCAAGATTTTGGTAGGTGTGGGTGGGATTTGATTCAGTGGATGTTGTTCCATCTCCAAAATCCCAACTTTGAGTCAAGTTGCCTTCAGCAGAAAAGTTCACTGATAGAGGAGCACTTCCCTGAGTTATTTCTGCTGTTGCCTTTGCCTCAGGACGGATTTTTTCACCTGGACCATACGGTGTAAAACGATAAGCAAAATCTGTGTGTGGTGAAGTAAATCTATACTCTCCTGGTTGTGCCGTGCCAATCGGCAGTATCTTCATGTTCCATGTATCTACAGCATCAATTTTATAGGGTTGGTCTCCGTACAATTCTACCGTGATATCCTGTGGTTCGTCAGAATAGACGAGATAGTATTCTCCCTTTTTAGCAAGGATATATCGTCCAACATCATCCACAACAGGTTCAAGTGTATCAAAGGATGGTGAATCTGCCATAAATTCTCTTAAAAATGCAATTCTTGCTGGACTTTCCCCACGTAGTATACCACCTTTTGACCACCAAAGTAGATCTTCGGGGTGTTCATAAGTTTCACCATGACCAACATAACATCCTGAAAGTGTTCCTGACCAAAACCGCTGCACCATTTCTTGCGCATTGATGTTGCCCCATCCATGAGGAATATTTCCTTCATACTTACATTCATCATAGATAACGGGTTTCCCGTATTGACTACGGTAACGAATACCTTGCGCCATATTGGATGTTTGGATACTCGTATGAGTCACCCAAGGTTTAGAATGATCATACCAACCTCTGCAATTATGTATTCCTCGCAAACGTTGGTAGGGGTCGTGATCTCGGATTATTTGGAAGAAACGATCCCAATCGGATTCTTCCTTTGATGGCATGATGTCGTATTCATTGGCAAGAGACCACCAGACATTACGGTAGGCAGCTAAACGCGCAACGGCATAACGGATATACCGATCATCACTTTCCGCATCCATGTTTTCAAAATCCCATCTGTCATAAGTATGGAAGAGTATAATATCTGCTTCTATACCAAGGTTTAACAGATCTTGAACGCGTTTTTCAAAATGCTGCCAAAATTCTGGGTTGAATCTGCTGAAATCCCAATCTGTTAGTGGCTTACCTTCGTAAGGGTAATAGAGCGGTTCATTTTTATTGTATACATAGTCTTTTGGGAAAATACACATCCGTAGTTTATTAAATGGTGCATTTTGGAGGGTTTCTAACGTCTGTTCCTCCATTGCTTCCCCTTGATGTGTCCATGCATAGCATGTTGTGCCAAATTGATGATATGGTGTTCCATCCGCATACTGTAAATAGAAATCTTTATGAATTTGTATCGGTCCGTGATTTTCATTTGAAGGTTCAACACACGTAAACTGTCCAGTTTTATTATTTAATTCTGTAATATTGCTTTTTGTTGTGTATGACCATTCCCCAATTTCGTTAGGCATGAATCTGATTTTATATATTCCGTCACCATCATAAAATCCATGCGGAATAAAGGAATTATTTTCATGCTTAAATTCGGCTGTTAATTCTACCGCAACGAACGGATTACCTGTATCTGGACCATTCAGTGATATTTCATATATTCCCCAACGTTCAACCATTTACTTCTCCATGTTCTGTTAATATAGCAAGTCTGACTAAGATGTGTATAAAAACTAAAATTTCTAAATCTATTATAAATCTATTATATCGGATATGACGTAGGGAAATTTTAAATGTTTATATTGTATATACATCAAAGGGAATGTTAAACTAAATGAATTAATAGGCATTATATATATTGATAGAAATTGTTCAGAATATGGACAGTTTCTGTCAACATACTATAATCTTACATACACATAACAATAACAATTATAATTGGTAATTCACTAACTCATAATGTAGTAAGAGTTTCATTTCTTACATCGAACTCACGTTATAAAATTAAAATGTCTTAGTATCAGGACTTACGCATTTCATCTTAAAGTCCCCCTGATAAGGGGGATTTAGGGGGTTAAAACAATGAAATGACGGCTTTTTAAGTCAAATTTTACCTATTTCTACTTAAGTTGCGTAAGTCCTGAGTATAATTTATTGGCATATATATTGCTCAGATTAGAACACGAGATTACTAAACAAAATTTAGAGGGAAGATTATGAACAGATATAAATATATAATCCTTACACTACCATTTTTACTTTTGACTGGATGTGCAGTGCTTTTTGCAAAACAGGAATATGTCCTCATTGACAAACCAATTTCAGAAAAGGCTGTATTTCACGGTATGATTTATGCCTTGCCTGAAATAGCGAATGTTCGAAAGGTCATCTTTCAAGGTGAAGGTAAATACTCAAATTTTCAAATACACGTACGTGATAGCAAAAAACGATGGAAACCCTATAAAAAGATTCCGGGGGCGATTACGTTTCCTCATGAAGTCATTGTAAGTGCTAAGACTGATGCAATTAAAATCATCAAACCCAACACAACCGGTTCGGGACGTATTTGGTCTGTAGAATTCTATACAATTAGAGACAAACCTGAACAAAATCAAAATGAGGAATAGATTAATTGACACAAAAACTCTGCATAATTTGCGTCTTAGTGGCACTATCAATTCCAATGCTGGCTAATGCCTTACCGCCACCATCTCCTGCGGGTGGAAGAATGTTACGACTTGATGAAACCCACGATTTTATCGGTACAATGGAGTCATGGTTTCCAAAAGAAGAGTTTAATGGGTTAACTGCAGAAGCATGGATCTATATTGAAGAAACTCCTGAAGACCGTACATACTGGTCAATTATCGGTCAGGAAGGAAGATTCAATTTAGCTCTTATCGGTCCAAAACCGACGTTAGGTGTTTGGGGATATGCAATAGATGACAATGGAGGTCCTATAGCAGTCGGTGGTCCAACCTTACCAAAAAGGAAATGGATACATGTTGTCGCCCTATTTGATGCCTCAGCAGGAAAAGGATTCAATGGTCATGGTGGCAATTGGTGTTGTCCGGGTGGTCATCTCTTCATTTCTGATAAACCTCTTCGTATTGGTGGGATCATTCCTCAAGATATTAAGCAAGTACGTTTTGCTGGTGAGAATCTGAAGTTTCGAGGATATATCGATGAAGTCAGAATCTCTAATGTGGTCCGATATGTCGGACCTGATTGGAAAGTTCCTGAAGGAAAATTCAGTGTTGATGAAAACACAATATCCCTATGGCATTTTGATGAAGCACCTTGGGCAGGTCGTTTTAAAGATGAATCGGAAAACGGAAATCACCTATGGAGAAGGGGTTTCATGGACGTAGAAATAAAGAATAAACTCACTACAATTTGGGGTGAAATCAAAAAATGACATTTCCAAAACGTCTTCTCGGAACCATTATATTCTGGTCAGTAATAGGTGGATTACTTATAGTCAATCTATGTTGGGGTAAAGGAACTATTCTCTATACTGTCCCAACCGATGCCGTCTATTCAATTGGAGCTAATAGTACGAAACCTAAAAGACTGTTTGATGTTATTAATGCTCGTCCTTCGATGGATGGACAGTTTTTAGCGGTATTACCAACCCCAAGAGTTTTTAGAATCCTCAACACTGGAACCGGCAAGACTGTAAAAAATATACGCCTTGATACACCTGTTCATCTTGATTTCGTTTGGTCTCCAGATGGAAAATGGATTGCGTATATAGGGTATATAGGACGGGAGGTATCGGAAATCTACCTTATTTCTCTCCAAAGCGGAGAAATCCGACAATTAACCTCTCACCGTAAAAATAAACGCCGTCTTGTATGGTCACCAGATTCACAATCTATATTCTATGGTGAAACCGGTAAAGCCCGCGGGAAATATTGGGAAATCAAGATCAAAAAACCGGGGATACCTAAAGAATACGATCTGTTTCACAAAGGGGCATCATTCCTCGGTATACCTGGTGCGTTTTTCGGTTTTTCACATGAAGGGGATCATATTGCCTACGGTTCAGCGGCAAAAGATGGTGGTGTTTACATAGCAAAAGCTAATGGTACCAATCACCGAAGATTAACGCCAAATGGTTCATATCGAACATATTCTGTTACTTGGTCTCCTGACGATTATTTCATTGCCTTCTTTTCTTATTATCATGAAACACGCTCCAGTGTCCTATATACCGTTTCTCGCAACAATCCTAAAACAAAACGTCTTGTTGAGATTCCGGATACTGCTTACGGGTTGACTTGGGTAAATAATTCTGCTCTTGATATTGAACCAGTTCAGAAACTCTCGACTATATGGGGTCATCTTAAGCGTTGAATTAACCATGCTTTGGACCTGATGAGTAGAGTTTTTTAATGTAGCATAAACTTCCAGTTTGTGCCGCATTATAAGACAGACATAACAACTATTCATGGGATAAGCATTCTTAGAAATGGTATTACATAGATCTTACTTCTTATGAGTTCATAATTGGCATATATATTGCTCAGATTAAAATACAACATTACTAAATAATATTGATAGAAAACATGTTTTCTATCTTGTAATATGTATTTTATCAATGACCAGAAACCCATTCTACCTACGAATATACAGGATCGCATTATGAATATATGTAAGTTATTACTGATTTTATCTTTCTTTCTTACTTTGGTAGGGTGTACCACACTCTTCCAAGAGCAAGAATATATACTAATTGATCGACCTGTCAATAAAGATTATACATACTATTACGATATTTTTACATTGCCTGAAATAGCGAAAATACGAAAAATTAGACTGATAGGTGAAGGAAAGTTAAGAAATATCGAAATCCATGTCCGTGACGCAAAACAAAGGTGGCATCCGAAGAAAAAGATACACCGAATAAATCAATTGCCATTGGATATACCTCTGGTTGTTGATACAGATGCTATAAAAGTCAAAAAATTCCCTACCACCGTATTTGGAGAAATTAAAACCATTCAGTTTTTCACTGTGGTAGATAAAGACAAGAACAATCACTGAGAAGCACCTATCTCGAATTAAATATCTTATTACCCATTCTAATCACAGTTAGCTGGAGATATTTACTTGATGGGTGATGTCTCACTGTATAGTCATTTTGATGCCCAAAAACGTGCATTGGTGTCCTTGACTGCCCATTTTCGTGCCAAATCATAATTCCTAACCGAATGTGTCATCTGTTATAAAGCTCAATTAACCTTTGACAGAGTTTGCTTTGTTTGCCAGAGGAACGCGTAGTTAATGATTAAGTTTAATCTGTGTTTAAATTTCGCTCTAATGCTGTTTTGGATCATAGGAATGTCCGTGTTCTATGGTTGTGGTGCACAAAGTCTCGGTCCGTATGAGCCGTTATTACCAGCAATTGACGGAGATGATAAATTCTCAGATAGATTCCAATTGGACGAAGAACCCAATTTTTATTATGATCTTTACGGAAAAGAAATAGTCGAAGGGACAGAACTCAACAGGTATAGTGATCAGAAACATTTTGATAAAAACGGTAAATTGGTAGTAGGTTGGACAGGTCAACTTGATAGTCTACGTTTCACTTCACAATTAGACCGTACTATTATAGTTGAAGAAACTTTTCTTGGAAGATATACTGAGTTTGCTATTGGAGATCACTTACGACTTAAACCATCTACCTTGTTTCCAAATCGATACATTATATATAAGACAGAATTCGACGGTTTACGATGGGATATTTCTTTTGCACAAGAACACCATCTCTTTTCACTTATTCACTCACGAATCTCTAATCCCATTAGAATTACAGATGCTATTCCAGGGCAAAGACTCGGTGGGGAACTTGGACGCCGAAATGGATTGAACCTGTTATCTGGTGTCAGGAATATTGAAAATGCCAGACTGGTTGGGTTTCGTGGACAAGGATTAATTGGGGAGTTATTTCGTGTAGGATTTACGTATGTAAATATGCATAAGGAACATCCAGAGAGATTAATAGGCTCATTGATGGGGACCGTTGCGAATACACCACCCGAAGTAATATCTGTAGTTTTCCGTGATGACTCTCCCGAAGATAACCATACAGACCTATTTACAGATTTTGATAATTATGATCCTGATTTACATCACGGAAATATCCAAGAAGGTGTTGGTGTTGCATTTAAAAGCATGAAGATCACTATAGTTACTCAAGAACTTGAAGAATTGATTCCTGAAGATATTAAAGAGGGAATTGAACCAGACCACCTACCAGAAGAAACACGCTTCATTGAAGTCGATGCCGACCAAATCGTACCTGTTGATCACGCTGGAGGTCCGTCAGTTATACGCGATTCTATCGATGGGAAGTGGAAGATCGTCAGTGGTTTCAATAAGATGAAATATGACTTGAATCTCACTGATCAAAGTATAGATATAGACCCACGAACTGTTAAATCTGTTGTGTTTGATATGGTTGTTGCAGGGGATTATAACATTGCTGTCATCGGATTTAGTGAGGCAAATAAATCTGAATCAAACCCCTCATTGCAAGAGTGGATTAAAACTGCGGATGGACATATTCAAATACCTTATCGGGATATTATTCAAGCACCTGGCAATTATGGACAATCTGATGAATACGTTACTAACAGACGAAAACTCGCTAATAATCCCAGTAAGTGGACTGGTGAAGGAAGACCTCGGAAAATAAGATATCGTTATGGTAGCGCACGAGCTGCTACTCTATACGGAATTGACATTGAAGGAACGGTGGGTAATGTCCGCATCAGAACACAGTATTCTATTAATGGAAAATATAAACAGTATCCAACAGTGCCAAAAGATAAGGTAGGGTTTAGTCGTAAGGAGACTATAGTAAAAACACCAAGTGGAGACGAAGAAACAGGTGTATCCCTTGATAGAAGTACCGGACTATATGTAGATTCAAAGGGTATTCCTACTTACTCCGAAACCGAAGGCGAACGGTTCGAGACTCTTTTGGGAGGAGACGGAACTGAAGAGGATGGAGATGGAATACTCAGTAGAGAAAAAGCATGGTTTATTCAACTTGAATCGCGCTTTGAAAAACTTCACTTAGAGGGTGTTTTATATCACATTGATCCAGGATACACAACTAACTATCTGAATTTTGGGGCACATCCGGGGAGAGATCAACTTTACACACTTAATCAACCCCAAGGAAATAACCAAATTCCTCCTGAAGTAGATTCATGGGATGAAGGTATCTACAATTTGGTTGAGGATGACGATGATGGCGATGACTGGCCAGATGACATTGACTTTGATGGACTCATCCCACGCGCAGATGACCGAGACCAGAACGGGGTATTAGATTTCCAAGAAGACTTCCTTATTTTTGATGCTGACCCACCAGTGTTTACAAACATTACTGACCTGAACAATAATGGGATTGTTGATTCCATTGAAGATGACTACGAACCTGAATACGAATATGGAATAGATCGTAAAGGCTACCACCTTAAAGCAGAATACGATCTACTTGACAATCTTGCTCTCAAAGTAGGTTGGATAAACGAGCGGGAAATTTCAAGTAGTCGTAAAAACAATTCCAAATACATACATCTCACCTATGAACGAGACATCCCTGATTTCGGTAGTTTTTTCTTTCAGAATAGATATGTTAGGGCACAAGATGATATTCCTGAATACACAATTGCCTTACCTGTTGGGGAATTGGAACCAATCCATTTTAATGATGAACTTGATTATTACAACGCTCGCGTGAATACAACAACTCTCCAATTTGTCTACACTGCTGTGAAGAACTTGACGCTTGAAGCAAAAGCATTAGTTGTTATGCATAAACAATTTGAACAGGATGTGGAAAAAGCACTCTTTACAGATATTGAATATGATCCTGGGACAGAGAATTTTGAACCTGATGAACGGGTAGACTTTATGGTGCCAATAGAGCAGGTACGCGCTATTGGAGATAGGAAAATACACCCTTTCTATCCAGATCACGGATTAAATGCATTGGATCCAAACGATACAGGTTTAATATATGATGATTCAAACTGGAAAAAACGACGTTATGCCGAACAGGTCAAACGCAATCAACTAACAATTCTAAAAGCAAGGTACGAAATTCCACTGGGTAATCTTCCATTAATCAGAAATTACAGCGAAGATTTCTCGCTTACGCCTATGGTAAAATATGTCTGGGAACGTGCTTTTGATAGAGATGGTGATGAAATACCAAAAATACTCAACCCTAAATTGTATTTGCCAACCGATGATCAAACTATTGAATATTTACGGTTCAATAGAAGGAGTCGTGAGGATATCCTCGGGTTTCGACTGGATTATCAGTTTACACAGAGATTTAAAATTCTCGGTGGATTTCAATATAGAAAGTTTACCAACCGAAATAAGATCTATAAGAACTACCTACGAAATTTTCCTGTGGAAACTGAAATACCATATTTACACCGTCCTGACCTACGTACTCGTATTTTTGAAATTCAAGCAATTAATAGGGGAAGTTGGCTCGGTTTCTATATTGTAGTACTCTCAGGACACCGTATAACCAACAATCTATTCCAGCACACGATAAGTAATACCACCTATGTACGTGCAATGGTTGGATTCTAAACTACAAAATACAACCTTATACAGAATATTGATTCTCTACAAAAAGGTTCAAAAAATAATAATCATGACATCATTATGGTGATTAACTATGCTAACTAATTTCCGATGTTGTTATCGGGTGTATATAGCGGTATTTTGTGCCATTTTCCTTACCAACAATGGGGATGCAATTGAACCTATTGCCACTATTGGACAACCGACTCCAGACTACCATGCCTTTCTTACAAACAACACTATTGTTCGCACAGTTTCTACACATATTCAGATTGTTGATACGGATACAGGGACAGTAATAGATGAATTTGCCAATAAAACTGATGAAATAAGGGACGTAGTTTTTAACGCGAATGCATCACATTTAGCAATTCAGAATTATTTCAGCAATCCGAAAAGGTATACTATACAAATTTGGGATGTCAACACACGCCAACAGATTTCTGAATGGGAGGTCGAAAATAACTATCAATTCGCTGCATTCAGTCCTACGCAACCCCATTTTGTCACCTCTATTGATGATGAGATATTTTTATGGAATTGGAGAACTGGAAAACTAATAGGCAACTTGGTAGGAGAACGACGTCGACTAAGGTCATGTTCCATCTATACAAATCCAGAGGGAACAACTACTATTACAAGGTGTTCCAGATTACCAAACGATAATCAGATGGTGTTTACACCTGATGGAAAACATCTGTTCATAGCATCACAACGACCAGATATAGAAGTATGGAGTATGGAGACACGCGAATTGGTAGGACACTTTCAAGGACAACATAAAGCTGGGTGGGTTGATGGTTTGGCTATAAACCCAAATGGAACACTTATCGCCTCATTTGAAAGTATATCTGGCACTATTTATTTCTGGAATGTTAGCTCAAGACAACTACTATGGAAATCAAAAAATGGCATTGGAGAGATTACAGATATAGCATTCAGTCGAAACAAACAACATTTGTATGTTACCACAACGACAGTTCGCAGATTAGGATTTGACGAATTTCCTGATGAAAACTGGGATGATAAGGTACGTGTGTGGGATGTTGATTCAGCACAACAGATTGATACATTTAACACTGAATTCCATGGGTTAGATGCAATATATCTATCACCAGAAGGTGATACAGTACTACTACAATATGCAGATGATGTTGTGTTATGGGATATAGAGAAAAAGCAGCAACTATACAAGTGGTCAGATTTTATCGGATACAAGTTCTTAATTGATGTTGCTCTGAGTCCGAACGGAAAGACTGTAGCCGCATTATCTGAACATAGTCTAAAAATGTGGGATGTAGCAACACAGCAGATGTATTTACAAACTATAGCAAATGGTTTTATAAACCATGGAATGGCAATATCTCCAGACAACCATACAGTTGCTATTGGCAAAGGACAATGGGTTGAAATTCTTGACAGTCAGACAGGTCAAGTTGAAGTTAAACTAATCTCACCGTTTAATGGACCTGTAAAAAAAATGATCTTCAGTCCTTCGGGTAGATGGCTTGCAGTGTCCGATGGTTACCGTGAACTCACAATCTTAGATACTACTAAACAAGATAACATCAAAAACCCTAAACTCGAAACTCACCCCATAGGAAATAAAGGGTACAATGAATTCGCTTTTAGTAATAACGACAAATACTTTGTAGCTTCTAAGCGACCTGATAAGAATAACAACTATAAATATTGGATGCAGTTGTGGAAACGGCAAGTTGATAAATTTGTCTACCAATATGCATGGGAGGTACAAGGAGAAAAAAATAGACCACACCCAACACCAACTTTCACAACTTCAGTTGGCGGTAATACTCTGTTAGCAGCCGCAGCAGGAGAGAGAATCCATATTTGGAGACTTGGTCAAAACAACGCTCAATTAATTAAAACGTTAGATGAAAATACATCTAAGACAAAGTCGTTTTCTCAAGTATATGGACCACTAAAATTTACTACAGATAGTCGTTATCTCATAACTCCATACCAAATTTGGGATTGGAAAGCAAATAGACCTATAAAAAATACAACCTTTCCTAACTATGAAGATATCAGTCAGGATGGATCAGTTTTACTCTCATACACTGAAACGGGACAATACCAAATCTGGGACATAAAAGATCTACTCTCTATGCTGCCTTATTCTGTTGAACCCAAAGATAAAAAGTTTGTTACACTCGGTCAGTTAAAACGGAATCAGCTACTACAGAACTTTCCCAATCCATTCAACCCAGAAACATGGATTCCATTCCATCTTGCTGATGAAAACACTGTTACAATAAGCATATATTCAGCAACCGGAGAGTTAGTTCGATCCTTATTACAGGGAAAGATGTCTGCAGGTGATTATACCTCACGATCGAAAGCTGTATATTGGAATGGTCGTAATGAGAACGGTGAAAAGGTTAGCAGCGGTGTCTATCTCTATACAATCAATGCAGGTGAGTTCTCCGCTACACGAAAATTGCTTATCCTTAAGTAGGAGGGAACGCAGAGAATCGATCTTTCTTCCTCTTCTGTAGGAGGGGATTCCGATCCACGATATCTTATACCATTTCTGGTAATTAAAGTCTCATTAATAGAATCTCTTCAATGTAGCATAAACTTCTAGTTTGTGCAGTATTTTCATGACATCACACATAGAAAAATAAAACTAAAAATACAATAACCAAAAATGAGTGAAAAAAATATTGAAGAAAACCAAACTATAACACAACTAAAGATACGACTTGTGCCAGTTAACTTTATGTAAAATATCTAATACTATTATGCGTAGACAACATCTTTGAGTGCCATTAACTTTCGTCCTAAACACTTATTCAAGAAAACACCGAGTGTATAACCACTAAACTTATTGCTCAAACGTGTCCTAAATCCCCAATGGGTCCGAGCTCGGATGCGTCCAATGTTAAACTGATTTGAAAGTTGACTTATCGTAGTCTCAATACGCCTTCGTATCTTTTGATGTAGCTTTTGAAATGACTTCGGGTATTGTTCTTTCTGATTCGTACGCCGCGTCGGTAATAGACATACATTATACTGTTCAAGGAGTTCTGCCTCAAGTTTTTCAGATATATACCCTTTGTCTCCGATGATAACAGGATAAGTGCCTCGTTCACAAAACAATGGAAGCACTTGTCGATCATCTGTATCTGCTGTAGCGACGGCAAAATCAACAGGGAGTCCATAAGTTGTTGTTATCAAACTACCCCGGAACCCGAAGAAGGTATCAAGTCCCTTTGTAGCACACTTCCCGTAAGTTGCCAAAGTGCCATTACCATCAGCACATTTCAAAGGTGAAGCAGAAGTTGGGACTCGTTTGAAATCGCAAAGAGGTATAGGAAAACTATCAACAATGTAAATGTCATCATCCGGTAGCATTTTTACGAGGACATTTCGGAGTTTTTCGCTTGCAGAGCACAAATTCCTTCGCCTTTGATTGAAACGAGAGCGTTCTGGCAATGTGGAAACAGATGACCGAGTTGTACTTTCACAAGTTTGTATCCTGCGAGTTCGCTGTCTTTTCCTATGAGTTCGAATAGCCATGCGATTGTAATAATGTCGCTATCTGGGCAGGGACTGACGGGGCCTGGTCGAAGCGTTTCCGCTCTGGGAAAGTAGGTATCATAAAGTTTGGCAATGATTTTCTGACAGACACTGGCAACTTTTTCAAGTGTTCGTTCATTATTTTTGAGTTGCATAACATACTTTTCTAATGTATCCTTTAGTTCCATCCTTATAGTTCCTTTTTATTTGTAGATTTACTAAAGGATACCATAAGGATGGATCTAATAAAAAGAAAAAGATTAAACTTGTGAATTTCAATATTACATAAAAAGAACTAACTGGCACAAGTCGTGACTTTAATTATATTTAATGGTATTCTATTGAAGTATGCATTTTGTTCCGATATCGAATATATTCAATCACGTGAAATCCAAAGTTAAGTGTTAGATTTAGTTTAATATAATTGAACCATATAGTTTTGTACAATTTGATTTTCATTTTGACAATTATTTTCATATTATTGTGATATATGTATATTAGATATATGTATATTAGTTGTTAGGTATTTATGTTTTCTTCATTTTATTTTTTAATAAATTTACTTTGGGTAAATTCGAAAGGGTCATTAAACGTCAGCAGTCACTTGAATCAAAACTACATCAATACACATTTCGCCCCGCTGTGGCTACGCTTTGGTCCATACAAGTTTATTTTCCTCTGAGTGGGATTGACGTGAGAAACGTGGCAAAAACCAGAAACCCTTTGAAAAAGGTGAAGCCCTCTCAGAAATTGTACAAACTATAGTATGGTTTAATAAGAATATCTGTTTCATTTGATAGTTATTGTAACCTGATCTTTTAGTTAATACCAGAGTGCACAAACTGGAAAGTTTGTGCTACAAAGACTATCTTCAGGACAAAATTCTGTTTATCGAACTGACATTTTTTATTATCAAACTGACGTTAGAATAATAACGTAATGTTTAGTAACAAACACTTTACATACCCTTATCTTAATTTAGATTTGCATTGTTGACAGAATATCTGTTATAGTCCGTAATTTGACTTGTAATCATAGATAGAAATGATTATACTTAAAAATACTATAGCAAAATCTCAATTGAAAGAAATTCAATGTATTCAGTAGACAAGTTAAGAATAAAAGACCTACCAAAAGATGAACGTCCTCGTGAACGCCTGTACAAACTTGGTCCCTCACATTTAAAAACTTCTGAACTTTTAGCGATTATTCTAAAAAGTGGCTTCCAAGGTACAACGGCATTAGAACTTGGTGAACAGATCCTAACTACTTATGATAATGATCTTAAACGAATGTCAGAGAATAGACCCAAACAGTTTGAGTCAGTAAAAGGAGTGGGATCCGCCAAAGCAGCACAATTGGTAGCTGCATTTGAATTAGGAAGACGTTTAGCAAAATCACATTCCGAACGAATTAAAATAGGGTCACCAAAGGATGTCGCTGATCATCTGATGCCAATTATGCGCGACCTACGTAAAGAGGTTGTTTGTGTAATGTGTCTTGACACGAAAGGTGGTGTTGCAAGTCAAGGAATTGCTGGAGACACCGATAATGAGGTCAGTTGGGGTAAGAAATTATCAGAGGATACTATATTTGAAGGGACACTAAATGCAAGCGTATTCCATCCACGTGAGATTTTCAGATTTGCTATTGAGGAATCCGCAAATTCTATAGTCTTGGCACATAACCATCCATCAGGGGATCCTCAACCCAGTCAAGAAGACATTCGTGCCACAAAACAACTTATTGAGGCTGGTAATTATGTTGGAATTAAAGTATTAGACCATATTATTATTGGTGATGGTATATTCTATAGTCTAAAAGAAGAAGGAGTTATTTAACTCCACGTTGCCTTATTACCTCGTATAACAATACACCAGCAGCCACTGATACGTTCAAAGAACTGATTTGTCCCAACATAGGTAGATGTACCATATAGTCACATTTCTGCTTAACGAGGCGTCGAATTCCCTGACCTTCATTACCTAAGACAAGACATAAAGGTACAGTAAAATCAGCAGATGTATATGTTTGATCCGCATCATCTGATGTCCCAACGACCCAGACACCTACAGTTTTTAGTTTTTCTATTGTTTGGGCAAGATTTGTCACCTTTGTAATTGGAGTATATTCTGCACTACCTGCTGCTGCTTTATGTACTGCTGGAGTTATATTCACAGCACTGTTTTTAGGTATTAACACACCATCTGTTTCGGTGGCGTTTGCTGTTCTGAGGATTGCCCCTAAGTTTCTTGGATCTTGTATCTGATCTAACATAATCAGAACTGGTGGAACATCTTTTTTCTTTTTAATTTTTTCCAACAATACTGATAAGTCTGTATATTGAAATTCACTAATGTCAGCAATTACACCTTGATGGTTTGTATGATAACTATCAAGGTGATTTCTGGAGCACCGTTGATAGGGAATTCCTTTCTTCTTTGCTGTTCTAATGATTTCTTGAAGACGGGGATGCTGGTTGTCTTTGGCAACCCAGATTTTATCAATTGTCCGCGAATTGCTTAAGATTGCTTCCATGACAGGATTTCTTCCTACAATTTTATCGGGCATAGTGTTCCTCATCATAGTGATGCATGTGGATAATTCTTAATTTCCACGGACGAATTTTACATCAGGTCCACGAGGAGTAATTTTTATATCTGGGTCATCTTCCTGACATTGAACACAAGTAATGTCTCCAACATTTGCATTTTCCATACGTGGAGCCAACTTACCTAATTTAAAGACAAAACTCATCATTTCGTCAGCAGGTATTTTTCTCTCACAATTGCGGCATGGAATGGCTTCCCCCTCCTTAAGTTTGGCTAATAATTCTGATGCTTTCATGCTACAAAATCTCCTTATACTCTAATACATATAGTTAATGTATAGTACTCGTTCAAATACATTTATATTCCCACTAATATACTGGAAGTATGACTACATAAGGATAAACATAATATAAAAAGATAGCACTATCCGAGAAAATATCGTTCTTTCTGTTTTGTCTGTTTATATTCTTCATAAGCTTCTTTCGCACTATCTACATCTGACACTTCTGCTACTGGTACATCCCACCAAGATTCATATTGTGGTACGCCAACATCATAATCTACATCAATTGTTACTACCGTGGTAGTTTTTGCATCACGTGCCTTCTGTAAAGCAGATTTTAGGCTTTGAACTGTAGTCGCTTCTAAGACGTTTGCCCCAAGACTTTTTGCATTTGCAGCTAAATCAACAGGTAAGAAATCTCCATGTAATTCTCCAGATTTTGGATCACGATAACGAAATCGCGTTGCAAAGCCTTCAGCACCTGTAGCTTTAGATAAACCACCTATACTACTATGACCGTTGTTATTAATTAGCACTATAATCAGTTTATAATCTTCTTGAATAGAAGTAATGATCTCTTGTGCTAACATGAGATACGACCCATCTCCTACAAGTACATATACATCCCGCTGAGGATCTGCCATTTTAATTCCTAAGCCACCTGCAATTTCATACCCCATACAAGAGTATCCATATTCAAGATGGAATTGCTTAGGATTACGAGTTCGCCATAGTTTATGTAAATCTCCAGGAAGACTACCAGCAGCACAGACAACGACGTCTTCAGGTCTTGAAAAGTCATTGACTACACCAATTACCTCGCTTTGAGCTGGTAAAGGGTGATGGTTTATACGGTATAAACGTTCTACCTCTTCTTCCCATTCTTCTTTAAAAACAGAAATACGATTTGCATAATCTCTATCAACTTTATAATTCTCTAATGCATCAATTAATTCTGTCAGAGTTTCTTGAGCATCTGCAACTAAGGGAAGTGCTGAATGTTTAGCTGCATCGAACTCAGCAATATTAATATTAATAAATCGAACGTCAGGATTTTGGAATGCCGTTTTTGAGGAAGTAGTAAAATCGCTTAATCTTGTACCAATTGCAATCACTAAATCAGCTTCACGTGCAAGAATATTTGCCCCAGGTGTACCCGTAGCACCTATTGCCCCCAGATTATTGGGATGATCATAGTTAAGTGAACCTTTTCCAGCAAATGTTTCCCCAACTGGTATACCTGTTTTTTCTACAAACCTTGCTAAATGTTCAGTTGCCTCACTATATATGACACCACCCCCAGCAATTATTAATGGCTGTTTACTATCTGAAATCCATTCCATTGCGGTTTTTAGTAAAGTCTTGTCTGGCCGTGGTCTTGGAATGGTATACACCCTTTTTTCAAACAATTGTTCTGGATATGAATATGCTTCTGCTTGTACATCTTGTGGCAATGCCAAAGTTACAGTACCGGTGTCAACTTGAGAAGTGAGTATACGCATTGCCTCCGGTAAAGCAGTAATTATCTGTTCAGGTCTGTTAATGCGATCCCAATACCGAGAAATTGGTTTGAAGCAATCATTTACAGAAATATCTTGAGAATTAGGGGATTCTAATTGTTGTAATACAGGTGCTACTAATCGAGTTGAAAATATATCTCCAGGTAAAAGCAACACAGGCAAACGGTTTATTGTTGCTCCTGCAGCCGCTGTAAGCATGTTAGTTGCCCCGGGACCAATTGATGTAGTGCAGGCAATAGTACTTAACCGATTACTCATTTTGGCATAAGCAGCAGCAGTATGTACCATGGATTGTTCGTTACGTGTTTGGAAAAACCGGAACGAATCCGAATATTGGTGTAAAGCCTGTCCTATACCCGCAACATTCCCATGACCAAAAATTCCAAACATACCAGCGAAAAAGGCTGTTTCTTTCCCATCTCTCTCAACATATTGCTGGGTGAGATATTGCACAATGGCTTGTCCCATAGTTAGTTTTCGAGTTTTCATATTATTTTTCCTTATATAGTTCTTCTGAGTACATTATAATTCTTCTCTTTGTGCAATAAAGGTTTTTACCTCTTCCATAGTAGGCATAAAATTTGCACATCCATGTCGTGTAACAACGATTGCCCCCGTAGCATTACCGAGTCGTGCTGCTTTTTTCCAATCCCATTCATTCAAGATACCATAGATAAACCCGCTTGCAAAGGCATCTCCTGCTCCGAGGGTATTATAAATTTCAACGGGATATGGAGGGGCATGAATAACTTCACCAGATTTTAGATGTAATTCTGCCCCATCACTTCCCCGCTTTACAACAAGAGCTTCTGGACCTGATACAAGGATGTTGGCGATAGCAGTGTTTAAATCTCCATCAATATTTGGGTTTGAGATTTGAGAGTGTTCAATTGATAAATCAGTGATATTTGAAAGTGATGCAGCTTTTATTTCTTCTTCAGTGCCAATCGCAATATCTATATTCTGTAAAGTATTCCGAATACTTATTCCGTATGCGCGTGGGTCATGCCATTGATCAGCTCGAAAATCTAAGTCCAGAAACACCACACGTTCCAATTCTCTTGCATGTTCAATAGCAAATAAAGTTGCGCTTCGACTCGGCTCTTTGCTAAGACCTGTTCCGGATATAAGTATAGCACGACTATTGGCAATAGGAGAGGCAATTACATCATCAATTGTGAGTTCAATATCAGCACAATTATCTCTGTAATATATTAGCGGGAATCGATCAGGCGGTTCAATCCCCAGTACAACAGCACTGGTACGGTATCCCTTTTTAGTGACAATATACTGTGTTTCAACACCTTCCTCATTCAAGAACTTGATAAGGAATTGACCAACTGGATCATCCCCAATTGCTGTTAGCAGTGCAGAATTCAAACCCAGACGGCGTGTGCCAACGCTAATATTTGTAGGACACCCTCCTACAAATGCACCGAAACTTGTGATTTCTGGGAATGGACTTCCAACGTCATTAGAGTACAAATCTATGGAACTTCGACCAATTGTGAGAATATCATACATACGTTATTTTTGTAATTAAATGGGGTTATGCTGATTTGGTTAGGATTAATATGGTTGTTCTTTAGATATGTATACTACGTTTCTAATACCATTTCCATAAATTATTGTCTCATTAGGCGGTTTTTATGTTAGTCATTTTTCAGGTCACAAACTGAAAGTTTGTGGTATAAAAAAGAGACATTTTCAATTAGAAATGGTATAAGATATAGCTTAAATTGAAAATAAAGAATAATCTCAGTAAGTGATGGATTTATTCTTCATTTGCTTCAATATTCTCTTCCCAAATTATATCCACAAGTTTTTGGGCTTCTATAACTGCTTTTGTCGGACTTTCCAACTTCTCACCAATTGATAAGATTAACATATAAAAATCATAAGCAGTTTGAAGTTCACCATTGATATGTGCACTTTCAGCAGCATTGAAATAACAGACAGTGGCAGCAGATTCACATTTTTCAACTTCTATTGTGAGTTGGGCATATTGATAATTATCAGCTGCGAGGATGTACGATTTACCTGCTTCAAACCATGCACGCTGCATTTCAAGTTGTCGTGCCAAATGTAGGTAATATGCAGCTCCATTCTTAGCATTCTTTCTTGCCTCTCTCAGTTTTTTGGCAGCTGCGTAAGCAAATCTTGCCCGAGTATAGCAGTTCGCAACAAGTTCGATTTCGTCTAATCGTACAAAACGTTTTGCACATCTGTAGTAAAAAGCTCCAAGTCTTTTATATTGTATAATACAACGTTTCATATTGTCTTGTTGTGTATATATTTGTGCTTGTTGATAAATATATGCTGCCTCCTCTTCATGGGGATACTGTATATCTTCGTGAACTTTATCTAATAGAAATTCCGGTGAAGCTTCTTCAATTAATGCCCGATAATTGTTTGCTGGTTGTACAGGTGGGATTGAACTATGTTTCTTGTTTAATTCTTCATCTAATAAATCCAATCCAATTTCTGAGTCAGTTTCATCTTGTAATCCAATATCTTCGTGAGTATCAGAGATAGATATTAGATTGTGAAGTCTATCTTTTTCCGGATCAGACAACTCAGCAATAATGTCTGCAAGTTCTTGGACAGTCAATCCTACTTTCTTAGGAACAATTTCACTCATTTCTTTAAATAGAGAATCAGCTTGTTTTACAAGTTCACCATCTTGTAAAGATAGATTGTGCGCTTTATTTATTTCAGTAAGTGTGTTTTCTAAATCATTATTATGTGCAAATTCAATAGCGTCTGTATAATGTTGTCTGAGTCGTATTTTTAGTCGTTCTCGATTATCTTTTTCGGCTCGATTTCGTTTTTCAAAGAACAAATTCTGATTGATACGTTCGGCAATATCTATTTCTAATCGGAAGGTATTTCTACATCGTTCAAGTGCGCTGGCTAATTCAGTTTCCGGTGAATTAGAACTTTGGGCAATGAGAATAGATGCTTGTTGCTCATATTGCCACCGTCGAATACGATCAAGTTCATCATACATCTCAGTTGCTGTCTGGAACCTTTTCTCAACATCACGATGTAGTGCTTTCAGTGCAAAATGTCTAAATTCCTCTGGACATTTATCCAGATTTTCTATCTCACCTGAAGCCTTTTTCTTATCTATTACATCTGCTTCACCAGAAAAAGGGAATTGTTTTGTTAATGCTTCATACAAAACTAAACCGGTTGCGTATAGATCTGCGCGATAATCATAAGCTCCATAATGCTGTTCTGGTGCCATATAGCGTCTTGTACCCGTCATAGTTACAGCAAATTCGGTTGAATCTCCAAAAATACGAGCGATACTAAAATCAGCAATTTTAGCTCTTTTTGCATTTGTCAGTAGTATATTTTGTGGTTTTATATCTCGATGTAAGATATTTTGTGCATGTGCTGCTTTTAATCCGTTGCAAATATCAACCCCAATATTTACAACTTCGTTTAGAGTTAATGCCCCCTGTTGAACGAGTTTATGAAGATTCATTCCTTCAATATACTCCATGACTATCCATGCAAGACAATTATCACTTCCTGGTTCAACAGTATGAATTGAGACAATATTTGGATGTCCACTGATATTAGACATTGCTTGAAGTTCAGTTAGTAAATACCGGATTCTGTCTTCAGGATAAGCGTCTTTTGAAAGTGCTTTGATAGCAACAATACGGTTTGTCATTTCTTCGCGGGCGCGAAATACAGACGAAAAACTGCCACCACTAAGGTATTCAAGTAACCTATATTTTCCTAATATTAATTCGTTTATTCTCATGACTGTATTGTACTAAATTAAGCCTTGTTCGAAAAGATAAATAGGAGATTTTGAAACTATTAATGAAATTACCAAAATACATGAGTACTGTCAACGTTAAAGTCTGAAGATAGAATACAGAATTCGTATATGCTATCGTAGACAATACAATAATTGTATCTATTAATCGTAATTGGTAAATTAGAGACGTGTTTACAGATTATTATGTTTAACTTATCTGGTAGATTTAACAGCAGATACCAATTCTTTCGCTCTTTGTGTGAGTTGCTTGAAATCTTCAGATTCTATGATACTATTACTAACAAGTGCACTTCCGACCCCTAAAGCAGCTGAACCCGCCTTGATAAAGTCAGCTGCATTTTCAATGTTAATACCACCCGTAGGAATGAGTGGAATTTGTGGTAAAGGGGCTTTTATGTCTTTGATATAGGAAGGTCCAACACCACTTGATGGAAACACTTTTACATAATCAGCCCCAGATTCCCAGGCATATAGTATTTCTGTGGGTGTGAATGCTCCTGGTATCACAACCTTACCATAGCGATTACAAGTATCAATCACGTCATTCTTAGTCACAGGACATACAACAAACTCAGCCCCTGCAAGCATAGCTACTCGTGCGGTTTCTGCGTCGAGTACTGACCCAACCCCAATAAGAACTTCATCTCCTAAATGATTAGATACTTCTGTAATCACACTTAATGCCCCGGGGGTGGTCATCGTAATTTCTATTACATCAACTCCTCCATTTTTGATTGCTTCTGCAGTTTTAATCAGTTCATTTGAACTATTCGCGCGAATTATTGCTACTATACCGCTTGACTCAATACGTTGCATCTGTTCAAGTTTTGTCATAGACTGCCTCATTAATTGTAGTTATAATATCACCTATGAATTATTGTAATTGAAATGTGTATCAATTGCTATAAATAACTATCCATTTCTCAATTTTGACTTGCTATACAGTCTGAATTATGATAAGATTTATGTAATTATACAGAATGAATGTAATCATGCTATAAAAATACGACAGAAAAGAGGTAAGATTCCGGACGTATTTCTATGATCGTCCACAAAAGAGAATGGAAGTTCCACTACTACCTTATCTGATTGGATTGGTAGGTTTACTCTTACTCTCCGGTTTTTTCTCCGGTTCCGAAACTGCCCTATGTGCCCTATCACGTGTGCAGATTGAGAAGATACGTCTTGCACGGGGAAAATCTTCCGCAATTGTCAATTTCGTAGACAATCCACGCCGTTTATTCATTACTGTCCTACTTGGTAACAACTTAGTCAATGTCACTTTTGCAATACTAATACTCCGTCTTGTAAAATTGGTGTTTTCTGAATCTTTTCCCACCATCTATCCTTTATTAGCATTATTATTTAGTGTTCTACCCATGCTCATCTTTGGTGAAATGGCGCCGAAAACCTTTGCCATAAAGCATGCTGAGACATTTGCTAAAATTACTGCTCCTTCTTTATGGGTATTTTCTGTTTTGATCACACCATTACGGGGTTTATTACGTGTAATTATTGATAAACTTGTCCCAATTTTTGGAGGACAACCTGCACCACCTGAAGAACTAACTACAACAGAATTGCAAGAGTTCCTGAATACCTATCATGAAGATACACTGTCACCTGATGAACGTGAAATTGCAAGTAATATTCTTCAATTACGAGATATAGAAGCAAAAGAGATTATGGTTCCAAGAACGGAAGTCATGGCAGTTCCTACAACAACTACGATTCAAGAGACAATAACCCAGGCAAAAGAATCGGGTTTTTCGCGTATTCCTGTTTATAGAGAGCAAATTGATGAGATTTGTGGAATATTCCATGTAAAGGATTTCGTCCCATGGCGGAATGAGAAAATCAGTTCACTTACAATTGATGAGTTTCTTAATTTGCGGGTTAAAAAACCTAATATTACATCGAATGCCCCATTACTCCGTGAACCTGTTATTGTACTGGAAACTCGTAAAATAGGTATGTTATTGCTTCAACTAAAAAATGAAAAGACAAAATTTGCTATTCTTTCTGATGAATATGGTGGGTTTTCAGGAATTGTTACGACTGAAGATATTGTAGAAGAGGTTGTAGGTGATATAGTTGATGAGCATGATAAAGACGATTCACAAAGTGAATACATAAAACTTTCGGAAAATCCGTTAGTGATAGAGACTTCAGGACGTATGAGTATACGTGATCTGAATCAATTATTTGAACTTAAGCTCCAAGAAAATGACGCAGATACTATTGGTGGTTACGCTGTTGAACTTTATGGACGCTTTCCAGATGTAGGTGAATCCAGCATTGACGAAGGTGGAATAGAATTCGAAATTACTGCTACAGAAGGTAATATAATTACAGGCTTAGTAATTCGTGCTCCAATATTTGATGAAACCGAAATAGAACTATAACTACGGTCTGAACCTTGAAAACATTTATAATATCAATACTATTATTTGGGGTAGGCAACTCAACGTCCATAGTAATAATTATTAGTTCTTTTGTATTTGCTGTACTCCTTTGTCTTTTGTTATCTGCTTTTTATTCTGGCTCTGAAACGGCTCTTGTATCAGTAAATAAAATTCGCCTTAATGAGTTAGTTGAATCAGATGATTCAAAAGCAAGAATTGTTCATAAACTTGTAGAATCTCCGAGTAAGATGTTGGCTCTTACCTTAGTCGGTACAAATCTTGCAAATGTATTGATTTCTCAATTCGGTGATCGATTGACAGGATCAATACTTCAGGTGTCAGAAAATCTACAATTCATTATATCTACATCTTATGTGACCATCCTATTACTAATTTTCGGAGAGATTTTACCTAAAACTATCTTTCGTATACATGCAAATAAACTTGCCTTACGGTATGCCTACCCTTTACGGATTTCAGAATATATATTAGCCCCTCTCATCTACTTTGTACAAACTTTGACTAAAGGGATAGTGGCAATCATTGATAGAGGAAATAGCTCTCCGAATATTGATGCCGAACGTGAAGAGTTGCGTCTGCTGGCGACTATGGGTGAACAATCTGGGAATCTACTTCCTGAACAACGTCAAATGATTCACCGACTCCTCAATTTTCAAAATAGGACAGTTAGACAGGTGATGATACCCCTCGTTGATATTGTGGCAATTGATAAGAATACGAAATGTGAGGAGTTTTTGAAGGTAGCTGCTGAATCGGGTTTCTCAAGAATACCAGTTTACGATGAACGTGTTTACAATGTTATTGGTATTGTGAATTTATTAGATGTCATTTATACAGAGGACCAGTCTGAAACTATTGAACCATTTATACGAAAAGAACTTCATTTAGTTCCTGAATCAAAGAATATCAATAGCCTACTCAAAGAAATTCAAAGTACTCAACATACGATGGTATTTGCCGTTAATGAATATAGTGGAATTGTAGGACTGGTGACGGTTGAAGATCTAATTGAAGAAATTGTTGGAGAGTTTGAAGATGAACGTGATGAACCGGATGATATTCGTCTAATTGCACCGAACATAATTGAATGTGCTGGAAGGACTGAAGTTGAATTGTTGGAAGAACATTACGACTTTAAAGTTCCACCAGGAGATTATGTGACAATAGCAGGTTATATACTTGAAGAAACTGGCAGTATCCCCGAAGCTGGTACTGAATTAGACAATAAAGATATAGTGATAACTATTTTACAAGCAGATTCCCGAGCAATCCGTAAAGTGCAAATTAGGAAACGAATTGGACGCTTCAATATCAAAGCAAAAAGTTAATCAGATATATCTAAATTATTGGTTGTAACATTCCTTTGCTTAGATTTAACAGAAGAGTTATAAAATACCGAGCGGCGGTGTAACAGTAATTTCCTCTGTGACCATTCCAATAGGCTGTTGACATATAGATAAAACAGTTTCTGCTACATGTTCAGGTTGAAGCATCTTATCAAAATCAGGATGTTGGGGTATATTATCCCAGAAGGGTGTCTCAACAGATCCTGGTAATACTGCTGTCACACGTATATTCTGCTGTCTAACTTCTGCAGCTAATACCTTTGTTAACGCAAGTGCACCTGCTTTTGCTGCACAATATGCAGATGAAGCTTGAAAAGCCACTTTCGCTGCGATTGAAAGTACATTTATGATTTGTCCATCACCTTGGGAAATTAGTGTTGGGAGTGCATATTTTGTACAAAGGAAAAGACCTTTTAAATTTGAATTTATGACACTATCCCAATCTGAGAC
>CBDBFU010000009.1:0-234217 GCA_965205025.1 Candidatus Poribacteria bacterium
TGGATTTTCAGGATTATACCACTTGCAGTTTTTACAGAAACAGGTGATTGAACTTTACCTAATGTAGCAGAAACAACAGCAGAAGCAATCGAACCTGTTCCACAAGCCAACGTTTCATCTTCGACTCCGCGTTCATAAGTCCGAATATCAATCTGTTGTGATGTGTGGATGCGTATAAAATTAGCATTTGTTCCCGCTGGTTTATAATCGTCATGATATCGTGTTTGTTGTCCCAAATCAAATACATCCGTTCCTTCCAAATCATCCACAAAAAAGACAACATGTGGAACACCACTGTTTGCAAACCCTACTTTATGTATACCATCTTTAAGACGAAGTGGAACATTAATCCGAATGTCTTCTGGATCACTCATACCTACCTTAACGTTGTCACCTACTATTTCAGATTCATAAATACCTGCGTTTGTAAGAAAACGCATCTTTTCAGATACAATACCATTCAAGTAAGCGAATTTAGAGATACACCTTGCACCATTCCCGCAGGTCTCTACTTCACCTCCATCAGCATTAAAATATCGCATCCGAAAATCAACGTTATCTTCTGCTTCTACAAGTAGAATTCCATCGGCTCCTACTGACATTCGACGTTGACATACTTGTGTAACAAAATTATCAAATGTAGAATCATTACAATCAAGTGTCTTATTTAGATTATTAATGATGACGAAGTCGTTCCCCGCACCACTTAGTTTCATAAATGGAATTTTGTTCATTCCTAATCCTCTCTATATCTGCAAAACTTATGATAAAATTATATAATACTTATGTCAAGGATTTCAATTTAGAATAGCTGATTCAGTGATATTATATGGAAATTCTCTAACACGATATGCATGTATTCGAAGCTCTTCTACAATATCTATGACTCCATCATAGGAATCACATGTTACCAAACGGGAACGGAATGGTTTTACATAAGGAATTCCTTTAAAGTAATTAGTATAATGTCTCCGCATTTCAAGTAATCCGCGTTTTAATCCTTTCCATTCAATTGAGAAATCAAGATGTTTCCGGTATACGCTAATACGTTCATCTATTGAAGGTGGATCAAGTAATTCTCCTGTAGAGAAATAGTGTTTAATTTCTTTAAAAATCCAGGGATATCCTATTGCAGCACGTCCAATCATAATACCATCAACACCATATTGCTTCCTCATTTCATCAGCTTTTTGTGGACTATCTACATCACCATTACCAAATACAGGTATAGTCATTCTTGGATTTTCCTTGATTTTTCCTATAAGGGACCAATCCGCTTCCCCTTTATACATCTGTTTCCGTGTTCTACCATGAATTGCTATAGCTTGAATCCCTACATCCTGTAATCTTTCTGCCACATCAACAATGTATTTTGTATTTTCATCCCATCCCAAACGGGTCTTTACAGTAATTGGTAAATCTGTTGTCTTAACCATTTCAGCAGTCATCTCGACCATTTTTGGTATGTCTTTTAAGATACCTGCCCCAGCACCTTTACATGTCACTTTTTTTACAGGACATCCGTAGTTTATGTCAATAATATCGGGTTGAACGCGCTCGGTAATTTCAACAGTTTCACGCATCACATCAATATCGTGTCCGAAAATTTGAATACCGATCGGTTTTTCGTATTCAAAAATATCTAACTTTGCAACACTTTGAGCAGCATCCCGTATGAGTGCTTCTGATGATATAAATTCTGTATACATCAGATCTGCACCGTTTTCTTTACAAACTACTCGAAATGGAGGGTCACTCACATCTTCCATAGGAGCGAGCAGTAAAGGAAAATTCGGAATATTCAAGTTACCTATCGATACCATGAAATAGTGATCCTTATGTTAAAATTATCTTAAAAAAAATATGACAACTAATTCTCATCCAATCTTGTGTTCCCTAACAATTCTATTGGTGTGTCAAGAGGTGAATTTCAGATATAAAAAATGTGTAATAATGCGTCTTATTATACCTTGATTTAACGGTATTGTCAAGCAAGCAAGATGTGCAAAATTCTGACTCATCCTTGACATATTCTTAATTCCGTGATACATCTATAGATATTACAGAAAAATTTATTCTATACAACCTATAGTGAGGTATTTATGAGATGTATTTTTGTTGGAATTGAATATGCTGGAAAATCAACTCTTATTAATTTGCTAACCGATTATTATCGACACCGTAAATTGAGTGTCCATGTAGATGATCATTTTACTATACCTGATTCAACCTTAAGTCCTGAATCAAGATCTGCCTATATAGACTTCCCAAATGATGTCAAAGAGCGGATGCAGCGGATGCAGATCCAATATCATGTTGAAGTAATTAAAAACTACCCAAACACTTTGATAGCTGGTTGGCATATTGAGGAATTAGTATATAGTACTGTATATGGTGACAATCCGGATAGTCCATATTACAGCAACTATCACCATCGAGCACAACGTGGGTATGAAACTCAGGTGATGGAGGCACGATTACCAGATGTTGTTATGATTCACGTGAAAGCAAGTGATGAGCTGATTAAAGAACGAATGAAATCTGAACCGCATGAGTATCAGATTATAAATGCAGAGGATATACCAAGACTTAATGAACTATTTCAGGAAGAAATAGATAAGTCTTTGTTTACACACAAAGGTAGCAAGATAGAGTTAGATACAACTGACAAAACACCTACAGAATCACTTGATGAATTATTAAAATTGACCGAACCACATATCACATTTGGTGAATTAGCAATTCGGTCAATAGATGTTCCTGAAGGTGAATATGAAGTTTCCTATGAAAATGGTGTTCGGAAAATGAACCCCGTTTAGATATTGCGACTTAAAGGATGTTCTCGATTCTCAATTGGGAACTGAACACGTTGACCCGTAAGTTGTGATTCATAGGTACCCAAAATCATCTCCAAAGCAGCGACAGCATCTTCAGCAGATGAGATAGGTTTTCTATCGTTCTCAATAGAATCAATCAGGTCAAGAATTGCCAATTCGTTTCCTTGTGAGAATGGAGTATCATCAAGATCAATTGCTTCCCATTCTTGTGCTGGATTGGAAGGAAGTAATACTGGATAAGGGTAGACCATAAGACGATTTGCGACATCACCACGTAAGGAGAATATTCCTTCGCTCCCAACTATTTCCATGCCATATCTACCCGATCCAGCCTGATCTCTCCGAGATAGGAAAAAACCTGATACTCCACTTTTGAAGGCATAGTAGCTATTGATTGTATCCCCAGCTACAGGACCAACAGGTTCAGTAGGTTTATGGTCATCCCCATTTTTTACTTCAACACCACTGTTGGTTACATGTGCCTGCATCCAATCTACATCTCCAACAAAAAAACGCATCATATTAAAGGTGTGTGTACCGAGAACAATCATATCCTCTCCGCCACCGCGATGGTCTTGTTTTCCACTGGCATATATTGCTTGTATTGTTCCAATCTTACCATCATTTAGCATTTGCCTGATGGCATGTGTTGCCGGTAGGTAAACTGCTTGATGTGCTACTGCAACTTTTAATCCATGCTTATTTGCAGTCTCAACGATGATATCACCATCTGCGAGTGACATCGTCATCGGTTTTTCACAATACACACTACATCCTGCTTCAAGACATGCAGTCACCATATCGACATGTTCAGGTACCCAACGTGGACACACACTTATCAGATCTAATGTCTCTTTTTCTAACATATCACGGTAGTCTGCGTAACTTCGTACTGCCCCGGTATCCTCTACAGCCTTAGCTCTACCAGCTTCATCAGCGTCAGAAACTGCGATGAATTCTACATTTTCAATATTCTTATATGCAGTATGAAGAGCGTGTCCAAAGTTTCCTGCACCTGTATGACCAATCGCTGCAGCCCTATATAACTTATCACTCATATTTAATTCCTTTTCAGTAAGTTTGTAAAATAAACTGATTACTTTAGTATCTATAGATTTATCAAATATATCAGTATCCCCATTAATGGGATTAAGAAAATCAACACTTTTACTTCAAGCAAACACTTTCTATATCTTTGTATTGGTGGTTTCATCTTTTCAGCGTTTTCCAAGAATCGTATTCGACGTTCTATTGATGGGTGTGTATTGAATAATTCAATCACGTAACGTAGTGGTCTTGGTAGATTACTCATCAGACTAAGATTGAGTAGGGCAGATTTAAAGGCATCTGGATTATTTGTTAGTTCAATTGCATATAAATCAGCTTGATGTTCGAACCGTCTCGACAAAAAGCTTAAAACAACTTTGAAGTAAAATACAAAAAAGATGATATGTATAACAGTTATTAGTAATTGATAACCCGGTAATAGCGATTCAAGAGGATCAGCAATTAATTGTATAAACAAGGTATAGCTCAATATATAAACTACCATGATTATACAAAAGATGGGGAGATGTCTGTGTCGAATATGACCAATTTCATGTGCAACAACCGTTTCTACCTGATCATCAGTAAAGTTGCGAAGGAGTGCATCTGTAATGAAAATCCTGCGATTTCCTGGAATTATCCCTGCAACTGCAGCATTTGCTATTGATAACCCTCCTGTTTCCCATACTGCTACATCTCTATACTTAATACCACTTTCTTCTGTTAATTCCATCAACTTCTGTTTTAATTCAATATTTCTCAACGGAACCGTCTTCCATAAAAACTGCATCAACAAGGGGGCAATGATGTGAGGTAGTGCAAGTAAAGGGATAATAAGAGCAATTAATAATATACCTCCAACAATAGTCGGAAACAGACTAAGGACATCTAAAACTATATTGATAATTATAAAAGGGATTAAGGGAAGTAGTAATAATCTAAAACGAAAGTTAAGATATTCTCTTCGTGTTCTGGATACATCATGCATGACTGCATGGATTCCAAGTAACCCGATAAAGAAAGGGGTAATTAATAATATCTCAATTGAGTTTTGTACAAAGTATAATATTGTAAGATGTTTGTAAAAATAGTCTGGAAAACGTAATAGATATATAGCAGATACAAAACTAATAAGACAGAGTATTTCAAACAGGATCGTAGTACGGAATTCAGTAAATCTTCTTGTTAAATATGCTAACAATATCGGTACAACAGAAATGACACCTGTCCATACTATAGTGATAATAGTTGAATTTACTATTACAGATTCGACGGGTTCATAACGAATCAGAAAAATTAATCCTGCTAATAATATGATACTTGTTTGTGCCATCAATTAGAAGAGAATCCTTAATCAGAAATTATAGTAATAGATATAAACCTAATCACTAATAGCATCAGCAGATTCAGCAAATTTGAAGTCTAATTCAGTAATACCATCTGCATCGTGTGTACTCATGTCAATTGTTACTCTATTGTAAACATTAAACCATTCAGGATGATGATTCATAGATTCAGCTACTAAAGCAAGTTGTGTCATAAAACCGAATGCTGAAATAAAATCCTTAAATTGAAATTCTTTATGAAGTTTTCCATCTTCTATAGTCCATCCGTTCAATTCGTCTAATTTCTTCTGGATTTCAGAATCTGACAGTTTCTGACGTGTCATTGTCTATCTCCCATTTAGTAAGTTGGATAATTTAGTGGAATATCTATTTAGATTACGTTAAAATTGTATTAGAAATTAGGGATTATATCAAGCAAAAACAAAGGTGAATTGAAAGGAGAAATGAATGGCTCTTGCAACAACGTTATATTTTCCAGAGGTAGGTCCCCAATGGGAAGATTGGGTACAGGTAATAAATGTCGGTACAGAAGAGGCACGAGTTACTGGTATAGCAAGACATGCTGGTAATGGTCAACCTACTTGGACTGAAGAAAAGGAGATCGGTCCATTTGAATGTTGGACACCAAATGTGGAAGCTATTAAACAGAATTCATCTATGGAGTTGACATCCGATCAACCTATAGTTGCCGAAAGGCATATGCATAACAAAACCAACATCCTTGATTTTGTAGGAGCGGCGTTTGAATATGAAACTGTCGGGGAAAGACTTTTCTTTCCTGAATTGGTAGCAGGAGCATTAGATTGGTTCCGATTTTTTAATGTTGGTGAAGCAGATGCATTCGTTAATATTATCATAAGAAATAGACAAGGGGATATAATTAGACAACGCCACCACGAGATAGAACCCCTATGTTGTTGGGATATTGCCGAAGGACAGATGGGGAACGTTACAGGAACAGTTGAAGTACAGAGTTCTCAACCCATCGTTGGTGAACGTCATTTACATTATCAAGGTGGTAAGACATGTGTAGGACAATATGGACAAGTGATTTCTGATGCTCCAAAAACATTATACTTTCCTGAAGTAGGACCAGCATGGCAAGATTGGTCAATAATTGTTAATGTTGGAAAAGAACGGGCAAGAGTAACATTGATAGCACATGAAGATGGCACTGGTGAACCTGTAACTACCATGGAACATGAGTTGAATCCTTTTGAATGCTGGACACCGAGAATGGAAGACATAAAGATAAAATCTTCCATCATAATCCGGTGTGATCAACCTATTGTTGCTGAACGACACATGCATAATGACACTGCAGTTATTGACCTACCTGGGGCTTCTGAGGAAGGTGGACATGTTGGACTTCGGTTATTCTTCCCAGAGGTTGCAAGTGGTGCCAAAGATTGGTTCCGGTTTCTAAACGTTGGAGAAGTTGATGCCTTTGTAACTATCATTGTACGAAACAAAAAAGGAGATATTCAAAGACAGTTACATCGAGAAATTAAACCACGGTGTTGTGCTGATGTAGATGAAGCTGCGATGGGAAATATACGTGGTACTGTAGAGGCAAAAAGTACACAACCGATTGTGGGAGAGAGACATTTACACTATCAATCTGGACACAAAGGTGCTGTTGTTGGTGAATATGGTGTTGTTATAGGTGAATAAAGTACGGCAGGAATACAAACGGTAGATAAGTCTGAAGCAACTGATATTAAAAGAAGAAGTAGAATTGGACGACTTTCTTGAAGGGAAGTATACGAATGAATCTAAAGAATAAGATAGCAATTGTTACTGGAGCAGGACAAGGGATAGGAAAAGCTATTGCATTAAGACTTGCGAATGCAGGCGCGGATATTGCTATCTTTGATCTAAACTTATCTTCTGCACAAAGTGTAGTAGATGAGATTTGTCAAATCGGAAGACATGCCATTCCAATTGAAACTGATGTATCAGACTTCACAGATGTGAATAATGCTGTTGAGAAAGTTCTTAAAGAATTTACCCGCGTTGATATTCTTGTTAATAATGCAGGAATTGCTGGTAGGACATTACCATTGACAGATCTTGATGAATCTGATTGGAATCAAGTAATTGGTGTCAACCTAACAGGTGTGTTCCTCTGTTGTAAAGCTGTAATAGACACTATGATTGCTCAAGATTATGGTAGAATTGTCAATATAGCATCAATTGCTGGTAAGGAAGGCAATCCCACATTGATTCCATATTCCGTTTCTAAAGCCGGTGTTATATGTCTTACAAAAGCATTAGCAAAAGAACTCACAGATTACAATATCCGAGTAAATGCAGTGTCTCCAGCAGTTATTGGAACACCGATTTTGGACGGAATGGCACAGTCAACAATTGATTATATGGTTAGTAAGATTCCTTTAGGTCGGGTTGGAAAACCTGAAGAAGTTGCTGCAGTAGTCAATTTTTTAGCATCTGATGAAGCAAGTTTTGTTACTGGACAGTGTTATGATGTGAGTGGAGGACGGGCAACCTATTGATGGTTTCACACAACCAATTAGCGACCCTATGCATTGAATCTTGTTATGAATACATCTTACGTTACTCTGCAATACAATACAGATATTGACTACCTCGTAAATACAATTCTGAACCGACAATTACTGGAGAAGCATTAAAACTATCATCAAGAATATTAGTAGCCAATTTTTCATAAGTGGATCCCTGTTTTATTACTGCAACAGTACCATTTCGACTTGCAACATAAAAACGATCTTCTGCACCAACGATTGATGAATAAACATTAGATATACCTTGAATTCGTACAGGTCCATATAATACCTTACCACTATGTCTATCTAATGCAGTTAGTATATTATCGTTCCTTTTCAAGAAATAAATGATGCCATTACTTATAAGGGGTGAAGGCACATAAGGGGTGTCTTGATTATATTGCCATTCAACAGCATCAGATTCAGTTATGTCTCCCTCTGCCAAATCAAGATTAATTGACTGGAATGAACTTCCGCCATGTCCACTTACAACATAGATGTGTCCATCCATATATATTGGAGATGGAATTACATTTCGTGTCAATCCACCACACTCCCATACCAACTCTCCATTACTTAGATTGTAACTTCGAGTACGATTAGACGCGGGTACAATCACTTGAGATATGCCATTATAATCTACCACAATAGGTGATGTCCAAGTTGTTGGTTCATCTCTATATTCTTTCCACAACTCATCACCTGTTCGTTTATCCAATGCTACAATAAAGGATTGACCTTCATGATCCTGAAGGATAACAATGGTATTCCCATGAATAATAGGACAACTACCCTCTCCAAAGGCATTCCTTTTCCTCATTATTCCAATGTCTTTCTCCCACTTTAAATTCCCGTTCATGTCTAAGCAGTAGAGACCACGAGAACCAAAATAGGCATAAATATGTTCCCCATCTGTTATCGGTGAATTTGAAGCAAAACTTGCATCACCATGTATTCCTTCATGTGGAGTAATTTCTCGTAATGTCTTTTGCCAAATTTCACTACCATCACTTCGATTGAGGGCAATTAAGACATACTTAAATTTCTGTAATGATCTATTTCTATTCCCTCTACGACCACGTCTTCTACCTGAACGTGATCCTTCTAATTGAGTTTCCTCATCTGAGTTCTCATTATTTGTTATCTCACTTGGAATTGCAGTCTGGATGAAGATCTTGTCTTCCCAAATAATTGGGGTCGCATGACCAAATCCTGGGATCTGTACTTTCCAACGAATGTTTTCAGATTCACTCCAACTAATCGGAGGATTTGAATTCGATGCATTTCCGTTTATATGTGGTCCTCGCCAGTGATGCCAATTTTTCTCAATATTATTGGATAAATTATCCAAGTCAGAATGATTATCTGATAAAACACATGATGAGAATATTGTGAAAATCACTAAGGAACTCAGCAATAGTATATTAGTCAGGAATTTATTCATAGATTTACTTCCTAAATATATTTGGGGATCTGGTGTTACACAAAATCGATATTTCTCCATTGGATATCCCCATGAGAAAATACCCTTGTTGCCACGAAAACTGAGATAACAAATTATTTAAATTCTTAGTAATACTTATAAAGCTACAAATTTCACAAAGTCTATCTATAAAAATACATGAATGCAGTATTCTTTCAATAGTAAAATCTTGTGTAAATAAATAGGAATTAGACGAATCAACTATCATTCTGCGATGCAATAGAGATTTTGAGAACCACGAAGATATAATTCTGAACCAACAATCGCTGGGGATGCATTGAAACTATCTTTTAAATTATTCTCAGCAATAATTTCATAATCAGGACCGTGTTTTACAACTACTACATTTCCATCTCTGCTGGCAATATAAACCTTGTTCCCTGCAGCAACAATTGAAGAATATACCATCTGTATATTCGGTAGTCTCATCGGTCCATAATGAACGGAGCCAGTATTACTATCAATAGCAGTTAAGACACCTTTATTCCCACTTAGAAAATATATTACATCATCATGTAATAACGGTGATGGCACATAAGGTGTATCTTCATGGTATTCCCAGGCAATTGCTTCATCTGAATTGGATATATCACCTTTTGCATGTGCAAGATTTATAGCCTGTAATGCAGCTCCACGGAATCCACTGATAAGATAGACAATTCCATTGTCTGCAACTGGTGTAGGTACAACATTCCGTGTCATCCCACTACATTCCCATATCACATCACCGTTTTCAAGATCATAACCGCGTGATCTATTTGTAGCTGCAACAATTACTTGTGGTTTTCCATCTTCTTCAACAATAATTGGTGTTGTCCAAGTTGTACGTTCATCTCTATCAACTCTCCATAATTCATCACCTGTTCTCTTATCCAGTGCGACTATGAATGATTGATCCTCATGGTCCTGTAGAATCACAATTGTATTCCCGTGTATGATGGGACAACTTCCTTCACCAAAAGTGCCACTCTTACGCATCAGACCAATATCTTTCTCCCAAATTAGCTCTCCATCCATATCTAAACAATATAGACCCCGTGAGCCGAAATATGCAAAAATATGTTCCCCATCTGTAATTGGAGAATTGGAAGCAAAACTTGCAGTGTTATGTATACCTTCATGTGGAGCAATCTCACGGAGTGTTTTTTGCCAAATGACATCTCCATTACTTCTATCATAGGCAATCAAATCAAACCTATAATTCGGTTGGGGAGTATTATTCCTTCTACCACGTCGTCTTCCACGACGAGATTCCTCAGGTGGATTCTCAACTTCTCCATTCTCTTGTTGTGGTGTTTCAGGCATTTCACCACGAATTGCCGTTTGTATAAAAATCCTATCTTTCCAGACGATAGGAGTAGCATGTCCCATACCTGGTATCGGAACTTTCCACCTTATATTTTCAGTCTCACTCCAAGTCGTAGGTGGATTAGCATCAACAGCAACACCAGTGGCAAAAGGTCCACGCCATTGAGGCCAGTACTTTTCAAGATTAATATCACCTGTTGTTTCTGCTCCATGATGATCAGCATTTGTACTTAATGTGATTATACCCAAAAGCACAGCCATACAGATACAAAGTGAACGCATTCCAATTGTTTTTAACATCTTAATACCTCTATTATTAGTCTTCTAATATCTTCATATTGTAAATATAGAATTCCATCAAATTGATTTATGAACAAAAATAAAAATATGCTCCACTTATTTTTAACACTCAATAAGTTTAACTACACATTTCAGAATAATGATAATGCAATTGACTGATATAAAGAAATTCTGTTATAGTGGAAATCATAATTATTTGTACATTTTTACGATTTCATCGATTGACGCTTCAGCATTGTATTCCCATTTACGTTTTATGTTCGCGAAATCTCTTTCAATAGGATTGAGTTCAGGCGAATACGGAGGTAAAAAAAGTAAACTCGCACCACAGGCAGCAATCAGCGTAGTGCATCTATACCGATTGCTTGAGATTTTATCCGATACGCAAACCCCTCTTGGCGCATAAGCGAACTGACGAACACTTTCTGTGCTAAAACCGCTTTCATCAACAAAAACAGGTGTTTTTCCGTTCACAAGTGCTGTCTGAAGTTGGGTGAGATAGGCCTCCTGTTTGACTGGGCATTGTTCTTTATAGGAAAATGTCTTTTTTTCGCGTGCATCCGATCCGCTTCAGACCATAACAGATACACCGCTGTGACACGCCAAAATGTGCAGCACGTTCCTTCTGCGTGCTGTCTGGGAATTCTTTGACATGTTCAGCGAGTGCTTCTGGGTCAAGTCGATAAGGTTTACGAGGCCCCGGTTTTTCATAAGTAAAAGGATCTACTGCGTCTAACCAGTTGTAGATAGATCTGCGTGAAACTTGAAATCTACGGGAAGCTTCTGCTTTACTACCACCTGCTGCTATGAAATCAAGAACGCGTTTTCGTAAGTCTGGTGAATATCTCATAATATAACTATTATCACAAAATCAGAAAAAATGTAAAGGTGTTTTTGCTTTTAACTATAATATATACTTTCAAAATTTCTATTGCAAAATATCCTCTATCAAAAGTGGTTGATCTAATTCTCGGTTTGCCGTTTCAAGTTTTTCACGACTTGAAACAACACATACCGATGCATTATCCTGATTCTCTTCAAATACTTCAAGTAATGCACGTTTAACTTCAGTCGGAGTAGCACCCAATAGTTGGTTATAACGTGTTTCCCGCATTTCATGTGTCTGTCCTGTAAGGTGTTGACTTAGTGCATCACTTGCAGCTTGACTTGGACGTAATGGCTTTTCTGCATCTTTAGCCGTAGCAATAATTGCACGGTCAATATCTATCTGCGACCATTCGACTTGTTTTATATAGTCAATTGTCTGTTCAAACACATTTATCGTACGGGCAACATGTGGATCTCTAAACGAGGATTGATACAGGGCACTATCTAATGGACTATAGGTTAACCTTGCACCGTAAGCATTTCCTTTGAATCTGATCTCACTTAATATATAATCAAGTCTTAGCAGATGTGTGCCAATAGTCAATAAAGTTGAATCTGGATGTGAATAATGAGGTGCAGGTATCACATGAGCACAATGTGCGATTTGAATAGGACCTGCTAAACCCTCTCGCGGAGGTGAATTAAACCTATCAAAGGAAATTGGTTCATCGGTAATATCTCCATCATTCATTGATTCAAGCCACCCCTTAAATTTACTTATGGTTGTGTCATAACCTATATCTGAACCAGTAAAACTTACCGTAACTCGACTTCTGTTTAGTATGAAATCGCGAATCTCTTCTATGTGACACATAAGGTCTGAATTTAGTTCATCAAAATCGCTAAGTAGTGTTTCACTACTACGTAGTTGTGGAAGTCCGTAAACTAATTCAGATAAGTGCCCTTGGGGTGATAAACCACGTGCAGCATGATGAATTGCAGTACTTGATCCATCTTGGACCATCTCCGTACGGTATTCAGCAACTGCCTGTAATAATACATCCTGTAGACGTTCTTTATCTCTTGGATTTACTGCGAAAATGACATCATGAAGTACATCAAGAGCTTCATCGATCTTTACATCAAGTGCTTTTAAACTGAATCGTAAGTTCAACAATGATCTACTTGAATCAACAGTATGTGTACTGAAGCCTACCCCACAACCAATTCCACCTGTTACAGCAGATTTTCGTCTTGCTAATTGTTCATAATTCATATCTCCCGCACCTAACTTTCCAACCGCATCAGTGTATCTGGGTAAATAAGACCACAAATGTTGAGGTAAGCCGTGTAAGTCAAAGTTCAGAATTAGATAGTTTACACCATTTGCAAAAACATCGCTACGAAGGATGTTTCGACCTACTACTTCATCAACTACTGTTGGAATATGTTTTGGTTTTTCGGGGAGATCACTAACCTTGAGCTGTGGTAATTTCGCTAATGCTTCAGGAGGATTAGGCTGCCCATTCATTCTATCAAGTTCAGCAGCATCAGTAGCAATCTTCAATGCCTCTTCATCTGACAATTGTGCCCGTATCTCTTTCGTTCGTTTTTCCAATTTAGCGTCTACTTCAGCTTGCATATTCTGGTCGGGAGATAATACATTTGTCAATCTATGTTGATTATCAATCAATCTATCCTGGATCAAATCATTAAATAGACTTGGATTATCTTCCCATCGTTTACGGATAGTTGCAAGACTTTCTCCCATCTTCAAGAATGTATCCGTATCATTTTTATACATCCATGCTTCAATTACACGGAACAAGATTCGTAATGGGAACATTGGGGATACTTCTTGATAATGATATGTTGATTGTTGAAATGCCGCTTCAACAAGTGAACTATCTATTACATTCTCAGCGAGTTTAGACAAAGTATTTATAACTAATTTGGTATATGCATCAACTCTATCTGCTTCACTCCCTTTAAGACCAAGATAGAAAGTACTGTTAGGTCCTATAGAACTTACACCAGAAAAAATCAGATCAGCCCCTAATTTTGAATCAATAATAGCTTTTTTCAAAGGTGCTGCTTCATTCCCAAGTAGTATTAGACTCAGAATATAGCACATTGCTACATCTTCTGGATCCGTAGCATCTCCAATAAGCCAACTCAATAATAGGTAAGTCTTCTCAGTGAGAGTCTCATCAGGAGCAACTGGATAGCTACCTGAAATAATTTGTGGTGAATCCCATCTGGGTTGGTGCGTTACGTCTGGATTGAGAGGATTAAGAGTGGCAATAGTCTCATCTTTCGGTATGTTTTGAAGTTTTTCTGTAAGAAAAGCCAAGTAATCTGTTGTAGGAATATCTCCATATAGAAAGAAATAACTGTTACTTGGGTGGTAATAAGTTTTGTGAAAACCTGTCAGTTGTTCGTAAGTCAAGTCAGGTATAGCTTCTGGATCTCCCCCTGATTCCTTAGCATATAAGGTATCTGGTAGAAGTTGATTTGTCATAGACCGATATAACTTGGATTCAGGATCAGAGAATGCCCCTTTCATCTCATTATAGACAATACCTGTTATCTTTAAATCTCCAGTTGGATCTTCAGGATCAACTGGTGCAAGATGATGTCCTTCCCTTTTGAATGTCTCTTCGGTCAGTAGGGGATGAAAAACAGCATCAAAATAAACTTCAGCTAAGTTGAATAAGTCTTTCTTAACATTACTTGCAACAGGATAATAGGTATGGTCCGAAGCTGTCATAGCATTTATAAAAGTCGCCATACTCATCTTAATCATTTCAAAGAATGGCTCTTTCACAGGGAATTTTTGTGATCCGGCTAAGACTGCATGTTCTAAGATATGGGGAACACCTGTATCGTCTGTTGGGGGAGTAGGGAAATTAATAGAGAATAAGTTTTCAGTATCGTTTGTATATAGGTGCAACAAACGAGCACCACTGTATTCGTGGAATAATTCAATTGTAACTGCTCTCAATTCGTCTATAGGGGTAATTGCCTTTACCGTAAACCCGTTGATGTTCTGTCCTATTTCTATATCTATAGGCGGGTGTTGTAACCCGCCATTCCCATTTGAAAGTTTCGTTTCCATTATAGTCTCCAGATTTTCATTTATGTTATTAATAAATTGGTTTGAATCTATGAAATTAAGTCTTTTATTATTAGTGGCTCATCCAATTTCTTATTCTCGGTTTCAATTTTATCTCTACTTGCAATTACACATATTGATGCTTTCTCTTCATTTTTTTCAATTGTCTCAAGAAGGACTCGTTTCACTTCTTTCGGTGTTGCATTAAGGACTTTTGCATACCGTTCCTCTATAATCTCATTAGATTGTCCAACGATATAGTTGAACATGGATTTTGATGAAGCATTACTGGGTTTTGTATATTGTAGGTATTCTGATGCAGATGAAATAATAGTCCTATCAATATCAGTTTGAGTCCATTCTACCTGTTTGATATAGTCTTTTGTATCATCAAATACTTTTAGAGTCCGCGAAATATGAGGATCAAAACTTGAACCTTGGCATAATAATGATTCATAAGGATGGTATGAGAATTCCCAACCATAAGCGTTCCCTTTAAGTCGTATCTCTGGGAACATATAATCAAAGGATATTAGTTCAGTTCCAATTGTTAATAGGATTGAATCTGGATGTGAGTAATGTGGAGCCGACATTATCCGTGAACAATGTGCAATTTGAATTGGAGCTGTAATACCCTCATTGGTAGGTGAATCAAAAGGACTAAAATCTATATGTGAGGACTCAATTGGTTCATTTCGCATATTGTCAATCCATTTTGAATAATGACTTTGTACCTTTTCATACGCCAAATCACAACCAGTAAAACTTGCAGTAACACGTTCTTTTAATAAGATAAAGTCTCTAATTTCTTCTATATGTCCGCATAATTCTTCGAAAGAATTATCAAAATCCTCTTGTAATGACCAAGTTATTTGGTGTTGAGGTGAACCGTATATGATCTCATTTAGATGTGCATGAAGATTTATTCCACGAGCAGCATGACGTTTTGGTATATTTGGACCATGATAACCGTGTACCTGATTCTGATATCCAATTACAGATTGTTTCAGCACTTCGTTAAGTCTTCCATAATCGTTTGGATTCACATGAAAAATCAAATCACTCAATATATCTAATGCTTCATCTATCTTATCATCAAGAAATTTCAGATGGAATTGTAGATTCCAAATAGATTGATCTGGATCACCTGTATGGGTTCTTAGATCTATTGAGCATCCTATTCCTCCAGTCGAAGCAGCTTTACCTCTGGCAATTTCTTCGTATGTGTAATTGGCTGTTCCGAGTTTTTCTATTGCATCGGTATATCTTGGCAAATATTGCCACAAATGTTGAGGTAACCCTTGTAAATCGAAATTCAAAACAAGGTAATTAACTCCATTTGAATAAATATCATTTCGTAGTATAGGACGTCCATTTACTATTTCAATTGTTGTCGGTGTGTCTATAGGTTTCTTGGGGAGATCAGAGGTCTGTAATTGCGGTAATATTGCAAAATCCTCAGGGGAATTCGTTTCACTATTGAGCTTTTCAAGTTCAATGGCTTCGGCAGCGATCTCTTTCAATTGTTCATCTGTAAGTTGAGAACGAATTAATTTCAAACGTTCACTCTCTTCAGAATCAATTCTTGACTGCATACCTGGATCAGGTGTCAGTATTACCGTCAATCGATGTGGATTATCCAGAAACCATTCTCGAATTAATTCATTAAAAATGTTTGGATTCTTCTCCCATCTTTTCCTAACATTAGAGATATGTTTTCTCATCTCTAAAAAGAGGGTTGGTTCTTTTTCATATATCCATGTGTTAACAACATTCACCATAATTCTAAATGGAAAGTTTGGAGAAATCTCTTGATAGTTGTAGATAATTTGTTGAAAAGCGGTTTCAACGATTTCTTTATCAATCTCATTATCTGCAATATTGGTTAATGTATCAATAACTAATTCTGTAAATTCATCCACATGTTCCGCCTCACTCCCTACCAGACCAACACAAAATGTGGTTTGAGGTCCTGTATGACCATCAAGTGTATTTATTTGGATATCAGCACCAAGTTTCGATTCAAGAATTGCCTTGTGAAGAGGTGCTCCAGTATTCCCAATCAATATTCTGTTTATTATATTGAATAAGATGCGTTCTTCAGGATTCGTAGCATCTCCTATGAGCCAACTTAGCATTAAATAGGTCTTTTCACTAAGAGATTCTTCTGAACCTATAGGGTAGGTATTTCTTTCAATTCGCGGTGAATCCCATTTTGATTGAATTGTAATTTCTGGTCGTAGAGGATTAAGAAATTCTTCTGAATTATTACTTGGAATATCATCTAATTTATCTGCAAAAAATTGGAGGAATTCTGTTGTAGGTATATTTCCATAGAAGAAGAAATAACTATTGGTGGGATGATAATATGTCTTGTGATATGTCTTAAATTCCTCGTATGTTAAATCTGGCATCACCAATGAATTACCACCACCATTCTTTGCATAGCATGTATCTGGTAATAATGCTTCATTCATAGTTATATACAAACAACCTTCCGGACTGGATAAACTATTCTTCACTTCATTATAGACAATCCCATTAATTTTTATCTCTCCAGTAGGTTGATTTGGATCTACAGGTTCAAGATGGTGTCCTTCACGTTTGAAGGTCTCCTCCGTCAGTAGTGGATTAAAGACACAATCAAAAAATACCTCTGCAAGATTAAATAGGTCTTTTTTAACGATACTTGAACAGTAATAGAATGCATGATCTATATAGTTCATTGCATTCGTACTATCGTATGTCGCAAGACTCCTCTTCATTATCTCAAAGAACACCTCTTTTATTGGAAAATTGCGCGAACCTGACATGACTGAATGTTCAAGAATATGTTGTAATCCTGTATCATCAAAGGTAGGAGTAGTTGGACTGATAGAAATCCAGTTTTTTGGATCGTCAATATAGAAATGGAATAGTCTGGCACCACTATGGGAGTGTTCAAGTTCTATGGTGATCGCACGTAATTCCTCAATTGGAGTTATATTTTTTACATCAAAGCCATGTGTCTTTTGACCTGGAATCAGGTCAACCGGTGGTAACGAAGTTTCACCATTACCTTGTAAAATATTTGAATTTATTCTCGACATTAATATGTTAATCCTCGTATGTATTTTATTTTTTACTTGTAAGTGAACTGTTAATGTTTATTCTTGTTCTAAGCTTGCACAGATTAATTCATTATCATTTCGCGCAAATACGTGCTTATATGCGTATGCAGGATGAGACCAGGTAACCCCACCTCTTTGGTTTAGTTGGTCCCGAGTTGGTTCAATTAATTTTGCCCGACTAATGATATTCAGTCCTTCAGGAGTAAGTTCTGTGATGAGTAATTCACCTTCCTCATTAAACATCCACACCTTATCATCATTCTTAACCATATGAATTGTACTCCATCTTGCAACACGTACAGCAGATAGATCTTCCCAAATACGATCCCCGGTTTGTGAATCTAAACACCGAAGTTCTCCATAACTATCCACACCGTAGATATTATTACCAATCCATACTGGCGTTGACATTGTTGTTTGAATGGCATCCGTATTACGTTCATCTTTTCCTCTTCTATGCCACACAAGTTCATAATCCAATTTATCTGATGATAGTTTTAAAAGTGCTGCCCCTTCATAGAAGTTGGTAACAAATATATGATTATCGTGATATATAGGAGTTGCTATACCAATTTCCCAATTTGTTGGTGGTATATGGTATTTCCAATGTACAGTTCCAGTATTCGGATCTAATGCCGCAAGATTATGTCCTGTCCAACAAATCAATACCTGTTGTCCGGCTTGTGTAATCAAAATCGGTGCAGAATACGAGGCATTATCTTCCAACGCTCTCCATTTTTCTTCACCCGATTTACTATCAAATGCTACAATACATGCATCCGGTTTACCCCCGATTTGAACAATTACCAAATCATCAATTACGATCGGTGCACATGCGATTCCCCATATAGGCATATGAATATTATATTCTGCACTTAAATCTTTCTTCCATTTTATTTCACCAGTTGCTGCATCAAAAACAGTGAAGATGTCCCATTGCTCCTAATGCGAATGCCAACCCATCCTGAACAGTTACATTTGCTCGAGGTCCTGCAGCATAATCTATCCTGTAAATGCAGTCATAGGAATAAGACCAAATTTCGTCCCCGGTTTCCCAATCAAAACAGAGTACACGTTCAATATGCTTGGGTTTGGTTAGTTTATCCGTAACATAAACACGTCCATTCGCAACTGTGGGACCACTATAACCACTTCCTATTGGAACACTCCATCGGTGAGGAATCTGATTTTCATCAAATTCAGAAAGTAAACCAGTTTCATTCCAGATACCGTCGCGGTTTTCGCCACGCCATTGAGGCCAACCTTCAGCAGAAGAAGTAATAATAGGCACTGTTATAAGTAAGAGAATAATACTAATGAGACAAAATAATGTTTTCATAATCTTACACAAAACTCCCTTAGAGAATACTCATGGATATATTCACTTTATTATAAAGTTGGGGTAGTATAATTGGATTAGGTGAAAAATACTATGTTCTTCTTTATATTTAATCAATCTACCTACACATATTTTATCTGAAGATATTAAGTATGTCAATGTAAAAGGTTTATCGTGAATGTAAAGTTTCTGACATATTTCTGATTGTTAAAAAGGCATAAAAACAAATATTTAATCCTAATATACAGAGAAAAAACAGTGTATAAAAATAGACATTTAATCCTAAATACTCAGACAGTAGATCGTGTTGTTGTTGCATTTCTCTGTGTGTCGAAAAAATGAAAAAAGTTACACTTTTTGTCACACGGTGTGACATTGAAATCGATGTAAATTACCCCTATAACCCCTGTCATAGACTGACTTTATTCCAGTTTGAACTTGATTTATAAGAAATTCGAAAAAGTGTGATTTTGTGTTTTTGTTGTCCTTTCTGATTTTGACATTCCCAACGGATAAAATGGTATGTTTTTTTGACGTATATGAAACTTTGTAATTAGGATCGTTTTTATAGAAAGTCATCATTTATTTCTCCATATAATTTTGCATAAATATATTTCATTTTGATAAATATTATTAATGTGTTTTTCTGTTTTTGTCATATATGTATGTTAGATGTTAGAGATGGGTATTTTCTTCATTTTTTATATGAAGATTAAGAAAATATTTCGGTAATTCTAATTTTCCCAAACCCGGTAGGTGCGGTTTCCTAACCGCACTGTATCTTTTTCAAAATTACAGAATTAAAAAATTAATCTTCATTTAAAAATGATTGATCAGTTTCATTTGATACATGCTAAAAAAATAACTATACACACCCCTGCCTATGCCGAACTCATTCTAAAAAATGCATAGTGCATCCGAAGTTGTGTATAAATGAACCACTGCCTGTAAGAATCACATTCCATTACGAATATATTAAGATAACTTGAGTAAGGAAAACAGATAACTGTTAAGTTACTAAACGGGCAGAATTTATAATCGTTGATTGTAAAATCTGATACACGTGGTTATATTTTTCAGATAATACAGTTTTAGCAAGCGGGAGTTATGATGGTACTATAGTCCTTTGGAACATAAAACCCTACATAGACTCATAAAAACTTCAAACTTTTCTGGTGTGTTAGATAATAATTCAACTCCTAAACAAGTAATCAATGCGAATTTGATGAATAGCTGGGAGGACAAAGTTTATGCAAAACAGTGAAAAATGGTCTCCTGTTCTAATACAGCCTTGAAAACAGTGATATAACGACGTGGGCACTTCCTGAAGGAGCGATTGCACGATTAGGACAAGGGGACATGATGGACGATATAAGTCCACAACCAATTGCACCATCGCCAGATGGGAGATATATCGCTGTAGGCAATACAATAGGGGTTTGGTGGTATGATGTTTCCACCATGACACCTGTCACCTTCTGGGACACAGGGCGCGGATGGATTACTGCTATAGCTTTTTCACCCAATGGAAAATGGCTTGCAACTGGTGACGGGGAAGGTGTAGTCAAAATATGGGATATACAGCACGGTAACTGTGTTACCAAGATGAAACGAGATGAGACGAAGAAAACAGAGCAAAATGTGTCTGGAGTCAATTTTGTATCACATTTAGGTTTTTCACCTGACGGTCAATACATTGCATCTTCTGGCTGCTCAGACTATATTGTATATGTTTGGCACACAACAACAAGTGAACAGATTTTTAAGTTTCATATCGAGACCAATTTCAAATGGGTACATGGTTCACCCCGTCCTATTGCCTTCTCCGCTGACGGTAGACTGCTGACATGCACAATGCCTGACTACAACTTACTGGCATGTGCAGACACTAACGATAGAATCCGAGTCCCTGAATACTCTTTTAACTACATTACGGTATGGGATTTAAAGACCGGAGAACAGGTCGCTTGCCTTACAGAACCAGGTGATTTCGCAGAGAACTTATGCTTTTCTCCGTGCGGTCAGTTTCTTGTATCAGGTGGTAAGAAGGGCGGGATTAGGGTATGGACACTTGCTAATTGGGAACTCACACAAGAATACCGCAATTATGGCACAGATCCCAAGAAAGTCTTCTATTCACCAGAGAACGTCCTATATGCTGCAGTAGCCTCTGATGATACACTCACCGTGTGGGATGTAGAAAGCGGTGAAAAGTCCAATACGTACCTTGAAGCACATCATGGTATTCAAGGTAACCACTTCCCAAGGAATGTCCATTCGTCTATGTAACTGAAAGTGAATTTAAGGTATGGAATGTCGGCGACTCCCATCCTAAGACATTTAGTTATTCGTATATCGGTATACCTGATCCCCTCGCCTTTTCTCAGGATGGAAAAACCCTTGCTGCGTCATGTTCGGGAAATACATTGAGGTTCTACGACACTGATAATCTCTCCCAACCTCCAAGTCGTTTTAACAAAGCGCGGGGAAACTTCACTTTTTCTAAGTCACCGATGGGAAAATTGTATGCCACTGCACCTGTGCAGGGAACTCCTGAGCAGGGAACTACGAAAGGACGGATTATAAGTGTATGGGAAATTGGAAACGACAAGATACCTATCACTTCTTTCTCGTTCCCTGAGCAAGAAAATAAAATTGCCTTGAACAGTTCAGTATTCGCACCGACAAACAACTTGATTGCTTGTGGGGATAATGAAGGTACGCTTTATGTGTGGAATGTGGAACAGCAGAAGATGTTACACCAACTCAAAGCACACCCCTCGTGGATAAATGTAATTACATTTAGTCCAAACGAAAAACAACTTGTGAGTATCAGTTTTTATGGTGGGACTGAATCTCGAATGTGGGATGTTGAAAGCGGTGAGGCAATTGAAGCGTTTCCAAATAAAACCCCGGACATCGCTTTTTCACCATGTAGTTCCATTGTCGCTTGTTGTGGAGAAGATGAGATTCTTTTATGGGATATTGAGCGTCGTGAAATCGTTAAGACCATTCCTCACCCGGAGGATAGTTGGGGACCACTGTATGTGTTAGCCTTTTCACCGTGTGGACGCTATCTTGCTTCCTGCACAAGGTGGGATGAGTGGATGGATAACATGCTAATTAGCTTGTGGGATATCGCAAGCAGTGAAAATGTCGTCACTTTTCGAGGACACAGTAGTGATATTCAGGACATCGCATTCTCACCAGATGGGACAATATTGGCAAGTGGCAGTTATGATAAAACCATTCTCCTCTGGGATATGACACCTTTCCTATAATGATAACCGTTCCTAATTCCCGCTTGTCTCTGTCTCAGTGGTGCCCTTCTTGGCATAGTCGGTGGATGGCTTTTTGCCCGCATAATGATAATATAAATATAACTATTGTGAACAACTTCATCCAGTCTGAATTTCGAAAATTACAGATTATTCTTCACTACTATAATTTTAACAATTCTAATTCCGGAGAAACTGAGTATCTAATGATCAGTCTATTTTCATTAAGTTTTCTATATCAAAAATACCGTACTCCAGCGGGGTACTATGTGTCTATAGAAAACAATATCGGAACAGTCTGGCACTCCAGCGGAGTGCGATGTCCTAATACACTTCGTATGAAAAACATATAAGTATTTAATACACACTTAAGTTATAATATAATTAACGAATGTGATTCACGGAGAATTGGTCTAATTGAAATTATAAACCCTTATAGAATAAGGGCTCGTAAAATTGCTCCGTGAAGGTTTCCGTGAAAGTGTATACACTTCAAGACGATAAAAATTAACAGTTTTTTACAATACATAGTATCAATACATCTAAAATATCTGGAGTTGAGATGAATACTAAAGATGATACTTGAGATAAAAATTGGTATCCAAGTACGATAGTATCGTAATGTTTAGTGACAAAAATTTTACATACCCTATTCTGACAATTCACTTGATGAAAAACGTGAAAACTGCTATATTCTGCATAGATTATACATCTTGTATGTTTATGGTTAATTGCATATAAAACACATTAGATGCGAAGGTATTCATGACATTAGGAATTGCGATTATTGACCATAACATATAAGGAATTCACAATAAAAGGAGGGAAGGTATGTCTGATAAAGAGAAAAAGCAAGGCACGGAAATCTCACGACGGAGTTTTATAAAAGGTGTTGGTACAGGTACCGTTGCAGCAACCGTTGTACCAACTATCTTAGTTGGGGATGAGAAAACTGCCGAAGCACAAACAAATGAGGCAACTACTTCTGCTGAAATTCAGTTGAATATCAACGGAAAGTTATATGAGATTGAAGTTGAATCTCGCACAACCTTATTGACTGTCCTTCGCGATGGAATTGATACAAATGGAAACAACGTCGATCTAACTGGAGCAAAACTCATTTGTGATAAAGGTGAATGTGGTGGATGTACCATCCTTGTAGACGAAAAACCTGTTTATGCTTGTATGATGCTTGCAATGGATGCACAAGACAAACAGGTAACTACTGTAGAAGGTATTGCCAAAGGGGAGGATTTGCACCCTGTACAAGAAGCGTTTATCAAACATGACGCCATGATGTGCGGATTTTGCACCCCAGGGTTTGTTGTTTCATCGGTGGCACTCTTGAATGAAAACAAAAAGCCGACCCTCGAAGAAATTAAGGATTGCTTATCGGGCAACACTTGTCGTTGCGGTACATACCCGTTCATTTTTGACGCAGTCGAAACTGCTTCCGAAAAAATGTAATATAACAAAGAATTTATATCGGGTCGTCGTCATGAGCAAGTAACGAATTCAGAAGGAGAAAACAAATGGCATCATGGGGAGAAGCAAGCCAGTCTCGGCTAATTGGCAAGCGGATTACCCGTTTGTCCGGTAAGGATAAAGTCACAGGAAAAGCAAAGTATACTTATGATATCAATCGTCCAGGAATGTTATACGGACGCATACTAAGGTCTGAAGTAGCACGTGCAGATATTGTCGGTTTAGATTTAACTCCCGCGGAAGAACTGCCTGGTGTCAAAGCAGTTATCGCATTAACCCAAGTAGGTAACCAACTTCGATATCAAGGTCAAGAAATTGCCGCAGTTGCTGCGGAAACCGATGACATTGCTAAAGATGCACTTCGATTGATTCATGTTGAATTGGAAGAATTACCTTTCGTTGTCACTGAAGATGACGCAATGGCTGAAGGGGCACCACAAATTCGTGATTGGTCAGGAAACAAAAGTAATCCTGGCGTTGATGAAAGAGGTAACCTGGAAGCAGGATTTGAGGAAGCTGCCGTTACTGTTGAAGCGAAATATCATACACCTGTTCAAACACACGTATGTTTGGAAACACACGGAAATGTAGCAGAATGGAGAGGAGAGGGATACCTGACTTTTTGGGCATCTACACAAGCCGTATTCGGTGTACGGAATGATCTTGCACGCACCTTTGAGTTACCTCCAAACCAAGTCAGAGTTATAACTGAACACATGGGGGGTGGCTTTGGTAGTAAATTTGGTCCAGGTGTTGAAGGACACACCGCCGTTCGTTTGTCAAAATTGACAGGAAAACCTGTAAAATTAATGTTGACCCGAAGGGCAGAACATCTTGTGGCAGGGAATAGACCTTCAATGACTCAGCATGTAAAGGCTGGGGCAACAAGTGATGGACGGCTTAGTGCTTACGATATGCAAGGTTACGGTACAGGTGGAATTAGTAGCGGGGCAGGTTTCACAGGACCTTATGTATATCATGTAGAAAATTTACGGACACAAAGGTTTAACGTTGCTACCAATGCTGGAAACCAACGCGCGATGCGCGCACCAGGTCATCCACAAGGCGCTTTCGCAATGGATTCATTAATGGATGAACTCGCAGAAAAACTTGGAATGAACCCACTTGAATTCCGACGTATAAATGATTCAAGCGAAGTTCGACAAGCACAATACACCCTCGGCGCACAAGAAATTGGATGGCACAGACGCAATACTGTTCCCGGTTCTGGTACAGGTATCAAGAAACGTGGTATGGGACTTGGTAGTGGCCAATGGGGTGGTGGCGGTGGTAGAGGCACGCAAGCACGTGTTACCATCAATGCCGATGGAACTGTTGAAGCTGTCACAGGAACACAAGATATCGGTACTGGTATTAGAACGGCTATAGCCATTATCGTGGCTGAAGAATTTGGTCTACAACCAACCGATATATCGGTAACTGTTGGTGATAGTGAACCCGGTTTACCCTCCGGTGGTAGTGGTGGTAGTCAAACAACCGCATCTGTAGCACCTGTCATCAAAACAGCAGCAGAAGCAGCAAAACAGAAACTCTTTGCACATGTTGCCCCTTTACTTCAAGCACCTGTGGACGATCTTCGTATCGGTACCGGTACGATCTATGTAGCATCTGATAGAACGAAAACTGTTACTTGGAAACAGGCTACTGGACAGCTTGGAATGGAGACCATTAGCGAAGGTGGGAATTGGGATGCAGAACTACGTCAAGGTGGTGTCGCTGGTACTCAGTTCGCTGAAGTGGAGGTAGACACACAGACTGGTCATATCAAAGTCCTAAAAATCGTCGCCGTTCAAGACTGCGGATTAGCAATCAATAGATTAGCTACCGAGAGTCAAATTAATGGTGGTGTCATCATGGGATTAGGACAAACCCTCTTGGAAGAACGCATAATGGATCCGCAAACCGGACGAATGCTCAATGCAAACCTTGAGGATTATAAAGTTCCGGGGACTTACGAGATACCTGAAATCAAATCCATCGTCTTTGACACACATAGGAAAGTTTCAGGTGTGGGTGAACCCCCATGTATACCTACACTCGGGGCTATTGCAAACGCTGTATATAATGCTATCGGTGTTCGCATTCGTGAACTCCCAATTACACCTGATAAAGTTCTCACCGCACTTGCTGAGAAGAAGGCATAAGGAGGTAAGCAATGGATAATTTTAATTACATCAACGCAACCGACTTGGAACAGGTTACCTCGCTGCTGACTGATAACGGCTGGGGTGAAGTTATGGTGATAGCAGGGGGAACTGATCTCCTGGGTGAACTTAAGGAGTATATAGAAACCCCAAAAACACTAATTAATCTCAAATCATTACCCGGAATGGATAGTATTTCAATGGATACCTCTGGTATTACTATTGGGGCATTAACCACTATTGCAGATATTGCCAATCATCCCACGATTCAACAACGGTATACCGTATTAGCACAAGCAGCCAGTTCTGTCGCTACACCACAAATACGGAATGTTGGTACACTCGGTGGGAATCTCTGCCAAAGACCACGTTGCTGGTATTACAGAGATGAAACTGTCAATTGTATAAAGAAAGGTGGAGATATATGCTATGCAGTTGATGGTCTAAGTAAATATCACGCTATTCTTGGGGGTAATCCTGTATACATTGTCCATCCCTCTGACATCGCGCCTGCATTAATTGCCTTGGACGCTTCTATAAAGGTAGTCGGTCCAGAAGGTGAGAAAACAATGAAGGTCGAAGAGTTTTTCACGTTACCGGCTGCAAACCCATTACGTGAGAATGTACTTGAACCAAATGAAATTGTTGTTGAAGTGCATATACCACAACCCCAACAAGGCACAAAAAGTTTTTATCTTAAAGCACGCGAAAAAGGGGCTCCCGATTTTGCATTGGCAAGTGTCGCTGGGGTTTTCGAGATGATGGGACAAACATGTCAAAAGGCAAATATCGTTCTCGGTGGAGTTGCACCTGCACCATGGCGTTCTACAGAAGCTGAAAACGTTCTATCAGGTAAGTTAATCAACGAAATGGTGAGTAATAACGCAGGTGCAGCAGCTGTAAAAGATGCACAACCTTTGAACGATAATGCATACAAAGTAACCTTAACACAGAATCTCATCAGTCGTACTGCCATGATGGCTGTAAGTTAAAGGAGAATGAATATGTTAGAAGGAAAAACACTCCCAATTTTTGGCAAACCGATATGTGAAAACCTTCGGACGAAAGCAATTTACATTCCCGGTGGTAACTTGCAAAACCTCGTAAAGTATAATCCCGCTTCACACTATTGGTGTAACTGTACTGCGCAGGTTGTCGGACCAGACGACGACTTTGTATCCCCTGAGTCTTGTGAACGTTCCCGTTCCTGCTTCAAACCAATAGGTGGAAAACCGATAGTATAAGACATATAGGGGAATACTACAATTTGATAGTGGAGAGTTAAAGACAATTCTTATAACTCTCCACTATTCTTTTTTGGATAATTCGTCATGTTTCTTAAACCTTTGGTACAATGGGTTCATGTAGGTTCCGTTGTTCTGATGATAGGTGGTTTTTTCTTTCTCCGTATTGTAATAATCCCAATTGCAAACCGGCAATCCGATCCAATCACCCTCATTTCCTCAGCACTAAGACGGTTTAGCGGAGTTGTGTGGTGTACGCTATTTACTGTCCTCTTCTCTGGCTTATACAATTTATTTTCATTCTTCCGAACTGCACGCGCAACTCCAGCAGAGTCCATCGCTTCAGATTACTCACTCTATATACTCATCTTAGCAATTAAATTCTTTATCGTATTTCTTATATACACACTTGCAATTATATTAACTTTACCGTATCCTGTATTTGAGGTATTCCAAAAGAAACCTTCACCATGGTTGAACCTAATCATCGTATTCGGTCTGATTATTATATTTCTATCTGCATATTTACGGCGAATGGTATATTAAAATGGACATTTAGACAACTATAGTATAAGGAGCAAAGCAAATGCCAGTATTAAGTAAAGAGGATAAAGCTTTTTGGGAAGAAAATGGATATGTTGTCATTCCAAATGCAGCACCTCCTGAATTAATTGAAAACGCAGAAAAAGCTGTCTGGGATTTCCTTGAAATGGATGCAGACAACAAAGACACTTGGTATACAGACCCACCACGCGGTATCATGGTAGAGATATACCAACATCCCGCTCTGTGGGCAACACGGCAATACCCACGTATACATCAAGCTTTTTCAGAAATATGGAATAACGAAAAATTATGGGTAAGTTTTGACAGGGCAAGTATGAGTCCACCGAATGTTCCCGGAAAATATGAACGGACAAGTGTCGGTCTTCATTGGGATATGTCTATTGATCTCCCCGTTCGATTCCACGTTCAAGGTGTACTTTACTTGACTGATACTGCAGCTAACCAAGGCGCTTTTGTTTGTGTCCCAGGATTTCACAACAAAATTGACGATTGGATTAAAAGTCTTCCAGAGGATACCGATCCACGACAACAAAATTTAGAAGCGTTAGGCATGATTCCTGTTCCGGGGAATGCAGGGGATTTGGTGATATGGCATAGTGCTTTACCACATAGTGCAGGCATCAATACTGCTGATGCACCCCGCGTCGCACAATACATCACCATGACACCTACCGGCGAAGCAAATCAAGAAGCAAGAGATCGTCGTATCAATGGATGGAAAAATCGAATGGCAGGTTTTGGTGGTGATAGAGAAGAAAAAGAGCATCAGTCAGGTGAAACTGCTGAATTGACCGAACTCGGAAAGAAATTGTTGGGCCTTGAAACATGGGGATAGTTTATGCCGCTATTATGATTGGTGGAGTGTCCACTGTTTGTAAAGTCCTCTATACATCTGTCGGTAGGTTCGGTTAAGAAACCGAATCTACCATGTAATGTAAACAGACTTATAGAATCTACTATAAAATAAGTCTCAGCAATGAAAATAGAATACAAATAAAAATATAGATATCTTCTGTAGTCGTGAGGTATCACCCCACAAAATTGGTAAGAACACATCCATACATCTACAAGTCCAACCATTGAGATGAGGACATTCCTTACGACTAATCCTAAGCCATCCGAATACCACCGTTCACATCCAGTGTTGCCCCTGTAATATACTGCCCCTCATCTGATGCAAGAAACAGAATAACATTAGCGACCTCTGAGGGATCTGCAACACGACCTAACGGTATGTCGCCGGTCATATCTGGATGATTTTTCGCCATCTCAGTTGCTGCAATCCCCGGGGCAATAGAATTTACTGTAATCCCATACTCCCCTAAAACACGGGCGAAGGATTTTGTAAGACACATCACACCCGCCTTAGAAGCAGAATAAGGTGCAGATGCAACTATTCCGCCAACCTGTCCCGCTAATGAACCAAGGTTGATAATTCGACCGAACCTTTGTTCCTTCATTGTCTCCATAACTGCCTGCGAACAGAGAAACGGACCCTTTAAGTTTACTGCCAGCATTCGATCCCATTCTTCTTCGGTACAAGCATCTATTCTGGTATAACTAAAAATACCCGCATTATTCACTAAAATATCAATCTGTCCGAATTCTTCCAGTGTCTTATCTACCATACTCCGTACAGATTCTCCATCTGCAACATCCGTTTCAACCACAACACACTGTCTACCAAGTGCGGTTATCTCTTGAGATGCTGACTCTGCATTCGTAATATTTACCTCTGGAATTACAATGTCTGCCCCTTCACGAGCAAACGCAAGACAGGTTGCTTTGCCTATTCCACCACCCCCTCCAGTTACAATCGCAACGCGACCATCCAACCGCATCTAAATCTCCTTATTAATGAATTATTACAAGTGAAAAATTTATTCAACCTTAACAGTTTTATACTTGAAACGTACACTATAATGTATTAAGATATTATCATTATCACAAGATTATTCTAAAATGTCAATTATGTCATGAATTCCAATTCTGTAATTACTATTTCTATCAGAACGATTGTCACACGGAGCATTATATCATGAATCTCTCAACTCTTTTGCGTGTATTTATAATAGTCATTGTATTTAGTCTTATTTATTCCCTCACACTTGCAACAGCACAAAATTACTATCCTTCTGATGTTGGAAACGAATGGATTATGGAAAGTACAGATGGAAAGGAAAAACGTACCTATACACTTGAGACACCTGAAGATCCAGCAGATCAGGAATATACCCTCCTAAAGATTGTAACCGAGGATTTTGCGAACAAAGAGATAGATATAGATAGATATTTTGTCACAACTGACAATGAAGGTATCAAACTACACAAGACAGTCTTTACTATTGGTCTCTTTGCTGTACTTGGTGATATAGTTGCTAATTTTTCTCCACCTGTCATTTTCTTTCGTAATGTATTAAGTGAAGGAGATAAATGGAAGATAGTTGCAGATGCCAAAATCGCAACCAAACCCCTACCAATTGAATTAGAAAGCATAACAAATTTAGAAGTTGTAGGATATGAGGATGTTGTAACACCTGCTGAAGATTTCTTTTTCTGTGCCAAAATTAAATTAGTTGTCGAGGTTTCTGGAGTAATAAACCAAAAAACAACATCCTACCAATGGTTAGCACCAGATGTCGGTCCTATTAAATATCAGAATAGTGATGGAGTAGTCTATGAGTTGGTGAGTTACAATTTACAAACAGACACGCAGGAACCTGAGAGTTCTGACGAGGAAGATGGTGTAACCGAACCAGAAAACATTGCCGATAATCAACCCCCTATGACAGACCCAATGACTGATGATTCTGAAATGACCACAGAAACTGAAGAAGAGACTGAGGAAATGATGGAAGAAACTGAGACTGAAGAGGATGAGACCCAAGAGATGGTAGATGATCCTGATCCTACAACAACTGAAACTGAAGAAGAAACGGAAGAGACGATGGATGATACTGAGATGACACAGGAAACTGAGGTAGAGGACGATATTGAAGAAACAAAGAATCCTTACGATATTACTGGCGACGGAGTGGTCAACATCCTGGACCTTGTACGCATGGTTTCCCACTTCGGTGAAGAAAATCCTGAAGTAGACGTAACGGGTGATGGGGTCGTCAATATTTTAGACTTAGTGGCTATTGCTCAGAACTTCAGTATTTGATGCTCTCTCAATATAGGTTGATGCTACTGTCAAAAGATTTGATTAACTCACTAAAAACTGCTATATTAACAAATGCAAATTAATTCGAATACTGGTATTGAGGATAACGGATTGCATCAGAATAAGTAATTCCTATATATAAACATTGTCTTCATTAGATTGATTCGTTATGAAAACTTGGAAAGCAGCGTTAATAATTATCGGTATCGGTATTTTGATTATGGCATTAGGCTTCTGGTTAGGGTATCGATATATATCCGAACAAGATGATATCCACCATCAAGCGGAATATATACAGTCTAAAGGTGAAATTCTTGGAGCATTAACATCTCAGAATAACAATTATTCTTATCTTGTAATTTAATCCTACTACTTTTTAGAATATATAATTTATTTAAAAATATAGTTTAATAAAAGGAGATATATAAAATGGGATTGACCCGAATGAAATTTATGCTACACTTGGTATTAATAATATGTTTTATTACCACTTTTGCAATTAACGCAACAGCACAAGATTATTATCCTACAGTTGTAGGCAACACCTGGGTTTTTTTTGATGCTGAAGGTGCTGAAAGACGCACCTATACCATTGAGGAGGCAGAAGGTGAAGCTGAAGGAATTATAATTCTTAGAATTTATACTGAAACCCTTGGTACAGATACAGTTGATGATGATGTCTATTATATTTCTGATGATAATGGCGATTTATTACTTCACAGGACACATTTGGATGAAGGAACTTTTGGGGTTGCAGCAGCAACTTTGGACCCTCCCGCATTATTCTTTCCAGCTGCATTACCAATTGGGCGCACATGGGATGTCGTTACAACAACTGAACTAAAATTGGTGGGTACAGCAAAAACAACCAGTACAATAACCGTCGTTGATATAGAGGATCTTGAAACACCGGCTGGTACTTTTAAAAACTGTATCAAGCTTGAAATTAGTAGAAAAATTGTCACAGCAGTTGTAACTTTGCGTCCTATATCATATCAGTGGTTAGCACCTGATGTGGGACCTGTAAAGTATGTAGATGACCAAGATATTGTATATGAACTGCAGAGTTATACCTTACTTGATGAACCCCAAATTGATGATCCTGAAGTTGAAACCCCTGAGGTTGAAACCCCTGAGGTTGTAACCCCTGAAGTTGAAACCCCTGAGGTTGAAACTCCTGAAGTTGAAACTCCTGAAGTTGAAACCCCTGAAGTTGTAACTCCTCCCGTTGAAACCCCTATAGATCAAGAACCCATTATCGAATTACCACCCGGTATACCTTCGATTAGTGAACAAGAGTTTGAAATCACATTAAAGAATCTAACAGTTGGTGAACCCGGAATGGGAGGACAGATCTTATCACCTCCAATTTTTGCAACCCATTTATCCGGTACAAAACTCGCACCAGTTGGTGAACCCGCAAATCCTGCCCTTGTCGCACTTGCTGAAAATGGAGATGTCTCAGCAATATTACAACTCGCAACTTCTATACAAGCAAATACTGCTGTCGCGGATGACGTTGTCATTCCAGGTGGATCTGTTACCGTTAAGTTAAAGGGAAACCAAATTAATACTTCTCTTACAGCGGCTTCAATGTTAGTTTCCACAAATGATGGCTTCATCATCGCTGATGGGATTCCACTCTTTGATGAGGATGGAATGCCTGTTACAATGACATTAGATCTAATGGCTTATGATGCGGGCAGTGAAGATAACACAGAACTTGCTTCCGATATACCCGGTCCAGTCGGCTTAGATGCTGACGCTGACCCTGAAGGAAGTAATGCACGTGTTCCTACTGAAGGGGGTGTCATTTCAGCACATCCAGGAATACAAGGCGTGGGTGATGTGGGAGAAGCGTTTGCTTGGACTGAACCTACAGCGACACTAACTATCAAACCTGTTTCAGATGAAGTTCCTATACCTGAATCCAACTTTGATATCACACTTGTACAAGGATTGAATATGATATCAATTCCATTAATGCCTTCTGAACCATATTCAGCAAAATCACTTGCTATGAAATTGGGAGCATCCATCGTCATTAAATTGGACGCCGCAACACAAACATTCGTTGGATATTCCTATGCTGAAGAAGGGGATGGCTTTGAGATAGATGGTAGAAGCGGATATATCGTTAACACACCTGCGGGTGGGAAATTCACATTTACTGGTACCGCTTGGATGAACGATACTGAAAATGCAGCTGCTCCAAAAATTATAAATGTTGATAATGCTTGGGCATTCATTGTCACGAGTGACTTACACGGACTACTATCAGGTGAATCTTACACTATCACCGCGAAGAATCTTCGAACAGGTGTAATTGCCACTGAAAAAGTAAGTAGTGAAAAAGAAAGTGTTTCCGCTGTATGGGCAGATATGAACCGGAAGAGTGTTGTCCAAGTCGGGGATAAACTTGAAATCACACTCCTTGATGAACACGGTTCTATAGTCTCTGGTCCATTCGAACGCACTGTTCAAACTTCCGACATACACAATGCTTTTTTGACTGTACAACTGCAAGTTGGAGATGTGAGACCTAAGGAAACTATTCTTGGTCAGAATTATCCAAATCCCTTTAATCCTGAGACATGGATACCTTATCAACTCAGCCAGGATAGCGATGTAACCATTAAAATTTATGATGTGTCCGGTCAATCTATTCGGACCATCAATTTGGGTCATCAGTCTATCGGTTCATATATGACTTCTGAAACCGCAGCATATTGGGATGGTAAGAACGGCGCAGGAGAGTTTGTTTCAAGTGGAATCTATTTCTATTCCCTTCAAACGAAGAATTTTTCCGCAACCCGTCGAATGGTAATCCTAAAGTAGAATTATATCTACAATAAAATCTGGTGGAACGTCTTGACAGAAAGTAATCTGGCAGTCCAAAATAGTTGCAAGATTACTTAATCAAGACGTTTTCCATTTAGAATACAATACCGACAGGAGTTAAATGTATAAAATCACACTTCTGAAGATTGCCTTCACAACAATACTTCTCTTATGTTTCACTACTATAGGGTCAACACAGATCTATTTTCCTTCTAATTACGGTAATACATGGGTATTAGAAAGTGAAGATGACGCTGAACGCGTTACCTATACTATTGAAACATCTGAAGAAACCTTTAATGGTAAACAGTTGGGACTCCTTACTATAACATTTGAAACTTTAGGTACAGAGTCAATTACGACTGATAAACTGTATGTTGATTTTGAGGAAGATGGAGTCAAACTCTACAGAATCGAAGCAGATCTTGGACCAGTATTTGGTATTGCCCATGCAGTGTTTTATCCACCTGCTCTCTTTTATCCCTACACATTACAACTTGGTGATACATGGGAGGTTACAGCAGAAACAGAGGTCAAATTAACCGGTCCTGTTACATTTATAACGATTAACGAGGTAGTTGCAATTGAAGATATTGTAACACCCGTAAGAGTATTCAAGAAGTGTGCGAAAATCAGAATACAGGGTAAGAGTACTTCCACATTAGGAAGTACACGTTCGACTTCATATCTATGGCTGGCACCCAATATCGGACCCGTGAAATTTGAGAATACACAAGATATCGTATATCATTTAATACACTCTAATCTACTCTATGATGTAACCCAAGACGGCATCATAAATATATTAGATTTGGTATATGTGGCATCTCGGTTCGGAGAGGAAAATACGGAGGGAGATGTAAACAAGGACGGGGTCGTTGACATCTTAGATTTAACACTCGTCGCACAGCACTTCGGAAACTAATTAGAGTAAGTCAAAAACTTTGAAAGAAAATAACAAATCACTATATAAGTCTTTTCAGAATTCCTTTTTCATCAAGTGTCTCATCATTCCAAGGATTCTTATCTGATTCTGTAATTTTCACAATACTATGGCTTTCCTCATCAATGTGCATTATTTGGTGTTGCCAAGAGAAATTGAGAGCTGAATTTCCACTATTATAGAAGATAATCTCTATGTTGTCCGAACTAACAATTGGTCTTACCAAAGATAGCAATTCTGCTGGGTTATGTTTTGTTCCGTTCGCTTGTCTGATCGCTATTAGTGGTTCCACCCTTCCAAAGATCTCACGAGTGCCAAGAAGTAATGGTCCATAGCAAGATGTAACAGCACCATGCCCCCAATTTCGACCATGTCCAGCTGCCACCGAACAAACCGCGCCACCCATATCCGCATGTTCCCTCCCGCCACGCAACACACGTCTTGCGATATTCAGACGTGTTGCAGCATTCTGCAGTGCTCGGTGTACATAAGCCACATCCCCAGTCAACTGATAGGCAAGTGTCAATGTTGCTGTTGACGGTTCCCGTATCGGTTTAACAGAACCATCATCTGACCATTCTCCCCAATACGCCATATCTGAACGTTTACCTACACCTAATTCACGACGACGAATCTCTTGTGGAAAAACAAGAGCAAGTAATTCAGGTGGAGTTGTTGGTAGGTTTTGCAAACCTACTTCAATAACTGAATCATAACTGGTATCTTGGAAAGTCCACCGATAATAACTAATCGCGGCAGCAGCAGGATCATTAAACGGATCACTAAGCGACGATAAGAGCGGTTCTATGATACGCCTTGCAGCAGATTTGAAGATCTCTTCTCCAGTCAATAGATAAAGATCCCCAAAAGCATAAATAGCACCCGACGCCAGTAGGTTTTCAATACCTGCCAAGGGATCACCTGCGACATGATGTCCACTGGCAACAAGTCTATGCAGGTTTTTATCATTGACCTCTTCCTCATTTAGACCGTTTTCATTCAGATCCCAAAGAAGTGGCATCGGTCCTGAGGCAGCAATGATACGTTCCGCACGTTTCTGTCCATATCGGATTGCCCAATCCACATACCGTTTCTCACCCGTGATGCTATATGTTGCTAAAGCAATGTGAATAAAACGGAAGTGTTCAGCGAGTTCATATCTGTCCTTCTCTTGGTTTTCAACGAATTCAGTACCGATATTATATCCGATAAATGTATCCCGGGTGTAATCATACCAATCCGGGATTCCAGATACCCAATTCCCTATATGTTCAGCAGCATCTGTCAATAGAGAAATCGCTTCTATATTCTCAGGTTTCAAACCGATATATCGAGGTAAGAAAAGTAGAAAAGGTTCAGGACCGTGATGAGCTTCAGCCTTTTTCTCATAGCCATGAAAACAATCCCGCTCCACCCAACCCGTGAGTGCATCTTTGAGTGTATCAAAGTGTTCAAGGACGTTTGAATCACCTGTGATAAGATAGTGCGGGAACCATGCAAGTGCATAGTTTGCTTCATCTTCACCACCATCATTTGGGCCTGGTGGATCAAGCATCATGCTTTGCTTCAGCCAACGACGCATTTCTGTTCTGAGTGAGCTGTAGGCTTCAAAACAGTCGTTTAAAAGTTGGGTCATATCAGGGTTCTCAAGAAATCAATACTACGTTTAGCGATGGTTTTGGGATCAGGTTTGAAATCGAACACCTCGGTTGAGACATAGCCAGTATAATCGATTTCTTTCAATGCTTCAATAATGGGGGGATAGTCAACATTTCCCGAACCGGGCAGATAACCGTTGTCATCGTTTGAATGAAAATGTGCTACATGTTCAGCACAGTTACGAATCTGTGTCGGCATATCCAAACCCTCTTTAGCAGTGCTACACACATCCAATATCATTTGGAAGTTTGGATGGTCCACAGCCTTCACCATCTCAACAGCTGTATCAGGATTTGTTATAAAATCTGTCTGATCACTGGAAAGTGGTTCCATACATAAGATAACACCTTTTTCTCCTGCAAGTTCTGCCCCCGCAGTAAAGGTGTCTTTGGCATAATCCCATGCCTCATCAAATGTCAGCGGATCCATGACACTCCGTTGTTTTGGAGAACCGAAAACCAAAATGCGACCATCTAAATCCGCACATAGTTCAATTAGAGCAAGAAGATAATCACGGGTCTCTTCACGAATATCCGCATCTGGATGATTTATATAGAGTCCTTCCGGGGACACAAGGAGCCAATGCAATCCGGCAATCTCAATTTTTGCATTTTCAGCAGCTTTTCGTATACCATTTCTTTCTGCTTCACTAATATCCAATACTGAATCTGCCAATGTAAAGGGCGCAATTTCCACTGCATCGTATCCGAGTTCAGCAGCGTAAGTCAGTACATCTTCTATTTTCCAATCTTCAAACATTTCGTTGCATATAGCAAGTTTCATATATATCTCCATTCCCATTTTTATTCAATTCTAATCAGTTTATGCCTTTCTGGTAAGATTCTAAAGGTTGGATAGAATCACTACTAAGACATGACTAACCCACCTGAAACGGTGATAGATAAACCTGTCATATAGGAGGATTCCTCAGAGGCAAGAAAAGCTGCCATATTCGCAACATCCGCGCCTTTAGCAAGTCTACCTAAAGGCACAACTGATTCGGAACGACGTGCAAATTCCGCTCTTTGTTCCTCAGCAGATAGATCATCCGGCATCATAGCAGCAGCTAAATGTCCCACACGTTCCGTATCTACAAGACTTGGACAAATTGCATTAACATTCACGTGGTAAGGTGCAAGTTCATAAGCAAGCGACTGTGTAAATCCAATGACAGCAAATTTAGATGCACAATAAGCTGCATAACTTGCAGAACCTTGTTTACCAGTGATTGAGGAGAGATTGATTATCTTCCCACCTGTTCCTTGTTGAATCAAATGTCGTACCACTGCTTGACAACAGAGAAATACCCCTTTTACATTGACATTTTGTACTCTATCCCAATCCTCTTCAGCAAGGTCTACAACAGGCACACGATCCTTGCCTGCCTTCGTACCAGCATTATTCACAAGGATATCTATTTTACCGAAATGAGTGACAGTTCTGTTAACCATTTCGGATACCTGCTGAGCATCAGAAACATCTGCAACAACACTGATAACTTTCCTACCCATGGACTCAATTTCACTAACCACATCCGGTAGTCCTCTCCACTCTGTATCATCCGCTGCATAAGGATGTTCGGTAAGATCATTAACAGCAATATCCGCACCTTCTTTTGCTAAGCGGGTTGCAATTGCACGACCAATACCGTTTTTACCTCCAGCACCTGTAACTAAGGCAACTTTTCCATTAAGATTATACATTGGAAGGTCTCTTTTTCAGATGGATTGCATTTGTAGGAGTCAACCCCGATTCCAGACTCTTTCAAAATAGGTAAAAGATTCCTGAATGCGTCTGAGTTATGATATGTGAATCTTAAGATTTATAGGTGTCTATGGAACTTATCTCTTGATCGCACCCCACGTCAAAGCAAGTTTACCCAAGGGTTCTACGTCTAAAAATTCTTTATCAAAGGTAAGGTCTCCGAATGCAAGAGGATCCCATGCTTGACCTGCAATCCAACCTATTTGGTGTTGCCGTGTCCCATTTTCACAGTCATTAAAGTGGAAACTCAATCCAATCGTCAATCCATCTTTCGCTTTAAAATCCTTCCCTGCATTGGCGTTACCGGGGTTAGGTCCGCGTGGCCCCGGATGCATCAATAGCAACTTCGTATGTGTATTTTGTTCCTTCCTTTATCAGCACCCATTCCGTGTTTTCGCGTGAAGCCCGCAGCGGAATGATCCTTACCATTCGCCCCAAGTGTCCACTGTACCAGCGCAGCTCTAACAATCTCATTATCAAAATCAAACATAAACTCCACACTATCATCTTCCCACCACTTCCGCATTCTCTGGATTAATATCTTGGAGTTTATCATCGGTGATTTCTACAGCAAAGTAAATACGAGAAGCGTCATTCGCACTCCAAGCGACCCGTCCTTTTCCTGAAAAATCACTTGCATTTGGTAATGCTGCACCAGCATCTTTCAGCTGATCGAAATCTACAACCTCAGCACGAACCCATTCCTGCAGTTTACCATCAATTTTAATGTTATCAATCTGTTTGGCAACATACTCTTTATCGCGTTCGGCTAAAGAAACACTCGTAATGTAAAATGTTAAAACAACTGTCAGTAGAATTGATAATGTACTATTAATACAGTCAATTAGATTATGTTCTCTCTTCATATAATTAGTCCTTTGTATAATGATTTATTGTTGGTCATCCTTGGAATATCTTCCGAAGAATTAAATACGCACCGCCAACAGTAATGACGAATAACGATAGTAAGATTACAGTTCCAATTATGAAACTTGCTAAACCAAACAGTAGCTTGATAATCTCTAAAAAGACAGCGACACAGATTAGAACAATTACTATACCTACAACGATCAGTAATATTTTATTCATAACTTTGTACCGATATGATTTGAAGTCTGTTGAGGAGTTGAGATATATTTATTATATTCAATAGTTAGGTGCGGAAGTTAACGCCGCACCTAACAAGGTTATTTCGTAATTTAAATAGAATGGACAATACTCTGGGTTGTCTTGAAGACTTACATATTAATCTACTGCTTAAGACTACCCCACGTAACAGCTATTTTCTCTTTGGCATCAACAGCCAATCCACTTTCAAGTCCATCATTCATGAGAGCATTAACATCATCCTCACTTAACACTGTATTGAAAACGATGAATTCGTCAAACATACCTTGCCAATGCCGTTGACCATCCCAAGATCCGATCTTACCCGGGTCAAGAACTCCAGGATTGCCACCCCAATCGCGTTCAGCATTTAGTTCTCCATTGATATAGAAACGGATCTTCTTTTCTGTGGCACTATAGGCAGTCGCAATATGGATCCATTTGTTTAATTCACCACCGACTACAGCGAAGTCAGCGAATGTATCATTTCCACCAGGGATTGCCATTAATGGAGAATTCTACTTTATTATTAGGATGTAACTGGTAATGAATATCTCCACCTTTCCAACCAGCATTGTTAAAGAATGTCCGCCAATCGTTTTCTCTACCTGTACATTTTACCCAATGAGCCAAAGTAACCTCTTCAAACGATCCCATTCTTTTGTTAATGACAACCCATTCACTTGACCCGTTCAGTTCGATTGCTTTACCAATCTTACCTTCAACAAATTTTCCACCTTTGAGTTCACCATCAAAACCATTACCAGAAACATCCTTAGCATCACCATCAAATAACCAGCCAGCGACAACCATTTCACTGGTAATTTCCGCTGAAGATAGTATACTGACACCCAAAATGAGAATTAGTGTAAATAGATAAGTGATATATCTAATCAAAATACACCCCCTATGTGTATACATATCGGAAAACTATAAGTCTCCATTTTAATCAATTGAACTTAGTTTATACAACATATAACCAAACTATAATATGATGTCTCATTCAATGTTTATCTCTATATTGATCTATGTTTTGCTACACCACGTGGATTTTCAAATGCATCTACCCATAGAGTCACACCACTCTTGATGATCTGTGAGAACAGTATCAGGATTCTTCTTACTCCGTACAATAAATTCTGGATGTGCAGTTCTACCCGTATGATGACCAGTTGTTTGAAAACGCAGATCCAATGACCAGCGACACCGATCTGACTTATTTGGTTGTGATCGGTGTGGGGTAAAACGACTCAGCAATATCACGTCTCCTCGATGGCATTCAAGCATCATCGGTTCAAAGTCTGGCATAAGGTCTGGTACAATCATAGTACCACCCTCTTTTTGGTGTGTAAGATACCCAATATCCTCCGTAACACCGGGTAATGCTTCAAGACACCCCATTTCAATAGTACTATCACCCAACGGCAACCAACAGGTAACGACATTTGAACCTTCGGCTTCCTCCATCATAACACCTGCATCTTGATGCCACGGGACACCACCTGCCCAACTTGCGTTCCCATCAATGACTGGTGGTTTGGCACGTACATGCTGAATAGGGTTACAGGTAATTTCTGGACCGACAATACCTTCTATGACATCCAGCAGATTCTCGTTTCTCATGAAATCGAAGATCGCTTTACCCCGATAATGCATGATGTCCATGCCATTTGTTATCTCACCAGACTGGGAAAGGAGTTTGGCAAATCGCTTATCAAACGGTTCATCTACACAAAGGTCTTCAATCTTTCCATCCTGTAGTAAGGCTTCAGCACGCTCCGAAATCCAATCCTCAATTTCTGTTATCACAGGTTGAACATCTTCATCTGTTAACGCGTCATTTACAACCAGAACACCCCGCTCACGATAGGTATCTTTCTGTTCTTGTGTTAATCTCATATATTACCTTCAATAACTTGGTAAAATTAGGTAGAAATGTGATCTGATCAACAATTCAATCAAAGTACAATTTGTCGCATATAATAGCATAAAAATATACTATAGACAAGTAGAAATAGAACACTTAACTATATACACTCCTTGCAAATAATACCTATGCATGCTATAATTCATAGGATAAAAACTTACCAAAACTAACCAGTCTACATACTGGTATCAATACCGAAAGGATTATTATCACACTACTAAAAGATGAATATACATGAATACCAAGCCAAACAAATTTTAGAATCCTTCGGAGTTAATACCCTTCTGGGGCAAGTAGCTGAAACACCCGAAGAAGCTGAATCAATTGCCAGTAGAATAAATTGTACACAATATGTTGTCAAAGCACAAATTCACGCAGGTGGACGTGCAAAAGGTGGTGGGGTAAAACTCGCACGCTCAGTCGCTGAAGTCAAAAAACACGCTGAATCAATGATAGGAATGCAGTTGGTTACACCTCAAACTGGACCAGAAGGAAAACTTGTTAACAAAGTCTTAATCGTTGAAGCAGCAGAAATACAGAAAGAATTCTACCTTGCTATTCTACTGGATCGTGAAACATCAGAACTCACACTAATCGGTAGTGAAGAGGGCGGGGTCAATATAGAAGAAGTTGCAGAAAATACGCCAGAGAAAATCATAAAATCATCTATTAATCCTGCATTTGGGTTAACAGTTTTCCAAGTACGTAATTTCGCATACAAATTAATCACCAACGAAGAATATCAACAGATTATTCCAAACGCGACTGAATTGATTACTTCACTTTACAATGCATTCGTTGAATGTGATTGTTCACTAATTGAAATTAATCCTTTGGCAATAGTAGGTGAAGCTGATAACTTACAAATTGTGGCACTCGATTCCAAGGTTAACTTGGATGACAACTCTCTCTGGAGAAATCCCTGAAATTGCTGAATTGCGTGATCCCAATGAAGAAGATCCAAGTGAATTGGAGGCAAGTGAATCAGGGCTAAGTTATATTCGTCTCGATGGAAATATCGGGTGCATGGTAAACGGTGCCGGATTAGCTATGGCAACGATGGATATAATAAAACAAAAAGGGGGTGAACCGGCAAACTTTCTTGATGTCGGTGGAGGAGCATCAGCGGAAGCAGTTGCTCACGCTTTCAGGCTGATCTTAGCAGACGAAAATGTTAAAGCCGTTCTTGTAAATATCTTCGGTGGTATTATGAAATGCGATACCATTGCTACAGGTATTGTGGAAGCTGCAAAACAGGTTGAACTCAATGTACCCCTTGTCGTTCGCTTAGAAGGGACAAATGTTGAACTTGGAAAACAGATTATAGATAATTCCAACTTAAACGTGTTACAAGCAGAAGGACTCTCCCATGCAGCTGAACTTGCCGTGAATGCAGCAAACACCGTATAGAGGTATTCTTGAACGAACATAACAAAGAACAGACTGAATCAGATGAGAATGTCCTACCACATCAACAATACGACATTGTAGGAAAAGAGCCTTTCTATACATATCCTAAAGATATGCTACAATTTCTTATCAATAGAGAAGATTTTGAATTTATTGAACATGTTGATACCAATTTGACAACTGTTGAGGTCCGGCACATGGACATCTTGCTAAAGATTTTGTTAGATCAACAACCAGTATTAATTCACTGTGAAATCCAGACAAATGACAGTAGTTACCCAAATATGGTTCAACGGAACGTTGGATATCTCGGCAGATGTTATGAAAAATATGGACTCCCAATCTATTCTTATGTGCTTTATCTTCGATCAACCGCAGGAGTGAGAGATCCAGGAGGATATTTTCAAGATGTGCCGGGACACCGTTTCATTGTCGAATATCAGGTAATCCGATTGAGTGAGATTGATGGTGAAACAATTCTTCAAGCACAGCAACCAGGTTTAATGCCTTTTACACCGCTGATGAAATCGCCAGTTGGTATGTCTGATGTTAATTGGACTACCCATTGTGCTGAGGTAACACACCAACTATCTATGGATGGAGAATCAAGGAATAATTTACTGGTAGAACTATGGATAATGAGTGGTTTAGTTCATGAACGACAACATCTGATGTCGTTAAATAAAGGAGAATATCATGGAAGATTCTACTGTTTATCAAATGATTATTGAACGGGGTATTGAACAAGGTATTGAACAGGGTATTGAACAAGGTATTGAACAGGGTAAAAAATCTGGAGCAAAAGAAAGTACTATTGAGAGTATCATAGGAATTCTTGATAAACAATTCGAGATGGAGACTGCTCCTGTTTTGACACCTTTACTTCAACCAATCAACGATTTACAACTACTTAGAAAACTGTTTAACGAAGCCTTAGAAGTAGAGCATTTAGAGCATTTTATACGATCTATACAAACGAATTCTAATGGTAAATAGATAATAATGTATAACTAATACCATTTCTATTTAAATAGTTCACATTATGAATACTCTTAGTAGTCCCCCTGATAAGGGGATTTAGGGGGTTTCTTCAATTAGTAATGAGTAATCATCAATTAAAAATGGTATTAGATAGGAATTACCAAGCCTCGGAGAGGCGACAGGTGTGTAGAAGACGTTGCTACCCAAAACTACAAACCCCGGAGGGGTGACAGGTGTATCATAACATTTACTTCGAACTATCAACGATTTACAATGACTTAGAAAACTGTCTTCTAATTTAATAGATGTAATAATCAATATATTGTATAACGAACATTAGACACAGAAAGAGAAAAATGGCAAAACTTGAGTTAGCAGACATAGACGTATCAGGAAAACGGGTTCTCGTACGCGTAGACTTTAATGTTCCAATCAAAGAAGGGAAAATCTCTGACGAAACCCGTATTACTGCTGCATTACCTACTATATTAGATCTACTCCATAGAAATGCCAAAATTATCCTTATCACTCATTTGGGGAGACCAACAGTAGGATCAAACGAAGATAACAAAATCTTTTCAACTGAACCGATCGCCACAGCACTTAACCAAAAGCTTGGAATACGGATAAAGCATGTTGATGATTGCATCGGAGAATCTGTTCAAAACGCTGCTGATTCCTTAGATAATGGTGAGATATTACTCCTTGAGAATGTGCGATTCTATACTGAGGAAACAGAGAATGATCCCAATTTTGCAAAGCAACTCGCTTCACTTGCAGATGTATATGTAAATGATGCTTTCGGTACAGCTCATCGAGCACACGCATCAACAGAAGGGGTAACACACCATTTAAACACATGTGCTGCAGGATTACTCATGGCACGAGAAATTCATTATCTCAGCATGAGTATTGAAGATCCCGAACGTCCTTATGTCGCAATTCTTGGGGGTGCTAAAATCTCTGACAAAATTACACTAATTGAAAATCTACTGGATAAGGTTGATCATCTATTAATCGGTGGAGGGATGGCTTACACATTCCTCGCTGCTATGGGTATTTCAATTGGAAATTCACTTGTTGAGACTGAGAAACTTGACGTAGCAACATCACTTATTAAAAAGAAAGGATTTATTGATAAGGTTAGTCTTCCAATTGATCACATTCTCGGACAGGAATTTGATCCTGATACTGAATCCCGGGTTGTTGATGAGACGGCTATTCCTGACGGATGGCAAGGTTTGGATATTGGTCCAAAAACTGTCGCTGCATTTGGTGATAGAATTAAAGCATCGAAAACAGTTGTATGGAACGGTCCCTTAGGTGTCTACGAGTTTGAAAAGTTTGCTAAAGGTACAATTGAAATTGCAAGACAAATAGCTGAGTCAGATACAATGAGCATTATTGGTGGAGGGGATTGTGTTGCAGCAATCCAACAAGCAGGTGTGGCAGACAGAATCACACATGTTTCCACAGGTGGTGGCGCATCACTGGAGTTCTTAGAAGGTAAACCCCTGCCCGGTATCACAGCATTAACTGATAAATAACGAAACTAACAACTATTTACTATTTACTATAAACTAAAAACTAATTATGTTTGATAAAATTACACCTCGCAGTGAAGATTACTCAAAATGGTATACACAAGTCATCCGTCAAACCGAAATGGCAGATTATGCACCGGTTCGTGGATGTATGGTTGTACGTCCGTATGGTTATTCCTTATGGGAAAACGTCAAAGAACAACTTGATATTCGGTTTAAAGCTACTGGACATCAAAACGCAGCATTTCCGCTTTTTATTCCCATGAGTTTCATAGAAAAAGAAGCAGAACACGTTGAAGGTTTTAAACCGGAACTCGCCGTTGTTACACATGGTGGCGGTAAAAAATTAGATGAACCACTCGTTGTACGTCCTACATCAGAAACCATTATCGGACACATGTATAGTCAATGGATACAATCCTACCGAGATCTCCCTGTCCTTATCAATCAATGGGCAAACGTAGTACGATGGGAACTACGACCCCGTCTATTCCTCCGTACAATGGAGTTTTTCTGGCAGGAAGGTCATACTGCACACGCAACACATGAAGAAGCAGTAGAGGAAACCTTACGTATTCTGGATATTTACACCGATTTTGCTGTAAACGAAGCAGCAATACCGGTCATTCCGGGACGTAAAAGTGATAGTGAGAAGTTCCCCGGTGCACTAACCTCCTATACAATTGAAGCAATGATGGGAGATAAACGTGCTTTGCAAGCAGGTACATCGCACGACCTCGGACAGAACTTCGCAAAAGTCTTTGATATTCAATACCTCGATGCAGAACAGAAACAACAACACTGTTGGACAACAAGTTGGGGTGTCAGCACCCGAATGATCGGTGCTATCATAATGGCACATGGGGATGACCAAGGATTAGTTCTTCCCCCAAGACTCGCACCTACACAACTCGTAATCGTTCCTATTATACCAAAAAACAGTGAAGAAACAAAACAGATTGTCACTGAAACTGTCAACGCTATATGTGAAACATTAGGAGATATACGATATTATGTAGACGATCGCTATGAACATTCTCCCGGTTGGCGATTCAATGAATGGGAACTAAAGGGTGTTCCGATTCGTATAGAGATAGGTCCTCGTGATATTGAAAACCAACAGGTCGTCTTTGCTCGTAGAGATATTCCTGGAAAAGAAGGGAAATCTTTCGTTCCGATTGTAGATGTGGCAAAAACAGCAACACAATTGCTGGAAACAATTCAGTCTGACATGCTCAAACGCGCAACAGAATTCAGAGATGCAAACACTTTTGAACCTGAAAGCTATGATTCATTAAAAGAGATAGTTGAAATAGGCTTTGCACGGGCATGGTGGTGTGGAAACGTAGAATGCGAAGATAAAATCAAAGATGACACACAAGCCACTATCCGATGTATCCCGACGGAGCAACCAGATTCCGATGGGGTCTGTATTGTCTGCAGTGCTGAATCAAAAGAACTAACAATCTTTGCGCGGGCATACTAAAGACTCTCTCAATTTTGAAATAGCAAAGATAAGGAAAATTAGAGAATTGATGGTTAATACATGCCTATATCTGCAAAAATATATGAAAGTTGGAGATGAAAAATGAAATATTTTACAATTCTCACACTGTTATTTTTATTTGTAGCATCAACCGCACAAAGCGATCTTACACCAAAAGACCTTAAAAATATTCAAGAAATCGTCAAAGAAGCTATCACCGAATCTGAAAATAGAACTAAAGAATACGTTAATTTAAAATTTGATAGTCTTGAAAAAAGTGTTAACGAACGATTTAATAGCGTTGATAAACGATTTGATAGCGTTGATAAACGATTTGATAGCGTTGATAAACGAATGACACACCAAGCAAATTTCACTTATGGACTCATGGCACTTGTTGCTGTTGCAATAGATTTCCCCGCGTGGCGAAGCCAAAAAGACCGAACCCTTGAAAAACGGATAGAAGCACTCACGCAAGAAATTGAAATACTCAAAAAACAACGGATTCAATCCCCGTAAGAAAATAAACTTTTTTATTGCACAATAACGAGAATACAATTGAACTGAAAATTACGATGAATTCAAGGAAAATGTTGATACAATGAATTATGTCATCTGCGCAACACCCCGTACACGCAGTACTGTTATATGTGACTTGTTAGTTTCATCCAATGTAGCAGGCTATCCGAGAGAATACCACGAAGGACACGAATCGCTAAAAGACTTGGATATAACCGACCCAGCAACATATCAAAAATACGTATCCGTTTCCACTTCACCAAATGGAGTGTGTGGTATACAAGTCATGTCCACAGAAAAGCATATCGTTGAAAAGTTTATAGATTTTAAAAACGTAAAATGCCTCTGGATGCGCAGAGAGAACAAAATAAAACAAGCCATCTCCCTTTTGAAAGCTCACAAACGTAATTGCTTTTATGAGACAGATACATCTCGGAAAAATGACGACCTCAATCAAATCAAAATTACGCGTGATGAGATCGCATACAGCACATTTGAATTGACGGCACAGGATTTGTCATGGGAATCTTATTTTCAAGAAAACAAAATTATTCCCCTAACAATTTGGTACAAAGACTTAGAAACAGAAACACAGCAAAAAGACACCCTTAAGAAAGTCTTGGATTTTCTTGGTATCTACGACACGCCAAGTGAACCTAAAGTTTGGGTTACACGTCAGGATGCAAAATGGGACCAGGACTTATATAACCAAACCGTGAATCCATATCAACAATGAAGGTTTATATGGATATCTTTCATCGGTTAAACCGTTCTTTAGTCCCATAGGGACGGAATGTCTATAGAAAAACTATTACACACATCTCTTGAGTCCCGGGGAATGCCTAAATGGCATTCATACCCGGGGAATGCTAAATAGCATTCATACCGTTGATTCCTTGATTTAGTAGGGACGAAATGTTTATAGTATAAAATCCAAACTTCGTGAAAACAACAAATATAATTAGTTAACTGACACAAGTCGTTATAGTTTGGATAGTTCTTATTCCTGAGGATGTTGAGTTTCTAATGATAAGTCTTTTTTGTGAGTTTAACATATCAGTGGAATCCTACAAGAATACTGTACTCCAGCGGAGTGCTATGTCTATAGAAAACATGATCGGTACATTCTCGCACTCCAGCGGAGTGCTATATGTCGATTCCTACAGACCGTTCCGCTGGAGCAATGAGGGTTTCATTTTTATGTGTGGAGTCAGAATTTAGTACAGATGAAGTAAACCGATTTCTTATACCATTTATACCATAAGGACGACTACCCGATTTATGATCAACATGCTTTACTGGCTGTAGGAGAACCACAAGATGAAAGTGTTTGGGAGTCTTATGTCCAGCTTTGTCGTAAAGTTGCCAAAGATAACAAAGTTGATATGAGAACCTTAGATCGCGCTTTGTACCGATTTGGTTATGTACTCTCTGTTCTGAATAATTTGGAGAACGACTTGGCATGCCTCGGTATAAAGGTGAACGATATTGTAAATGGGTACTAATAGATAACCACCACTTTTAACTGAATCGCAGAATTCCGATTTGAATATATTCAATCTAAAAGGAGTAGTAAATACTCTCCTAATTGGTTATTCAAAGATATCAACACTGGGTTATTATAGACTTGATTTGAAAAATTATATCGCACAAAAAACACATATAATCATAATTATGTAGTGGGTTTAACGCAAGAATAAAAAACATTTGAACGAAAAAGTAATCATTTGGTAACTTTTTGAAAGTTGTAGGTTAGATTTATTTAGAGGAATACAAATGCCTATAAATTGGAGAGACCACATCGTTAGCACACCAGAAATATTACGGGGTAAACCGCGTATAAAAGGCACAAGGATTCCTGTAAGTCTCATTCTTAGTTACCTTGCAGCAGGATCTACCACAGACGAAATAATTGTTGAATTTCCTGATCTCAAAACGACACAGATACATGCTTGTCTTGATAATGAAAAAATATTGAAGAAAACCAAACCATTATACAACTAAATATATTATGGAATAGTATCACACAAAATAATATTAAACTTGACACCTGTATTTTTATTGTGTTACTATATGTATTACAGGAAAAACATATCATGAAATTTTTGTTATAATACTTTCATAACTGTTATGAAACTTTCACAACAGTTATGAAAAGGAAATCGAAATCTCATACCCCTACAAACCTATACCAGGACAGGGTTTAGAACAGTTCAAACAAGACCAGAGTATGAATTTTCTAAAAAAAATAAAAAAACTAACATTTTTTTAGGTATTTCTAAAAAACCCTTTCTGGGACTGACTTTAGAGCAGTTTAAAACAACTGGTTGAAAAAATTGTGTTGTGAAAATACTATTATGGGGTATCTCATATTTTGATCGTTTCAACACAGTTTTTCTGACACTTTCCTCTCCCCAGAGGGGTGATATGTCTATAGAAAAAGGTATACCAACATCCTGCACTCCAGCGGAGTGCTATGTAAGTAATACCATTTCTGATAAATATTGTCTCTTTAAAATGTAGCACAAACTGTCAGTTTGTGCCGTGTTTCACCCCATACATAACAAAATTCTTGATGTGATAAACATTTTTAGAAATGGTATAAATAGGTGGTAACTTAGCTTAATATAATTTTTATGAGATACACTAAACAGAATTCACATCTTAAGAAAGAAGATAGAACAAAAAACAGGAAAATGAGAAATGACAATCCAAAATTTTCATAATAACACAATCAGATATAGAAAAAATAGCGAATGGCTTCAGTGGGCAGGAAATTCAGAAAAACCAGAAAAGAACACAAAAATCAAAATTCTAAAATTTCAAGAAAATTACCATAAACCCACTCTACTACAGGGATTAGAGCAATATTACAAAGTTACACCATGTAACGAAAAGTGTAACTTTTTCATTTTACTCTCTTTCATTTTACTCTCTTTCAATTTACTAAAAAGTATCACATTAATACAGTTCCTCTTCGTAGGGACGGGGTTTTCCCGTCCGTATTTTCGATATATTATACATAGCAAATACAAAGAATCTTCCAAATCTATGATTTATAGGATATATTCGAATATCTTGTCAAAATGGATTCAGAAGATATTTCACATTCATACGATCCCAATTCAATGGATTAAAAGAATAGGAAAAGACACAAATTTTGTCCCCACTTTATAATTGGAACAAATTCTTGTAACCATAAAAAAGTGGCTTTAAATCCAGTGTAGTACTGACGGGAGAGAGGTTTTACCAATGTCACACCATGTGACAAAAAGTGTAACTTTTTTAAACGAATAAATAATAAATATATTACTATTGTGAACAGTAATAAATAGCAAATTTACAGAAGAATTACCCTTGGTTCAATATAATACATGGCAAGGAACAAAGCACTCTCAATATAATGATATATGAGATATGACCTATAAACTATACACAAGTTGGAATTGACATAATAATTGCAAATTTTCAGAGTATTCAGAGTAAATCAGAAAAACCCAAAATGTAGAAAACAGCAAAGAAGCCATACTGTGACTGACTTCATAGGAATTAATAACTTTTCCCAGCAACATTTACTCTGAAAATTTCGCTGATACTTGGAAACAACTAAAAACTGTAAACTAAAAACTATATGATCCGTGATATTCATACCAAAAACTTTACATACCTAATATAAGAAAGACTCAACATGCACTACACATCACAACAAAACGACTGGTTAGTCCAACCCTTTGAGCAACCCGCGACAGTAGAAGAAATGGATAATCAACTTATTATCAGTAACGGACTAATTCAGCGAAGGTTCGTAACCACTCCCAATTTCGCAACAATAGATTACACCAATCTAATCACAGGTAACAGTCTTCTGCGTGGCATCAAACCTGAAGCTATACTTACGATAAACGGACAGGAATATGAAGTTGGTGGCTTAAAAGGTCAACCAGATTACGCCTATCTTGATGATAAATGGATTCCTGATTTGACCAGTGATCCTAACGCATTTCAATATCAAGAATATCGAATTAGTGCACCAGAAATGCGATACCCATGGGTAGACAGACGTACGGAAACATCTTCACCGTATCCACCAGAAGGTGTAACACTGACCGTCGTCTTCTCATCTCCACCATCCCTCGAACCACTTCAAATTTGTGTGCATTATGAACTATACCAAGGTATTCCCGTATTATCTAAATGGATTACTATTCACAATGAGAGTCAGAAAACAATCGAAATTGATGCTCTAAGTAGTGAAATCCTTGCTGTCAATGAACAGGAGAAACACCGTCTACATGTGGAAAGTGATTATGCTTTCAGCAAAATGGAGACAACACAGTGGGGACCAGATGAAGAATATCTGACACAGACCGATTATCTCTATCAGATGCCACTTTTGATGACAAGCACGTATCCACTCGGTCCTGGCGTACTTCTTCAACCGGGAGAGTCATTTGAAAGCTTTCGCACCTATGAAATCCTACATGATAGCGATGATCGTGAACGAAAAGGACTCACACATCGTAAGATGTATCGAACACTTGCACCACAAGTTACCGAAAATCCAATTCTCATGCACGTTCGAAGTGCCGAACCAGACGCTGTTCGCTTAGCAATCGATCAGTGTGCTGAAGTCGGATTTGAAATGGTGATTATGACCTTTGGCAGTGGATACAATGTTGAAAGTGAAGATCCTGAATATATCGCAAGAATGAAGGAATTAGCTGACTATGCTCATAGCAAAAACATTCAACTTGGTGGTTATACTTTAATGTGTGCATCACGTGGTGTAGGAGAAGAATTCAACTGTATTGATCCTGATACTGGAAAACCCGGAAGTAGATTTGGACAAAGTGCATGTCTCGCAAGTGAATGGGGAGATGGTTATGTTGAGAGAGTACTGAATTTCATGGACGCAACCGGAATGGATATCATTGAGACCGATGGTCCATACCATGGTGATGTCTGTGCCTCTACAACCCACAAACACCATAACGGTTTAGCGGATTCACAATTGCGTCAGTGGGAAGCATGTGTGAATTTCTATCACGAATGTAGAAAACGCGGTATCTATATCAATTCGCCAGATAATTATTACCTCAATGGTTCAAACAAATGTGGTATGGGGTATCGCGAAACAAACTTCAGTTTACCACGAGAACAACAGATTCTAATAGCAAGGCAAAATATCTACGATGCGACATACCAAAAGACACCCAGTATGGGATGGATGTTCGTTCCGTTAGTGGAATATCACGGCGGTGGACAGGCAGCAACGTTTGAACCGTTGTGTGAACACCTTGAGGACTACGAATCACACCTCGCACAGAACTTCGGTAGCGGTGTGATTGCATGTTATCGTGGTCCGAGACTTTTCGATACAGAAGAGACAAAAGCTGTTGTTAAGAAATGGGTCGACTTTTTTAAACAGTATCGTCCTATCTTGGAATCGGATGTGATTCATGTACGCCGTCCAGATGGACGATCTATTGATTGTATACTACATGCTAATCCCCAACTTAACCCCTGTGGATTGGCAATGCTATATAATTCTACTAATCAGACACAAGAAACAACGCTGAAATTACCTGTCTATTATACCGGATTGAGTGAAATAGCTAAAATTCGAGAAAAAGAAGATGAACCAAAAGCATACAAGATAGACCGAAATTACAACATTGAGATTCCAATTAAAATGGAAGCGAATAGCATTACCTATCTTGTAATAGATTCTGGATCATGATACCTCAAATCGTTCTATACCAACAAATTCTGGCATAATGTATTCATGCCTGATTAGATAAATAATCTCAATTGTGCATTTACATTTTCTGCATTAATGTCTATAATAGGAATGTAATACCGTTTTCAATTGAAATATCTACATTACGATTTTTCATCTAAATAGGACTAATTAGTTGTAAAAATTGGAGTCTCGTAGGGACGGTAGGTCTATAGAAAATCTATGAAAACCTGAACTGAGTCCCGGGGAATGCCTAAATGGCATTCATACCCGGTGAATGTCTAAATGACATTCATACCGTTGATTCCTTGATTTGGTAGGGACGAAATGTTTATAGAAATAACAATGATTAATATAACATAATTAAACCTTGTATTCGCAAATGGAGGTAAAAAATGAGAGTTGTCCAATTTAAACAATCAATTTTGGTATATGGAACACTGATCTGCCTCTGTTTTATGTATCCAGGTCTGAGTTCTGCTATCGATACTGACGCTGCTTTGGGAATATGGCTTTTTGATGAAGGTAATGGTAATACTGCAATGGATAGTTCCAATAATGGTAATGATGGAGAACTGGTTGGTGCCAAATGGGTTGCCGGAAAGTATGGGGAGGCATTAAAGTTTGAGGGTGGTGCTCATGTTTCTGTGGGTAATTTTGCAGATTATGAGGATGAGGTGTCGATCATTGCTCTGATTAAAACACCTGCAGCTCCCGCATGGTCAGATATCATCGTGGGCCCTTGTGGTGATGTTATTTTTACATTGCAGAACCACAAATTAAATTTCGCTGGACAATGTGCACAACCCATTCCCCATAATACGTGGTCGACAACGTTGTTGAACGATGACAAATGGCATTCTCTTGCCGGTACTTACGACGGGAAAACAGTAAAGGTTTTTGTTGATGGGAAATTAGAAGCTTCTAATGCTGCAGCAGGTGCATTCAAAATAGGAGCAAAGTATATCGGATCAAGAGACGACAAACAAGAAGCATACACTGGTCTGATTGATGAGATCGCATTTTTCAATACTGCACTCTCAGAAAACGATGTAAAAGACATTGCAGAAGGTGGCTTATCTGTTGCACTCGGTTTTGCCTCCGTATCTCCGCAAGCAAAACTCACTACCACATGGGGAAATTTGAAATCGAAAAACTAATGGACAGTCCACGATAATTTTGTGAGTAGTTTTCTTCTGTAGGAGCGACCTCCTGGTCGCGACATGATTTACTGATACATAATTATATTTGACAACATGGAGGATAGAGTTTAATCATCGCGTTATTGAACCTCGAATATGAGTATACTGGTAAATAAAAATACGAAAGTAATAGTTCAAGGTATCACAGGACGTTCTGGACGTTTTCATACTGAACAGTGTGTGGATTATGGTACGAATATTGTTGCTGGGTCGGTCCCCGGCAAAGGTGGAGCTGATGTGAATGGAATCCCTGTGTTTGACACTGTCGCAGAGGGAGTTGAGAAGACTGGAGCGGATACATCTCTAATTTTCGTACCTGCACACTTTAATGCAGCAGATTCTATCATGGAAGCCGCAGATGCTGGAGTAGCATTAATTGTCTGTATTTCTGAACACATACCTATCCTTGATATGGTCAAGGCTAAAGCCTTCTTAAATGGAAATACAACTCGATTAATCGGACCCAATTGTCCAGGAATAATTACTCCCGGTGAATGCAAAATTGGCGTGATGCCAGCATTTGCATATAGCACCGGTAATGTTGGTATCGTATCACGAAGTGGAACACTCACCTATGAAGCAGCTTATCAACTCAAACAGCTCGGAATCGGACAATCTACATGTGTCGGTATCGGTGGTGATCCTGTAATAGGGACAAGTTTCGTTGATGTTCTTGAACTATTCGAAGAAGACGATGACACACACGCTGTTGTACTAATTGGTGAAATCGGTGGTAACGCTGAGGAGAAGGCAGCAGAATTTGTAAGAGACAAAATGACAAAACCTGTAGTTGGTTTTATCGCAGGACAGACCGCACCACCCGGAAAACGTATGGGACATGCAGGTGCAATTATTTCGGGTGGGAAAGGTACAGCTGCAGACAAAATACAATCTCTAAAAAACGCTGGAATCGCTGTCGCAGAAAACCTTACCACTATTGGTGATACCGTAGCAGAGGTATTGGGTTAATCTGAACTTGTTGGGAACAAAATATGAAAAAAGACATTGCTTATCTACTGACCAAGAAACAGCAAAAACAACCAATAACTGTACTGACATGCTACGATTACCCAACTGCCTGTTTGCAGGATGCAGCTGAGATTGACATTGTTTTTGTCGGGGATAGTGTTGGAACCAATATCCTCGGCTATAAAAGCGAGATGGAAGTGACAATGGCAGATATGCTACATCACCTCAAGGCAGTCCGACGCGGTGTTACAAATGCCTATCTACTCATAGATATGCCTTATGCTTCTGATCGTAATCCCAAACAAGCTATAGCTAACGCCAACCTATTCTTAGATAATGGCGCGGATGGTGTAAAACTGGAGGGTGGTACAGAGAAAGTTCACATTATAGCTGCCCTTACTGAACAGGATATAGAGGTATGTGCTCATATTGGGTATAATCCACAGATTCATGGGACTGTAGCAGTGACCTATGGAAAAACGGTTGCCAAAGCAAAAAAGTTAATTCAAACCGCTGAAGCACTTACAGATGCAGGTGCAAAACTCATAGTCCTTGAGAAAATCACTGAAGAGATTAGCGAAATCATCACAGATACCCTTACTATTCCTACTATTGGGATAGGTGCAGGTAGGTTTTGTGATGGGCAAGTGCTCGTTATCAACGATATATTAGGTATGGGTCCACCCTTCAAACATGCTCAACGTTATCAGGATTACGATCATCTCACCTTTGAGGCAATATCGCAATATATAAACGACGTAGAAAACCGAGATTTTCCAAGAGATGAGAATGTCTCTCACATCTCCGCTGACAAGTTAGCACGCGTTCAGAAGTGGTTGGAGGTAAAACAATGATATATCTCTTCTATCCAAAAACACCGTAAGTATCCTTTTCGTTAGGTAGAATCTCCAAAACCCATCTATTGTTACTATAGTTTGGACATTTTCTGAGAGATGCTTAACCTATTTCTAATTGTTTCTGGTTTTTCGCTACGTTTCTTACACCAATCCAACTCTGAGTAAAACAAACTTGGATGCACCAAACGATAGCCCCAGCGGGGCGGAATGTGTGTAGAAACGTCAAGCCACCCAAGGTCCAAGCCCCAGCGGGGCGAAATGTGTATCGTTTAAAACTGTCTAAACTATAGTATTGTTAAGAAACGTATTTGGCATTGATTTAGTTCTACAATACGACTGACTCATCCTACAAAATCACTTCTCATGTTCCCATAAGATCATAGTTCCATCCGCACTTCCACTTGCGATGGTTTTTCCATCTGGGTTAAACACCACACTTTGAACCGAATCTTTATGTCCAGATAGGGTACGGATATGTTCACCTGTTTCAACATTCCATAGACGGATGGTTCTATCATGACTTCCACTTACGATTGTTTTCCCATCTGGACTAAAAGACACACCACGAACATTACTCGTATGTCCAGATAGAGTACGGATATGTTCACCAGTTACCACATCCCATAGACGAATGGTGTCGTCCGAACTACTACTTGCAATGGTTCTTCCATCCGGTTTAAAAATCACTCTTATAACCGTATCTCTATGTCCATATAGCGTTCGGATATGTTCTCCCCTTTCAACATTCCACAGACGGATGGTAGTGTCAATACTCCCACTTGCGATGAGACGTCCATCTGGACTAAACGACACGGTATAGACATTACTCGTATGTCCTGATAAGGTACGGATATGTTCACCTGTTTCAACATCCCATAGACGAATGGTGTCATCTCCACCTCCACCCGCTATCATGGTGCCATCTGGACTAAACGATACGCTATCACGCCAACCTCTATACCCCGATATTGTGCGGATATGTTCTCCTGTTTCAACATCCCATAGACGAATAGTTCTGTCACTGTCGCTTCCACTGGCAATTATGTTACCAGCCGGGTTATACAAGATACTGTCGATTGAAGCATTATGTCTCGTTGATATTGTGCGGATATGTTCTCCTGTGTGCGCGTGCCACAGACGGATGTCAAAACCACTCGCACCGATGATTGTGTTTCCATCCGGACTAAAAGAGACACTTCTTACTACACGCATATGCTCCGATATTGTGCGGATATGTTCTCCTGTGTGCGCGTCCGACAGTCGGATGCTTTCACCCAGGTTACCACTCCAACCTGCAGTCGCGATAGTTATGCCATCCGGACTAAACGACACACTGTCGACCTCACCCCTATGGTGCCAATTTTTGAGATGTGTACCTGTTTGTGTGTGCCACAAACGGGAGGTGTTGTCCATACTGCTACTTGCGATGAGACGTCCATCTGGACTAAACGACACACTGTACACATCACCTGAATGTTTCGTTAACGTCTGAAGGTGTGTACCATCATGTGCGTTCCATAGATGGATTACATTGCCATCACCACCACTTGCAATGATGTTTCCATCCGGACTAAACGACACGCTATTCACATCATCAGTATGTCCAGATAGGGTACGGATATGTTTACCAGTTACCACATCCCACAAACGGATGGTTTTGTCATTACTTCCACTTACGATTGTCGTGCCATCCGGACTAAACGATACGCTATTCACATCATCAGTATGTCCAGATAGGGTGCGGATATGTTCACCAGTTACCACATCCCACAAACGGATGGTTTTGTCACTACTTCCACTTACAATTACTTTTCCATCCGGACTAAATGACACGCTATTCACATCATCAGTATGTCTCAACATAGTGTGGATATTCTCACCAGTCTCTACATTCCAGAGTCGGATAGTTTTATCCTTACTTCCACTTGCGATTGTCGTACCATCAGGATTAAAAGACACGCTGAGCACCTTATCCGTATGACCCATGTATAGATTAAGTTCTTCACCGGTCTGTGTATTGTAGATCCAAATACCGATTGAACTTGCAACTGCAAACTTAGCGCCATCGGAAGAAAATACTATATCTTTTACATCACCTTTACCATGTCGTATTTTTGCCCCTTTAGGTAAATGCCATTTTGTATAATCATGAACAGCTTTATCCACTTGTACTTCTTCAGAAAGTGCAGAAGTATCATTAGGTTGCAGTTCAGAAATATTATCTTCATTCTGAACATTGACACTGCCAATTTTTATTTTCACATCTGGCTCTACCTCCAAGTTTGCGACTATAGGTGTATCAATAATATCAACAGTCATCTCAGTTTTCGCATTAATACTATAAGGTTGCTGAAATCGAATTTGGTATTGATTGTTTCCAAAACCAAGTATAAGTAATACAACTATTAACGTGGATGCGGCAGCTGCCAATGGAGCTAAAGGTTTACTACTGGTGGGTGTTGAAACTTTAGTACGCGAAATCTCACCCATGATAGTTTCTGTTAGATTCGGGGATATTTGGAAATTATCTAATGCCTCCCTTATGACCGGTTCTTCTTTCTGTAAACGCTGTTGCGCACGGTGAAGTCGACTTTTAACGGTATTGGCAGAAACACCTAAAAACGCACCAATCTCTTTACACGACATATCACCAAAATAGTGAAGTGTCATGACAGTCCGTTCACTTTCCTTGAGTTTCGCAAGCAGTTTTTGAACAACATCGCGTTTTGCTTGTCCAGACATACGCTCGTTTTCTTCAACAACATATTCGGAGTACGCTGCTTTTTCTAACTGCTCCTTGTCTGCCTGCTCAAGATGATCCAATGATTGTGTCTGCAAACGCTTTTTTCGCAGCCATGAACTGCAGCTGTTCGCTGCAATTACATAGAGCCAACTCACAAACTGTTGAGGCTCCTTCAGGGTTGTCAATCGCTTGTATGCCTTCAAGAATGTATCCTGCGTAATCTCTTCAGCGATATGAAAATCTCCGATTTTTCGCCACGCAAGCGCGTGAACCTGCTTTTGGTATTTTCTCACAAGCACGGAAAAAGCGTCATCATCGCCTGCAAGGACGCGTTGAATAAGCTTAACATCGTCGTTCTTCATTTAGACACCTCGAAAAAATGGTTGCATCACTCTGGTTTTATAAATTGTGACGCAACTTGGAAGTGCAACGGGTGCATAATTCTGCAAATATAAAAGTGTGTTTACATAAGAAAATTTGAGATTTATTGGTAAATAGGAAATCTAAAGGAAATTATAACGGATTATATTTCTTCTGTTAGTAGAATTATACCATAAATTTGGTTTCTGGGAAGGATTTTGCAAAAGAAATAGATTTCACAGGAGATTCTTACTCAAAATTTAAGCAAAGTTAGGTTACGTGTGAACCTTTGAAGGACATAGAGCGGAAGGTGAACTGGCAGTGCCAACCTATTTCTTACACTACCAGTCTTATGTGAGGTGACAAGATTCAACTGCTTTAACGGTGGGGGTTCTGACTGCCTAAGATTCTTAATTCTCCTACCCAGCCGAACTTTTGAGGACTTCATCCCAATCCCACACAAGGATTGTACCATCCTGTCCCGTACTCACAAGCGTTTTACCATCAGGTGAAAATACTAACGTTCCTACTGGTTCTGAGTGTCCATCAAGTGTAGTAAGTTTATCTCCAGATTCAATATCCCATAACTCAATTCCACCGTTCCTAAGTCCACTAACAAGCACGGTGTCATTTGGCGCAAACACTAACGTTTCAACACCTCCGTCAATTTCCCTTAGAAGCGTCAGTTTACTACCTCCCATTACGCGAATTCGTTCATTACTTCCTATGGCAAGCAGTGCACCATTTGAAGAAAATGACAATGCTGCAATTGGTTTCCGTAGATTCTGTTCGGTTAGCGAAGTTAACACAGCACCAGTTTCTACATCCCACATCTCAACCTGTCCTTTCCAAGTTCCACTCACAACCTTCTTCCCGTCCGGAGAGAAGACCAAAGCACTGATACTTTGGAATTGATGTAGTAAGGCGTTGAGGTTTTCACCTGGTGGAAATACCAAAGCACCGTTTTGATCTAACTCCACTTTATCTGATAAAGGGTTATTGAGAACAGATCCTGTTTCCCTATTCCAAACGCAAACATTACCGAAACTGCTGAAAGCTACCGTTTTACCGTCAGGTGAAAAAGCAATTTCAATTGCTCCAGGAGGACCACCCATTGTTATCAAGTTTGCCAACTCATGTCCCGTCTGGACATCAGTAAAAATCACATCTCCTTTAGCACCTACGCTGACTAAATGAGATCCATCGGACGAAAAAGCTAATCCAGATAACAAATCTTGATGTTTTGTCATCTGGACATCAGATTTTTGCCACGTTTTTAGATCCCAATGGGAAATAATACCATTAATCTCCCCACTCAAAAGTGTAGTGTTATCTTTAAAAAAAGCTACTGCTTTCACCCACTCTGTGTGTCCGGTGATACGGGTCGGTAATGCAGCTCCAGTTTCTATATTCCAGAATCTGACCGTGCCGTCGGCACTACCGCTGACAAGTGTTGTGCCATCGGGTGAAAACGCTAAAGACCTAATTCTGTTTAAATGTCCAGTGAAAGTTTTGATTGGTTTACCCGTAGCGGTATCCCACAACTGTACGGTCTTATCAGTACTCCCACTGGCAAGCATTTTTCCATCCAGAGAGAATGCTAACACGCTTATCCGACCTGTGTGTCTTCTAAGGGTGATCGATTCGTCATTACTGGTAGTATCCGATATTAGGACTGTTGTATCCCTACTTCCACTGGCCAAGATATGTACCATCAGGCGAAAATGCCAGAGCTAATACACGCTTATCTACCTCCAAAGGCAATGGATCTTGATTTTTTCCAAAGAGCTTGCTTGAAATTCTTCTGAGAATTGTTAACTTTTCTGCATGTCCTCTGAGTGTAGATGTTTTTTTACCAGTCGTCGTATCCCACAACTCGATCCTTCCGTCCGTACCACCGACAGCAAATTTATCATGTGTGAGCGCATAAGGTTCAGAATCACTTCGCCGCTTTATCACTTCCCAAGATCGTTCTTGGATCTCCTCCACATTTCCCCTTTTGGTTTCAATATCTAACTGACCAATTGAGTCTCCCCAATTTCCCAAACTGACAAGTGTTTTTCCATCTTCAGAAAACCGCAGTTCAGAGGCTGGTAAAAGAGCATTAGGGAGTGACACTTTGTTACCAGTAGCGACTTCCCACAGTTGAAGTTCCTTTCCACGGAATCTACCACCGCTTCCATATCTACCGCCTCCATTGGCAAGAAATCGTCCGTCAGGTGAAAATGCAAGGGATTGACACATACCAGGGAACATAGTCAATTCTTTCCCTGTTTTAGCATCATAAAGCCATACACCGATATTACTACCTACCGCGAGTAGCGTGCCATCTGGTGAAAACTGCATAACATTAATTCCACCCTTTCCTAAACGCGCTTTCGCTGCCTTCGGCAATTCCCACTTTGTATAATCTTCTGCTATTTCATCTGTTTGCGTCTCTGCAATTGCTGGGGTGGCATCATTAAGTTGCATGTCAGAGTTATTGTCTTTATCCTGTGCGTTGACATTTCCAATTTTCACCTGCTCATTAGATGTTGATTCTAAGTTTGCGACTATTGGAGCGTCAACGATCTCAATAGACATCTCTGCATTTGCATCTAAACTATAAGGTTTTTGAAAACGCGCCAGGTATTGATGGTTTCCAAAACCGAGCATGAGTAACACCACTAATAACGTGGAAGCGGCAGCTGCCCACGGAACTAAAGGTTTACCACTGGCGGGAGTTGAAATTTTTGTACGAGAAATCTCACCCATGATGGTTTCTGTTAGATTCGGGGATATTTGAAAATTATCTAATGCCTCCCTTATGACCGGCTCTTCTTTCTGTAAACGCTGCTGAGCACGGTGAAGTCTACTTTTAACTGTATTTGCGGAAACACCTAAAAACGCACCAATCTCTTTACACGACATATCACCAAAATAGTGAAGTGTCATGACAGTCCGTTCACTTTCCTTAAGTTTCGCAAGCAGTTTTTTGAACAACATCTTGCTGTGTTTGTACGGTTATCCGTTCATTCTCTTCAAGCACGTACTCAGAATAAGTCGGTTTTTCACGATGTGTGGTATCTTTATCCTTTAGCAATTGCTTACGTAAATGCTTTTTTCGTAACCAAGAACTGCAGCGGTTTGTAGCAATCACATAGAGCCAACTCGCAAACTGCTGAGGTTCTTTCAGAGTTGTCAGTTTTTGGTATGCGTTCAGAAATGTATCTTGTGTAATCTCTTCTGCAGTATGAAAATCTCCAATCTTTCGCCACACCAAAGCGTGAACCTGTTTTTGGTATTTCTCCACAAGTTCCGCAAAAGCAGTATCATCACCATCAATACTACGATTTATTAATTGTACATCATTGCTTTTCATAGATCCCCTCCGATTTACCCTATAGTGACGCTATGAATAGGTGAAACGGGTGCAGAAATTTGAATGTTAGTATAGATCTACCATTCTGATGGATTTTGGAAATAGTAGCATACTATTGAAAAGTGTATTAAAGATGATATATTGCATTATACAAATATGAATGATCTTAGATCCAGCAATGCGATAGAGAGATTATATATAGGAACATGAGAATCATAGAATATATCTTTTAAAGGTCCAATTTTTCTTCTTCAGTTGAACCTTTAAGAACTTCTTCCCAATCCCATACAAGAATTGTACCGTCATATCCTGAACTAACAAGCGTTTTACCATTAGGTGAAAATGCCAGCGTCTTCACTGTTGCGGTGTGTCCTCTAAGTGTGGTAAGTTTGTCCCCAGTTTCAATATCCCACAGTTCAATCCCCCCGTCTATCCGACCACCACTAACAAGCAATGGACTATCTGGCACAAATACTAATGTCGTTGTACCACTTTCAATTTTCCTCAGAAGCATCAGTTCATTACTTGCCATTACGTGGATACGCCTAGTATTTCCCACGGCGAGCAAAACACCATTTGAAGAAAATGACAATGTTGTAATACGATTCCACTTTGAAATCTGCCCAGTAAACGAAGCTAAAGCAACACCTCTTTCCACATCCCACATCTCAACATTCCCTTCACTGGTTCCGGTGACAAGTTTATCTCCGTCTGGTGAAAATGCCAAAGCAGTGATCCATACATCACCTTGATCCGAATACTGGATATGCCGGATTTTGTTGGTTTCTATATTCCATAATTGAATTTTCCCGTACGAATTACTGTTACTACTAACACCGAAGACTGCCGTTTTTCCATCAGGTGAAAATGTTAGATCACTTGACCATCTTTCTTCATTGGAACGCGTCTTAGTGATCATCTCACGACCAGTGCTAACATTAGTCAAGCGAATTAGAAAAGTTCTTCCCAACCGAGAATTCGGGTTGTATTGAAATCCCTTACTGAGGAATTTGGATCCATCAGGTGAAAACGCTGGTAGAGGATTCATTGCCAAATCCGCTGTATTCTCAAAAGCAGTTTTAGTATGGTGTGTGATTGTTTGTCCTGTCTTGAGATTCCATAAGGTGATAATTCGTGCATAAGTGGCGCTTGCAAGTGTGGAACTATCATTCATGAAACTTAACGTTCTCACGTCAACGGTGTGTTCTGTAATGTTATGCGGCAACTGATCTCCTGTTTTGATATTCCAATATAGGACAGTGCCATCTCTTCTACTTGCACTCGTAAGGGTGCTGCCATCAGGTGAAAACGCTAAATTGTAAACTTTATTAATGTGACCTGTAAAAGTGGCGAGAGATTCGCCGGTAGCAGCGTCCCACAATCTCACCTTATTGTTGTCTCCACTGGCAAGCATTTTTCCATCCGGCGAGAATACTAACACTTTGGGACTGTCCGATTGTTTTTGTTGGAAGATAATATGTTCATTATTATCGGTAGTATTCCATAATCGCACTGTATTATCTAATCTTCCACTGGCGAGGCGCGTGCCATCAGGTGAAAATGCCAAGGATACGACGGGGTTCCGCTTGCGGTTTAAATAATATGGATCCTGAATCTTCTTTTGAGGTCCTGTAAGTGTAGACACCTTTTTGCCAGTCTTTGAATTCCACAATTCAAGTATTCCGTTGTCTTCTCCTATCGCAACTTTATTGTGCGTGAGTGCATAGACTGCACTGGGAAGTGGCTCCAGATCCGGACGGTTTTCAATCTTCTTGACATCACTCATACCGGTTTCGATATCTATCCAACAGATAGTGTCTCCTGATTTATTCAGAACAACAAGTGTTTTGCTGTCTTTAGAGAACCAAAACACAGATGCAGCAGGTAGAGCATCGTGTAATGCCACTTCTTGACCTGTAGCTATCTCCCACAACTGGAGTCCTGTTTCGTAGCGGGTGCCGCCAGCCCTACTATTGGGATCACCTCCACCATTTACGAGGAAACGTCCATCTGGTGAGATTGCAAGTGATTCACATCTTCCCGGTAATAGCGAAGTTTCTTTGCCAGTCTCCGCATCATACAACCACACTCCTATATCACTCCCAACAGCGAGATGATTACCATCTGGAGAAAATTGCATAGCGCGAATACTCCCTTTTCCTAAACGTGTTTTCGCCTTTTCAGGTAATGCCCATTGTCTATAATCTTCTGCTATTTCATCTGTTTGCGTCTCTGCAATTACTGCAGCGACATCAGGTTGCTTTTCAGGATTATTGTCTTTATTCTGGGCATTGACACTCCTAATTTGAAGTCGCACATTTGGCTTAGATTCTAAGTTTGCGATTATTGGAGCATCAACAATCTCAATAGACATCTCTGCATTTGCATCTAAACTATAAGGTTTCTGAAAACGCGCCAAGTATTGATGGTTTCCAAAACCAAGTATAAGTAATACAACTGCTAACGTAGAGGCTGCAACTGTCCATGGAAATAAAGGTTTACTACTGGTGGGTGTTGAAACTTTAGTACGCGAAATCTCACCCATGATAGTTTCTGTTAGATTCGGGGATATTTGGAAATTATCTAATGCCTCCCTTATGACCGGTTCTTCTTTCTGTAAACGCTGTTGCGCACGGTGAAGTCGACTTTTAACGGTATTGGCAGAAACACCTAAAAACGCACCAATCTCTTTACACGACATATCACCAAAATAGTGAAGTGTCATAACAGTCCGTTCACTTTCCTTGAGTTTCGCAAGCAGTTTTTGAACAACATCGCGTTTTGCTTGTCCAGACATACGCTCGTTTTCTTCAACAACGTATTCGGAGTACGCTGTTTTTTCTAACTGCTCCTTGTCTGCCTGGTCCAGATGATCCAATGATTGTGTCTGCAAACGCTTTTTTCGCAGCCATGAACTACAGCTGTTCGCTGCAATTACATAGAGCCAACTCGCAAACTGTTGAGGCTCCTTTAGGGTTGTCAATCGCTTGTATGCCTTCAAGAATGTATCCTGCGTAATCTCCTCAGCGATATGAAAATCTCCGATTTTTCGCCACGCAAGCGCGTGAACCTGCTTCTGGTATTTTCTCACAAGCACGGAAAAAGCGTCATCATCGCCTGCAAGGACGCGTTGAATAAGCTTAACATCGTCGTTCTTCATTTAGACACCTCGAAAAAATGGTTGCATCACTCTGGTTTTATAAATTGTGACGCAACTTGGAAGTGCAACGGGTGCATAATTCTGCAAAAATAAAAGTGTGTTTAGATAAGAAAATTAGAGAATTATTGGTAAACAGGAAATCTGAAGGAAATTATAACGGATTATATTTCTTCTGTTAGTAGAATTATACCATAAATTTGGTTTCTGGGAAGGATTTTGCAAAAGAATTAGATTGTGATGGGGTCTTATCTCAAGATTTACGTATAGTTTGGTTGCGCGTGAACCTTTGAAGTACATAGCGCGGAAGGGGCAGGACAAATTGTGCAAGTCTATCTTATCCTGGTAAAGTCTCCTTTTATTATCAATTAGTATTCGGTGTCCGTTAGCACCGTTTACGACTAACAGACACCTAAAGTACCCGTTCAAAGTTTATGATTTTCTTTCGGCACGCTTTTTCTCTTCAGGTTTGGAAGGCTCATCTGTATCAGAGTTACCTTCTAAAAACTTCATGATAGCTTCGCCCTTTTCGCGGCTTTCTGAAGGAATTACCTTTCTAGCTTTCATCGTCTTTATAATTCTCGCCCCAAACTTCTCCCGGAAAACGGCCAAACGTTTGTGCCTCTCTGTACGTTTTTCCTCTGTAGTTGCAGAATCGGGCAGTTTTGACCTCAGAATTTCGGGCAATTCTGCCATTATCTCCCTACCGAGTTGAAGCGCTACATCCTTTTCTTTTGGATCGTCAATGCATTCTATGAGGGTCGGATCGTCTTCACATTCTTTAAGAAGACGTTGTAATTTATCAAACTCTTGTTGAAATAATGCCTCGTGTGCTTCAGCTTCTGCTGTCTTTTCAGAATCATCAGAAACTGGTTCAGGGTTCACAAGCAATTTCTTAGTTCCCATTTTGGTTCTCCTTTCACCGCACATTCATGAAAAATGTCGGTTGAATTCTTTCCAGTTAAAACCGTTGTGGCCAACCGGAAATCGTTACCTGAGTAAGATTGAGTCTTTTGCCGATCTTACCGCAATTGTCCTTGAAACGTCAAATACACAAGCATCAACTTTTGATGGCTTACAGATACCTTGACTGATAACCAGTACGTTCACAATTAAAACGTTATAATGTCTAATAAAAACTATTTACACAACGCCAGTAAATAGAGAGGCACCACTTTCTTTATAATTCTAATCTTTTTCCGAACTCACGTATCTACTTATTTTTCTCTCGGTTAGAACCTTTGAGAACTTCATCCCAATCCCACAGAAGAATTGCGCCATCTTGCCCTGTACTCATAAGTGTTTTGCCATCAGGTGAGAACACCAACGTCTTCACTGGCGCCGTGTGTCCATCAAGTATAGTCAGTTTGTCTCCTGTTTCCGTGTCCCATAGCTTAATTCCACCATAATTAAGTCCCGCAACAAGGATGCGATTATCTGGTGAAAATACAAACACTTCAACAATAAACGTTTTGGCACCATGGGACACTTCCTTAAAAGTGATCTGTTCCTTAATCTCAATCAAACGGATTTGTTTATGAGTTGCCACAACAAGCAAATTGCCATTTGGCGAGAATGCCAATGTTTTAATACTTTCCTTATAAAGGATGCCACTGTTATCAGTTTTGCCACTGAATACCGGTTCCTCTCCCGTAAAGAGAAGTGCTAACGGAATTCCAGTTTTCGCATCCCACATCTGCACTTTTCCGTCCTTGGTTCCACTAACAAGTTTTTTGCCGTCTGGCGAAAAAACTAAAGTGCTGATTGTAGACTTAAACTTGCGCTTGTGCTTGCGCTTGCGCTTAACGTTCTGATATGAGGGGGATATATCAGGGAGAGATATATCAGAAATCTCACCTGTCTCTGTATTCCATAGACGAATCTTACCAGAATTGCTGAATGCCACCGTTTTTCCATCAGGTGAAAAAGCCACGGGTGAAAAAAATCCTTTTTTCGCAGCCAAAGTCTGCAACTGGCGTCCCGTCCTAACATTACTCAGACGAACCAGCGGCTCATCCCACTTTATAGGGGCATCTGGGAAGGCTCTATTACCTTTTTCACGAAAACTGACGAGCTTTGTCCCATCAGGTGAAAACGTTGAAAACGATGATAACCCATGTTGCCGTCTTTCTAGGTAGAAATCGGTTGTTTGCAATGCATTCGAACCTGTTTTTTGTGATGTTTTCACATCCCAAAGGCTAATTACCTGATCATAAGCGACACTCGCAAGCGTGGTGTTATCTTTAAAGAAAGTTACTGCTTCCACCTCCATTGTGTGTCCGGTGATGCGTGTGGGTAATAGATTCCCATTTTTGATATTCCAAAATCGGACTGTGCCCATTGTAGTTGCACCGGCTAGTATGCGATTATCTGGTGAAAACGTTAAAGCAATGATGCCGCCGGCATGACCTGTGAAAGTGGTGATAGGCTCACCAGTGGCGACATCCCACAATTGCACTGTTTGCTCTGTCTTACGTCTCCCTCCGCAGGCAAGCATTTTTCCATCCGATGAGAATGCTAACACGTCGACCTTCTTCGCGTGTTTGTCAAGGAGAATAGATTCGTTGCTGTTGGTATCCCATAATTGTAATGTGAATGTTTCATCATTATTTTCACCTGCACTCGCGAGACGTGTGCCATCAGGTGAAAATTCCAAGGCTAAAAGAGATGTGTTTCCCTTGAGTGTAAACAGTATTTTGCCGGGTATTTCTCCGGTCGTTGTGTCCCGCAACTCAATCTCAGTTCCCATTCCAACTGCAAATTTATCATGTGTGAGCGCATAGTATCTATGATCAACGATCGTCGGTGTCTGATCTTCCGTAATACGCTTCAACATTCTTTTACCGGTTTCAACATCCAGCCGGAGGAAAATGGTTCCCCACACGTCATCCAAACCAAAAAGTGTTTTGCCATCTGCAGAGAACCGCAATACTGAGGCATGCGGAAAAAGACGAGGAGTGAGTTGCATTTTCTGACCGGTAGCTACTTCCCACAACTGGAGTCCCACTGCAAACAACCGGTTTCCCTTTCTGTGAGAACCTCCAATACTGCCTGCAAGGAAGTGGCCGTCTGGAGAAAATGCGATGGATTCGTACTTACCGGGGAACATGGATACTTCTTTACTCGTTTTCGCATCATAAAGCCACAAACCGATATCGCTGCCTACCGCGAGTAGCGTGCCATCTGGTGAGAATTGCATGACATTAATTCCACCCTTGCCTAAACGCGCCTTTGCCTTTTCAGGCAATTCCCATTTTGTCCAATCTTTCACAATTTCATCCCCTTGTGCCTCTGCAACTGCTGCAGAAGCATCATTCGGTTGCTGTTCAGGGTTATTGTGTTTATTCAATGCATTGACATTTTCTATTTGCATCCGCACATCAGGTTTGGATTCTAAGTTCGCAACAACAGGTGCGTCAATGATCTCAACTGCCATCTCCGAGGTAGCATCTAAACTATAGGGTTTCTGAAAACGTGCCAGGTATCGGTGATTTCCAAAACCGAGCATGAGTAACACGACTACTAACGTGGAAGCAGCTACTGCCCATGGGACTAACGGTTTACTACCAGACGGTTTTACGGGTTTGGTCCGCGAAATCTCACGCATGATATTGTCAGTAAGATTCGGAGTGATTTTGAAATTGTCTAAAGCCTCTCTTATGACCGGTTCTTCTTTCTGTAAACGCTGTTGCGCGCGGTGAAGTCGACTTTTAACGGTATTGGCAGAAACACCTAAAAACGTTCCAATCTCTTTACATGACATATCTCCAAAATAGTGAAGTGTCATGACAGTCCGTTCACTTTCCTTAAGTTTTGAAAGCAGTTTTTCGACAACAATACGCTGGGTTTCTACCGAGGAGCGTTTGTTTTCTGTAGCAACATATTCCGAATAAGTTGATTCTTCAGGTTGTGTGCTATCAATCTTCTCTTGCAGTTGGGTTCGGATGTTTTTATTACGTAACCATGTATTGCAAAGATTTGAAGCAATTACATACAACCATCCAGCAAATAGATGTGGTTTCTTCAAAGTTCTGAGTTGCTGATATGCCCTCAGAAATGTATCCTGCGTAAGTTCTTCAGCAAAATGAAAATCCCCAATTTTCTTCCACACAAGGGCATGAACCTGTTTTTGGTATTTTTCAACAAGCTCCGAGAATGCATTATCATCACCTTCGAGACTGCGGTGAATCAGGTGTGTATCATTGTTTATCATAGATTCCCTCCGATTATATTTTTCACCTTTTATATTTATAATGACAACGCAAAGGAATAAATGGGGTGCATAATTATTAAATAAAATGAAATCTATGGTTCGACTTATACTCTACCACAGTCTAATATTACGTATCCAAAGGCACTACATCAGCATATACATAAGTTGGTGCGGTGTTGGTGCTGGAATGTATCTTGTCATTTTTCTCTTTTGATGTCGTTTCAATATCTCTCTGGACTATTCTACCGGGTTTAGCAGCAACCGGTGAACTAAACATAGGACCATCAACAACACATGTATGGAATTCACCGTTTTCACCAAGTGGGTCCACACCATCCGGCAAATCTGCGAGAAGGTCTGCATCAAACCATCGTCCAGCAAAGTCTGCGGGTACTTTCGTAGGGTTGAGGGCGGTAATAATAGCGCGTAAACCAGAGGATATCATCTTTTGTGCAAGTTCGGTTGTGTCTAATCCCCAAACAGGAAAAATCGGTGTGAAACCTGTCCCCTTCAGTTTGTCCTCTCGGTAAGCACGGATCTCTTCCAAGAATAGATCACCAAATGCAAAATGTGTTGCTGTTAAATCTGCTGGTAATTCTTCTACATCTGAAAGGAATTCACGCATTGCATCTTCATATATTGCATTAGAGCAAGGATACGGAATGGGTATCTCGTATAAAGGCACACCGAGCTTTTCAGCTTGTTGTTTTAATACCCAAACTGGAGTTGAGTGAATAGATACACGGTCAAATGTCTTGGTTACGGTGGTAAAGATGCCACGTACATCGTATATATCGGGTTGCTGTCGTAATGTATGTAACCCCCATGCAGAATCTTTACCTGAAGACCAGGAGACCAATACAGGTGTTGGGTTTATTTTGTCAGTTTCTTTTTTCATATTGATTATATAAAGTAATATCTTTGAACACCTTATGGTAGAGTTGTTAGAAAACCACTCTACCATAGGGTAGAAGTAATTATAATGCCAAAAAGTTACCTAATAGACTCTTTCCGGCAGTTGTTAAAATGGATTCTGGATGAAACTGCACACCCCAAATGGGTAGTGTCTTATGACGAATACCCATAATTTCATCCTGATCTGTCCATGCTGTAATCTCAAGACAATCTGGTAATGTCTCTTTTTTTACAATGAGAGAATGATAGCGCGTTGCTTCAAAGGGATTTTCCAATCCTTCAAACAGATCTGTGTCTTTGTGATAAATCATGGATGTTTTCCCGTGCATAAGACGATCGGCACGCACAACTTCACCCCCAAAGGTATCCCCGATGCATTGATGTCCAAGACAAACCCCTAAGATCGGAACTTTACCAGCGAAATGTCTTATAGCATCGTTTGATATACCTGCCTCTTTTGGTGTGCATGGACCGGGAGATATTACAATCCTTTCTGGTGCCAATGCGTCCAATTCCTTTATACCTATCTTTCGACTACGATGAACTTCTAATTCAGCCCCGAGTTCACCGAAATATTGTACTAAGTTATAGGTAAATGAGTCGTAGTTGTCAATCATTAAAACCATCTTTTATCTCCTATGATGTAACAAGCCTTGTTGTGCCATTTCAATAGCAGTGAGCATTGCCCATGCTTTACTGACGGTTTCATAATACTCATTTTCAGGCATGGAATCCGAAACGACACCACCACCTGCTTGCACGTATGCAGTACCATCTTTAATAACCGCAGTTCGAATGGTTATTGCCGTATCCGCACTACCTGAAAAACTGAAATAACCGACTGTTCCACCATAGGGACCCCTTCGTGTCGGTTCCAATTCTTCTATGATTTCCATAGCACGTATTTTAGGGGCACCAGAGAGTGTACCGGCGGGTAGACACGCTCGAATAACATCAAAAGCAGTAAGATTTTCACGCAAGCGTCCGACAACATGAGAAACGATATGCATCACATGTGAGAATCTTTCAACTATCATCAGATCGGTGACCTCAACGGAGTGATACTCACACACGCGCCCGAGGTCGTTTCTACCTAAATCCACCAGCATCACATGTTCCGCACGTTCCTTTGGATCTGAAATGAGTTCTTTTTCCAATTCACGATCCTCATCATCGGTTTTGCCACGCGGACGTGTTCCGGCAATCGGAACTGTCTGGACAAGTCCATTTTCCACCCGTACCATCATTTCGGGTGATGCACCAACTATCTCAAAACTATCATACTTCAGATAATACATATAAGGAGATGGATTTACAACTCGTAATGCACGATAGATATCAAAAGAATCCACTGAAACAGGACGACTGAATCGTTGTGAAGGCACAACTTGTATTATGTCACCTGCAGCGATGTATTCTTTTGCACGTCGTACAACCGCCTCGTAATCTGATTTTGTGAAATTTGATGGCGGATCAGGAATAGTATCAACATCACTATCTGATCTATCGTCTAAATTCCTTACTGAAAGCACCTTTGAAGCAGATGTAAGTTTTTCTACCAACGAATCGATTTTAGCAATCGCATCTGTATACGCTGTATCTACATTTCCATCAATATGTGCATTGGCAACAACTTTAATCTGATGGTTAACATGATCGAATATAAGGATCGTATCGGCAATCATGAAAAAGCAATCCGGCACCTGCAGTTCATCTTCGTTTGTATCAGGTAATTCTTCCACGAAACGCACCATATCATAGGTCATATAACCAACTGCCCCACCATGGAATTCTGGTAGCCCATCAACACTGACGGGTTGATATTGCTGCATCAATTCTTCAAGTGCACTCAGCGGATCATCGTACTCTTTGACTACTTTTTCTCTTTTTCCAAAGTCCTCTATGGTAACCTCGTTTCCTTTGCTTTGGAAGAGAATAGAGGGTTGGCTGCCCAAAAAAGAATATCGAGCGACTTTCTCACCACCTTCAACACTTTCCAAAAGGAACGCGAATTCATCAGGCATTAATTTGTAAAAAGCAGATACTGGTGTCTCCATATCTGCCAAGATAGGTCGATAAACAGGTATCGTGTTCCCCTGTTTTGCTTTTACCTGAAATTCTTGTAATGTAGGATAATACATGAGTGATTCCTCTTCATATCATAAGCATCTAAGTTATGTACTCTTAATAACTAATAGTTGTTATACAATTCTTTTCTATGGCCACCACTACTTATTCTATTGATCAGATGCTATGCTATGAGTTGGATAACATTCAATACTAATAAACAGCATCTGCATCGAAAATCTTATCTCCAACAATAGTAGTTGACTCTCCATTGGGGGAGACTTCCCTAAAAAAGCAGGACCGATACCCTTGATGGCATGCTGCAACCTTCTGTTCAACCTTAAACAGCAGGGCATCACCATCACAATCAACTGCCATTGACTTGACAGTTTGGGTGTGTCCTGAAGTCTCCCCCTTTATCCACAACTTCTGGCGGGAACGACTCCAAAAACATACTCGACCTGTTGACAAAGTCTGTTTGATCGCTTCTTCATTCATATATCCAAGCATTAGTATTTCATTGTTTGTACTATCTTGGATAATAGCTGCGACCAAACCATCACTATCATATTTCAGTTCAGATAGAATCTTCATAATTCCTCCTTCAAACAGTTTAAAAACAAAAAACCTTATGCCACCGAGGTAGTGTGTGCATAAGGTCTACAAAATCAATCAATATTAGAATATATAAAAATCTGTTAACGCGCACACCCCTCCATACTGAAATTGGATCGCCACCAATGCCAATGATCCGTTATAGTATTTAGGTTGGTGTGTGAACTAACAAATATCATCTTTGCAAAAAATATAAGAAATTTATGTATTATTCCAAATTTATTTATATAATAACATATATGAAATGGGTTGTCAAATTAAATAATAAAGTAAAATTTTCAAATACTTATTAGGGGATAGTAAGCATCAAGGATTCTTGACATACACAGGTTTTTGGAGTAAAATTGACACGGTAAACCCATAATATAAATGACATTGTAAGCATATAGAATTAATAACACGATATATTGAGATAACATTATTAGAAGAGGAAATGAATGGAAACAAGAATTGAGAAGGATAGTTTAGGGGATGTAGAAGTTCCAGAGTCAGCATATTGGGGTCCACAGACACAACGTGCATTTCTTAATTTCGATATAGGTAATGAACAATTTCCACCAATATTCATCCAAGCACTTGCAATAATTAAACATTCCGCGGCAACAGTAAATGCAGAACTCGGTGGTATCACTGAAGAAATAGCAGATTTTATCAGTCGAGCAGCAGATGAAGTTGCTGAAGGTGGTCTGGCAGACCAGTTCCCACTTCGAATTTGGCAAACAGGAAGTGGAACACAGACACACATGAATATAAATGAAGTGATCGCCAATAGAGCAAATGAATTGGCGGGGGGAAGCCGTGGAATGAAATCGCCTGTACATCCCAATGACCATGTGAATCGTTCTCAATCAACCAATGATGTATTTCCAACTGCAATTCACATTGCAGTGGTTACACAGATTCTTAAACGACTACTACCGGCTGTTCAATTGTTACAGGAAGCATTAGAGGAGAAATCACAGAAGTATTCAGACATAGTAAAGACAGGCAGGACACATCTGATGGATGCAACACCTCTAACATTAGGGCAAGTCTTCAGTGGATATGTTCAACAGGTGAAACATGCACAGGAAGCAATTAAGAGTACTTTATCCCATCTGTATGAACTGCCTATTGGTGGTACAGCAGTAGGAACTGGTTTAAATTCACATCCTGATTATGCTTCCTCTGTTGCTCAGCGTATTGCGGAACGTACAGGTCACCCGTTCATCACAGCACCAAATAAGTTTGAGGCATTGGGAAGTCGAGATGCTCTTGTATCTGCAAGTGGAGCATTGAAACGTCTTGCATGTGCATTGTATAAAATTGCTAACGACATACGGTTGCTCGGAAGTGGTCCACGGTGTGGAATTGGTGAATTGATATTACCCGAGAATGAACCGGGAAGTTCAATTATGCCGGGTAAAGTGAATCCAACTCAGTGTGAAGCTATGACAATGGTATGTGCACAGGTAATTGGAAATGATACTACAATCTCGCTGGCTGGTAGTGCCGGTAATTTTGAATTGAATGTATTTATGCCTGTGATAGCCTTTAATAGTCTTCAATCTATTCGATTGTTATCGGATGCGTGTGATGCTTTCAGAGAACATTGTGTTGTCGGCATTGAGGCAAACGAACCAGTGATTGCTGGGTATCTTGAAGCATCTTTGATGTTGGTTACTGCGTTAACACCACGTATAGGTTATGATGCCGCAGCTAAGTTGGCACAGAAGGCACATCGGGAAGGATCAACATTACGTGAAGTCGCTCTTGAGGACGGTGTATTGACAGGAGAGGAATTCGATTCATTGGTGATTCCAGGTGATATGGTAACACCCAATCTATAATTGAATAGTTGTGAGTTGAGTAAACACTGAATATCGTCAAAGAAATTGATAGTATACCAATTTCCTACGAATAATGTCTTAATATAAAAATGCGTTCAATAGCAATTTACTATTGAACGCATTTTTATATAATATGTATGAAGTCAGAGATTATTCTTCAAGTTGTATGATCTCTTCAGGTACCTGGATTTCATCAAGATCTGATTCTTCAATACCATCTTTGGAAACTTCCAGCTCCAGCCAACTTGAGAATCCAGTACCTGCCGGAATTAATCGTCCAAGGATGACGTTTTCCTTCAGACCTGTAAGGTAATCGGTCTGTCCTTCAACAGCAGCATCTGTAAGAACTTTCGTTGACTGCTGGAAACTTGCAGCAGAAATGAAACTATCAGTACTTAAAGCTGCTTTACTAATACTCTGTAGGAGTGGTTCACCTGTTGCAGGTGTACCACCTTCATCTGCTACACGTCTATTTTCAGCATGGAACCTACGTCGACTAACCTCATCGTTAGCATAAAATCTGGTATCTCCAATCGTAAGAATACGGATTTTCTGTAGCATTTGTCGGACAATTACTTCGACGTGTTTATCATTGATGATATTCTTACCGTAGACAGTCTGAACTTCATCAACAAGATATGTCCATACTGCCTCTTCACCTTCAAGTGAAACTCCGTTGATATTTGCTCTACCGATACTAAGTATATCGTGTGGATTCAGATATCCATCCGTTAAGGGTTGTCCAGCTTCGACAATGTCACCAGCATCAACACGTCGTTTTTCATCGGGGATCGAGTAAAGGCGACTTTTGGCTGCATCATCAACAATCCGATACTGTGGAACACCAGCTTTTTGACCCGTTAGCTGCAATTCCCCAGCAATCTCGGCGATTTCAGCTGCATCTTCACGTTTTGGACGTCGTGCTTCAAAAAGCTCAGTCACCCGTGGTATCCCTACGACAATGTCAAGGTTCGTAGTTTTCTCGTGTAATTCTGCTAACCCGTGTTGTGCATTCACCTTTTCCCCATCTTCAACAGAAACAGAATATCCGGCTGGGATAAGGTGTGAAACGCGTCCTCCACCTTCAACGTCAATATCAATCCTGAAGGTTTCAATCAACTCATCAACATCAACACCACCATACTGTTCTATGGCTCTCTCAAATTCCCAATCGTTTAACTCTTGGCCAACAGTAAGTGTACAGTTTGGATGAATTACCTTTGTAATTTCATAGGTGTTTTTTGAGGTTAGTGCTGATTTAGCCTTGTAATCAGCATCACTTAAAATTTCATCTTTAGTAACCTCAGATCCAGAGTCGTTAACTGCCGTGACTTTATACACGCGATCAGTATCAAAACCCTTATAAAGACGTTGTGCCTTCTTGTATTCATTCTCATCAATTTCCTGTTGTGGGACAAGTGCACAATCTTCATGATGAACAGCAAGGATCAAATAAAAACGTTGGATCTCAGGCAATGGTGTTTCTGTGTCTCTATGGTGTTTGACGAGAGCTTTGTGATCTGTCTCAGTCAATACTTCCTCTGTATCAGCTCCTTCAGGGGTATACTTGTAAAGTTTCTCAAAATCAAAGCCTTTATAGCTTCTTCTGAATCGATTGGATTCAGACTGAGTAATAACCTCATCAACAGCTACAGGAAAATCAGGATGATGAATAGCAGAAACTTTATAAAGCCGTTCAACCTCAAATGCTCCTTCGTTCTTAGTAATGTTAACTTCAAATCCAGGAAATTCCTTAAGAACAGCCTTTTTCTCATTCTCGGTGAGGAGCGTATCGGTTTCTAACTTACAATTTGGATGATACACAGAGGTTATACGATATTTAAGACGTTCAGCAGAGAATCCACCGAATTTATCTTTGAGGGAATCATAGTTGTCTTGTTCAATCAATTCACCAGGTTTGAGCGGACATTCACTATGTGATATTTCTGATACACGATACAGTTCATTACTTAAAAGCGATACTTCAAACGCCTTTTCATTTAGGAATCTATCTCTATATTCCGACTCAGATAATTGTTGTCCGACAGTCAGATCAACCCCATCAGATACTTCTGTAACTGTGCGTACTGGATCCCCGAGTTCAAGATGATATTGACTTTCCTCTTCAGGGGTTAACAAGTGTCCTTCCTTAAATGGACAACTTGTATGGGTAATAGTCTGAATTTCATATCTCATCTCAGCGTTAAGGGTGTTCTGTTTCCGTAAGTATTCACTTTCGGTGAGGATATCACCCGATGTGGTTCGATATACCCATTTTCCATCGAAAGGTCGAATCTCAGTTTTCCATTTTTCAGCTTCAGTCTCAGTCACTAATGTACCCTCCTTCAGAGAACTTTCAGGGTGCATTACCCGTATCACAGGATACTGAGGTTCGGAACAACGGAATAGAGCAAATCGATGTAAACAGGCATTATACTCTTGATCTGTAAGATACTGTCCTTCCTGTAAGGCAAATCCTTCCCCACTATTAGCCTCAATTACATCTGGACGATTTACGGCTTCAATTACCCGTGTAATGGGTACCACCTCAAAACCAGGATAACGCTCCTTGTTCTCCTCATGCTGCTTAATAGTAAGTAGTTCATTCGGTTGGAGTTTACAGTCAGGATGTTCAACTGTCTTCACTTTATAGTTTGCTTGGTCAAGATGATCAGCAACTTTTTGAACAATCCAGAGTCCACCTTCTTCACGGACTGTCCTCCCAGGTATAAAATCACGAAAGCGAACAACACCAGATGCTTTAGCAGGGATCTTCCGGGCAAGACGTTCACTCACATCTTCAACCACACCACCCGTATGAAATGTTCGCATTGTTAACTGTGTTCCTGGTTCCCCGATTGATTGTGCAGCAATAATTCCGATTGCTTCACCAACATTAACCATTTGTCCTGATGTTAAATCAGAACCGTAACAATGAGCACAAGATCCCTTTTCGGTCTCACAGGTAAGTATAGATCTAACACGAACACTGGAGACTTCAGCATCTTCTATTATTTGCGCCATTTGAGGTGTAATCATTGTATCACTTTCGACAAGAACTTCATCAGTAGTAGGATGAACTACATCCTCAACTGCCACACGACCACTGATTTTAAATCCTATTGATCCGGCACTCGTAGTGAATTTTTGGATACCATGAACCGTTCCGCAATTTTCCTCTGTTATCATTACATCTTGTGCCACATCAACGAGTTTACGGGTGAGATAACCAGATGCAGCGGTTTTCATTGCTGTATCAACTAACCCTTTACGGGAGCCGTAGGTAGAAGTAAAGTAATCCAGTACATCTAATCCTTCTCTATAAGAAGATTCAATCGGAGTTGACAGGATTTCACCGCTCTGCTTGGATTTCAATCCAACAATAGCACTGATTTGAATAAATGGATTCTTACGTGCTCTGGCACCACTATCCGCCATAAGATGCACTGGACTAAATCCTTCCACATCCTTACCTTGTTCAACCAGATAACTTTCCGTGGCAGGAAGTTGACCAAATAAATCCTCCTCAATCTTTATAGTAGCATCGAACCAAATACGAATTTTTTCATTCTCTAATTCTTCTGGTTCGAGGTTCTCCTGTTTATAGAGTTTATCAATAGCATTCCGGGCATCAGTCAGTATCTCGGTCTTATGATCAGGTACAAGGTAATCCTTAATACCTGGTGAAATTCCGCTTCGAGTTGCATACTCAAAACTAAGTTTCTGTAACCGATCTAATAATGAAACAGTTTCTGAAGTTCCAAGTTCGTTAAAACAACGTTGAACAAGATCCGATAACCTTCTACTCCGTGCTTCCTCATTAAAGAATGGTATTTCAAGTCCGGTGATTTCATCTTTCCATTTTAGTGATGCTGTACCATTCGTATGGGGGAGTACTTCGTTAAATATGACACGACCAACAGTTGTTAATATAGGTTCACTATTTCCTTCAAAGAAGAGAAGAATTGAATCGTGTAATTTTATCGTTCCACATCCATGTGCATGTGTCACCTCATCAACAGATGTAAACCGTCGTTTTGCCCATTCCTCGTTTTCTAATGAGGAGAAGATTTTCTTTGATTCAGAACCATTAGTAAGTTCCGTATAAGCAGAATGTAGTAATTCTGCACGCTCAAGATGTTCTGGAAGTTGTTTGGTAAGAAAACTTGCCCCCAATATCATATCAAGTTCAGGTACTGTAATAGGTTCACCATGGGAAGGTTTCAGTATATTACTACTACTAAGTAACAACATCTTTGCTTCAGTTCGTGCTTCAATTGACAGTGGTACATGTACAGCCATCTGATCACCATCAAAATCAGCATTAAAAGCTTTACAAACAAGAGGAGGAATCCGGATAGATTTGCCTTCAACAAGAACAGGCATGAATGCCTGAATACCCAGACGATGGAGTGTTGGAGGACGGTTCAGTAACACAGGATGATCCGCAATAACTTCTTCTAATGCTTCCCACACCGGGGAGTCGGGGGTGACGTGTTCAGTCATGTTCTTCCCACGTTTAATAGTTTGAACATGTCCGTCTGCTAAGAGTTTCTCAATAATGAAGGGTTTAAAGAGTTCTACTGCCATTAACTTTGGAATACCACATTGATGCAACTCTAATTCAGGTCCAACAACAATAACACTTCTACCAGAATAGTCAACACGTTTCCCAAGTAAGTTCTGACGGAATCGACCAACTTTACCTTTAAGTATGTCCGATAGTGACTTGAGGGCACGCTTACCAGGACCAGTGACGCGACGACCATGTCTCCCATTATCCAAAAACGCATCAACGGATTCTTGTAACATCCGTTTCTCATTCCGTAGAATAACCTCCGGTGAACGTAAGTCAATCAGTTTTTGTAATCGGTTATTCCTATTAATCACACGACGATACAAGTCATTGAGATCACTTGTAGCGAATCTTCCACCTTCGAGTGAAACTAATGGGCGTAGGTCAGGACTTATGACAGGTAGTACGTCAAGAATCATCCACTCAGGCTGCATCTCTGCTTTATCAAAACCTGCTACCATTTTTAATTGTTTTGAGAGTTTTACTTTCTTCTGATGGCTTGAGGTCTCTTCAATCTCTTGAGTAAATTTCTCTACATCCTCAGGTAAGTCAATCTTCTGAAGAAGTTCTTGAATTGCCTCTGCTCCTGTAGCTGCTTTGAATGTATCAGGATGTTTTTGCATTTTAGCATTCATCTCTTGTTCTGTGAGAATATCTTTATGTTCCAATTCACAACTATCATCCATAACTTCTGTTACGATAAATGCTTCAAAGTATAAAACACGTTCAACTTGGCGAGAAGCAAGTTCAAGGAATGTCCCAAGTCGTGAAGGAATACCTTTGAAAAACCATATATGTGAAACTGGGGTGGCAAGTTTGATATAACCAAGCCGTTCTCGTCGAACTTGTGATTTAGTCACCTCAACCCCACATTGATCACAAATTAGTCCTTTATGCTTAATTCGCTTGTATTTACCACAACTACACTCAAAATCTTTTTGTGGACCGAAGGTCGCTTCACAAAATAAACCTTGGTGTTCTGGTCGGAAACTTCGATAATTAATTGTCTCTGCCTTCTTAATTTCACCACAATCACATGTACCTTTTTCAGGACAAGACCATGTTTCACTTGCTGGATTCCGTCGTTTACAGGATGTGCGTTTTGCCCAATCTCTAATTGTTTCGGGTGATGCGATGCTTATAGAGATACGATTAAAACGGTTTTCTTTGTCTGCCATTCTTATGCTCCTTTAATGGTTGGGGGTGCAATGGTTATCGGTACTCAATATTATAGAATCAGTTTAAAAAGAAAAATTAACATCTACTGATTACCGATAACTATTCGGTATCGTCGGTATCCCAAGTAAGTTTAAGAGGGGGTTCATCATCAACAGGTTCCATCGTATCTACCGTATGTAAGATTGGTAGACCCGACTCATGAAGAGCTGCTTGGATTGAATCAAGCTCTGACGGGTTACCTTCAGATAATTCAACATTTAATCCAAGACTTTGAAGTTCTCTAACTAACACATTGAAGGACTCTGGTGTACCGGGTTTCAATGGGCTTTGACCTTTGACAATTGATTCGTAGATTTTAGTCCTACCCTTAACATCATCCGATTTGATGGTCAACATTTCTTGAAGGGTATGTGCAGCACCGTATGCTTCTAATGCCCATACTTCCATTTCACCAAGACGTTGTCCTCCGTGTTGTGCTTTCCCACCGAGGGGTTGTTGTGTTACTAAGGAGTATGGACCCGTCGAACGGGCATGCATCTTATCTGCAACAAGGTGGTTCAGTTTCAGGAAATAGACATAACCAACTGTTACTTCCTGTCCAAACGCGTCACCTGTACGTCCATCGTATAGAACACTTTTACCAGTTTTCTTGACGCTCTCAAGTAATTCTGTATCTTCTAACATCTTAAACACTTCTGCTTCTGTAGCCCCATCAAATACAGGAGACGCCACATAATAACCGAGTTCTTTACATGCTAATCCTAAATGAATTTCAAGGATTTGACCAACATTCATGCGTGATGGAACTCCGAGAGGATTCAAGACAATATCAACAGGTGTGCCATCAGGAAGATATGGCATATCTTCTTCAGGTAGAATCTTGGCAACAACACCTTTATTTCCGTATCGTCCAGCCATTTTATCACCGATGGATATTGGACGTCTGCTTGCAACATATACTTTTACGAGTTTCAAAACACCGGGTTTTAGTTCTTCACCGGAGGTAAGTTTTTCTAATGCCTCCTCTTTTTCATCCGTATATGCTTTTTCCCGTCCGACAGCGAGTTCTTGCAGACTTTTAATATAATCAACAGTTTCAGTATCTGTAATCTGAAGCGTTTCAAGTTGCTTTTGTGATAACCCCTCAAGAAAATCACGTGTCAGTATATCTCCAGCCTCTAATTGCTGAGGTGAGTCAGATTTTTCGGTATCTTCAGGTTCATCATCATAAAGGATAGTTGTAGGATACGCCAACTCTTTGTTTAGCAAAGAGTCGCGCATCTCCTCTGTTAAACGATCTGAAATCTGTTGACGCTGTTCTTCCCAGGTCTGTTCAATTTGCTTACGGAGTGAATCTTGCCGTAGGGCAGTTCTGTCACTATTGGGTGTCGCTTGTCGTGAAAAGACTTTCACATCAATTACAACACCTTCGACACCCGGGCGTGTGTAGGCAGAAGCATCTTTTACTTCTTTTGATTTTTCACCAAATATAGCACGTAGAAGTTTTTCTTCGGGTCCTGTCTCACTTTCACCTTTAGGAGAGATTTTACCTACCAGGATACTGCCCGTTCCTACAACACTACCTATCCTTATAATACCTTCGTCATCAAGCTGTGCCAGACTCCGTGCTGACATGTTAGGAATATCTCTGGTAATCTCTTCATCACCCATTTTTGTTTGCCTGGCCGCGACTTCAAATTCTTCAATATGGATAGAGGTGAATGTATCCTGCTTTATAAGAGATTCACTGATAAGTATTGAATCCTCAAAGTTATGTCCACCCCACGGCATATAAGCACATAAGATATTCCGTCCAAGTGCCAGTTCCCCACCTTCCGTTGCTGTGCCATCTGCAATGACATCTCCAGTTTCAACAACATCTCCAATATTCACACGTGGACGCTGATGAATACAAGTACCACTATTACTACGTTTGAAGTTTTTTAGTTTATAAACATCATAACCCATTTCACTGAAAGCATGTTCACCTTCTTCAACATGGAGTGCTTGTCCAGTTCGGATGAGTATTTCTTCTGCGTCAACGCTTGAAACAACACCACCCCGATGTGCGATAACCATTGCATTCGCATCACGTGCAGCACGATGTTCCATTCCTGTACCCACCCATGGTGCTTCAGGGCTGATCAAGGGTACAGCTTGTCTTTGGTGGTTAGCACCCATCAATGCACGGTTAGCATCTTCGTGTTCAAGAAATGGAACAAGAGCAGCGGAAACACCAACGATCTGTTGCGGGGCAATACCTACATAATCTATCTCTTTCAGATCTCGTTCAAGCACCTCTTCACCCTTACGACTGCGAACAGGAACGTCTTTTTTACGGGCAGGGATAGCGTCAGCCGGTGCAATATGGAACTTGTCCTCAGCATCTGCTGTTAGATACTCAACATTTTGAGTAATTTTACCATTGCTAACTGTACGATACGGTGTTTCTAAAAAACCGTAAGGATTAACTCTGGCAAACGTTGCTAATGAAACTATAAGGCCGATTGATGGACCTTCAGGGGTTTCTAATGGACACACGCGACCATAATGGGTACGATGTACATCTCGAACCGCCGCAGTAGCGCGATCTCGATGTAGTCCTCCAGGACCAATAGCTGAAATTCTTCGTTTATGCGTGAGTTCATCTAATGGGTTTATCTGTTGCATAAACTGGGAAAGTTGATTTGATCCGAAAAACTCACGAAGCGCACTCATGAGCGGCTTTGGGTTTACTAAGTTTTTGGGATTCTTTAACTGGGCATCGGCAGTTGTGCTCAGTTTCTCACGTGCTGCCCGACGCATTTGTAACATAGCAATACGAAATTGGTTTTCAAGAAGTTCTCCAATAACACGAACTCGACGATTTCCAAGATGATCTAAATCATCAACTTCTTTATGTCCGTTTCGAATATGCATCAGGTGTTGTAATGTGGCAGCAATATCTTCTCGACGAAGAACCCGATTTTCTTCATCAGGCAACCCTTCGGATTCTTCCTGATATACTTCTAAATCACCCAGTTGTGAGTTGAGTTTGTATCTACCAACCGTACCTAAATCGTAACGTGCACCATCAAAAAATAATCGTTCAATACATGCCGATGCGGCTTCTCGTGTCGGGGCATCACCTGGGCGTAGGGTGCGAAAAATTTCAAGTAATGCACCTTCTTGCAATGTACCTCCACCATACGCTTTGACAGTGTCACGGGACAATGTATTTCGTAAATACCGTAGTTCTTGTTCGTCGACTTCTACCAATACTTCAACCTCTGAGATTTTAGCATCGATGAGACGATCATATTCAATCTCAGACAACTTAGTGTTAGCCTCAAGTAATACTTCACCCGAATTTGAATCAACGATGGGTTCAACGATTACACGGCCTATAACATCTGTAGTCAACTTAACATTTTCTGTATCACCAAATAGTTTGAGGATTTCTGCATCAGTTTCCCATCCAAGCGCTCTTAAAAGTACTGTGGCTAAGATTTTCTTTTTTCTATCTAAACGTACGTGAATACAATCTTTTGAATCAAATTCAAACTCTACCCAAGCACCACGATAAGGTATAATCTGCCCTGTTGGAAGTTTTTGTACACTGGGAGCAGATTTATCAAGAAATATAACACCTGGTGATCGATGTAATTGATTTACGATAACACGTTCGGATCCATTGATTATAAATGTACCGTTCTCAGTCATCAATGGAATATCCCCAAGATACACTTCTGATTCAGTAATATCTAAAACCCGTGTTTGACCAGTGTCTTCATCTTTTTCTCGTTCAACACACATCAGCTTGGCTTGAAGCCTAACTTGATAATTTAATCCACGTGCTTGACAATCAGATAGATCATGCGTGGGTGGACTGAGTGCGTAACTAACGAACTCAAGACTCGTTGTATCTTTAAAATCATAAATTGGAAAAACTTCTTTGAAGAGTGCTTGCAACCCTTTTGTTTCACGTTCACTTTCTGCAACATCACGCTGCAAAAATGCAGCATAGGAGCGTTTTTGGGTTTCAATTAAATCAGGTAGGTCAAGAATTGATGGGGTTTTGGCAAAGGAGATGCGCTTACGGAGAGCAGCCGGACTTCCATTATTTTTAGTAGTAGCTGGCATAAAGTTCACCTTGTGCAGATTGCAGATGGGTTGAAGGTTTTACTATCGGACTTTCGTAACAACTAATTGACAGTATACCGATCGGATAACAATATTCACGACAACAGATACTGATTTCTACTGAATGCGTTTTATTCAATGCTGTTGTATGAGTTTCTAACATACTTTGATTTATAGGAATGGTGACTCGTTTTGAATTGTGAAATGGATGGCGTATTCGTTCTCACATCCAATAATTGTGACTCTACTTACCCTAAGATATTAAGGATACGGATCACTATATACAGATGTCTATTGATAGGAAGACACGCTATTGACGGTAACATGTTCAAGGCGCGAAAAGACACTTGACTACACACCACTTTTAAATAACATGCAAGTCAAGTACTGGATATTCTTTGACACTACCGCAATCAATTATAGACATCCCTTGTTTAGATACAAAAACAGTTGCCAATATATCAAAGAAGGTGTATACTTCACTAAACTAAAGCGACTCTAACTTCAAGGCTAATACTTATTTACCTTCTTAAGGCGTAACGTAACATTATACATTAATATCTATAGAAATGTCAAGGAAATTGTGGATAATTGTGTCTAATTTACATTACTTATATTTTAGATGTTCATTTTCAATAAAGGTTTAAAGCATTCAATTAAAATACCTTACTGTAACTTACATTATGGGAATCCTAATAGAGCATCATCCTGTCAAAACAATTATCGCAGTATTAACCTCTGAACCCTCCCTATTGCCCACCGTTTATCAACACCTGACAGACGAATTAGGAGAAATTGACTATACCAGTAAACTAATTCCATTTAATAGTACAACTTACTATGAAGTAGAGCTGGGGAAAGAAATACAGAGACAATTTATTAGTTTTGAGAAATTAATGGATGCTGGTGCATTAGCAGATAGAAAACTCTTTACAAACAGTATTGAACAGCTATTCGTTCGTGAAAACACACAACACCGTAGAGTAAATTTAGATATTGGTTATGTCTGTATGGCAAAGTTAATCCTTGCATCAACAAAAGATCACGCTCACCGTATTTATCTTCGTAATGGAATTTTTGCAGAGATGACCCTTCGTTTTTACCAAAAGACATTTCAAGCATGGGAATGGACTTATCCTGATTACCGATCACAAACTTATATTGCTATCTTTAATCATATTCGCAAAATCTATAGGAAGCAACTTGAGAATCAAACATAGAATTAATGCTAATTTAAAAGACTGAATATATTAGCTATGATATATAACCCACTGCGATATTACATTATATTGTATCTTACGATCTGTGTATTTTGTACTCAGTTCCTGAATATCTCTACTTCTCAGGATATAGATCCACCTCGTCTACGAGCGCGTGAACTTGGAATCACTATCGGTTCACTCCCTACTGGTGAACACAATGCAATTACCGATATTCCAGGGGTAAAAGTGGGACATGTCACTTTAAACAAAGGTGATTCAATTCGTACAGGGGTAACCGCTATTCTTCCGCATGATGATATATGGAAGGCACGTCTTTTTGGTGCAGCACATACTATTCATGGCAATGGGGAAGCTACGGGTATTGCACGGATCAACCAAGCAGGATGGATTGAGTCCCCTATTTTACTGACGAATACTCTCAGTGTGGGTGCTGTCCACGATGGAGTTGTTCGATATATTGTAGAGCGATATCCCGATGATAACATAATCCTACCTATTGTTGCTGAATGTTATGATGGTGGATTGAACGATATTAGTGGACTTCATGTAAAACCGGAACATGCAATTGAAGCTATACAAAAAGCAAAATCAGGACCTGTAGTAGAGGGATGCGTCGGAGGTGGTACAGGTATGCGATGCTATGGATTCAAAGCCGGTATTGGTACCGCATCACGTGTACTGCCTCAGAACAGGGGAGGATGGAAAGTCGGTGTACTGGTAAACTCTAATGGTGGAAGGCGACATCAATTACGTATAGACGGTGTACCTGTGGGGACTGCGTTAGAAGATATGCAATTAAAACCGGGTAGAGATGGATCCTTTATAATTGTAATTGCCACAGATGCTCCTTTAACACACCGACAATTAAAACAGTTGTCTATTCGTGCGACACATGGTTTAGCTCGAACTGGAACACCGAGTACAGATGGTAGTGGGGAATTTGTAATTGCATTTTCAACTGCTAATGTCTTTCCACGAAGTACTGATAACGGCACATTCAAAATTGATATGGTTGTCAATTGGCAGTTGAGTACACTTTTTCAGGCAGTTATTGAAGCAACAGAGGAAGCGGTTATTAATTCTATGACAATGGCAACCACAACAACAGGTCGTGGTGGTCGCACTATGCCTGCGATTCCATTGGATCAATTGAAGCACGTGATGAAACAGTATGGTCGTTGAGTTTTAATTGCATCGACTATTTCTCTCAGACTTATCCATATTAGATAAAATAACGTGAGTTTGGCAAATCAGATCACAAATAATACAACTTATCAAACTCAGGAGAACTCCTAATGGAAAATCGTTATCTTTTTTTAGATCTGCATAACATCACACGGATTGAAGGTCTATATCGTAAAATGCATCAACCCCAACGGCATCCTGAAAATCCGATATTGCAAGGTGAAAACCCATGGGAAAGTGTCGCATCACTATATGGTACCACACTATACGATCCACAAGATTCGTTATTTAAGATGTGGTATCTCACCGGACCTTATGTTGATGGTATGGTGCAGGTTCGGGAACGTCAGGCACTTGGGAATATCACTCTCCTTGGATATGCGACATCAACGGATGGAATTCATTGGGAAAAACCTACACTTAATCAAGTTGATTTCAATGGAAGTACAGCAAACAATCTTATTGATGTTGGACGTACAAACTGTGAAGGTATGGCTGTTCTGTATGATGAAAATGAGACAGATCCTGACCGCCGCTATAAAGGTTTTTACTGGGAACACGGTGGAGTTGATGTATTCATCAAACATACTGATGGACGTACGTTATGGGGACAAGGAGATGGGGATGGTATGTGGATGTCCTTTTCACCGGATGGTGTTCATTGGACTGACTATGAAGACAATCCCGTCATTCCACTTGGGAGTGATTCTACACAATCCTTGGTATGGGATCCAAATATACAAAAGTATGTCGTGTTTGGTCGATTCGGAGCTGGCGGTCGAAAAACTGCACGGGCAGAAAGTAATGACTGTATTCACTTCAGTGAACCTAAACTTGTTCTGGAATGTGATGAATTCGATGAAGGTGGAACTCAGATTTACGGTATGCCGATAAATATCTACGAAGGTGTTTATATCGGTATGATTTGGATTTATCGTGAAGGTGTTGATGGCACTATTGACACATCATTGGCTACCAGTCGTGATGGAATTAAATGGCAGAGAGTCTTAGATCGCCAAACTTTCCTAACGCTTGGAGAGAAAGGTAGTTGGGAGGATGGAATGGCTCGTATCAGTCAAAATTTCATCGTCTACAACGACCAGATTTACCTCTATTACGGTGGTGTGAATGGTCCTCATACAGGAAGCAAATTCAAACAGGTTGAACGAAAGTTTAAATCGATGTTAGGTCTTGCGACTTTACGGCGTGATGGATTCGTCTCACTTGATGCTGGGGCAGAAGAGGGAATGATGCTGACGAAACCGTTGACATTAGCCGGAAAAGATTTACATCTGAATGTTGATGCCAGAAAAGGTTATGTTGTCGTTGCAGTCACGGATGATCTGGGAACACCACTGGAGAATTATTTCTCAAGACCGATTGTTGTTGATTCAGTAGACACCATAGTGGAATTTGGACATTCTCTCGAATCTTTAACAGGAAGGGAAGTCAGATTACAGTTCCAACTAAGAGATGCCAGTCTCTTTTCATATTGGTTTGAATAGGTGACCAAGGAATTGATTGACATCTGACACAATCTTGTGTTACCCTTCAAATTGACAACAGCATCTCCATTCGTCCGTAAGGTTTAACCATGAAAGATAAAATTTCCGATAATACTTCACACATAGACAGTTTGCCTGAAGATAATCAAGAACCAGAAGAAATAGGCAAAATTAAACTTCTGGATGTCGTTGCGCTTACAGAAGATATCCCTGAACATAATCTTAAGCGTGGAGAAGTCGGCACAGTCGTTGAAATCCTTGCGAACGGTGAAGCATTCGAGGTTGAATTCAGCGATGAAAATGGACAAATGTATAAGTGTACCAGTTTTCTTGCATCTCAACTCACGTTATTACAAAACAGACCGAGAAAAAAGAATGCCGCTGCACAACGTCTCATCAAAGCGATGGCAAAACTGCCGCATCTCACCGATGAAGACATTGAAGCACTGAATCAGTCAATAAAAGAGGGAAAGATACCTGTAAGTTTTGATTCACTTTTCGACCTTGATGAAGACGAAGTCAATGAATAAATCAGAAAAAACAGACTTAAGATTTGCGGTAGTTGGAGAAGCTGCAGCGCAAAACCGCCGTGAATTGGGTACTTCTGTACCCGAAGAAGGTGCGGTATTTCATACTTCAACCTAAAATGGAGAATGAGAAATGAATACGATGAAAATCTTGTTTGTCGAAGATGGAAAAGGTGAACAACAGAACTTTATAAATGTCGTGGATTTTTTCAATAAAAAATACAATATGACCGTTGAACCTGATATAGCAGAGAGCACTTCGAGTGCATTGGATAAGATAGACAGTTCATACAATGGTGCAATTATTGACATGAAACCAGGCAATGATTATGAAAGGGGAAATGAAATTGTTCGCCAATTAGTATATCGGGATATCAAAGTCCCAATTATCTTTGTCACAACCTACCCTGACTCTATTCAGGCGCATCCATTGATTATCAAGAAACGCTGCCGTGACACCGACACTTATGAATCGGATCTTCTATTGTTTCAGGAAAGATTCAACGCGGGGCGGAATCCAAAAGAGATAACACAAACCTATACAGCGCTTATAAGGCAGAGCGAAGAGTGGTGGATTGGGTGGATATTGGAAGTCCGAGGTGTTACATGCCAAGAACGAACAAGAAGCGAATTGTTAGATACACTGCAAATCACACTTCGTGAGATGTTAGAATTTGACAAGATGGAAGTGTGTCGTCGAACTGAAAATGAAACGGCGGAGATAAAGGCTTCTGACATTTTGGAATTCGGTGTGCCGGGAGCATTAGACCAAACTGAAAGTGGGTTTGAGGAAGTAAGAATTGATGTATGAAACGAAGGGTTTTGCTTAAGCATCTTAGAAATCACGGATGCGAATTTCTCCGAGAAGGTAGTAATCACACAATATGGTGGAATCCTGAACTGAACATCCGCGTATCAATACCGAGACACACCGAGATTAATAGAATTACCGCTCAGAAAATCTGCAAGGACTTGGAAATTCCGCGTCCATGATCTCAACACATTCTATATTAATGTTCATTTGTGATAAAATACACTTGCATACTTTTTCAACGGAACCTTATGCCCACACTTGAATTCAAAGGAAAACAACACATCTACGCGCACCACCTCACCGTACCCTACCGACCCCTAAAAACAGACAAATCCCGCTCCTGCAACCCAATTGAAGAAGATGACAACCTCATTATCCACGGCGACAACCTACACGCCCTCAAGGCATTACTCCCCCGCTACGCAAATCGAATCAAATGTATCTACATTGACCCGCCCTACAACACTGGCAACGAAGGATGGATTTACAACGACAACGGGAACTTACGGGGATGGGTATTATCTTCTGTCAACTCCCCGATGCTCTGCATGAAAGGTGATCCACTCTAATATCTTATAATGTTTGTAATGCATTTTGGATTCGACTCTCAAGCAAACTATTACCAACATCTTGTGTTTGTCTTAATGCTATATTTAAATCATCTTTAGCATTCTTCTTATCACCCAAATATCTTTTAATTATTGCACGAGCATAGTAGGCATCTGGATAATTGTTATCATTAAGAGAAATCGCCATGTTGAAGTCTCGGATAGCTTCATCATAATTTCTGAGTCTGTTTTTAACGAGCCCGCGTTCATAGTACATTTTAGCATCTTCTGAATCTAATTCTATAGCTTTGTCAAAATCCGAAAGTGCATCTTCAGGATGCCCTAATTTTTCCTTTGCTATTCCTCTATCAAAGTATGCTTCAGCCAGATTAGGCTTTATACTGATTGCTTTATCAAAATCATAAATTGCTTCAAAATATTTCTTTAATTCTTTCTTTACATTTCCCCTGAGAAAGTATGCTGAAGCATAGTTATTTTCTTTAGCAATTGCTTTATCAAAATCTTTAATCGCTTTTTGATGTTCTCCACGTTTGCGGTTAGCAACTGCTCGGTTATAGTAAGTTGATGCGTTGTTTGGATCTAATGCTATAGCTTTATCAAAGTCCTTAATAGCTTTTTTTGGATGATTTAGTTTACCTTTAGCAATACCTCGGTAATAGTAACCGTCTGCCTTGTTAGGATCTATATTGAGTGCTTCATTAAAATCTGTAAGTGCTTCAAAATACCTTTGGCAAGCCTCCTTTGCTCTTCCTCTGAGTATATAGGCATCAACTAATTCCGCTGAAGTAGGGTTTTGTTCAATTGCTTTATCACATAACAAAATTGTATCTTCATATCTATCTTGATGAAATACTGTTGAACCTTTATGAAGACATCCTGCAGCGGATTCTGGCACTTCAATCGGAGTGGTAACGTTTTCCATTAAGAAGATCCTCCTTTAACCTGATATTCGTACCTTATAGCGTTATTGTACCTAAAATATCGGTATAGTGTCAAATCTGAAATCAAGATATTTGACAGTTGACTTTTTCTATGCTATAACATAATCAGAGAGGATAAACACTTCTGGAATCTAAGTTAAATATCCACAACGGAGACATCAGATGAAAACGCAAGAAACCCATGATTTCAGTCATGGAGGAATCAGGAATTTAGTAGTAACAGAAGAAATATGGAAAGAAGGGAATATGTACACCGCCTATTGCCCGGAACTGGACATTGCAAGTTGTGGAAACGACATTGAAGAAGCACGCAAAAACCTGCTTGAAGTTATTGAAATTCAGTTAGAAGAAACAGCACAACTCGGAACCCTTAGAACCTTTTTAGAAGATGCGGGATATGATTTGGATACTTCACAACTCACCCTTCAACTTGACAAACAAGTCGTCTCCTTCAATCAACTTACTGTGACACTTGGAGACATATAATGCCTAAAATTTCGCCGACAGACTGGCGAACACAAGTTAGGGTATTTGACCATTTTGGGTGTCAATTCGTTAGACAAAGGGATCACATCTCATCTATCACCATCCTGATGTCACATGTGCTGTAGTTATTCTGCGCTATGAAGAGGTCCCAGTCACCATCATCAAGAATAATATGCGAACTGTTAACCTGAGCAGAGAGGAATTTTTTGGGCTGCTCATAGAAGTCTAAACTTGCCTATACACATATATCCATGTTGGAATTAAAAGTATATCAACGCAACGCACTTGACGCTTTTAGCCGTTGGTTAGAAACACTTGAAGACACACAATATGAATTGGAAACGATGGTTGAGATGCTTAGCCAGTCATCAACAGATATTCCAATTCCCGATGAATTACGCAATTATCCGAAAGCAGCGTGGAAAAAGTTAAAAGAAAACGATGACGTTGCAGCATCTGCAGGCGAATACGTTGACCGTACAGATGACGCAAATCGACCAATTCCGCATATCTGCTTTAAAGTGCCGACAGGTGGTGGTAAAACCCTACTTGCTGCCGCTGCGTTAGAACATATCCCTTGGCAACGTGGTTTGGTATTGTGGATTGTACCGACCAAGGCTATTTACGCGCAAACAAAAGCTGCCTTGTGGAATAAGGAACATCCTTACCGAAAAATGTTGCAACGGGCAGCTGCAGGAAGAGTCAAAATGCTGGAAAAAGAGGATACCTTTAGCAGAGATGATATAGCAAACTATTTGTGCGTCATGCTACTGATGTTACCAGCAGCAAATCGTCAAAGAGGCAGGGAATTTCTACGAATGTTTAAGGATAGTGGACGCTATCCCAGTTTTTTCCCCGATAGTGATGACATCTTTGGCGATACCTCCTTGCGAAACGAATATCCTGATCTGGAAACTGAAAATGAAGGTGGACACGTCAAACAGAGTCTATTTAACGTGTTCAAGATGTTGCGTCCTATCGTTGTTTTAGACGAGGCACATAAGGCGTATGGTGCAAGGAGGCAAGAAGCGAATGTAGAATTTGCGCGATCTATCAGCCGTCTCGACCCGCGTATGGTGATTGAACTTTCCGCGACACCGAACCGTGGCATTAGTAATCTGCTTGTTGATATTGAAGGTCCTGACCTGAAAAAAGAGGAGATGATAAAGTTACCGGTGCAGGTAACTTCATTTCCAAACGCAGAGTGGGAATTAACGCTTGGGCAAGCAGCAGATGAACTTGAAAGGCTTAACACAGAGGCAAGGGCATTTGAGAGCAATACAGGTCGATATATCCGTCCGATTGCCGTTGTCCGTGTTGAGCGTACAGGGAAAGATCAGCGCGATAGTGATCACATTCATGCGGAAGATGTGCGGGAATATCTCACCCAAAATCTGCACGTACCATCCGATGCGGTTCGCGTCAAATCTGCCGAAAACGATGAACTTGGACGAGAAGATCTGCTTTCGGAATTTTCTAAGGTGCGTTGGATCATCACAAAATCCGCACTTATGGAAGGTTGGGATTGTCCGTTTGCATATCTACTGGTAATGCTGGATAATACGCAAGCACAAAGGGCAATTACGCAACTGGTAGGACGTGTGATGCGTCAACCACACGCACAGCTAACTGGTAGAGAATCACTGGATCAATGCTATGTCTATTGCAACAACACCGATGTGGCTACTGTTGTTCAGCAAGTTAAACACGGGTTGGAATCGGAAGGACTCACTGGCTTGGGTGATGAAGTCATGGGTGCGTCAGGGGCACAGCAGCAAGACGATATACAACCCAAAAAAGTGAAACGACGTCAAGAATTTCGGAGTCAAGATATCTATCTGCCAGTTGTGCTACATAAAAATAGTGATGATTGGATCCACCTCAATTATCAGACGCATATCTTACCAAATATAGATTGGGCAGCTATTGAACCACCGGATCCAAATGCATCCACTCCTCAGAATGTAAGACGACAATCTGCTACGGTTGACGTGGGTGAAGAATTACCTGTTTTTCATACCGAACAAGAACCGTACGTTGAAAAGAGGGTTAGCATTGCCGACTTTGCACATCGCTTGTCGGATATTGTACCGAACCTGTGGCAAGCAGCACGCATTGCACATGAGATGAGTAAACGACTCATAGCAGAAGGTGAAACCGAGGCGGATATTTACGATAGACGTTCTTACCTTGCACATGTGTTGCGGGAACACGTAAAAAGCGAAGTTGAAAATCAAGCAGAGCAGGTCTTTCGCAGAAAACTTGAACACGGTGAAATCCGTTTTGACTTGGAAACAAAAGAACTCAATTATCGAATGGTAGATAAATATGAAATACAGGTCAGTCCTGATAATGATAACCCGCTTTTGAACAATTTTGAGCCAGTACAATTAAGCCTATTTGAACCTGTATTTGAGAAACAGTTTGATAGTGAATTGGAAAAGCAATTTGCTTACTATCTTGATGAAGAACGGGCATTGCGATGGTGGTATCGAGTAGCAGCACGCCAACGTGGCGAGTATTATTTGCAAGGATGGAAACGGGGTCGTATTTATCCTGATTTCGTAGCGATGACAAACGAAATCGCAGGCGTGACACGTGTGTTAATTTTTGATACAAAGGGTCAGCATCTCGGTGGTAACCTTGACACTGAATATAAACGTAAAGTGTTGGAAACACTTGAGGGAGCATTTAATGCTGCGGGGACTATGATTGTGCGGGATGGTTCCAGATGGAAAGGTATTTTTCAACTGGTATTCAATGATCAAGAGTTTTTGGAAATAACGGCACGTCTGAATGATGGTGGATAACCTACAAAAATTAGTATTGTAACGTATACACATAGGAAGAGGATTAGAAAAATGATACACCAACGAATTTTTAAAGTATTCCAAGGCTGAAGCGCGGGGTAATGATCGTCCGTCCTTCAATCAATCCCAAAGAAACCATCAGACTATAAAAAAATGAAGAAAACACCCATCAATAACAACTAACATACATATATCACAAAAACAGAAAATAATATTAACAATGCTTGTCAAACTGAAATAAAATTGTGCCATATTATAAAGTTCATTTTAATTACAAACTCACATCAATATAAACATATTACGAAAATCATATTTTAACTTGACTCATATAATATATTATGTTACTATATTTATCACAATAAAAGCATGTTCTGAAAAGTTGTTATGAAACTTTCATAACAGTTATGAAAAGGAAAATCAAAATCTAACACCCTACAAACCTATACCACAACAGGGTTTAGAACACTTAAAACAAAATGAAGTATGAAAATCTAAAAAATATAAAAAAATGACGGTTTTTCAGGTATATCTATAAACCCTTTCTGGGACTGATTTTAGACCAGATTTAATTTTGGAATTAAAAAAATGTGTTATGAAAATAAAAACACAAGAGTTTACGCAATTTGTAATACGAAGGAAATAAAATGTATATTTGTTGTAAGGGGTCTAATTGTTTTCTATTACCGCAAACATCTTATACAATTTACATATATAACCAAACAACAAACATTCCTAAGAATACGTCTAAATTCACCTATATGAAATGTCATATTGAAAAAGGACAACGAAATGAAAAAGGATAAATTTAGAATTTTTTAATTTTCTAATTTAAAACGCTATGAAGTCAGTCTATGACAGGGGTTACAGGGGAAATTCATGCCAATTTCAATGTTACACCATGTAACGAAAAGTGTAACTTTTGCACTTTGAGCGGATTCATTATAGTGAATTAAGATGAGTACGTTAATGTGAGTACGTTAATGGCATTTTATATTTAGGACTTACACTACCCAATGGACAGTCCAACCTATAATGTATTCTTGGATTAACGATAAGGTTAGAACACAAACTAAAAACCAATAACCAAAAACAAATGACTATCCATAAAAACGATCCTAATTACAAAGTTTCAGATACGTCAAAAAAGCATAGCTTTTTAACCGTTAGAAATGTCAAAATCAGAAAGGACAAAAAGAACACAAAATCACACATTTTAGAAATTCTTATAAAGTCAATTCAAAGTGGAGTAAAGCCAGTCTATGACAGGGGTTACAGGGGTAATTTACACCAATCTCAATGTCACACCGTGTGACAAAAAGTGTAACTTTTTTCATTTTTTCGAGGCATAGACTCATGCAACGACAACACGATCTACTGTCTGAGATTTAGGATTAAATGTCTGTTTTTACACCTTATTTTTTGTCTGTATATTAGGATCAACAATTCCAATTCAGAGGGAAACTGAGTATCTAATGATTAGTCTATTTTTTATTGAGTTTTCTATATCAAAAATACCGTACTCCAGCGGAGTACTATGTCTATAGAAAACTCAACACACAATTAAGTTATAGTATAATTAACGGATGTGATTCACGGAAAATTGGTATAATTAAAATTATAAACCCTTATGGAATAAGGGCTCGTAGAATTGCTCCGTGAAGGTTTCCGTGAAAGTGCTATCATCTCAGAAAGCTACATATTAACACTTTTTCCATTTTCATTAGCCATTTATAGTAAAACTTAAAAATAAATACACACTTTCGCCCTCCCACGGTAGGCACGGTTTCTAACCGTGCTGGTGCAAAGTGTCTCATTAATACTAAGATCCACTATAATCTCACTTTAAAAGTATAAGTAACATTGTTTGTTAATATGACTCTTGAGATTAATATTGATATCCAGATACAATAGCAGCATAATGTTTAGTGACAAAAACTTTACACACCTACAAGATATACTGTATTTGACAATTGACTTATTCTATGCTATTACATAATCAGAAACGTAAAGTGTTGGAAACGCTTGAGGGAGCATTTAATGCTGCGGGTACTATGATTGTACGGGATGGTTCCAGATGGAAAGGTATTTTTCAACTGGTATTCAACGATCAAGAGTTTTTGGAAATAACCGATCGACTAAATGATGATGCGTAATCTACAGAAATTAGCATAGCAACGTCCAGTCAACCCTTAAATTAACCGAAAAAGGAAAGACTATGAAATATGTCTATCACAAAGAGGATGCAGAGGTTGTTCGGATTGAAGGTGATGCACCTCGTACACTCTACACACTCATTGAACCTAAAACCAGAAATACTGAACATTTTGCTATGGGATTAGAGGAAATTGATCCGAATAGTGAAATACCTATGCACGCACATAGCGAAGCAGAAGAGATAATCTTTGTCTACGGCGGGGAAGGGAAGGCTTATGTTGATGGTGAAGAAGCGGATTTAAGACCCGGTACCGTCATTTATCTTCCACCGAATGTTGAACATCGGTTTGTTAACACAGGGGATGAGCCACTCTGGATTACATGGACACTTTCACCACCGGGATTTGAAAAGCAGATACGAAAAATCGCTGATGGTTCGGCAGGGATGGAGGTATTCAGCGAATCCTAATTAGCTCCTTTCTGATGCACTAATAGATGATGGTGCTACATCGTAATGTGAGAATTCTAACGTAAAAGCGCCACGTCCTTGAGTCATAGAACGGAGACGGGTGGTATACTGGAAAGTTTCTGCGAGTGGGATAATAGCATTGATAATGTTATTTGCGTCTTCAGATGTAGTCTCATTAATCTGTGCTCTACGAGAATTCAGATCCCCGATAACTTTTCCTACATGTTCATCTGGTACAGTAATGTGGATTTGCATTATCGGTTCGAGTAGCAGCGGTTTTGCCTTCCGAATAGCATTTTCAAATGCAGATACAGCCGCCCCTTCATACGCCACCTCCGAACCATCGGTCGGATGTGTGGAACCACCAGTGAGTGTCACTTTGATATCCTGCAGAGCATAACCCATAAGTGCTCCAGTTCCCATTGCGCCTTCAATTGCACCTTCAACAGATGGGAGAAACTGTCGTGGAATTTGCGTTTCATCAGTTCTATCCTCAAGTTGAAATCCTTCATCGCGTTTCAAAGGTTCCACAGTCAGCACAACATCTCCGTAAATACCTTCTTCCTCAGTTTTATGGATATGTGTACCGCGTCCTTCGGCTTTACCACTGATTGTTTCTCGATATGCAACCTGTAATTTACTTACGCGTGCATTCACCCCAAATTCTCGAATCATACGGTCAGTGAGGATTTCTAAATGCAGTTCTCCCATACCTGAGATAATCCGTTGTCCTGTTTCATTATCAATACCGACTGTGAATGTCGGATCTTCGTCCATGAGTTTTTCGAGTGTTTCCTCCAACGCATCCGTATCACTTGCACGTTCGGGTTCAATGGCAACAGATATTACCGGTGGTGGGAATTCAATTGACTCTAACAGCAGTGGATGTTGAACATCAGATAAAGTATGTCCAGTCTTTGTAGTTCGCATGCCAACAAGTGCAACAATGTCCCCCGCATACGCAGCATCACAACTTGCCTCCTTATTTGCGTGCATCTGTAGGATACGATTAACTCGTTCCTGTTTTTCTGTAGCCACATTATAGACAACTTCCCCACGTTTGAGTGTACCAGAATACACCCTACAGTAGACCAGTTTATCTACAGTATCATGACTCGCCACCTTGAAGGCTAACGCAGAAAAGGGTTCAGCATCGTCGGCATGGCGTTGTATTATTTCGGAACTATCAGAATTATCAGTTGATTTTTTTCGTTTTGAGGATTTTGATTTTGATACTTTCGGTTTTTCACCTTCAATCGGTGGCACATCAACAGGAGAGGGAAGAAAATTAATAACTGCATCAAGTAGAGGTTGGACACCTTGATTCTTTAGTGAACTTCCACATAGGATCGGAATGATACTCCCATGCAAAGTAGCACTTCGGATTCCGGTAACAATTTCTTTATCTGAAATCTCGCTCCCATCAAGATACTTTTCCAATAGGTTATCATTTTCAGATGCAACATTTTCAACAAGAGATTCACGGGCAGCGTTAGCATCCTCTTCATATTCAGAGGGTATCTCGACTTCTTCAAAAGTCTTACCTTGATCGGTTTCATTCCATTGGATAGCTTTCATAGATATTAGGTCAACCACACCAGCGAAGTCACGTCCCTCTCCAAGGGGTATCTGCAAAGGTACAGGATTTGTTTCAAACCGATCCTCCATCATCTCAAGGACACGTGTAAAATTTGCACCTACTCTATCCATTTTATTAACGAATGCAATACGCGGAATCTGGTAACGTTCTGCTTGATTCCACACTGTCTCTGATTGTGGTTCAACACCACCGACAGCACAAAACAAGGCGATAACACCATCTAAAACACGAAGTGACCTTTCTACCTCAACGGTGAAATCAACATGTCCAGGCGTATCAATCAGGTGAATTGCGTGGTCTTGCCAGAAACAAGTTGTTGCAGCGGCAGTGATTGTAACACCCCGTTCCCGTTCCTGTACCATCCAGTCCATTTCTGCAGTACCCTCATCAACTGTACCAAGCTTGTGTTTTTTGCCTGTGTAGAAGAGGATGCGTTCAGTTGTCGTTGTTTTACCAGCATCAATATGTGCTGCAATACCTATGTTACGTACGTTTTCAATTGGATATTCGCGTGCCATCTTTTCGTTAAACCTTAGTATTTTATTATCACATCCCATTGTTCCACTGAAGAACCACTCCAAGTAATCCAGGATTCCATTCCATAAGCAGTTGATATGCCTTTGGTGCATCCTGTCCAGAAAAACGGTGACTAATCAAGGGGGTCACATTGAAACGTTTTTGACTGATAAGGGATATCATCAACCGACAATCATCTTCACTTGTCCAAAAATTCGGTGATGATTCTTGGCGTGGACGAATGGAGTTATGTGCACCATATAGAATAAGACCTTTTTTATGAACATCCCGATAAAAATTGACATTCGGTGTCTCACCGCGTGTACTTGCCAAGAGCACAAGTCTCGCACCCCAACCCGCTGCATGTAATGCGGTTGTAATAGCATCTGGATGTCCAGTTGCCTCAATTACAACCGTAGGACCTTTTTTCATGGTGGCAGCGGCTAACTGATCTGAGAAGTCATTATCTTCAGGATTGAAGGTATAATCTGCACCGATTTCTTTAGATAATTCAAGCCTACTATCGGTTAAATCGGCAGCAATCACTGGCACTGCCCCACTCAGTTTAGAAAGCTGCAAGGCAAGTAAACCAATCAATCCTTGTCCAATAACTAATGTAGATTCACCTAATTCAATCCGTGCTTTTCGAACACCTTGCAAGGCTATAGCACTAAGATTGTAAAAGACAACTTCTTCTGCAGATACATCAGTTGATTCTACCTTGAGTAAACGTCCCGGATTGGCAGTAAAATGACTCGTATGTCCATGGGTTGAGGCAAAACGTTTACCCAACAAATCTTGGTTCACATTTTTCCCAACCTCTATGACCTTACCAATATTACTATAGCCGGGACGGGAAGGATATGCACCCCGTGCGTTTGGTAGTCCTAATAAGAATGCACGTTCTGTCCCAGGACTAATAAGTGTACATTCACTTGCCACCAAGACTTCATCATCTGGAATTGTTTGCAGTTCAAATTCTTCAATGTCAACATTGGCACGACTCGGCCAAATAACCCGTTGCCCTTTCATCAAACATAACCTCTTAAAAGATGAAGGATAGCATTTTTTGAAGTATATCACAAAAAACGCTATCCCTCAAGTTTTATAATTATTGCAAGCCGAGAATGTTAGACCTAATCTAAACACTAAATTGTCGGTGTCAATGATATGTGAAGGATTTCACTGTATTAACGATTATCTTCATTCAAATCAGAATTAATCTTCAGTGTCAGATAATTCACACGACCACTTGGATCTTTAACGTATACCAGTGCCAAATCTTCACCTTTTTCTTCTAATTCTTTGACAACTTTCTTGTAGTCTCTCAGATTCTCAATAGTAACATAATCTATTTCTTTTATGAGATGTCCTACTTGAATACCATTATCTGCTGCTGGACTATCTGGCTCAACGTCTACGACAATAACACCTTTTTCGTTATTATAAGCATATCGTCTTGCCAATTCAGGTGTTAATTCCTGTGTCTGCATTCCAGCAAATTCTTCAGATTCTGGTAGCTCTTCAGGTTCAATCATTTCAGGTTCAGATTCATTAGGACTTAGACTTGCCATGGCTTCTTCAGTTCGTTGTATCAATTTAGCGGTGAGTTGCTTCACTTTTCCGTTTCGTAGGACTTTAATCTTAACGGATGTACCGACAGGGGTCTCCGCAATAGTAAACATCAAGTCAGATGACCCTATAACAGGTTTGCCATTAAATTCAACGATGACATCCCCGTGTCTAATTCCGCCTTTTTCTGCTGGACTATCCCGTCCAACTGCCTTTACAAATACACCTTGTGTGGAGTCCAATTCCAGTTTATCTGCTAATGCATGAGAAACCGTTTCCATGCGGATTCCAAGCCAACCGCGTACAATTTCTCCATTTTCAATTAGTTGTGGAAGAAGAGCATTTGCTGTATTGCTTGGTATAGCGAAACCGATCCCGATATTGCCAGTGTTAAGTCCAGCAGTAGCAATCAATGTATTTATACCGACCAACTCACCCCGAATATTAATCAGTGCACCACCACTGTTACCACGATTAATTGGCGTATCGGTTTGTATGAAATTTCCATACTGAATACTTCTAAACCGTTGACTTCTATTCTTGGCACTAACAATACCACGAGTCACAGATTGGGAGAAGTTTAAAGGGGTTCCAATAGCAATCACCCACTCTCCTACCTCAAGAGCATCAGAATCACCAAATGGAAGAGCTGGGAGTCCTTCAGCATCAATTTTGAGTACCGCTAAATCGGTACCACTTACTTCTGTGTTCCCAGGGTCTTGTCCGATTAATTCTGCAACATACACTTTTCCATTTGGTAAAGTCACTTTGATTTCATTTGCATTATCAATAACGTGGTTATTTGTTAATATATAACCATCTTCACTGACAATTACGCCTGAACCCACTCCTTGGCTTCGTCTATAAGGTGGTACTTCTTCAGGTGCTGGTATTTCATCTGGAAAACGAAACCCGAACCATTCTTCAAGTAATCGTCTACGTGCTAATTCTCTTTCCAATCTGGAATTTGCATCTCTTCTTATCCTGACTCTTGTATTGATCTGAACAATAGAGTTCCTTGTTCTCGATACTAAATCTATAAACGCACGATTGGCACGTTCTAAATATTGAAAATCCTGAGATTCTGTGTATTCTGTATTGGTTTCACCAATGGCTGTTAGTACTACAAACTCATCTGTACCATTACTTATCACAAGACCTGCCACAACGAAAAGTCCAGCTAATATTAGAAAAATTGCTGTGCGTTTGTATAGTTTGTTGCTTATATTTAACATGGTATTCTATCTCCTGACTAATTTGGTTATCCGTTATTTTCTATAATATTCATGGTATTAAACAAAAAACACACCTATTAAGAAATAAAGTTCCAGAAAAAGTTCGAAATAGGTTATCCTCCTTGCGAGATTCTTTCAACGTGTTCACGAACAATATGTTCTGGACATAATTTAATAAATAACCATGATCCTGGGACAAGAATCAAGAAAGCACCAATAACAAGATCATCAATTCGTCCAATGATTGGTAAAAAATCACCATCAAATGGATATATAAGGTAGATAATCGCAAAAACACCTGCAAGTATTTCCGCAATTACTAATATCGCTTTCCTATAAATAGGTACACGTTCGTCACGGAATAACCGAAATGTCAATCTTATGAAATTTGGGAAATGGACTAAGTATCGTATAAGACGAAATATACCTCGTCCTTTACCACCGAAGAAAAAAGGATTTATCATACAGTAATTGTATCAAAAAAAGGACGTATTGTCCAAATCATTTCGGAGTTAATTGCTATCTGACTGAATTAATATTATTCTTTAGAATTTGGAAATTCCGAGAAAATCACATCTATATCATATAATCCTTGACACCCACTATATCCTTTATATAAACTATCCTACGAACAGTATTTTGATCTTATTTAAGGAGAAAATATGGCAACACAACTTGCTGCACAACTTTATACGGTACGAGAATTCACAAAAACCGAGGATGATATTGCTGAAACCATGAACAAAGTCCGACAACTCGGTTATGAGGCTGTTCAGTGTTCGGCACTTGGACCTATAGAACCAGAAGCATTAAAGAAAATAATTGACAATGAAGGTATAACAATCTGTGCAACACACACAAGTTATGCCCGGATGCGGGATGAACCACAAGCTGTCATTGATGAACATCAATTATGGGGATGTAAACACGCAGCGATTGGTGGACTTCCTGGTGAATATCGTACCACAGAAGGTTACGCTAAATTTGCAAAAGAAGCATCAGAGGTTGGGGCTCGATTAGCTGAAGGAGGGTTGACATTCTCCTACCATAATCACAGTTTTGAATTAGAACAGTATGAAGGTCGTACTGGACTTCAAATATTATATGAAGAAAGCGATCCTAAGTATTTTAACAGTGAAATTGACACATATTGGATTCAACATGGTGGGGGTGATCCTGCTGAGTGGATACGAAAATTGAAAGGGCGTGCACATATTGTTCATCTCAAGGACATGGTGGTCAAAGAGAATTCTCAACGATATGCAGAGGTGGGTGAAGGCAACCTAAATTGGACAGCTATCTTAGATGCTTGTGAATATGCTGGGGTGGAATGGTATATTGTGGAACAGGATTCGTGTTATGAGCGAGATCCTTTTGAAAGTTTAGGTATCAGTTTTAGGAATTTAAAGGAAATGGGGCTTTCTTAGTCATAACACCTGAAAACAGAATAAACTTGGCAGAACATTCACCTAATGATGTTCTGTCAAGTTTTATAAAGAGTATGACAATTGCTTTATATAGCCAACCGAAGTTCATGATTATTCTTGACTTTTAGACATAATTGTGATACTATATTTTGGTAATTCGATAAATTATACGGGGCGTGGCGCAGCCCGGAAGCGCGCTTGAATGGGGTTCAAGAGGTCGCTGGTTCGAATCCAGTCGCCCCGATTCACGGGTATTTTGGTACATTGATCTGTTACCACTTACCCGGTTTAATTTGTGATAACGCAAAAATAAGGCAGCAACAGACGTGGATAAATCGTGTATCAATGTTGGTATATTAGGTTGGGGAACAGTTGGCACTGGTGTCTCAAAGATTCTGATTAATCAGAATGCTCTTATCTCCAAGAACAGTGGTGTAGAACTATCCTTAGAAAAAGTGGTAAAAAGGTCACTCCCGGCAACCAGAGAAGGGATCGAACTTCCCCCTGACTGTCTAACTACAGATCCTTCTGAAGTTGTTGATAATCCAGATATTGATATTGTCGTTGAATTGATCGGTGGTGTATCTGAAGCACATTCCCTTATTACTCGTGCAATAGAAAATGGCAAGCATGTTGTTACAGCCAACAAGGCACTATTAGCTGAACATGGGGGTGAGTTATTCCAATTAGCACAGAAACATCAGGTAAGTCTTAATTTTGAGGCAAGTACTGCTGGTGGTATCCCTATCATAAAAACCCTGCAAGAGAGTTTCACTGCGAATCAGATTGAATCTCTCTATGGAATAGTCAACGGCACCTGTAACTATATTCTGACAGAAATGAATGAGCATGGTGTGGACTTTTCTGATGTACTCGCTGAAGCTCAAGAAAAAGGATATGCGGAAGCTGATCCTACGCTTGATGTTGAAGGAATTGATGCTGCACAGAAACTCTCACTTCTCATTGCTCTTGCTTATGGTGTAAATCTGTCAATTGACCAATTCCATGTTGAAGGAATAACAGACATATCCCAAAAAGAGATACAGTATGCTCGTGAACTTGGGTATGTTGTCAAACTAATCGCTATTGCGAAGTTAACAGACGATAATCGCGTGGAAGCACGGGTACATCCTACGCTTGTCCCTGAACGGAGTTTATTGGCAAATGTCGGTGGTGCCTACAACGCTGTATGTGTTATCGGTTCGGCAGTTGGCCCTACACTTTTTTATGGACAGGGTGCAGGGGAAATGCCTACCGCCAGTGCTGTAGTGGCGGATATTATTGATGCTGCAAAGTCTGTGAAGAATGGGATCTACCCAGTTATTTCTCATGCGTGGTTTCCTGATGTTCCTGCTGAAGTTACAGTCTGCCCGATTGACGATATTCATACACGCTACTATCTACGTTTTGTAGTGATTGATCAACCAGGAGTGTTAGCGAAAATTGGTAATATATTAGGAGATAATGACATCAGTATTGCCTCTGTGATACAAAAAGAACCTCATGATACCGAAACAGTATCCCTTATGATGTTGACACATAAAGCTCTTGAGAAAAACATGACGGCAGCACTTGATGAAATATTAAAGTTGGAAGTTGTCAAGGGTGGTGCGAAACTTATTAGAATTGAAGAAGAAGTTGACTTCTAAATTCAACCAGAAAAACGATGAAAGATACATTGGTTTTTGACGTCAGGACTATTAAGAATGAAGATTTCAATGAATATGAAGTGGAAGTTCAACCATCACTACTTGAACTGGAGTTTGATGATGTGAACTTTAATAGTAGTGTCTGTGGAAAAGTCCAATTGCTTCACCATGGTGAGGATAATATATATGTCAAAGCTGAAGTATCTACAGATATTGAAATACAATGCGGTAAATGTCTTGATACGTATAAAGAGGATCTTGAAGCAACCTTTGAAATTCAATTTACCCCTTCTACAAACTCTGAAGAAATAGATTCTGGAAATGTTGATGATGAAGAACGCTTCTATGATGGAGAGACATTTAACATCTCCGAAGATGCAAGACAAGCATTAGTAATTCAGATCCCAGTTTGGCCCCTCTGCTCGCAAGTATGTGAAGGCTTATGTTCCGGTTGTGGAATAAACCTAAATGAAGAAAATTGTACTTGTCCTGAGACAGAAGTAATTCAAACGGATACACCGGACACCCATTCACCCTTTGCCGATTTAAAACAACTCTTAGATGCAGCAAAAGTAGAAACTGAAAATAAGCCAAAGAATCGTAAGGAGATTACTCTAAAAAATGGCACATCCAAAACGTAGAACTTCACGATCTAAAAAAAGAATGCGGAGAAGTCATCATGCACTCCGGAATCAAGTTATTACTGATTGTTCCTATTGTGGTGAAATGATGGTTTCTCATCGTGTCTGTACACATTGTGGACACTATAAGGGTAGATCAATTCTAAAGACTACTGAGGAAGAAGGTTAGCATTCACGTCTCATTTCTTGCCGATACTATATATCTATAATCTTGTGTAGATATTCATTATCGACTTATAAGGGTTCTTAAATATGAAGCGATATGCCGCAATCGCAGGGACGGGTGCTTATCTACCTGAAACCATTTTAACTAATTTCGATCTTGAGAAAATGGTGGATACCAGCGACGAATGGATTCGACAACGAACGGGAATTGTAGAGCGAAGAATAGCCGATGATGATGTTGCTACATCAGATCTTAGTGTGCATGCATCTCGACTTGCAATTAAGGATGCACATATAGATCCGATTGATATTGAGATGATTCTCGTTGCTACTGTCACCCCCGATACTGCATTCCCATCAACAGCATGTTATGTACAGCAGGGTATAGGTGCAAAAAACGCATCTGCCATGGATATATCAGCCGCGTGTGCTGGTTTCTTGTATGGTCTTGATTTAGCTAATGGACTAATAATTTCTGGACAGTATAATACTATTCTTGTAGTCGGTGGGGAAGTATTTAATAATATCGTAGACTGGAAGGATAGAAATACTTGTGTGCTTTTTGGAGATGGTGCTGGTGCTGCAATCGTTCAAGCAACAGAAGAACCAAAAGGAATTATCGCCTCGTATATCGGATCAGATGGAGATTATGCCGATATTAACCTACTCGGTATTCCTGCAGGTGGTTCAAGAATGCCTGTCACCTCAGATGCAATTGATAATAATCTCAATAAAATCCAGATGAATGGTAGGGAAGTCTTCAAGCTTGGTGTTCGACTGATGCCCGAAGCTGCACAACGTGTATTACGTAAAGCGGAAATTAGTGTAGATGATATTGACCTATTGATTCCACACCAAGCGAACTTACGAATTATTGAAGCAGTTGGCGACAGACTTGGAGTGCCAAGAGAGAAAGTGTATGTAAACGTCGATAAATATGGCAATACTTCAGCTGCAACTGTTATCATTGCATTGGATGAAGCTATTCGACAAGGACGCGCAAAGCCTGGTGATCTTGTTCTACTGGTAACTTTTGGCGCAGGATTAACATGGGGAAGCACACTCTTACGTCTATAACTAAACATATTTATTAAAATAAGTGCGTTCGGTATAAGCAATATATAGGAATCAGTGCTTGAAGCCACACACCATCCAAGGTTGAGAGTTTACATTTTGCGATATAATAGTTGATTTTCTCTTACTTCGAGTTCACGTTATTAATAGTATCATTTCCAAATTACACCGTAAAATGTCGCAATTCGCCTATATATTTCCAGGACAGGGTTCACAGAAAGTTGGCATGGGTTCCGAGTTAGTTGATAACTATCCAATTGCCCGTGAAGTCTTTGACAATGCTGATAGTTCTTTGGGAATATCTATTAGCCAACTCTGTTTTGAAGGGCCAGAAGAGGAATTAAGACAGACAGAAAATACACAACTTGCTATATTAACATATAGTGTCGCCATCTTAAAAGTCCTAACTCACTCAGGTATTAATCCAGAGATTGTTGCCGGACATAGTTTGGGTGAGTATTCCGCTCTTGTTGCCTCCGGTGTCATTAGTTTATCGGATGCCTTACGATTGGTAAGTGCTCGTGCACAATTTATGGCAGAAGCAGGTGAAGAGCAAGTTGGAACAATGGCCGCTATCCTTGGTATGGAGACAGATAAACTACAGCAATACTGTGATAGTGTTGATGGAATTGTAAAAATTGCGAATTATAATTGTCCTGGACAATTAGTGATTTCAGGAGAAGTTGAAGCAGTAAATCAGGTTGTTGATCTTGCTTCTGAGGAAATTGGTTCGAGACGGTGTCGTTTATTACCTGTGAGTGGTGCTTTTCATTCACCATTAATGGAATCGGCACAAGCTAAGTTTCAAGTTGTCTTGAATACTATAACGTTAAACCATCCCAAAATTGATATTGTGATGAATGTTACTGGTGTATTGGCAAAGGAACCTGAGGATATTAGAAGTTTACTGTTTCAACAGATTACTGAACCTGTTCAATGGGAAAAGACATTACATACTATTGCGACTTCGGGTATTGGTAACTATATAGAGGTAGGTCCAGGAAAGGTTTTGTCTGGTTTGGTAAAAAGGACATATCCGGACAATATTTGTATGAATGTAGAAGATCTTAACACATTAGCTTTCGTATTAGACAAATATGGAAAAGGTCAGTAAGATGGATACAGCAACGGGACAGTGCATTTTTAAATCGGACATGCTAAATGGGAAAACAGCAATCGTTACAGGAGCATCTCGAGGGATTGGTGCAGCAATTGCCCGGAGATTGTGTGAAACAGGGGCACAGGTTGTTGTTTGTTCTCGTTCATTACAAGCAGTTACACAAACAGCGGAAATTCTACAAGGTGAAGGTTATACTACCCATGCTATTGCTGCCGATATTGCCCAAAAAGCAGATGTTGAGACATTAATTCAAGAAACACTTACGAAGTTCTCTCAGATCGACATTCTTGTAAACAACGCTGGAATTACACGAGATACGCTGTTGATGCGCCTTAAAGATGAAGACTGGGATGCAGTGTTGCAAACTAATCTCAGCGGTACAATGTACTGTACACGCGAAGTTCTTCGTCCAATGATACGACAAAAAAGTGGACGTATAATTAACATCTCCTCAGTCATAGGATTGATGGGAAATGTTGGACAAGCACCCTATGCAGCCGCAAAAGCCGGTATTATAGGTCTTACAAAAACAACCGCAAAAGAGGTAGGCACACGAGGTATAACTGTAAACGCTATCGCACCTGGGTTCATTACGACAGACATGACAGCAGAAATACCCGAAGAGTTTCAAAACAAAATTCTTGAACTGATTCCATTACAGAACTTTGGCACACCAGAAGATGTTGCAGACACGGTCTGTTTTCTGGCATCTGATGCAGCACGATATATCACTGGACAAACCTTTCAGGTAGACGGTGGTATGGTGATGTAACTCACAACCCTATTCTGCTAACTACAGCAGAACTATTGACTATTAGTATTGGGAAACCATAGAAATACCATAATGGTAATGATTAGTTAAATTAACATTTATTATATTGCTGGAGTGGTAGAAACTGTAGAATATAGTTTTTCCACCCATTTGATAGGAGATTAATAACATAAATGGCAACAAATGAAGAACGTCTTATTGAAATCATCGCACATCAACTTGGTATTGAGTCTGACAATGTCACTCCTGATGCTTCTTTTATGGAAGACTTAGGAGCAGATTCTCTTGATACCGTCGAATTGGTCATGGCACTTGAAGAGGAATTTGATCTTGAAATTCCTGACAGTGATGCCGAAAAGATTCAAACCGTACAAGATGCCCTTGATTATTTGGATGAGCATATATAGTCACTCATAATTGATAATTAACTTTGAGGGCATGTAGTCGTAATCTACAAGCCCTCTTTACCTACTTAAGAAAAGGATCGGTCTCGTGGAGCGTGTAGTTATTACAGGAATCGGTGTTGTTAATGCGATTGGCAACACGAAAGAAGAATATTGGGATGCGCTTGGAGAGGGTAAAAACGGAATCGGACCTTTAACTTCTTTTGATGCAACCGATTATCGTACCCAGATTGCTGCAGAGGTAAAAGATTTTCAGGCAGAATTGTATTTGGATAAGAAGACTGTATCGCGTTTTCCTGCTTTTATTAAGTATGCGCTTGCAGCTTCAATGATGGCACATAAAGATTCAGGTTTGGACCTGTCCACAATTGATCCATATCGTGCCGGTGTCCAAATTGGTTCTGGTGTTGGTGGTATCGGTTTTCTTGAAGAAAATGCAGAAATTCTTTTTGAAAAAGGACCAAAGCGCGTAAGTCCGTTTCTTGTGCCGTTTATGATCATTAATATGGCAGCAGGACAGGTATCTATCCATTTTAACCTAAAGGGTCCCAATTCCTCATCTGTTACAGCCTGTGCCACTTCAAACCATTCAATTGGCGAATCGTTACGTTTAATTCAACACGGATATGCAGATGTCATGTTCACTGGTGGTACAGAATCAGCAATGACACCTTTGGCATTTGCAGGATTTTGTCAGATGCGTGCGATGTCTGAGCGTAATGATGAACCCGAACGAGCTTCTCGTCCATTCAATAAAGACAGAGATGGTTTCGTTATGGGTGAGGGTGGAGGCATTCTAATTCTTGAATCCCTTACACATGCCAAAAAACGTGGAGCAAATATTTACGCGGAAATCGTCGGATTCGGCATGACCTCTGACGCTCATGATATGGTGAGTCCGCCTGATAATGGTGAAGGGGCAGCGAAAGCAATGGAATTTGCACTTAATGATGCTAAACTTCCAACAGATTCAGTTGATTATATCAATACACACGGAACTTCAACACCTATAGGGGATATTGCTGAGACAAATGCGATTAAATCCCTCTTTGGTGCTAAAGCCTATCAAATACCCGTGAGTTCAACAAAGTCTATGATTGGACATCTACTCGGAGCCGCAGGTGCGGTGGAACTCATTGGGTGTATAGGGGGTATGGAAAAAGGATTTATACCTCCAACGATCAATTATGAAGTACCAGATGAAGAATGTGATCTGGATTATGTACCAAACGAAAGTCGTGATGTACAAATAGAAGTCGTACTTTCTAACGCATTCGGATTCGGTGGACATAATACCTCTATCGCTATCCGAAAGTTCACTGGCTAATTGTTAAACTTCACACATCCCTATCTATATAATTCTTATACAATAAACTTGTGCACTTAGCGTATATTGGCTTTGGAAGCAACATTGGTGAAAGGTTAACTTATATTCAAAATTCCCTCTACTCCTTATCGGTAGTGGAGGGAATTACCTTAAAGACCATTTCATCTATTTATAAGACTGAACCAGTGGGAAATGTAGCACAAGATGATTTTTTAAACGGTGTGGTTTCAGTTGAAACTTCACTTTCCCCCCATAGCTTACTTCACACATTAAAAGATATTGAAATTTCCATTGGTAGAAAACACCGAACCCGTTGGGGTCCAAGAGAGATCGATATGGATATTCTTATCTATGATGATCTGTGCCTTCAAACTCCAGATTTGACCATTCCACACCCAGAAATGCACCTCCGCAGGTTCGTACTTACTCCGTTAGCAGAAATCTCCTCAGACTTACCCCATCCTGTCCTTAATAAAAGTATCCTTTCGCTACTTCATAGTCTAAAAGATGACAAATCAGTGGTGAAGGATATAAGTTATTCTGTAAACATTACATCCTGTCAATAAATTGTGAAGATACCATCTGTTAATGAATCATTTCTAACTTGAATGTCTTTAGTATGGATTCCTCAATTGATATTTGATATAATTTATTAGATATTTATAGGAGAGTAAAGTGATGCGATGGTTTGAAACACGTGGTCCGGTATATCCTGAAGATAACTACGTTGTAGTGCGAACAGGAGAACTTGCAGATTTTGTAAGTCGAATGGAAAAAGGAAGGTATATCGTGTTATTCGCACCTCGCCAAACAGGTAAAACTACGTTGTTTCGAAACGCACTTGACATACTTGAAGCCAAGCAACAAGGTTATATACCAATACAGATGAATTTTGAGATTTATGTTGATAGTGATGCAACTGTATTCTACAAGTCATTTTCCGATGAAATATGTCAGAAAATTAAAGATGTATTTCAAGGTCGCGGTGAGAAACTTTCAGATGAACTCACAAAATTCTTAACAGAAGTAGAAATTTCGGATCCTATTTCACTCACAACATTTTTTCAATCACTTGGTAATTTACTAAAGAAGCAACGAATTGTTATTGTCATTGATGAATTTGATGCAATACCAAGAGATGCTCTTAGGGGTTTTTTACATTCACTTCGCCAAATATATCTTTCTGAGAAAGAACGATGTCCCTATAGTGTTGGTATTGTTTAGGAAAAACCCGGAACCACGAATTGAATCTGAAATTATAGATGAATTGCCTATTCAAAGTTATGTGATTCCTGTGATACAGGAACTCCCTTCATCGGTTAAAACATAAGCGGTGTTTAAATTCCCAATTTTAAATCTACATCAGATTCAACTCTCTTATCCGGTCAATTCTCTCAGATTTATCATATCAGAAGTTATAGCAATAGAGTGATACACTGATTTCGTACTAACAGAAACAAGAAACAATTGCAATAAATTACCAATTTGGATCATATTCCCAATTTGTACGTTGTATCCCGTAGCGAATTCCTTCTATCTCTGTCTGATGGCAGACAAGACACCTGTTGTAATCGTTAACTCCATGCAATTGATGTGCAGTAATTATCTCAGGTGTATTATGTTCATGACAAGTAATACATGTATAACTTTGATACGGATGATCAGCATATAGTGCGAATTGATTTGTTTGTCTTCTTATGTGATATTCCCGGTCATTTTCATTGTCTGATATTTTCCATTCAATACCCATTTTCTTTATCAATATTTTCGCTGTTTGAGAAATATCCACCTGTTGTTGTGTAGACCACCAATGTATTTCCTCGGGTAGTTTTTCTGATGTATCTAATTCTTGTTGTAGTGTTGAAGATTCTATTTTGAAGAGGAATGGATCGGCTGTATGGCATTTTGCACAAGGTACATCATGCACACTTGTTAATGGAAAAAATTCATCGTGGTCAAGTTTTGCCTGTCCATGAAAAACAATACCAATAAACAGAATTGGGGCAAGGATAAGGTGACATCTAAGCAGTATTTGTCGTGTCTTACGAGTTGTAAGACTAACAGCGACGCCTGTCCCAAGATTTGACAGTGCAAGTATAAAGGTTAACCAAGAGTGCCATGCTAACGGTTGGAAGGCAGAGTGTAGAAGTACCAGAGAAAGACCTAATGATGCTAACCGTTGATGATATTTTAACCATACTTGACGAGAACCCCATTTAATCCATCTGCTACGTAGTACATACAAACCTGCGATGAGAATAGCAATAGCTCCAATGATACTAATAGTGTGTCTGGCTTCCCCATAACTGCCTGCCTGCCAGACACATACCAATGAAATAATAGTAGCACCAACAATGCCATGTCCGATATGTATGAAAACCCGCATAGTGTAAGTTTAACATGTCTGCTTATCAGTGACAAGTGAAAAGGAATAGTCTGGAAAGAGTAAAAATGATATGTTATAATAACCGTAAGTTATGGTTATATTCATAAGGAGATAGAGTGATGAATCAAAAAATCGTTTTTATATTACTTCTTTTTATTCCATTGACACTCATTGGATGTTATACAATAAATGGCCATTATGAACTAGTAAATACAAGCATAAATAAACAAAAACATGTAGAAAAAACGGAAGAGAATGTAAACCAAATGTCTGATTCTGAAGTTAAAACTACAAAAGACGAGTCTGACAGTTACTATGGTCGACGAAAACGTGCCTATAGTATATCAAATTCTTACTCAAGTGATTCCTACTGGATACCTTACACACGATATTATTCCTATTATCCTTTACCATATTATTATTCAAATCCCTGGTATTATGGTTATAGAAATTATGCACCTTATTATGGTTATGGCTATTATCCATATAGTAGTTATTATCCGTATAGAGGCTACTATTATGGAAGGTATCGTGGGAGCCCGTATCCAGCATCTTCGCGTAGCACCTATAAGCGAGATAAAATCAGCAGAGATTACCGATCAGAAAATCGTCGTTCACGAGTATCACGTAGTGTAATATCCTCTAATCCTCAATCGGATCGTCTACGTCGCAAATCTAATAACCAAGATTAGGATTAGTCTTCCAGATATCAGGAAAGTTCTGAGAACAGAGATTTTAATGAAGGAGAAATTGAAATGAAACAAACAATTTATGGGGTATTTGTCTGTTTATTTGCTATAGGATGTTTTGTAGTCACATCCACTGCCCAGATTGAAGAAATGGCAATCGGTAACACATTCGGTGTTGGTGCGCGGACAATGGGAATGGGTGGTGCTACTCTTGGTATTTCCGATGACTTTACAGCCTTATATTGGAATCCTGCTGGAATAGCACAGATACAGAAGTTTGAATTATTCACGAGCTTTTCACATAATACAGCAAATACAGATAGTTTTTTCTCAGGTGATGAAGTAACTGGTACGAGTCGTACGCAACTCCGTCCGAATGCGATTGGGTTTGTATACCCGTTTTACACGCAACAGGGTGGTTTTGCAGTAGCATTTGGGTATAATCGTCCCCAGAACTTCGACTATCAAACAGTTATCCAAGGGATTGATCCAAGTTCTGGAAATATACATAGTGGATTGTTAGTAGATGAGGTTAATAGAAACTCTGGCGGAATTGGAATTTGGAGTTTTGGTGGTAGTATTTATATAACTGAGAGTATCCTAATTGGTGGGGCAGTTGATTTCTGGAATGGAAATAGTATAAACGAATTGGATATATCTGCTACAGATGCGTTTAACATTGATAATGATATATCCCGTTTCAGATTTGATGATGAAATAGATCGAGTTTATTCGGGAGTTGGTGGGAAACTCGGTGTTTTGGTTAATTTTACAGATTCAGTTAGTGTTGGTTTAACATTGGTGTCACCTACAGAATTGGCAGTTGAAGAATTATGGTATGAGTACACTCATGTATCATACGATGATGGGGAAGAAGAAACAGACCCGAATGAGGGCTTAATATCATACGATATTGAAAGACCATTTGAAGTTGGGACAGGGATCGCTGTGAAATTGTTGAACCAGCAATTGATTTTAGCGGGAGACATTCAACTAACTGATTGGCGTCAAGCCCGTTATGATCCCGCACCAGCGCAAGATATTTCCGACGATTTCTTTGAAGAGACCTATTCGCTGACATTGCAGTCAAGATTGGGAGTTGAATTTCGTATACCGGGTATTGACACCCACATTCGTGCAGGTTATTTTCGTGATACGATTCCTTTTACAGAAACCGAGGTTGAGAATGAACGTGATTACCTGACATTAGGTGTCGGTAAAATCTTTGAGGATACCTTGAAGTTTGACCTTGCTTATATGTACGGGAATTGGCGAGAGTATAGTAATGAGTTGACAAGGAAACAAAATAACCATAGAATTTTTGTTTCAGGAGCGTACCGATTCTAATCATTAATTAGGAAATAAAAATATAGGGTGGAGTTTTAACTCCACCCTATATTTTTTAAGAATGTTAGCAATTAGTCTATCCTAAACAAGATCAGTAAATATGGTTTAGATTAACAGGTGTTTACCCAAATTCATCACACGAGTTGTATATAAGCCATCTGTGCCCCGTCCCCGCGTCTTAATTCTCCTCGGATAATCCGTGTGTATCCTCCGTTGCGATCTTGGTACCGTGGAGCGATATCTTCAAAAAGTTTCTGTAGGATAGCGTGTTTATCTAATACCCCGGATTCGCCTCTTCTTGGTTTATGATGAAGGTTTCTACCATACAAGGCTCGTGCAGCACGTCTGCGTGAATGAACAGTATCCTTTTTTGCTAAGGTTATCAGTTTTTCTGCGACCCTTCGAAGTTCCTTACATTTATGCAATGTTGTTCGAATTTGTTCATGTTCAAAAAGAGCGGTGGCTTGATTTCGGAAGAGTGCATTTTCGATGACTCGTAGTCCGTCCTAATTTCCTGCCGCGTTTTCTGTGTCTCATTCTGTTTCCTCCTCCTCCTCCGTGAGAATGTATTCGTCGTCTTCCAAATCCATACCAAGAGTCAATCCCATGTTGGCAAGTTGGTCTTTGATTTCATTCAAAGATGTGCGTCCAAAGTTCTTATATTCCAACATTTCCTTCTCATTCTTTACGACGAGTTCACGGATAGTTTTAATATTTGCTGTCTCAAGACAATTTCCAGCGCGTACTGATAATTCAAGGTCAGCAACAGGTTTTGAAAGGTATCTATTTCTCAAGATTTTTGCTTCATCAATTTCAGGTTCTGGTTCAACATAAGTTTCATCGAATTCAGTAAATATTTCAAGTTGGTTTCGAAGAATTTCAGAAGCCTGTGTGATAGCGTCTTTGGGTGTTATACTTCCATCTGTCCAGATTTCGAGATTCAGTTGATCAAAATTCGTCATGTCTTCAACACGAGTTTCACTTACGGAAAAGTTAACTTTCTCAACAGGAGAAAATTTTGCGTCAATAGGAATCCATCCAATAGGTTGTTTTGCGTCGCGATGTTCTTCAGCCAGCGAATAACCGCGTCCCGTTTGAACTTGAATCTCCATTTCAATCCCTTGACACTTATCAAGAGTTGCAATATGTTGGTCTGGATTGATGATTTCTACGAGTGAATTGGGTCGAACATCTGCAGCAGTGAGTTCCCCAGAACCATCAGCTTTTAAGTCGAGTATCATAGGTTCGTCCTGTAAAAGTCGGAACCGAATTGCCTTGAGGTTAAGTATTATTTGTACCACATCTTCTAAAATACCTGGAATAGTAGAATATTCATGTTTAACCTGATCAATTTGAATTGCAGTTATAGCAGCACCTTTAATTGAAGAAAGAAGTACTCGACGAAGCGAGTTGCCCAAAGTAGTGCCGTATCCGCGTTCAAGTGGTTCTGCGGTGTATTTGGCATAATTTGGTTGTAGTGATTCTGTATCTGCCACCAAACGCTTGGGCATTCTTAGATCCAAACTATTCATCGATATCCTCCTATCGGCTTATGTTCTATAAACAGAGTCAAACAGGTAAGTTATTGTTATTTTCCAGAGTTAATTACACCATACAACTACCTGTATTGCACCTAATCTGTTTATTTGTATGTAAATATCGGTAACATAATCCTATATACCAAATCTGAGATGTGTTATACCAATATTGGTATAGTAGGATTATAGATAAAACTCTATTACTGTATTGGGTTGATAACTTAGGTTGATTTGGCATTATAATGAAAAATCATAATGCTTACCCATTTCTTATGGACTTTCTTCCATATTTGAAACTATAAATAATATGAAGTATCAAATTGGAGAAACAATCAAGCGGTAGTTGTTTATGTGTTACCTTGAATACAATTCAATAATTAACTGTGTGTCTAACTCTGCTGCAATTTGTTCAACAATTGGTGTGCCTTGAACTCGTCCTTCCGGTTTATCTGCATCAATTTCGAGCCATTGAGGTGATCCTCTCTGTTGTGAAAATTCTAAGGCTTCTTGTATTGCGATGTTTTCTCTGCTTTTTTCACGAGGAGAAATAACATCACCTACTTCAACGAGATAGGACGGTATATTAACGCGTTTTCCATTTACAGTAAAGTGGTTGTGTTTCACAAGTTGTCTTGCTTGTTTTCGTGATGTAGCAAAACCGAGTCGATAAACGACATTGTCTAAACGACGCTCAAGTAGGGCAATTAGATTCTCACCTGTAATCCCTGTTTGTCGCGCTGCTTTAAAGTAGTAATTTCGAAATTGTTTTTCAAAAATACCGTATATGCGTTTTGCTTTTTGCTTAGTCCGTAATTGTCGTCTATATTCTCCGCGTGCTCGTGTCAGTGGTTTTTGACCATGGTCACCAGGTGGATAACTTCTTCTTTCAAATGAACATTTGGGTCCGATGCATCTGCGCCCCTTAAGAAAAAGTTTCTCACCTTCTCGACGACATAATTTACAGACAGAATCTAAATACCTACTCATGTGTCTCCCTTGGTTTACACCCGTCTTCTTTTTGGTGGACGACATCCATTGTGTGGAATGGGTGTCATGTCCTTCATCAATGTAATTTCGAGTCCAGCAGCAGCAAGAGCGCGAATAGAGGATTCCCGTCCTGATCCTGGACCTTTGACCCTCACCTCAACTCGCTTCATCCCATGTTCTATAGCTTTTCTTGCGCATGCTTCAGCGGTCTGTTGAGCGGCAAATGGTGTTGACTTCCGCGAACCTGGGAACGTCATTCCTGCGCTTGCCCATGCAACAGTATTGCCAATGGGATCAGTGATAGTCACAATGGTGTTATTAAATGTAGCTTGGATATGTGCAATGCCCTCTGGGACATTTTTTCGTTCCCGTCTTCGTGAACGCAAACTATATCTCCTTTACGAATTGTAAAAGTATAATAATTGTGCATAGATGGGTTGCATCTAATATATACGGAGAATCTCCTACTATAATTAAATTATACTTATATGATTAACTATTATGTTGTCTTGACGTATTGACTTTGCAGCAATATCAGGTGAAATCCAATTTATGCGTAAATTGAATCTTATAGAGTGTATATTCTGCAATGTATCTATGAGACTTTGGTGGAATCAACCACCTTTACGTGCTGCCTCTTTCAGTTTCCTACCAACAGAGATAGTGCGTGCTTTACCCTTTCGAGTTCGGGCATTCGTATTGGTTCGCTGACCTCTTACAGGCAATTGTCGTCTGTGTCGAAGTCCACGATAACTGTTGATATCCATGAGTCGTTTTATATTCTGATCAACTTCGCGTCGTAGATCACCTTCAACCTTAAACTCTTCAGTGAATCTTATCTCGAAGTTTACTTACCTCGTTTTCATCCAATGCATCAACCTTTTTGCTTGGATCAATGTTGAGATCAGTAACGATTTGCGAAGCAGTGAAACGACCTATGCCGTAGATTGCTGTTAATGCTATATCTATCCTTTTTGTACGAGGTAGATCTACACCTGCGATACGTGCCATAATATCCTCCTTTAGGATATGACAGTATTATCCCTGTCGTTGTTTGTGCTTAGGATTTGAAGAACAAATAACGCGAATAATACCCTTTCTCTTGATAATTTTGCAGCGAATACACATTTTCTTAACAGATGGTCGGACTTTCATAATTTCCTCTAATATTGATGTTAGTCGTGATATACCACAAGGTATTGTGTTGTATCAATCTTACAATTGGTGTTAACTATCTACCGCGTCGTCCTTTTAGTCGTCTATCTTTCAAGAATCCATCGTAATGACGCATAGTTAAGTAGGACTCAATTTGTGATACAGTATCTAACACAACTCCGACAACAATCAGAACAGATGCCCCTTCAACCATACCGCCTACTCCAAGTCTGCTTGTAATTATGATAGGAATTACCGCTATCCCTGCAAGAAACAAAGCACCGGGAAGTGTGATACGCGTAAGAGTTGTATTAATGTAATCAGCAGTTTGTTTACCCGGACGAAGCCCTGGAATGAAACCGCCATATTTCTGTAAATTCTCAGCCATGTCTACTGGATTAACTTGAACAGCGGTATAAAAATATGTAAATCCTATAATCAACAGAGCATATACACTAAGATATAATAGGGATGGATCTGATGCATCCATTAGAGCTGCTAATCCGGCGACCCACTCCCAATCCTTTGGTAACAAACCTATCAGGACACCGGGGAAAGTCATCAAGGTAACAGCAAAGATAATTGGAATCATCCCTGCAGTATTAACTCTTAAAGGTATAGACATAGCTCTTCCGCCGAATACTTTGTTTCCTCTAATTTGTTTTCCATATTGTACTGGAATTTTACGAACGGAAAGATGTATAAAGATTGTCCCGCTAACTGCTACAACAATGAGAAGGAATAACATAGCGAGTTGTGCCAGTCCAAAGTTTGTATTACCTAACAAGTTCGAGTAGACAGTATTAACTCCTGCGGGAAATCCTGCCATAATGCCGACAGTAATGATTATTGATATACCTTGTCCGATTCCTCGCTCAGTAATTTGTTCCCCAAGCCACATTACAAAGGCTGTACCCGCTGTTAATGTGAGAACAGCTAAAGCGTGCCACCATATTGTAGGATTATTGACTATAGCACCAGTTCCAGTCCCGAAAGCTTCACCCGGATTACGTAATAGAATAGTAATGGTAATACCTTGGACGATACTAAGTAATACGGTCCCATAGCGTGTGTATTGTGTAATCTTCTTTTTCCCATCTGGTTCTTTGGATAATTTCTCTAAGGATGGAACGATAACTGCGAGAAGCTGCATTATAATTGATGCACTAATATATGGCTGTATTCCAAGAGCGAATATAGTCATTTGACCAAACGCCCCACCTGAAAATACATCAATCAATGCTAAGACATTCCCCGTTCGCTCTACAAGTTGTTTAAAGAACTCTTCAAGTGCTTGGTCATCAATACCTGGTAAAGTGATATGTGCACCGAGTCGGTAAACTATAAGGAGTAGAACAGTAAAAATTATGCGTTTGCGTAATTCTGGTATTTTAAAAGCGTTTTGTATTGCCTTAATCACTTATATCACCTCGGCAGTGCCACCCTTCGCTTGTATTTTTTCAATTGCAGATTTTGAAAAGCGGTGTGCGCGCACGTTAAGCCGTTTATCAAGTTCACCATCACCAAGTATTTTAATGAGAGCGTTTTTTCGTTTGATGATACCGTATTCTCGTAGAAGTTCTGGATTAACTTCCATTTCCTCCTCAAATAGGTTGAGAGTCTTAATATTGACGACATCATACTCGATCCGTTTATGTGCAATCCTGCGGGGACCTCTTTTTGGCACTCGTCTGACCAAAGGCATTTGTCCACCTTCAAACCATGCGGGTATTGTGCCTCCAGATCGAGATTTTTGTCCTTTATGTCCACGTCCGCTTGTTCCACCGTATCCGGAGCCCCTACCTCTTCCTAAGCGTTTCCGTTTCCGATGTGCCCCTGGGGGAGGTTTGAGTTCGTTGAGTTTCATTGAATTTTCTGTTCCTTAGATATAAACTGAGAAAACTCAGTCATTAGAATTGTTAGTGTTTTTATGTAATAGTTCTTCAACCGTTTTGCCTCTAATTCGAGCAACCTCATTGACGTCCTTAAGACTTTTTAGTCCAATCATTGTTGCCTCAGCAATATTCTTAACATTTCGTGAAGAAAGGCATTTGGTGAGTGCATCCCGTACACCTGCAAATTCCAATATGGCGCGTGTGGCATGACCAGCAATAATTCCTGTGCCAGGTCTCGCTGGTTTTAGCAGCACCTTTGCCGATTTAAATTCACACATTATCTCATGGGGGAGTGTACCGCCAGAAAGGGGAACACGGATAAGATTTTTGCGTGCGTCAGCAAAACTCTTACGGAGAGCACCAGCAATTTCACTTGCACTACCAAAACCGATACCTACTATACCTTCACGATTTCCGACCACCGAAAGAGTATTGAAACTGGGTGTTCTTCTACCTTTACCTACACGCATGACCCGATTGATAGAAATGGGACGTTCTTCAAATTCATAATCTTCAGGATTAATTTTCTCTTTTTGCAAATAAGTCTCCTCTCCAGGACCAACCTGGACATTTAGAACTTCAGACCTTCTTCCCTTGCAGCATCAGCGAGGGCTTTGATCCGACCATGATATAGATAACCACTCCTGTCGAATATGACTCCTTCAATCTGATTTTCCTTTGCCTTCTGTGCAATAAGCTGACCGACGTTTTGTGCGATCTGTATTTTTCCAGCCTCTGTGGCATCGGCTTTTACTTCTGGAGACAAACTGGATGCATGTGCAAGTGTATTTCCGGTCTCATCATCAATAATTTGAGCATAAATATGTTTTAAGCTTCTACTAACGGAAAGCCGAGGTCTTTGCAAACTGCCACTGACCTTCTTACGAACTCTTTTCTTTCGTCGAAAATGACTCAACTGTTTTTTCTTAGTCTTATCCAAGGGATCTCCTCCCACATTAAAACACGACCGTTAAGTTTATACGAGATAAATTGGGTTATGTTTATTAGCCAGCAACTTTTCCTTCTTTATCGCGTACCCGTTCACCCTCATACCGAATCCCTTTACTCGGTTTATAGGTTTCAGGTTTTTTGATTTGTCGAATAGAAGCGGCAACTTGTCCTACGACTTGTTTATCAATGCCACCAATGATAATAGGTGTATGTGCTTGACCATCAATATTCTCTGATGGTTCAACCGTTATGGTAACCCCTTCAGGTGGAGTGAATGTCACGGTATGTGAATATCCTACATCAAGTGTCAAGACATTCTGACGACTCACTTCTGCGCGGTATCCTGTTCCTACAACGCGTAACCGTTTCTCAAAACCTTCAGTTACACCGGTAATCATATTTGCAATTAGGCTTCGAGTTAATCCGTGAAGAGCTTTCTGTTGTTTTTCATCAGTTTTCCGTTCTATGTTAATAACATCTTCTTCAACATTTGCACCAATCCCATTAGGTATAACCCAATTCAATTTACCCTTTGGACCTTCAACTTGTATTTCATTGTCGTTGAATTCAACTTTTACTGAATTTGGAATAGGAATTGGAATTTGTCCAATACGAGACATTCTATTTCTCCAATAATTTAGAACTTGCAGGAATTCTACCGTAGCAGTGAGTGGAGTATTACCAGATATAGCAGAGCACCTCGCCACCAATTTTGGCGCGCCTACACTCTATTGATGTTCTTACTCCCTGCGATGTTGACAATATTGCGATACCCAGGTCTCCATATACCCTTGGTAACTTATCAGATTTTGCATAAACTCGTCTACCGGGTTTGCTAATTCTTTTTAGGTTAGTAATAGCTTTTTCCTTACTATTGTCTCCATATTTTAGGTAAATTCGTATAATACCTTGTTTCCCATCCTCAATTAGACGATAGTTACGGACGAATCCTTCTTCAGAGAGGATTCGTGCAATCTCTGCTTTTAGATTTGATGCTGATATCTCAACGCGCTCATGCCCAGCCATATTTGCATTTCGTATCCGCGTTAACATATCTGCGATTGGATCAGTCATTGACATGAATATTCTCCTTCTTACCAACTCGCCTTTCTAACACCAGGTATTTTCCCTGCTCGTGCTAAGAGGCGAAAGCAGATACGACATAATTCAAACTTACGCAGATACCCCCGTGCGCGACCACAAGTCTTACATCGGCTATACTTTCGTGAACTGAACCGAGGGGTTTTCTTATTTCTGGCAATCCATGATTTACTTGCCAACTTAATACTCCTTTGAACGTATACTTAGTATGTTAACTCTCAAACATTACGTATTATTGCGAAACGGCATTCCAAATTCCCTTAGTAATGCCCGTGCTTCTTCATCGGAAGGAGCAGACGTTACAATAGAAACATTCATGCCTCTAACATCGCTAACATCGTCATAGTCAATCTCTGGAAAGAATCAGTTGTTCCGTTAGACCTAACGAATAGTTCCCTCGTCCATCAAAAGCATCCGGTGAGACACCTCGAAAATCTCTGATTTGAGGTAGAACAACATTAATTAATCGATTAAAGAATTCATACATCCGTATCTGTCGTAGGGTGACTTTACACCCTATTGCCATACCGGGTGTACGATTCATTTTCGATGGTCCTCTAATTTTAAATGCCGAAATGGATTTTCTGGCCCCGTGTAATAACAGCACGCTGTCCTGCGATAAGAGTTAACTCTTCAACAGCATCTTCAAGTGCTTTTGGATTATCAACTGCCTCACCAACACCAATATTTAAGGTTATTTTTTCTAATTTTGGGATCTGCATTACGTTTTTATAGTTAAATTCCTTTTGTAATGCAGAAGCAACTTCTGTTTGGTAAAATGCTTTAAATTGGCTCATTAGCCTTGTACCTACTTACATGACAGTAATTTCTATTTCTTTCCAAATGTTAATTGATTTGCATTCAACTATTTTCAGTTCAGGTTAGTTCCTATCTTTCAACTTTCTTCAAGTTAGAGATATGAATAGTGCCTTCCCGCTCAACAATACCACCTTGACCAGTTTGATTTGGTCTTAGATGGCGTTTTATGAAATGCACACCTTCAACAATAGCTCTGCTTTTCTTTGGATAGATTTCCAACACGACGCCTTGTTTGCCTCTGTCTTGACCACTCAAGACAACGACTAAATCATCTTTTTTAATATGCAGCTTTTTCTTAGACATATTCGTCTCCTAAATCACCTCTGGTGCCAAAGAAACGATTCTGGTGAACGATTTTTCACGAAGTTCGCGTGCGACCGGTCCAAAAATGCGTGTTCCCCGAGGTTCATTCTCTGGAGTAAGAAGAACTGCTGCATTCTGATTCAAACTTGATATAAGAACCGTCTGGACGACGAAATTCCTTAGCAGTTCGTACAACAACAGCACGGACAACTTCACCAGATTTAACCTGTGTGTTTGGTGCTGCTTCTTTTATACTTGCAACAATAACATCGCCAACACGGGCATAACGTCTTCGTGTTCCACCGAGGACACTGATACACATTAGATCTCTGGCTCCAGTATTATCAGCGCAGGTTAATCGAGTATAATTCTGAACCATTGCGGTACCTTCCTTTTGAATTAATCATCTGCAGTTTGTGCTGCTGATATGATCGATTGGACTCGCCATCGTTTATGTCGACTAATCGGGCGGGTTTCAACGATCTGTACTACATCCCCGACGTTACATGTATTTTGTTCGTCATGCGCATGAACCTTTTTTGTCGAACGCACAACCTTTTTGTAAAGTGGATGTTGATAACTCCGTACTATAGCTACTGTCACAGTCTTTGCCATACGATTACTCATGACAGTACCTGTGCGGATTTTTCTGTGTCTTCTATTTTCCACGTTGTATTTATCCTCTATTAGGAACATTCCTATGAATATTGTGCATAAGATTCTAAGATCTGTCACAAAACGTCCCAAAGTTGCTGGTAACGTCAAAATGTAGTGAATAGTCCTATTATAATTATTAATCCTGGGATTCCAATTCCCGTGCACGTTGAATGGTTTTGACCCGTGCAATATCTTTTCGAATTTTTCCGAGAAGAGTTGTGTCTTCTAACTGTCCCAGAATTCCTCTTGCTTTTTGGTTAAATAGATTCTCTTTTAGAGTCTCTAATTCATTCTCCAATTCTTCATTAGACATATTTCGTACCTCATGAGCTTTCATTTCTATATCTCACCTCTTGCAACGAATTTGGTCTTAATTGGGAATTTATGAGCAGCCCGTTCCATAGCATCTTTTGCGATATCTCGTGGAACACCACTTAATTCGTATATAATCCGTCCAGGTTTAACTACAGCAACCCAGAATTCGGGAGCACCTTTTCCACCCCCCATCCGAGTTTCCGCTGGTTTTTTGCTGATAGGTTTATGTGGAAATATTTTAATCCACATTTTTCCACCACGACGTACAGCACGAGTGATAGCCACCCTACCAGATTCAATCTGGTTGCTTGTGATCCATCCGGCTTCCATAGCTTGTAACCCATATTCGCCAAAGTTTATCTGAGATCCACTTTGGGGTTTACCCCGACGTTTACCACGGTGGACCTTTCGGTGCATCACCCGTTTCGGCATTAACATTTTATAACTCCTTAATCAGTAGCAATCTTGAGAACATAAACTCTAAAATAAGTTAATTTTGGGGTTCTCGGTCATTCTGTTCTCGTTGTCTCCGCCGATTTCCTTGCCTTGGATTGGAAGATCGATTGTCTTGTCGTCGATTCTGATTACGTGTGTTACCAGAAGATCTGCGTCTTCCACTCTGTGGGCGTCGAGGTTCAGGTTCACCCCCCAAGGCTTCTGGCACACCCAAGATCTCCCCTTTGAAGATCCAAGTTTTCACACCGATGATCCCGTATGTTGTATTTGCTTCTGTAAAACCGTAGTCGACATTTGCACGAAGTGTATGTAACGGAACTCGTCCTTCAAGGCTGGACTCTGATCTTGCGATTTCTTTTCCATCAAGTCGACCACTGACCATTACCTTCACACCTTGTGCGCCTGCTTGCATTGAAACAGCAATATTTCGCCGCATTGCCTGTTTAAAACTGGTACGACGTTCAATTTGCGTTGCCACAGCTTCAGCGAGAAGTTGTGCATCAAGTTCTGGAACTTTTATTTCTTTAACTTCAATACTAACCGAACGACCAATCAGTTTTTCGATTTCAGCTGTTAGTTTTTCAGAATCTACACCACGTCGTCCAATTACAATTCCAGGTCTTGCGGTATGTATGTAGATTCTACATTTTTCAGCGACCCGTTCAATTTCAATTCTTGAGATACCAGCCCGCATTAATTCCTGTTTAATGTAATTTTGTATCTGAAAATCTTCATGTAGCCATTGGGCATAATCTCGGTCACTATACCATTTTGAATCCCAGGTTTCAATTATTCCTAATCGCAACCCACGCGGGTGAGTTTTTTGTCCCACACAAACCTCCTGTTGGATTTTACCCTTTTGTGACAATAGAGGAATAGCAGTGGTATTGTTTACTCAACATCATCGTCGGTCTCCTCATCAACAACAACTGTGATATGACTTCGTCGTCTTAGTATGCGATTTGCCATACCTCGTGCACGGGGTCGAATCCATTTTCGTGTAATTCCTTCATCAACACGAATCTCTTTAACGTATAAATCAGCGACTTCAATACCGGGTTCCTGGTATTGAACATTCGCTACAGCGGATTGAATCAGCTTATGTATAACTGGTGCTGCCGCTTTATGTGTAAAGAGCAGTTGATTCATCGCATCGTCAACATATTGATTCCTAACTAAGTCGGCAACAAGACGGGCTTTCCGTGGTGATACCGATACGTTCCGAATCTTTGCTCTTCCTTCCATTAGTATCTCCTAACAAGATCTTATACATATCATGTTTAATGTCTTGTTTCAAATGACTTTTATCAATTTATCGAAATATACTCAGCATAAAGTAAAATAGAATACCGCATTCCGATATAACTCATGAATACTATCTATCTGGCTGCAACACCGCCGCCACCACTTGCATGCGAACGGAATGTTCGAGTTGGTGCAAATTCTCCGAGTTTGTGTCCAACCATGTTTTCTGTAATATAGACAGGGAAAAATTTCTTACCGTTATGTATAGCAACTGTATGTCCAACAAATTCTGGTGTAATAGTGGAACTTCTTGCCCACGTTCGAATAACCCGTTTGCTACCAGATTGTTCCATCTCTGCTATATGTTTGGCAAGTTTTGCGTCTACATAGGGACCTTTTTTAATTGAACGTGGCATAAGATGCCTCCTTAATATAACTATTTACGTTTTGCCATAATATATCGACCAGATTTCTTTTTAGGATTACGAGTTTTATATCCTTTTGTTGGAACACCCCAAGGTGTAACTGGATGTCTTCCTCCAGAACTCTTACCTTCACCACCGCCGTGAGGATGATCAACAGGATTCATAGCTACACCTCTAACCTTCGGACGTTTGCCTAACCATCTTGAACGTCCTGCCTTACCGATTGAGATAGTGGTAGCATTTCCAACTTGTCCAATAGTTGCCATTGCTTTCACTGGAATCAATCGAACTTCCCCAGAGGGTAGTCGTATCCTTGCATATTTACCTTCACGATCTACTAATTGTGCAGCACCACCAGCACTTCGTACTAACTGCCCCCCTTTACCAGGTTGCATCTCAATATTATGTATAGACGACCCTAATGGTATCTGCTCAAGAGGTAATGCATTTCCCACACTAATTTCAGCATCTTCACCTGATGTCACAGTGTCTCCAACTTGTAGACCGACGGGTGCAATAATATATCGCTTTTCACCATCAGCATAGTGAAGTAAAGCGATATGTGCTGAACGATTGGGATCATATTCGATTGCTGCGACTTTTCCTGGAATACCAAATTTGTCACGTTTGAAATCGATCACACGATACCGGCGTTTATGTCCACCACCCCGTCTACGAACAGTTATACGTCCATTGCTGTTCCGTCCAGCATTTTTCTTTGAACCCTTAACAAGAGATTTCTCAGGTTTTTGTCGTGTAATCTCTTCAAAGGTGTATCCCGTCATGAACCGACGACTCGGTGTGACAGGTGAATATGTTTTAGCCACTCTCAATTCCTCTCATTTATACAATCTTCATGCATCCCAATTATTCACTGGAACGATCATGAATCTACACTGGCATAAGATTAAATACTTTCAAAAACTGGAATGCGAGTTCCTTCTTTCACGGTAATAACAGCTTTTTTCCAATGTGGACGTCGTCCACGTTGATAACGATTCATTCTGCCTTTAACTTTACCCATAACCTGCATGGTGCGGACGTGGATAATACTCCCCTGAATTTCAAATAATTCCTCAGCAGCACGACGAATATCAGTTTTTGTTGCATCTCTGCTCACAACAAAGGAATACTTATTATCCTCACGAAGCATTGTGCTCTTTTCTGTAATATGAGGTCTTAAAATAACCTGATATTTATCTTTCATTCTCTTCCCCTTCAGGATCCATAAATTTTCCTTGCAGTTTTTCTGCGGCATTTTCAGTAATCACAAGGTTGTCATGCCACAACACCTCATATATATTCAGCATATCCCATGTACAACAGTTTACCTTCGGTATATTACGCAGCGAAAGATGTATATTTGGACTATGTTCGTCAAGAACAAACAAAACCTTTCCCTCAAGAGTTAATGAATTTAGGATTGAAATAATATCTTTGGTTCGGGGACGTTCAAGATTAAAATCTTCAATTAGAATACATTGTTCGTTCTGAAATTTAGCTGATATTGCTGATTTTAGACCGAGTAATCGTATTTGTTTAGGGGTATTCTGTCGATAACTGCGTGGTTTTGGTCCGAAAGCAACACCACCGTGTACTCGGATTGGGGATCCTGCATCTCCTACACGTGCTCTACCTGTTCCTTTCTGTCGATATAATTTCCTACCACTCCCCCTAACTTCACTGCGTTTTTTCGTCGAAGCTGTACCTCGTCTTTGATTTGCGAGATATGCCACTACACATTGATGTACAACAGCATTATTGACTTCGGCATTTGTGAACGAGTCAGCAAGATTTTTTTCGTGGAGGACTTCCCCTGATCGATTGTGTACGTTTAATGTTGCCATAACTCTTTTATAATTCTCCGATATGCTGAAACTTGTCATAAATACCCCGCTATCTATAGAGTCATCGAGGTATAAAACAATGGTTTTTTAATGTTAGTCTTCAGTTCTGTTCTCAACAGAACGTTTAACTGCCTTCCTTATAAGGATGAATCCATTTGTTGGTCCTGGTATTCCACCCTTAACAACCAACAAGTTTCGTTCCGCATCTGCTTGAATAACTTGTAGATTTTGTACAGTATGTCTTTTTGCCCCATACCGCCCCGGCATTCTTTTACCTTTAAAAACTCGTGAAGGTGTGGCACTTGCACCGATAGAGCCACTTCTCCGGAGATCTTGTTCCCCGCCGTGACTCTTTCTACCACCGGCAAATCCGTACCGTTTAACGACCCCCGTGAACCCGTGCCCTTTTGATGTTCCCGTCACATCTACCAATTCGCCTTCAGAAAATAAACTTGCATCGACAGTATCGCCGACAGAAACATCTTCAAGCGTATCAACTGTAAATTCTCTGAGTATTTGTACTGGCTCAATTCCTGCTTTTGCAAACTGTCCACGTCTTGGACTGTTACATTTGTTTTCTTTTCGTTTGCCGAATCCTAACTGCACTGCTTGGTAACCATCACGTTCCTGTGTTTTCACTTGAACTATGGGGCATGGACCAGCTTCAATAACAGTGGCTGGAATGGCTTTTCCTGTGTCCTCAAAGACTTGGGTCATCCCAACTTTTCTACCAATAATTCCGTTTATCATAATCCAAGTTCCCTTAGAGTAATGTGATTTTGACATCCACCCCAGCAGGTAGGTCAAGGCGCATCAGCGCATCAACAGTCTTTGGGGCAGTCTCAAGAATGTCCAGTAACCGTTTATGAATTCGCATTTCGAACTGTTCTCGAGACTTTTTGTCTTTGAATGTCGATCTTTGAACAGTATAGATATGCTTTTTCGTTGGCAATGGAATAGGACCGGAGACTCTCGCCTGGGTTTGTTTAGCAGTTATTGCGATTTGTTTCGCAGACTGATCAAGCAAACGGTAGTCAAAAGCTTTGAGTCTTATGCGAATTTTCTGATTGTCCATTTCCTGTCTCCTCTTCAAATAGTAACAATGCGTTCCTTTGTAGGCGTTTTTACAATATTAGCATGTATCTTGTCGAAGTAATCTCGACCAATTATTAGTCAGTTCCTATTGGTTTTGAACCTTCGACCAGATACATAGATACTTGTATACCCAACGGACAAAGGCACGGATGTTACATGACATCCTTGTTACTCAATGATTTGAGAGACAACACCTGCTCCGATTGTATGTCCACCTTCACGTATAGCGAATCGAAGTTGTTCTTCCATAGCAATCGGTTTTGATAGTTCAACAGTAATCTTTGCGTTATCACCTGGCATAATCATTTCAATACCTTCTTCAAGGTTCATTTCGCCAGTAACGTCCGTTGTACGGAAGTAGAACTGGGGACGGTACCCACTAAAGAATGGATTCCAACGTCCACCTTCCTCTTTAGTGAGGATATAGGCTTCTGCTTCAAACTTTGTGTGAGGGGTAACGGAACCAGGTACTGCAAGTACTTGTCCACGTTCAACATCTTCTCTGTCAATACCGCGCAGGAGTGCGCCGATGTTGTCGCCTGCTCTTCCTTCATCAAGGAACTTGTTGAACATTTCTACACCGGTAACAACAGTTTCATGTGTATCACGGAGTCCCACGATTTCAATTGTTTCTCCGACTTCAACAATTCCTCTTTCAACACGACCCGTGACAACGGTACCCCGTCCACTGATCGTGAAAATGTCTTCAATTGGCATCAAGAACGGTCTTTCTGTATCACGAACCGGCTCAGGAATAAAGTCATCAACAGAAGACATCAGGTCGAGTATAGGTTTGCATTGATCGCTGGTTGGATCACCTGCAGATTCCATTGCCTCAAGGGCGGAACCGGCAATAATTGGTGTGTCGTCCCCAGGAAATTCATACTCGTTTAACAATTCTCGTACTTCAAGTTCGACCAATTCTAACAGTTCTTCATCATCCACCATGTCAGCCTTATTAAGGAAGACAACCAAAGAAGGAACGTTAACCTGTCTTGCTAAGAGTACGTGCTCCCGTGTCTGTGGCATTGGCCCATCCGCTGCAGAAACAACAAGAATAGCCCCATCCATCTGGGCGGCACCGGTAATCATATTCTTGATGTAATCGGCGTGTCCCGGACAGTCGACGTGAGCGTAGTGTCGGTTTTCTGTCTCGTATTCAACGTGTGCTGTGTTAATCGTAATACCACGTTCTTTTTCTTCGGGTGCTTTATCAATGTCCTCATAGGTCATGACATAGTCTTTATCAGCGAGTTTTGATAAAACCATAGTAATTGCTGCAGTAAGAGTAGTCTTACCATGGTCAACGTGGCCGATTGTACCAATATTAACGTGTGGTTTTGTCCTTTCAAATGCTTGTTTTGCCATTTTTTTGTCCGAACTCCAATATATAGGTTTAGGTATAAAAGTTGCTAAAATCGCTTAACCTGAGTTGAATTTATGTTAATAGGTGTCCAAAATAGACTTACTAAGTGCATCAATCGTGCCCGAATGTATTCGGACATTCACAATATATAGTCGAATGAGTTTAAATCCCTCGACTTTGCCGTTACATCTACTCTGACCGATTTATCGGTCTCTTGCCATCATAAGCGGACAGCATCTAACACCAATTCTTAACTACGATGCTGTTTCTGTGTTTGAGATTAATGTCTCCGCAACACTCGTAGGAACTTCTCTATAATGGGCAAATTCCATAGTATAGTTTGCCCGTCCCTGAGTTAGTGAACGAAGTGATTTAACATAACCGAACATTTCAGATAGCGGCACTTCTACTTGAATTACTTGAATCCGAGATTTAATGTGTGCCACTGTGTCTTTAATATGAGCACGTCGAGAATTAAGATCCCCGATCACCTTCCCAAGATACTCATCCGGGACTATAACTTCAACTGCCATCACCGGTTCAAGTAATGCTGATCCTGCTTTCTGGGCAGCCTCCTTAAACGCCATTGATCCAGCAATTGAAAATGCCATTTCTGAAGAATCTACTTGATGGTATGAACCATCCAATAGACGTATCCCTACATCTACAACAGGATAACCTGCTAATGTACCATTATTCATTGAATTTTGAATGCCTTTTTCAACTGCAGGAATATATTCTTGTGGGATAACTCCACCCTTTGTCTCGTCAATGAATTCAAAACCAGCACCTTTTTCAAGAGGGGTGACCTCAATAACAACATGTCCGAATAGACCTTTACCACCTGATTGACGGACAAATCTACCTTCTGCCTTAACTGTTTTTAGCAATGTTTCTCGATATGCGACTTCAGGTGAGCCAACATTAGCAGACACGTTAAACTCTCTAACAAGTCTATCTACAATGATTTCCAGGTGAAGTTCACCCATACCAGATAAGAGTGTCTGTCCGGTATCCGGATCTTGATGGATTTTAAATGTTGGATCTTCTTCAGCTAATTTTGAAAGAGCGAGATTTAATTTATCAATATCTGATTGTGAACGGGGTTCCACTGATACAGACATCACAGGAAGCGGGAATTCCATAGTTTCTAATGCGATGTGAGCTGTAGGATCACATATCGTATCACCTGTACTTAGATCTTTTAGACCAATGGCAGCCACAATATCACCAGCAGCTACGGATTGATGTTCTTCCCGTTTGTTAGCATGCATCTGCATTAACCTGCCGATCCGTTCAAATTTTTCAGTTTTACTGTTATAAACAGTATCGCCTTTATTTAGCACACCGGAGTAAACTCTCAAATATGTAAGTTTTCCAACATGTGGATCAGTAGTAATTTTAAATGCTAAGGCACAGAACGGTGCATCTTTATCAGCGGGTCTGTCTTCTTCTTCCTCTGATTTTGGATTTATACCTACAACAGGTTTTACATCTGTGGGTGCAGGTAGATATGAAATAATAGCATCCAGTAATGGCTGAACCCCTTTGTTTTTTAATGCAGTACCACAAAGGACAGGAACAACATTCTCCTTTATAACTGCTTGGCGTAATCCATTCTTAATTTCTTCAGGGGTAAACTCAGCACCCGTAAGATATTTGTCAGCCAGTTCATCATCACATTCTCCAATGACAGAAATTAGGTGTTCTCGGTATTCTTGTGCCATTTCTTCCATCTCAGGTGGAATATCGGTTTCATGAATCACAGCTCCAAGACTTCCTTCATCCCACAGTTGACCTTTCATTGAAATAAGGTCAACAATACCTTTAAATTGTTCAGCGGATCCAATTGGTATTTGAAGTGGTACAACAGTTGCCCCTAACCGTTCACCCATCATTTCAACAGTACGAAAATAATCTGCACCCGTTCTATCCATCTTATTGATGAAAGCAATCCTTGGTATTTCGTATTTATCTGCTTGCCGCCAGACAGTCTCGGATTGTGGTTCCACACCTCCAACCGCACAGAATACAGCGACAGCTCCATCCAGAACTCTAAGCGACCTTTCTACTTCGACGGTAAAATCAATATGTCCGGGTGTATCTATAATATTAATTTGATGGTCTTTCCAACGACATGTTGTTGATGCAGCGGTAATAGTAATTCCGCGTTCCTGTTCTTGTACCATCCAATCCATTGTGGTCGTGCCATCATCAACCTCACCGATACGATATACCCTTCCCGTATAATATAAGATACGTTCGGTTACAGTAGTTTTACCGGCATCAATATGAGCCATGATACCGATATTCCGAGTATTAGATAGGGTTGTTCGGTTTGTTGTCTTTTGATTCTTGTCCGACACAGTTCTAAACTCCTTATTTCGTCGGTTAATTATGACACCGTTTCACAATTTCCGTTGTCTATTTATGATGACCTTACCATCTATAATGAGCAAATGCTCTATTAGCTTCTGCCATTCGGTGTTGTTCTTGTTTTCTTCGAATTGCAGCACCTTCGTTCTGAGATGCTTCCATTAATTCAGCTGCCAATCGGGCTGCCATTCCTTTTTCACCGCGATCTCTTGCAGATTGAATAATCCAGTTAACTGCCAATGTAGTACGTCGTTCTGCTTTTACATCCACAGGGACTTGATATGTTTGACTTCCGACGCGCCTTGGACGTATTTCTAACACAGGCTTAACATTATTGATAGCCTGACGAAATACCTCAAACCCTTCTTCATTTGTGCGTTCTGAAATAATATCAAAACTGGAATAAACAATCCGTTGTGCTGTGCCCTTCTTACCATCCCACATCAGATGATTAATAAACTTTGATACTAATTTACTGTTGTGAACAGCATCAGCACTGACTTCCCTTTTTGCGACGTTACCGCGTCTTGGCATCTATAATTCCTCCAGAATTCACGAGCATCCATGCTCGTTCCCAGTCGATTAACATACAAATTAACCGGGTTTCCGTGCGCCATATTTTGAACGTCCTTGGCGACGGTTTTCTACTCCAGCAGTATCTAATTTTCCACGAACAATGTGATATCTTACGTTTGACAAATCCTTAACCCGTCCACCACGAACCAAAACAACTGAGTGTTCCTGTAAATTGTGATCAATCCCTGGAATATAACAAGTTGCTTCATCAGCAGAGGATGTGAACCTGACACGAGCCACCTTCCGTAGAGCGGAGTTCGGCTTGTTTGGTGTTACCGTTTTAACCTGTAAACAGATCCCTCTGCGTTGTGGACACTGTTGTAGGATTGGTGATTTTGTTTTCTTACGATATTTCTTGCGTGGCTTCTTAATTAATTGATTAATTGTCGGCATCTCCAAACCTCACTGATAACGACTCTAAGTTTGAACTTAAGGCTTCTACAAAAGAAAAAAGCCTTTACAAGGCTTTATTCAATAGAATACACTATAACGTTGCTGCGAAAACGACGTTAGACTGTTTCCAAATTGAATGCCCCCTGTTTGTTTCTATATTCGAAACCTACTATACCACTCAAAACCTTACTATTATACTCGCGATTCTACAAATTGTCAAATTATAATATGAAAATTACTGAAATTATATATATATATTTTTTATGGATTGGAGAAATAATTATGATTTAAGTACTTTTCCGCGTAGTATTAAGGTTTGAACAACCAAATTCTTATCTACAATCACAACGTCAGCTTCTTTACCTTGTGCAATTGACCCAATACGATCATCTACACCTAAATTTTGTGCGGGTGTTAACGTTGCCATTGTCAAGGATTCTTCTAATGAATATCCCCACCTCATTACATTACGGACACCATCCATCAAGGTAATTATCGCCCCGGCAAGACGTTCCGTAGGTTCCCCTACATCCAACCACATTGCACCATCTCTTATATATTTCTGTGATTCTGAATCTTCTGATCCATTAATTCTGTATGCATCAAGTTCAGATACATAAACTGCATCTTCCTGCCATTCTTCTGTTGAAATTCCAGCATGCTCAGTACAATCTGTAATCAATCCAACATCTTTAATCCCTTTATGGTCAATAAGTTGTTTTCCCCAGAAGGAGTGTACGTGGTGTTCATCCACTATCAATTCGGCATGTATATTCGGATGTGAAAAGACCGCTTCAAGGGCACCAAGGTCTCGGTGATGCATTCCACTCATACCGTTAAACGTATGTGTTACTCGTGTGATCCCAGCGTCAAAAGCATTCATCGCTTGTTGATATGTAGCATTAGTGTGTCCCATGGCAATGACTATGTCATTATATGCATCTGCCTTAAATGTATTTAGGTGTTTGATAAACTGTAAATTCCTATCGTTTTCAGGTGCGACAGAAATAACTTTCAATGTACCGTCTGAAGCTGCCCACATAGAATGAAATTCTTCAAAGTTTGGTGGCGTGATATATTTCGCATTCTGTGCCCCATTTTTCTCAAGACTTCCAAATTTCCCTTCAACATACGAACCGATGATCCGCGCACCATCTTCTACGGGTTGATCAGCAACATGGGCGATTGCTGTTAGGGATGCGTTTATCTGCTCCATACTTCCAGAGGAGATACCAACTACCAACGAGGTGACTCCATTTGCTGCATGTGCTCGTGCTATTGTTTCAATATCCTCAACTTTGCCCGTCATGCTATCAAGACCACCTCCCCCATGGATTAATCCGTCTATCAATCCTGGGATTACGTAACATCCCGCGGCATCAATTTCCTCTTCTGATGGAGGTAGATTTTCTTTCGTAATCGTTGATATTTTTCCATCTTGAATGACGATATTCCCTTGACCGAAATATGTAGGGGTATAGATATCACCATTGACAATCGTTAGTTTTTCCATACCAAAAATACCTCTGTGAAACACAGAGGTAACTAAATAAGTCCTTTCCTTCCTTATAGAATTACAATAGTTTGGACAGTTTTAAGCGATACACATTTCGCCCCGCTGGGGCTTGGACCTTGGGAGGTATGACGTTTCTACACACATTTCGCCCCGCTGGGGCTACACTTTAGTCCATCCGAGTTTATTTTTCTCAGAGTCGGATTGGCGTGAGTAACGTGGTGAAAAACAGAAACACTGTGAATATAGGTGTAGCACCTCTCAGAAATTGTCCAAACTATAGTATAGAATTAGTTTTTGAGATTATTTTAAATCTGTTCTGATACCCATAATATGCCTTGTGCGATAAATTGCAAAAATGGTTCCAACTCGAAATCCTGTTGGTGTCCCAAAGATGTATAGAATATCCTACCAGCATTATGCAAACGTGTCCAAGCCACCGGTTCGGTATTTTCATCCGTGTGTCCCATCAACAATACAGATGTATCATCACTAAGAGATGGATTTTTATATAGACTTCCATAACTTACAAATTCAGGTATATCCCTCAGAATAGGATGACTTTGTGAAATATCTTCTAAACGGACAGTGGGACCGTGCCCGTAGTGTCCTTGATAATCTCCACCTAACACAACCTTATCGAATTCCAACCAGTTCTGATATGCATGGCTTGCAGTTCTTATCCCAACTATAGGTTTTCCTTGTTCACAATAGGATTGAAAGAGATTTAGGGATTCACCTTCTGTATTAAGACGTCTTGTATACACCAATAACACATCGGCATCATTTATTGCTTCCAAGGAGGGATCATCATCTTCAGATTGGTAGACGATTAAATTAGCTTGGATCGGATAATTTTTCTCGATAAAGCTTTTAAATATAGTCAAAGATTCTTCTGAATCGTATTCAAATGAACCAGAAAGCATACACAAGTTTAACACAGCGTACTCCAATAAATAATACTTTTCTATTTCTTTTCTAAAAAAAGAAAACTGTAAGCGTGTGGATTCTTTTCATCTTTTTCACAGTCAATACGTTCTATTTCATCCCAATCTTCAATATCAAATGCTGGAAAATAGACATCTCCCTCAAATATAGCATGAACCTGTGTGAGGTATAACCGACTTGCATAAGGTAGGAAGGCTTCGTATATTGGAGCCCCACCACATATCATCAATTCTAATTCTTCATTATCAGAAAGTGTTTCGACAGTCTTTAGAACATCCTCAACAGAATGAGAAATAATACAACCTTCAGGTGCTTCATAATCCTGATTGCGTGTAAGGATGATGTTTTGTCGGTTTGCTAACGGATTCGGAAGCGTTTCAAATGTCTTACGTCCCATAACTACAGGTTTACCAATCGTCATATCTTTGAAATGACGTAGATCAGCAGGTAATTTCCATGGGATACGTGGACCGTTGCCTATGAGTCGGTTTTTATCCATTGCTGCAATCATTGAAACCCGCACTATAACAAATACTCCAATTTTTAATGAAATTTATCTCATTAAAATATCACTGCTTTGAATCAATTTGATAGTGCCATGTCCAACTAAGTTTATTGTTGCTGAAACTGTTAGCACCGCCATTATTTCCAAGTCTTTCATGTGGTTCTATTAACCCCTGAATTGGAAACCTCCGTTTCTCTGAGTAATTTTCACCAAAATCAAAAACTAATGTATCATCGATAATTTTAAAAGTAACTCTCTGGTCCGTATCAGCACCTCTATAGAACTTTTTCCGTAGATTGGTAAAGATAAGATTCCCAACGGAAGTATTTTCAATTGTAAAATGAATCATAAGCCAGTTTCCTGTGCGAAAAATAGCATATTTCTCTTGCATCCTTAATCCTGTGGAAATATTTGCTGTTGAGAGTTGTAAACGATGAATAAGTTGCAAATCATCCACCTTAGTAAAATACAACAAAGTGGAGCCATCTAACTTGTTGACACCTCTGAATTGCATATTACTATCTAATTCAGGACTTTGGTGTGAAAGTGAAAAAGTCTGTTTCTCTATACCACTACCCCTATCGTATTCAAGGTTCAACTGATTGGGTTTAAGTTGAGCATTTACTATTTTCCACTTCTTTGGTAATGATACTTCAACCGTACATCGATCATTATTCCCAATGAACCCATCATAATGCAGTTCTTGTTTGACGCTACAACTACTACACAGCAATATAAAACTAACTATGTGTATTATCAATACTCTCATCAGTTGTTCTCTGGAGGTATGTAAGGAAATGATTAACGATCAATTAAAGTGGAATTGTCAAACGGACGTTTTTTCTCTGAGACCACTGTTTGATCCTCTGCCATTGGCGTTCTTCCTTAGACTAACATCTCAGCACGAATTGGATCGTGATGGTGATACTCATTTAACTGGATATCTTGCATTTTAAAATTATCAATAGCAGTTACATCCGTGTTAAGGATAAGTTCTGGTAAGGGTAAGGGTTGCCGTTTGATCTGTGTTTTCACTTGGTCAAAATGTGCATGGTAGATGTGTGCATCCCCTAAAGTATGTATAAATTCACTCGGTTGAAGATCTGTAATCTGTGCTACCATTGATAGAAGTAGTGAATAGGATGCGATATTAAAAGGGACACCCAAAAACATATCACAACTCCGCTGATACATCTGTAATGATAACTTCCCATCTGCTACAAAGAATTGGAAAAACATATGACATGGTGCGAGTGCCATCTGGTCTAATTCTGCTGGATTCCAAGCAGTAACAATATGCCTACGACTATTTGGATTCGTCTTGATTTGTTCAATTACCTCTGCCAACTGATCAATTCTTCCGTTCTCTTTCCGCCAACGTCGCCATTGAACACCATAGATACAACCGAGCGCACCATCGCGTCCCCATGCCTCAGCATTTGCATTCCAAATTTTTGTACCAAGTTTTTGGAATTGTTTTACGTGGTCGTACCCTCGTAAGAATCCTAATAATTCCGCTTTAACTGATTTGAAAGCAAGTTTCTTTGTAGTGACCGCTGGGAAACCATCTTCCAAATTATATCGCATCTGCATGCCAAATAAGGTACGTGTTTTCCCGTTTCTACCCTCTCTATCTACACCTGCCTCTAAAATCTGTTGAAGTCCTTCAATATACTGTTTCATGTTGACTATTATCGCTCCCAGAAAGTTTAACTATTTCCTGCATAAAAACGTCTATACAGAAATAAGGTTACCTATGATCTGTACTTCCAAAACCCCCTCTTGATGTGCCAGACATCTGTTCCACCTCATTCCATTCAGGAGTAGCAACTTTAACAAATATAGCTTGTGCAATTCTATCACCTTTTTCAACCTTCACTGGTGCATCTGTAAAATTGTAAACTTGAATTTTTATCTCATCATCTTCACCACAATAGTCGGTATCGATTATTCCTACACTCTGTGCCATCATTAGACCGTATTTTCTTGGGGAACTGCTCCGCATACACAACATCAACATATAACCTTGTGGGGTTTCTACAATAACGTTCGCTGGTATTAATTCGATGCTTTTCGGTTCAATCTCCGCGGATTCACGACACAGCAGGTCAAATCCTACCGATCCTTGGGTTTCATATTTCGGTAATGGAAGCGATTTATCAATTCTTTTAATATTTACTTTCATTATGATACCGCTATCCCCTCAGCTTTACACTCAATCCGATACACAGACGTACTTGCGGTAATAAATAAACTCTTCCAAAAATCACCACCCCATGCTAAATTTGCAGTCCGTTCTGGTACAATTATTATCCCGAGGTGTGTCCCATCTGGTGCAAAGATCCATATCCCATTCGGTCCAGTTAGATATACATTCCCTTGGCGATCAACTTTCATTCCATCGGGGACACCGTTATCTCCCTCTTCTACAGCAAATACACGATCATTTGTGATTGTTCCATCCGTCTGTACATCAAATGCGCGAATGTGCATACGCTTGGTATCATTAATATATAGAATTGATTCATCCGGTGAAAAACAGATTCCGTTGGGTCTATCAAAATCATCCACAAGAAGAGTCAAATTTGTCCCATCAGGTGATAAACGGTAGACTCCTTGAAAATCAAGCTCTTTTTCAGATTCTTTGCCAGATAATCCGTATGGTGGATCGGTAAAATAGATACTACCGTCAGATTTCACAACCACATCGTTGGGACTGTTCAAACGTTTACCTTCATAGTGTGATGCAATGGTAATGACATCTCCATCTGCTGTTGTACGTGAAACGCGGCGATTTCCGTGTTCACAAGCAATCAAGTGTCCACCCTTATCATAGGTTAAGCCATTTGAATTGCCGGAGGGATCTCTAAAATCTGTCATCCCGGACTCTGCATCCCATCGACGGATTTTGTTTGCTGGAATATCACTAAAAATCAGATATCTACCGATAGAATTCCATAAAGGTCCCTCTGTAAATTTACATCCTGTTGCCAATTGTTTTATTTCTGCTTCTTCATCAACTAAATCTAATAGTCGTGGGTCGCGAACATCAAGTGCCATGTTTTCCTTTCTAACAGATTCTAATTTCTGATGTTATACTGTGATAGTAAGAAACTCGTTTTTTTAATGTGATTAATGTTATCGAAACTGCGGCAAAATAAGCATGAATATTAGTCCAATGCTCACACCACAGTTACCCCATACACAGATTTTGAGTAGCCACTTCGGATAATTGGTGATTCCATAAAAATATACAGTGTATAGATGAATCCATAAACCAATGTTAATTAAAATCAGACCAATTAATGAATCTGAAGATCTGAAATAGGTTAGAAGAGATCCAGACACAAAAATTACTACGCCTATGAGACCTAATATCCCTGCTTGTGTCTTGTTCATCCCAAGATTTGAATTATCCATCCATTGACCTTTCCAGTTTTATGTTAAGATTGTGTTAGAAAAAACGTGTTAATTTTTGCGAATTGAGATGATTATACTTTCACGGAAACCTTCACGGAGCAATTTTACGAAGCCTTATTCTATAAGGGTTTATAATTTAAGCTATACCAATTTTCCGTGAATCACATTCGTTAATTGTGATATAACTCAATTGTGTATTGAGTACTTATATGTTTTCATACAAAGTGTATTGGTACATAGCACTCCGCTGGAGTGCCAGACTATTCAGATATTATTTTCTATAGACATAGTACTCCGCTGGAGTACGGTATTTTTGATATACAAAACTGAATAAAAATAGACTTATCATTAGAGACTCAGTTTCCCATGAATTAGAATTGTTAATCCTAATATGCAGACAAAAAATTTAGTCTAAAATAGGCATTTAATCCTAAATACTCAGACAGTAGATCGTCTTGATGTTGGATTACTCTATGGCGTCGAAAAAATGAAAAAAGTTACACTTTTTGTCACACGGTGTGACATTGAAATTGGTGTAAATTACCCCTGTAACCCTTGTCATAGACTGACTTTATTCCGCTTTAAATTGTCTTTATAAGAAATTCGAAAAAATGTGATTTTGTGTTATTGTTGTGCTTCCTGATTTTGGCATTTCCACCGGTTAAAAAGATACGCATTTTTGACGTATATGGAATTTTGTAATTAGGATCGTTTTTATAGATAGTCATTAGTTTTTAGTTTGGTAGTTGTTGGTTTATAGTTGTTAGTTGTTTGAGATAGGTGTTTTCTTCATTTTTTTAAAGTTTTTTATAAAAATGTTTGATTCGATTCATTTAATGTCTGTTAATAGCATCATCTTTACCCACTGCTATCTATCAATGACCTTGACACCCAATTCCATTCATGATAAGATAATTTTAATTGAATGATAGAATTAATAAATAGGATTGTTTAACCGAAAAGAAATACAAACGTGCCTGGGGCGACTCGAACGCCCGACCTTCAGCTCCGGAGGCTGACGCTCTATCCAACTGAGCTACAGGCACATATTAGTTTTAGAGTTTTATTAGTGTAACAAATTTAGATCTTATTGTCAAGTTTCGTAAGACCACTGAGGAGGAATCTCAGTATGAAACGTATAATACAGCACTTATCAAATCATACCTCGACATGTAAGCGATTATTATCATACGCTGCTATTATTCTGTTCCTATTTAGTTTAGCACCCGATATTGTAGAAAGTCGGCGTGGGTTCGGTGGACGGAGTTTTGGAAGAAGTTTCAGTCGTAGTTACAGTCGCAATACAAGTCGTAGTTACAGCCGTAGTTCAAAGACCTATAAAGCCCCTTCACGTAGTACACGTAGTACACGTAGTACATATAGTGGAAGTAGAACATCAAAATCTACCTCTACACGTGCAAGTTCGGCAGCCCGTCAGAAACAAACTGCAACAACACGAGGAAAGACGACTAACACCGCTTCAACAAGAAACACAACTGCATCTCGTTCACAACAATCCCGAACGACTGCTCAGAATCGGAAGCAGGTACGACAACTTAAAGCTGAAAACCGTAGTTTGAAACGACAGAATACAAGAGCAAATCGACAAACTGCACAAGCTCGAAGACAACAACGATCAACCATTACTGTGAACAATTTCGGTGGTTATTATCCTATGGGTGGATATTCGATGTATTCGCTTGCTGCCTCAATGGCGTTTAATAACCTAATGTTTAATATCTATTTCCATGACTATTACAATCATTCAATTCGACATAGTTATTTATGGCATTATCATCATAGAGATTATGACCGTTCCCACTGGTCTGCTGAGAAGCAAGCGGAATATGAAAAATATAAGGCATATTATGAAAGCCAAGGGATTGAAGAGAATCCTAATTATGTAGACCCCGGCACAAACAAGGATGAGAACTACATTGCAAGTTATGTTGAGGAGAATCCTGATAAGTTCTACGGGGATGATGTTGAGGTAGTCACTGTTGAAGAACTTCCTGATGAAGAGGCATTGAAGGAGGAACTTTTTGCATCTGCTGAAACACCAAATGTAACCTCGAATTCTCAACGTGCCCCGCCAGTTACACAAAAGGTAATTGTTCAAAAGAAGACCTCTGGTGGAACATGGTTTCTTCTTATTTTTGGGAGTCTTTTGGTTGTCGGTGTCATCATGTTAGTATTGTATAACAAAGGTTATTTTTAGGTGAATCATGGCATTATTTGGTCGGAAAGAGGGTAAATCCCTTTTTGGTAAGCAGAAAGAGGAAAAGGATAGAACACCCCTCAAGCATGAATTGGTTGATATTTCTATCAACAGCATGATTGAGTTATCGGATCTAACCACTTTTGAAGAAACAGGTGATACCTCACATGCTTTTAAACTTGTTACCCGAAAAAAGTATGAAGGTGAAGCTCTTCTACGCTATATGTATCACATAAAGGATGCTGAGGAAGAGGTTATACTCGGTGTTGACCATATACCGGGTACAAAGGATGAATATGAAACGTCTCGGTGGATCGTAGATGGTGAACAAGAACTTGGAGATCCTTTACCTGACGTTATGACACTTTTCTATCCTGATCCTGATAATGAAGAAGGGGAAATCGAAGTTGTTTATAATCGACAAGAGATAATCTCTGCTAAACTTACGGTTACGGATGTCCAAGGTAAAGAGGAATTTGAAACAGAACTCCATGAATATGTCACAGAGAATGAGGAACTCATGTCTATTGAACTTTGTGGTGATTGGTTGACTTTTTATGTGGGTTTACCTATTTTACCATCCGATGTAGAAGTATATCCTGCTCTTGAGACAGAAAAGTCTGGTAGTTAAATTCTATCTACATTAGTCAGTACCAGAGTAATTTCCTCAGACAATGTGTCTAACGCTTAAATTGACACCTATGGGTTCCGTAAACTCTATCCGACCTATAAATAATCCTACATAATCATTTAGAAATAGTATAACAGCGTAAGCGGTGCGGGATTACCTGCACCGCTTGCCTTTAAGACTCATAGGTGTAGGGGGTATCCACCGATGAAACATCTAAAGATATTTGTTCTCTCACGCATCCGTATCCTTTTCTTTATCTGTTGTCTGCTCCTGTTTACCGATGCGACAGTTTGTGTTGATGCGAAAATTGTCTATTGTGTAGATGGTGATATATACGTCAGAAACGATGACGGCACTAATAGACGTAGACTCACAAAAAACACGATGGGGAAAGACCTTTACCCCAACTGGTCGCCTGATGGAAAAAGAATTGCCTTTATCAGGCTAATGGACAAGAAGAAGTCTCAAACCTCCGGTGAATTGTTCATTATGAACGCAGACGGAAAGGGTCTCCAACGGCTTACCCATGACGACATCGGAGACGCATATCCGTCTTGGTCGCCCGATGGGAAAAAAATCGCCTTTCGGAGTCAACGAAGTGGAAGATATGAGGTGCATGTCGTAGACCTTGAAACGCTTGCTGTCATGCAGTTAACTGGCATTGAAGGTGAACTGGGTTCTACTGCCCCCGACTGGTCACCCGATGGCACCCAGATCGTTTATGAAAAGTTTATAAACAATCTGGTCAGGCGACCGGGGTTCGGCGCTGGGTTATCCCATAAAAATATCTATGTGATGTCGGCGGATGGTGAAAATCAGCGTCCCCTTCTTCCCGATCCGAAGCCTGGTGCGGACACGGTTACCATGCGGTTCTTCCCACGTTGGTCCGCAGACGGACGACGGATCGTATTTGATGATTGCACCTGGAAAAAAGAATTTACATGTCGGCTCTCCGTGATGTTTATCGGTGGCGAGATACAGGTCATTCAGGATATTTATGACAAACTCGGAGAAAACTTGCTGATCGGATCCACCTGTTGGATAGAGAATGACAAAGCACTCCTTCTCTCCGTAATTCTAAAGGACAACCCTAATGCGAAAACTTATGATCTCTATAAATATGATTTTGAGACGGGAAACCTCAAACGGTTGACACTGACGCTGGGGGATGAGGAGTATCCTGATTGGATAGAAGGTGGGTTGTCTGTTTCACCACAGGGGAAGTTGCCAACACAGTGGGGAGAGAAAAAGCAGACCTTATCCCGGTAGTTTCAAATCCATTTCCGTGCTGCCTTGATATATCCCTTTTTACTGCTGAAACCCGAAGGTGATTTCGATGTGTTCTTTATTGTATCCCACATGTGGCATATGAAGATTTAAATTGAGTTTCAAATGTTCGTTCATACAAGTAATCCTGTCCCTGATCAGGTTATGCATCGGTGCAGTACCTATTCAGAGACAGGATTAAGGTGAAACATGAAATAAAATATTAAGTCATGTAAAAGACACTACGTTTTGTTGGTTTGTGATATGAATATCCATTCATTGAACCGTAACAGTGTAGCTCTCTTGATATACAGTCTGATTTGCTCTATATATATAGGCTGTAATTGTATAATCTCCTGTATGCATAGCCCCACTGGGAAATGTGTAACTAAAAGATGCTTCTGTTGATCCACTGTCTTGCGCGTAAGTTGACCCCATATTGGAACCAAGCGTACCTGAAACATCACCAGGAGCATTCACATACCAAGTGACCGAACTGTATGGTGCATCTGTGATAAGAACTGCTTCATGGGAATCACCTGGATTCGCTGCATAAGAACCATTTTTGGGTTTTAATCCAGGACTGGAATTTGCACCTTCTTTCCAGTCATCATTCTCTCCTGCTTTTTCCGCCTTTTTCTCATCGTAATCCCTATGAATAACCGTGCTATCGTTTTTCTTAATTTCAAGAGTAGCGCTGGCTGTCCAACCCATAGCTACTCGGTTTATTTCCGCTGTAGCGAAAGTAAGGTCTCTTTCTTCACGAACTCCTTCATCAAAAGAATCTTGAGCAGAGACAGGATCTTCACCGCTTGCTGTGAGAAGTATTGTGTAATTCCCTTCTCGGTCCCAGTGTGCAAAGGTGATACCGTGAACATGAACATCTGTATCATGCCCTCCGAATCCACCAAAAACCTGTCCGTGGACATCTGCATATTCACTTGAGGGTAGGTCATTGTTATGAGGATACTCATCATGTGAGTGTCCACTGTATAGGACGATTGTAAAGACTGTGAATAGAGTAAAGAGTGTAAAAGCAAACAATTTTTTAGCCATCTTATTTCTCCTATTTTATCGTAAGTTGAGATACTGATACGGATCAATACCTGAGGATTCTAAATCTAAAACACGTAGACCTGGTGGTGGATTTTTTAAATCCACCCGTGTGAACTGAACGTGAGGACCCGATTTGATATGTGAGGACTCTCCTATTGTTTTTCCATCTTTGTTCTTAATCGGGGAAAATGTGACATAAACTGTGTCATTGTAGTGAGGATAGACTTTTCCGTTGTGTGTGCTACCCCCACGAAAGTTTCTCTCGCCTTCATTCCATAACTTAATTAACACTCGAGTCAGGAGTTCGGCCCTGGGAGTATCTTTATTCTTCCATATTACTTTGTATGGATAATCTCCCAGTTCTGGGTAGGGTCCAAAACCGAAAGGTGACACTGGCATATCCTCCGTATTAACCGTTTCTGTGGTATGTGGTGCTGTATAGGTGGACGTTTTTGTTGATTCTGTCTTATCTATCGTGGACGATGTGTCTTTGATAGGTTCCTTAGCATTTTGCTCAATACCACCTACATTTGAATCGGTTCCCTGTTCTGATGCTGATGGATCGTCAATCGTTACTGTTCGTTGCTTTTTGTATTGACGGATATTCTCATGATGTAGAGCTTCGTCTTTCCTATAAGGTGCGGTCGTGTATTGATAGAAAAGATAGCACAGACCGGCAAATATAATTAGAAAGCCTATCCCCATAAGAATCCATCTGTTGGTAAAAAACACATAAAACATAATTACCTCCTAAAAAAGGGAAGTTATAGAGTTGCTTATATTAAGTTACATAGATTCAGATCAAAAACCTTTAGCTTTTTTTTAAATCTGTATCATGCCTCCCAAATCCACCAAAAACCTGTCCATGGACATCTGCATATTCACTTGAGGGTAATAGGTCATCTATAGGATAGCTATCATGTGCGTCTCCATTGAACATTGTAATTATAAAAACTGAGGATACCGTTATGAGTGTAAAAGCAAAAAGTTTCTTAGCCATTTTTTTCTCCTTATTAACGTATATTCAGGTATTTATATGGATCTATACCTGAAGAATCTAAATCTAAAACGCGTAGACCTGGTGGAGGATTTGTTAAATCCGATTTATTATATCTAACATGTGGACCTGAAAGAGTTTCTGTGGTACCTCCTCTTATATTTCCTTCTTTGTCTCTAATAGGTGTAAATTTGTAATACACTACATCATTGTAATGAGGATAGACCTTACCGTTGCTAATGCTTCCTCCTATAAAGTTTCTCTCGCCTTCATTCCATAACTTAATTAATACTCGAGTTAGGAGTTCTAAACTTGGTGTATTCGTAGTCCATATTACTTCATGAGGATAGTCTCCCAGTTCTGGGTAGGGTCCAAAACCGAAAGGTGACACTGGCGTATTCTCTGTATCAACCGTTTCTGTGGTCTGTGGTGCTGCATAGGCTTGCGTTTTTGTTGATTCTGTCTTATCTATCGTGGACGATGTGTCTTTGATAGGTTCCTTAGCATTTTGCTCAATACCACCTACATTTGAATCGGTTACCTGTTCTGATGCTGATGGATCGCCAATCGTTCCTGTTCGTTGCTTTTTGTATTGATGGATTTTCTCTTGATGTAGAGCTGCGTCTTTCCTATAAGGTGCGGTCGTGTATTGATAGAAAAGATAACACAGACCGGCAAATATAATTAGAAAGCCTATCCCCATAAGAATCCATCTGTTGGTAAAGAACCCATAAAACATAATTACCTCCTAAAAATGGGAAGTTATAGAGTTGCTTATATTATATTAAGTTACATAGATTCAGATCAAAAACCTTTAGCTTTTTTTTGAAATTGAAAAAAGTACTAAAGAATTTTTGTCTAATCGTATATAATTAAATAGAGACTATATTGTTTGTGTAGAATTATTTCGTTTTCTCGTAATTCGCCTTGAAGGAGGTAAATACATGCAACTTCCAAGAGGACCACATAACAGAGGAAAATGTCCGTTTAGTATTGATCCTGCAGATGTTATGACTGCGAAAACATCAGTAGACGATTGTGTATCTTGTGTTCAAGGAAAGAGTTCATACTTGAAGGGTTATAAGGAAGATTTTTTTCAATTAGCTTTTATGACGATTATAGAGGAAACACCGAAGTATGACCCTGATCACCCGAGCGGTGCGAGTTTTACAACGTTCATTAAGAGTCGTGTCTGTACAAGGTTATGGGGAGAGCGAAGAAAAGTGTTACAACATTTACCTTATCCTCATGAAATGTATTCGCTTACAGATACGGGTGACAATGATAATCCACTTCTTTTTAGTTTGATGCATGAGGCGTGTGCCATAGAGAATATAGCAGATACAGTCATTAGACAACTTGAAGTGGAGACACTACGGAGAAATTTACCATACCTCATGGTGAAACTCTCAGAAAATGAACGTCGTGTGATTGAACTCAAGTTTTTTGAGGAGTTAAGTGGTGTTGAGATTGCCGAATCCCTTGAAATATCGGAAGGACGCGTTAGTCAGCTGGCACAGAGAGCTTTGGCAAAGTTAGGGAAAGCGTACCTTTGCATGTTGGATAAAAATATTGGTAACCCCTATGGTAAAAGGTGAGCAAAATTGGAGGCAATTACTTTCGTTTTAGAAAATAAATTTTAAAATAATATGTCCAGATGAAACATTTAAAGATATTTGTTCTCTCACACATTCGCATCCTTTTTCTTAGCTGGTGTCTGCTCATTTTAGCGGGGGTAACTGTTGCTAATGCGAAAATTGCCTATTGTGTAGATGGCGACATATACATCAGGAACGATGATGGCACGAATAGACGCAGGCTCACAAAAACCACACTGTCAGAAGATCGTCATCCCAATTGGTCGCCCGATGGAAAAAAAATCGCCTTTACGAGTGGACGAAGTGGAAGATATGAGGTGCATGTCGTAGACCTGGAAACGCTTGCTGTCACGCAGTTAACTGGCATTGAAGGGGAGCCGGGTGCAGGTGCTCCCGACTGGTCGCCCGATGGCACCCAGATTGTTTATGAAAAGTTTATAAACAATCTTGTCAGGCGACCGGGGTTCGCTGCGGGGTTAACCCATAAAAATATATACGTGATGTCTGCCGATGGCGAGCAGCAGCCCATCTTCCCTAACCCACAAGCGGGGGCTGATAAGGTGATTATGAGGTTTTTCCCGCGCTGGTCTGCCGATGGACAACGAATTGTATTTATGGACTGCTCGTGGAAGGGTAAGGACCGCACGTGTTGGATGTCCGTTGCGCGCATCGGCGGTGAAATACAGATTATTCAGGAGGTTCATGACAAATTCGGCAAGGATGCGCTGACTGCGGGGGTCTGCTGGATAGAGTATGACCAAGCACTACTTTTCGCACTGAAGCGATTGGATAACCCTAATGCGAAGATTTATAATCTCTATCGCTATGAGTTTAAGACACGGAGTATCAAACAGTTGACACGAGATATACGGGATGAGAAGTTTCCAGACTGGATAGAAGGCGCGTTGCCTGTTTCACCACAGGGGAACTTGCCCACACAGTGGGGAGAGAAAAAGCAGGACTTATCTCGGTAGTTCAAAATCTATAAGTGTTTATCACATGAATTGTGATTGTACATGGCTTGAAATACCGGACTAACTGAATGAAGATTAATTTATTAATTCGGCAATTTTTGAGAAAGATCCAATTCAAGGAATCAACGGTATGAATGACATATACCAATCCCCGCCTACCGGGTTTGGGTAAAATAGAATTACCGAAATATTTACTTATTCCTCATAAAGTTTGTGCTACATTAAAGAGATTTTATAAATCGGACTCTAATTACCAGAAATGGTATAAGATCACAATGTGTGTTGTCTGTGAATATAGTTTGGGTGTGTAAAGTAGGAGGGATTCCGATTCCCGACGCATCCATCCTTCCCTCTTCTCTTCCTCTTCTGTAGGAGCGACCTCCTGGTCGCGACCAGGAGGTCGCTCCTACAAGTAATGTGTCTAATTAAATTTAAAGTTTACTATAAAAATCTGAGTTATCAAACTCACGTCAAAGTACAATAATAAAGGTAGATACCCAAAGAATACCTGCCTCAAAACTCTACTTGTCCGGATCATGAAGATTCATACCACCAAGGTATGCTACTCGTCATACCACCAAGGTACGCTACTCGAAGAGACATGTGTCATGTGCAAAGGATCCGGATTTTGGGAACTGAAAGGTGCTCCAGATATAGTCGCCCATGCCTGGCATTGATCTATAGATATGTTAACATCATAGGGAACTGATGTAGTTACCACACCTCTCGCATCTATAGGGTCTGGCAGCATTTGACTTATCGTCCCTTCATAATCCCTGGTTGTCACTCCAGACCCTGGAACTATCCTTGGAACCACCATCACTGTGTTTGCTGGCGCATAAGGAAACACTACCTCGTGATAGTAATGCCCCTTAAAAGCCGGATTCGTGTTTTTGACACGGGTGCGAGCCATCCAGTGATGTTGTTTATCCTTATCTTTGTTTGGTCCTATATTAATCTCGTCTGCATACTGGCTAACCGCCGTACGGGACCGAGTCTCAAGGGGACCATCAACATCTTTTGCATTGCGTCCCCTATACGTTCTGTCCGAATCTGTTTTTTTTCCAGTATCTCTATGAAAAACACGATTGTTATGTGCTAGGTGTTCCGAAACACTTACGAGTGTTGAAGTACACAATAGAGAGCATGTGAGAAAAACAAATACTTTTTTCATAATCTATTACCTCCTCGGTAATTCTAAAAATTGATACGGGTCAATACCCGCTGTATCATAGTCCACAGCTGTGAGTCCTGCGGGAAGATCGTCTAATGTAAAACCTTGGTCCTCCCTCTCAAGTGCTGCTTCTAATTCCTCTGGCGTTTCCGCATCCCAAAACGCATCGAAAACACCTAAATCATCATCTGGATGTGAGAGAACAACACCGGCAATTCTATCGCCTGATCGTGTTACATAGGCAACACCCCGAATCACGGGGTAAATGAGTCCACCGCGTCCATAGGTTACACCTTCAGCGTCTATTCCCTGCGTCCATAGTTTTATTCTAACACGGGTCAATAATTCGAAAGTCGGATAATCTTTATCCCAATGTACAGGATATGGATAATCTTCGGGCACCTCTGGGTAAGGCCCGAACCCGAATGGAGACACTGACGTATCCTCCGTATCAACCGTTTCTGTGGTATGTGGTGCTGCCTTATCTATCGTGGACGATGTGTCTTTGATAGGTTTCTTTGCATTTTGCTCAATACCACCTACATTTGAATCGGTTACCTGTTCTGATGCTGATGGATCGCCAATCGTTACTGTTCGTTGCTTTTTGTATTGACGGATTTTCTCATCATGTAAAGCTGCCTCTTCCCTATAAGGTGCGGTCGTGTATTGATAGAAAAGATAACACAGACCGGCAAATATAATTAGAAAGCCTATCCCCATAAGAATCCATCTGTTGGTAAAGAACACATAAAACATAATTACCTCCTAAGAATAGGGAGTTATCTTATATTAAGTTACATAGATTCAGACCAAAAACCTTTAGCTTTTTTTTAAAATTGAAAAAAGTACTAAAGAATTTTTGTCTAATCGTATATAATTAAATAGAGACTATATTGTTTGTGTAGAATTATTTCGTCGTTTTCTCGCAATTCGCCTTGAAGGAGGTATATACATGCAACTTCCAAGAGGACCACATAACAGAGGAAAATGTCCGTTTAGTATTGATCCTGCAGATGTTATGACTGCGAAAGCATCAGTAGACTATTGTGTATCTTGTGTTCAAGGAAAGAGTTCATACTTGAAGGGTTATAACGAAGATTTTTTTCAATTAGCTTTTATGACGATTATAGAGGAAACGCCGAAGTATGACCCTGATCACCCGAGCGGTGCAAGTTTTACAACGTTCATTAAGAGTCGTGTTTGTACAAGGTTGTGGGGAGAGCGAAGAAAAGTGTTACAACATTTACCATATCCTCATGAAACGTATTCACTAACAGATACGGATGACAGTGATAATCCACTTCTTATTAATTTGATGCATGAGGCGTGTGCCGTAGAGAATATAGCAGATACAGTCATTAGACAACTTGAAGTGGAGACACTACGGAGAAATTTACCACACCTAATGGTGAAACTCTCAGAAAATGAACGTCGTGTGATTGAACTCAAGTTTTTTGAGGAGTTAAGTGGCGTTGAGATTGCCGAATCCCTTGAAATATCGGAAGGACGCTTTAGTCAGTTGGCACAGAAAGCTTTGGCAAAGTTAGGGAAAGCGTACCTTCGCATGTTGGATAAAAATATTGGTAACCCTTATGGTGAAAGTTAATTATTCAGGACTTACGCAACTTAATCAGAAAAAGGTAAAATTTGACTTAAAAAGCCGTCATTTCAGTGTTTTAACCCCCTAAAGAATCAACGGTATGAATGCCTTAGGCATTCCCCGCCCCTTATCAGGGGGACTTTAAGATGAAATGCGTAAGTCCTGTTATTAATATTTTAGTTGTTGACTCAGATTATAGTATTTTCTCAAGTCGTTCTATTTCTGCTTCGTATGCTGCAATGACGGGGCAACGACATCAGCGCAGAATTCTTTAGTGGTATAAGAAGTATTCTCATATATCTTATACCAAATTCAATAACATAATGTTTACAGGGTCTCTTTTCGTCGCATGTTCACAAGGTAAATCCCTACGGCTACCAATGCTGTCCCCGTTAATACACTAAAGGATAGTTCATCTCCTAAGAGTAGATAACTAAATACGACCCCTGACACCGGCATTAGAAAAAAGAAAACTATAATTTTACTTGCCTTATATTTCCTTAATAATGATGTCCAACCAACTAATAATACCCCTGCAACAATCCAACCTTGATAAATAACAGCCACAATAATAGGTATATTCAACTTAATTGCTGCATCACCCTCAAAAAAGTAACCCAAGAGTAGAAGACAAGGTATACTAAAACTTAATAACCAGATAAGGAGCCGATAGGGGTGAATTTCTTGTAGGTATATCTTTGTAAATGTCATTCGTAATCCAACAAGAGCACCACTAAGCGTTACAATAAAATCTCCAATCAAACTCGTTCCACCACTCCCACTCTGTAATTTTGGTAAGACTGTAACAAACACACCACCAAATGCAGTGATAATTCCTAACACTTTTGGTAAAGACAGTTTATCATCCTTAATCCAGAAATGTGCAAATATGACAGCAAATAATGGATAGAGACTTACAAGAATGGTGGAATGGGAGGCAGATGTTAGGTTGGTTCCAATGTTCAAGCCAATTGTATGAGACAAGTATAGTACTGCGATTACAAATAAACGAGGTAGTTCTTTGAACCGCATTCGCATAGAAATTCCATAGAAAAACCCAAATCCGATTACAAAGAAAAAGCCTAATACACAACGGAGTAGTGCCATCTTTAGAGGAGGAATTCCTTCTAAACCGATTTTAACGGTAGGGGAATTGATACCCCATAATGAGACGATTAACACTACAAGTACAATTATCTTTGCAGAAGGCTCCTCGTTTCTAAAGTCTTTTTCTAACATGTTTTTATGGTCAAACCTTTTAGACTTTAACTGTTTTTGATTTAGAGATTTAGTGCTAATATGACTTTAAGCTTAACAACGAATTGACCTACTAAAGACGAATTATAATGTTATATTTCAATTGAATATGGTAATCGCTTCACCTTCTGAGTGTATCAAAGTCGTAGATTCACAAGAAAAATCCCACCTGCAACTAATACCGCACCAATCAATAAGGTCACCGTCAACTCATCACCTAAAAACAGATAACTAAACACCACCCCTGATAATGGTGTAGCAAAAAAGAATACCACCAGTTTACTCGCGCTGTACCTTTCAAGAATAGTTGTCCAAGCTAAAAAACAGAAACCAGCAATAATACCTCCTTGATAGAGGAGAGCAGTTCCACCAGCAAGTGAAATCTGAAATGTTTCACCACGTTCAAACAAAATACTCAAGGCCGCAAAGCACGGGAGACTCAAAACTAAATACCAAACCAACAGACGATATGGATGGATAGATTGTACTAACAGTTTTGTGACCACAACTCGCAGACCTAAAAAACACCCACTTACCAGCACAATAATGTCCCCTATTACACTCGTTTCACCAGAACCCAGATTAGGAGCTACAGTGATGAAAACCCCACTGAATGCAACAACTATCCCTAATGTCTTGTTAATGGATAACCGTTCACCTGGAATCCATAGATGGGCAAAAATGGCTGTAAAAAATGGATAGACATTAATGAATATTGTTGAACGAGAGGCTGAGGTGTAAAGGGTGCCAGTATTCAACGTAATTATTTGTAATATGAAAATTACGGTAAGAAGGAGTAGTCTGGAGAATTCTCCATGTTTTAAACTAAGTGGAATTCGACAATATAGCGACCAACCCCCAACAACCACCAATCCAATACAGAAGCGAACAAACGCCAATGCCATAGGGGGTAGATCCTCCAAACCAACTTTAATGGAGGGTGAATTACCACCCCAAAGAAAAGCGAGGAGCAAACTGAGAACTATAATTTTCCCAGTCGGATCCTCGCTGATTACATGTCCGCTTGTAAGTCTACCAGAAGATTCTGTATTATTCAAAAGAGGGTATCATCCCGTTAATGATATGATTTCCGTAATATATGTGTGGACTTAATCATAAGCACCAGGACGATGATTCCCCATCAACCTAAGTTGTCGTTCTGTTGCATGCTCCAAAATTGATTCATCAAACTGAAATCGATTCAGATAGGGTGGATATTTCTGGGTTATCATACGGTTTGCATAATGCACCTGTAAAAGGTAACGTGTCTGATCACTACGATTCGCAGTACCTCTATGCCACACTTCACTCCGAAAAATGACGACATCTCCACCATTGCAAAGAATACTTTGTTCTTTAGCCCCCTTCCACTCATTATCTCCATCTGGACCACGACCAGACAGATGACTCCCCGGGACAAACTTTGTTGGACCAAGATCTTCATAGAGATCATCCAAATAGTAGTGAGCAGTGGTGATGAAAATTGGAACTTTAATGCGTGGATCTTCCAAGATATCTGCTGGAAGTGGGATAGGCAACCAATCTGTATGTAATCCTTGATCAGGACGCCCTGGACCGGTAATCCATGCTGTCATACCAATTACATGGCAATCGCCACCATGAACAGCCTCAGCTAACTCAATAACAGGCGACTTATCAAGATAGTCTAAGAATACTCTATCACGATTGAAGGCGTTATTTATATGTTTATTAAGAAAACCCTCACCATTTTCGGGTACGCTATACCTATCATAACTCTCAGGAACTGCTGTCAACCTATCCATTGCCTCGCGAAGTTCTGCCAGTTCATTTGTATCAATAACCCTCGGAAGATAAGCATATCCGTCATCCTCCATCGCTTTCACTTGATTTTCAAGATCGGGATATGCAATTAAAGGTAATGCTTCGCTCATATTTTTACTCCCTAAATAGTACTATCCAAAGGCTGAATAACATGCTCTACATATTAACAATAATAACGGATCATGTCAACTTTTTTATTGAACAATTCGTTGTATTAATACATCTAATAAAGTGTTAAGACAAGATTATTAAAATGACTAACAAATCAACCATTTTTTCTATTATTTATATGTAATGTTGGTCAATATCATGCCTCTCTTGCAATCAAGGAATGGAATAAAATAAAAACTTTTTAAACGCTGAATAATTACAATAATGAAACAACTTAAACAGGAGGATCAGATGAAGGATAAACATTTGGAATCAAAAGAGATAACGCAAGAAGAACTAAAACCAACAAAAGATTCTGCAATACGGGTTCCTGGGGTCGTGCTTGAATCTCTACCAGGAAATTTATTCATGGTAGAACTCGAAGATAACGATCACAAAGTTGTCGCATACTTATCAGGGAAGATGATGCAACATAAAATTTGGGTGTTACCGGGGGATCAAGTTACGGTTGAACTTTCTCCTTACGACCTAACGCGTGGTCGTATTGTATGGCGAAGTCCTGGTAGTTGAGTGGAGCCATTATATGCAGATTTTTTTGAAATTACGTAACTTCTTTTTCCAAAAACATACAAAAGTGCATCCAAAAGTGTGTATAGGTGAATCATTATCATTTTTGATAATGGTATCCTACTGCCGCTGTATTGCGGAAAAAGGAGGTAATATTATGTTTACTAACCAGAGGAGGTGTGGCACTTAGTGTTACACCCTATGTGGTGTGACACATAGTGTCGCACTCTTTGGACGGGATAAGGGAACATTGTTCCCTTATCCTTATTTTTTTGCAGTAAATTGTAAATGCTACAGAAGAAATGGAAGATTGGGGATCGAAATCCCATCCTACAGAAGAGGAGATAGGAGGGGATGGAAGGATGGAAGAAATGGAAGATTGGGATCGGTTAGGTAATAGATCTAATCCCACAAATCTATTCCAAGAAGTTTACGACCTAAAGGTGTAAGTTCCGGGGATTCATAGTTTTTTGCTTCCCACCCGCGTGGATCTCCAGGATAGGGTCCACGACCAAGAGCCCGTCGTTCACGCCATAACATAATCCGTTCTTGTCGACGTTCTTCATTCATAGGGTTCGGTGCCCGATAAAAATTCATATACTGTGCAAGTCTTGGTTTATCCGATGTATTACGTCCATTACCATGAGGTAGTGCGACATGCCAAATGAGTAATGAACCTGCCTTCCCTGGGACTTGTATGAATTTATCAGGTGTAAGTTCTGGCACCCAAGTGTTTTCTTCGTCAATCAGCGACTTATGAGCCCCCGGCCAACATACAAAAGATCCTTGATTGTCGGCTGTATCTCTCAGAAACAGGACACCTTGCGTACTAAACCGCACAGGAAGTTTTGTCGTATCCGCATCCCAATGATACATCCCTTTATGATCCCAGTCAGGATAATCAGGATGCCGAGGAGGCTTCATGTTCACCCTGTCTTGGTGAACCCAAATCCGATGTGTACCATATATTTCTTTATAGATTTCGTAAATCGGTGGATGTTGGTATACGTTCCACATTGCCTGGTGATGATACATTTCTACCATACCAGCGCCGGGTTTGTGAGGTTGTCGATACCAGTCATTCGGATCTGATGGATCCATCTCCAAAAAAGCAAAAATTGCATCAACGACTGCCTCACATAATTCAATTGGAACAGCTTCTTCAATAACCATATATCCGTATTCATCGAAATGGTCGTGATGTGATTGTTTAAGCAGTAACATTCAACTCCTTTATTTGTTAGTTTGTGTATTTCTGACTACCTCTGGTGGGATACCCCGTCCACTCTTGTACATAAAGTCAGTTGCCTGAATCTCATAAAGACGGATAGCAGCTGCTTGCTCCTTGAATCCGCTACAGATTTCCGGAAGATCCAATTCCGGACACTTTTCACAAGCATGTTTCTTACGTATCTGACGTTGACGGAAGTAAATCCACCAAAATACTGACATTACAATGACAGTCGTTATTCCAGATAGATAGTTCTGATATATTATTAGAAATGGAGATATACCAATGAATATTCCCATTGTTAAACGGAGACCATCCTGAATAAACCTTGGAAATCTCTTATACCATCTCGGATAGGATAGTAATATGACAGGAAATAAAACGGAGATAAGCCAAATAAGTGGTATGTGTTGAATAAAGGTTGAGAAATTTAAAGATGTTAATATGCCTAATCCAATTCCAATATAAGCAAACATACAACTTCTGCATAAATGTAGTCTACCAACTTGAAGTACACCAGACTTAAATCTATCACATAAAGGTCTGTGTGCCCAATTGAAGGTATATGTGTGATATAACCATATCCACTTTAAACGGGTGTTGTAGATTAGATTTGAAACTCTATGGAGAATCATTACTACTTGTCTAATGTCTCTTGTATATCAGCGAGAAGATTTCCAACAGCACCTGTAGGAACATAATTTGGAATTGCTTTGATTTCCACAGCGGTACCATGAACGACGACTTGGGAAGACCCTTGTGATGCTCCAGTCAATTCGAAACCTACGTTTATAATTCCGTTAGCCTCCTGTCTTCCAGCCATTTCAAGCATAAGATCAATAGCACGTTGCCTTGATTCATCTCCTAAAGCGGAATAAGAATCCAACTCACCACCAGTTACACCTTTACATCCCATGGCACAATCCTGTCCCATATCTTTTGCCCGGACAGAGATTCCCCAAACCATACCTTTATAATCCATAATTTCATAACCATCAAAACCATCGCTACCTGTCATGATGATTTTTCCACCAGAAATATCTGGTCGTGTTCCAGTCAGTAAATCTTCTCTTCTCATTAAGTTGCCTCCTGTTTAAATGGTGCACCACACATTCCACAGCGACTTGCTTTCATATGTTCCACACGGACTCTTTCACCACATTGTGAACAATTGTATGTTTTACGCGATTGTACTGATAAAATATAGAATAATATTGCTAAAATTAGTAGGATGGGTAAAGCTATTAATGCCCACATTGATTCACCTCAAGATATGGTATTAAATGGACAGTAAAATATTGAATCCAATAATAGCACATCCGTTTGATAATATCAAGATGGACTAAGGAAAAGGCAAGAACAAAATGTTCTTGCCTTTTGTGTGATATGTATCTATAGATAGTTATCGTTTCATTCTTGCCCAAGTTGTAGCGATTTTACCACTTGCAGAAACATCAGCAGCACCATCCAAACCTTCAGACATGATGTCATTAATCTCGGCTTCACTTAACACAGCACCTATAATGGCAACTTCATCAAGGATACCTCTGAATTTGCCGGCATAACCGTGGGCGATAAAGAGATTAAGATCACTGCCTTTGGAATCACCACATGGATGTGCCCCACATTTAGCCCAAGTATCATTGGAAACGACTTCACCATCTTTATACATCCAATATTGACGTTTACCAACATCTCGAACTTCAGCGAAATGTTGCCATTCACCACTTACAATTGTACCATTTGGCGGTCTTCTAACTTCTACATAGGGTTCGCAATTTCCACCACAGTCTCCCCAATAAAAACTCATCACACCAGAGGTTTCCTGTGTTAGACAACCCTCACCGCCGTATGATTTACAAACGATGTTCTGACGACCTGCCGCAACGTTTTCAGGTTTTGCCCAAAATAGAATGGTTACATCGCCGTCGAACTGGAGCGATTCTGCATTTCCCATATCAATATAGTTTGTACCGTCAAACTCAAGGGCATCACCAAATTTGCCTGCTACCCATTTTGGATTACTGACGAGTTCACCTTCATGATCATTTCCTGAGGCGTCTCTTACTGTATCACCTTTACCCTCATCAAATTTCCATATACCAATAAAGTCTTCAGGCTCAATCTTTGCTTGACTTGTAGCAACTAATAGACCTGTAAGAAATAGGACAATGACGCCTATTTGTAATATCCTGGTTTTCATCTATGTGTTTTCCTCCTAAGATAGGTTAGATTTTGAATACGCCGGTCCATCAAAAACTGTGGAAACCAAACGCAACAATTTACATATTTTAAACAGTATTATAATCTAATCGGTAATACTTCCTGATTCATTTCAAGAAAATATTTGGTTATGACTTTGAATCTATTAATTAAGTGAGTTAGTCAACAGAAATAGTTAAAGTCAATGGTTAGAGACACATTACTGGTAGGTAATCATTAGAATGGTGAAAAAGATCCACTGTATAGTCGTAAGGGTTATATTCTATATCCCGAATAATTTAGTGGATAGATGAATGTAATACCTATATTCCAGTAATTCTATGAGAGGAACAACATCTTTAGTAATGAATATCACCAATTTTGGTATCAATGATATCAATACATTTAAATTACTGAATTCAAGGGAAAGTATATCAAAAATGTAAAAAATTGTAAACAAAAAAATTGTCGTTGATAGATTCTGATGTTTTTATGTATTTTTCTTTATTGAATAATGTTCCCATAACTGTTTTGGATTATTAACTGATAGCTCAACGTTTCCACATTCACCACATACAGCTGCTTTCAATGCTTCCTTTTTGGTCTTCTGGAATATTGATGCCTGTGTGTTAATTACGAGTATATTAAGTCCAGACCCCATTGCGTCAAGTATCAGCAAATCCTGCATGATTTTTTCTGAACCACATCTTGGACATTTCGTGGTTGCCATGTTTAGTCTCCAATGTTACATTTTCACCGCTACTGAAACACCATCGCGGAGAGGAATAATTGTCGTGAATACATCGGGTGAACTATACTGTAATCTTGTCACCTCTTTAACTCCTTCTGTTGTTGCATTAATCCACCGATCTCTATCATTTAGATCATTGCTATTGTTTTCAGTATTTTGAGTAACGCGTCCACCCCACAACATATTGTCTGTTATAAAGAGTCCACCCTTCCTAAGTCGAGGAATTGCCTTTTGAAATGCATCTGGATATCCATCTTTGTCTATATCGTTGTATATGATGTCAAACTCACCTTCGGTTTCGTCAATAATTTCTAATGCGTTACCAACTCGATAGTCAATTCTATCAGCAATTCCACCCCGTTTAAGATAATCTGCTGCACGGTCAGCGTTATCTTGTGAACCATCAGTGCAGATAATGGATGCTTCAGGTTTTTGTAATGCTTTTGCCATCCAATACGCAGAATACCCGAATCCTGACCCCATCTCAAAAATGCGCGTCGGATTTGTTATCAATACCAACTGATGTAAAACGCGTCCGACAAGTGGACCGACAATTGGAAACCTATTTTCTCGTGCATGTGCTTCCATTTCTGTCAGCACTTCATCGCGTTCAGGAATAATATCTTGTAGATAATTGTTGATTGATGGATGTAAGATATTTATTCGTTGCATTAAGTACTCCTATTAATTTAATATCGGTAAATCAATCCAAGTTATAATTGTGAGTTTCGTGTATTAGTACTACGCATTTCTCCAACTTTCAAGCGGATGCTCTCGTGGTGTTAATGGCATATATACTCGAGTTTTCTGACGATGGGATTCCCAAGTAGCATGGATCATCTCCAGACAATCTCTACCATCCCTTCCACTTGCGAATGGATCACGATCTTCCTCAATTGCTTCAATAAGATCCCGTAACATGAGACGTTGTAATAGCAAACGTATTGAACCTTTATCTCTCTGATTTCCTTGTTCATCAAGGTCTTCCTCGGGAAGATGTACCTGTTCCCACGCTTCTGCAGGTGTTTTATGTTGTCCTTTATGGATAAACATTGTTGTGCCGACACTCTCTCTAACAGCAATTCGTCCTTCAGTGCCAATTATATCAATACCGTAAGCGTTGTCGTTTGTTTGGGGTTGTGCAAGAAATTGTACATCTGCGTGAATACCGTTTTTAAAGCGAAAGGAGGCGTGTCCACGTTCACCAAGAACAAGTCCAGCATCGCGATCGTGAGGGTGGACTTCTTGTGTGTGTTTTATATCGTCAACGGTAGATTCAGTTCCATCCATCTGAACAAGATGTGCGTGTGTCCAGTCTACATCACCACCGAATAGACGTAACCAATCATAAAGATGTGTACCCATTTCCATCAACGAGTTTCCTACTTTGCGTCCACCTTTGTCTGTTGCTTTCATCAGAACGACATCTCCGATTTCACCATGTTCAATTAGAGATAGGACATGTCGATTATATGGACTGGCACGTTTGATGTGGTTTATAGCAAACTTAACGTTGTTTTTGTCGCATGTTTCAACCATTTCGTCGGCTTGAATAAGGTTGAGTGCGATCGGTTTTTCACAGAAAACGTGGACTCCACGTTGAGCTGCTGCAACTGTTGGGGCATGATGTACGGGTGCTTGTGTTGGTATGATAACGATGTCCGGTTTCTGTTCATCAAGCATCTTCTCATAATCGTCATAGATTGCCTTTACATCGAATCGTTCACCCCATGCTTTTGCGCGTTCTGGATGTATCTCTGCCCCAGCAACGAGTTCACAGTTTTCTTCTAACTTTGCTGCTTGGGCATGGTGTCCACCCATACCCCCTAAACCAATAATTGCCACACGGTATTTTTTCATGGATATCTCCATTACAGATCGGTCTTTGTTGTGTTTATCATAACAACATTAGGGTGTAGGTGCAATAAAAAAGGCACGGTTCATGAACCGTGCCTTTTAAAATCGAGTTTGGGATATAATAGTCAGTGATTCTTCACATTTGCCCAAGTGGTTGTTAATTTCACAGAAAAGTGTTATGATATCCATCAGAGAACTCGGTAGTTTAGAGAGTTTTTAGCAAGTTAGAGAAGGAGACTATACATTGAAAGAACGTTTCACAATAACGACAGCGATAACCTTCGGAATTGTTGCCCTCTGTGCCATTCTCATCACCGGTTGTGATGAGGGGATGAATATGGCTGGTGGCGTTCTGAGCGGTAGTGGTGAAGTTATTGAGCCGAAGCCGGAGGATCCGACGGGACCGATAACATCGGTTGGTGAGGTGAAGAAGTCGGATCCCAAGGATTCGAAAGAGCCACCGAAAAAAGAGGAAAAACCGGAACCTGACCCGGAACCGACACCTGAGCCGATAGGGCAGGTGACCCAAGAGTATTTTAGGGGTGTTGCAATAGCGGATATCCTGCCGCCTTCGGCATGGGTGCTCGATTTTCCCGGTCCTTATAGAGAATACGCTCCGCCGGAGAGTAACTCTGAGGATTTTGTCGGTCGGGTGTGTATGGAAACGATAGGTGTTGGCGCTGATGATTGGGCTGCGGCTGACTATATAGCACCGATTTCAGGTGCTATCGTGACCATAACAGATGGTCCGAGAGCAGGGGAACGGGTCGTCACTAATGAGGGTGGATACTTTCTTTTCAGAGATGTACCAGGGAACGAGCTCTACCTCCGGGTGGAGCGACAGTACCTTGAGCCAAAAGAGGTAATTGCTTTCCGAAACCGTCCAACAATGCTGCAACAGCTGAGACCGAATGAGGTCTTCAATGCAGCATACCAGGAACGCGAAGGTCTGAGCAATGCCCCGGGTGTCATCCTGATGGGATTACGGTGGCCGAATGCCGTTCGTTTTATTTTGGAGACCGAGAAATTACCTTATGGTCTCTTGTATGGAATAGGTGATCGATCACCTGACCCAGTATTGGCAAGAGGGGGTTTTTACGGAGGTCTTCATATTGCACTCTATCATTCTTCTGAGGATAAAGGCAGGCTTTCTTATAAGACCCTTATGCACGAACTCGCCCATGCGCGGCAACACGCAGTCGCTATGTTGCATGGTTATGATCATTGGCGTACCTTAAGTTGGAACAATACCCCTGAGGCCAGGGCCTACAAGGCAGCATGGGAAAGGGATCTGGAAGAGATCCCGCACAAAGATTGGTTGGGAACGCTTGATAAGAGTGACTATTATGAGTCAAACTTACTTGAGAATGCCGCTGAGTTTTGTGCTATGTACTGGAAACTGGAAACAGGGATGACAGGGGAAGAGACCCTCAATGGTGGTATACAAAAAAGGGCGCCCAACCGTTTTAAATGGTGCCAGAAGTATCTCGCCAACCAGTATGATTGATTGTGAATTTAACTCATTCAAACAAGCAACGAATTTTCGTTGCTTGTTTCTTTTTTATACCTGTGACAGCACTGTGCAGAAGTCGGTTTCGTTCTCACAGCAGTGGTATACTATATGTATATGAGTTTTGATGCTTCGTTTATTGCTCTTGCTGTTGTTCCCGGCGCGGTCGGAGGGCTGGTGCGCGGGTTGGTGGGTGTTTCTAAACATGTGGTGCGGGATAAAGAGCCGTTTAAGGTGGTGAAGCTGCTGTTTTCCTTGGTGTTGGCGGTGGTTGTCGGCGGGGTGGCGGGTGTGGTGACTGACGGCGATTGGCGGGTGGCGCTGCTCGCGGGGTTCGCGGGATCGGATTTGCTGGAGTCGTTGTGTAAGTCGTGGCTGCCAAAGATTTTTACATAGTGATTCCTTGTTGATTCGGGACAGTGCTTAGCTATCGTCGTGTGCTCCTACAGGTGCGCTGACCGTTTGAACCCTTTACGCAGAATTTGTTCACTTTTGATTTTTTCAGGCAGTGACTATCAGCAGTACATTCGTTACACCATCTGCCCCTGCAATAGGGGGTTGATCCGGAACAGTCGTTATTAGTCCTGCACGCTGTGCAGTACGCATCCCTACAGTATGGTTTGTCACCTGAGCAGGATTTTGACTTCCGCTTTCTTCCTGTTCCCCCGGATCCAAATATATTCATGCCTGTTTTGCACGCTTGTTTAACTGCATTGTCCCCACACCATTTTGTTCCCCATTTACACGATTCACAGGAACCACGACCGGAACATTCTCCCTGTATATTACAGACGGAACAGTACTCGGAGTCCCCGCAGTCGGTGTGGGAGGCGCAGCCTTTTTCCTTAGTGCACTTAGTACTACCGCAGAACCACTTGTAGTGTGTGTCTGAATCTTCCGCGTCAGTGAAGGTTTCTCCTGGGAGACAATCTCCACCGGCGGGGACATTGAGGGTTGGGCAGTTGCCGGCAGTATCACAGAAAGGGTTGGAAATCTTAGGATTAGCACAGCTTTCATTAGCATCACATATCGTTTCATTTTCCCAGGCCTGTTTACATTTATCACCCTCTATCCTACAGTAGCAGTATTTTACAGTATCCCTTTCCTGTCCGTTTTGGGTAACGGTACTACAGTATCTGTTTAAATAATTGGTACAGCCGCATTGATTGGCGTTGCAAATGACTTTTTCTTCCTCACATTTTCCTTCAGCATTACACTTATAACCACTATCACACTGATCTCCGACTCTGGTCTGTTGTGTGCTGGCGGGGCATTGCCTGCCGCCGTTTTTCGGTTTGGGGTTGTCACACTTTGAGTTTTGGGTCTCACCGCAGGGAATTTCAGATTCTGCGGGGGGGGTGACGCCAACCGCCATCAACAGGGTCTGGGGGTGTCGGGGTGCAGGAGGTAGAATTGTTTACCCAACAGCCGCACGGTTTGCTTGGTGCTGGGTCGAGGTCGTCACAGTCAACTTTAAATAAATTATTGTCTCATTAGACGGTTATTATAGTAGTCATTTTCAGGTCACAAACTGAATGAAGATTAAAATAATAATTCGGTAATGTGTTAGAAATTCAAATCAACGGTATGAATGCTATTTAGCATTCCCCGTGGTTAGGAAACCGAACCTACCAAGTTTGTGAAAATGGGATTACCGAATTTAAAACTTAATCCTCATAAAGTTTGTGGAACAAAAAAGAGACATTATCAATTAGAAATAGTATGAGTTATCAGACACACGTTCCCTGTTACTATGCTCTCAACATTTGTCCTATTAAGGTTTGCACGTCTAATTTTATCAGATTCTGTCCAATATATTTTACCTTTTCCTTGGGTGTAACCTATACTTTGGAGAACATACGTTAATATGAAGATCATTCATATAATACCATTTCTAATAAATTATATCACATTTTCGATCTTATTTATATAATCATACTTTGTTATGCTCTCAATAGCGATTTTAGTGTAACTTCGTATGATCTCAGTAAGTTTATCCTGCATCTCTTGTAATGAAGTCAGCACATTTTGAAATAACTTTGCTTTGATGTCTTGCCATAGTCTTTCAATAGGGTTCAACTCTGGACTATAAGGCGGTAGAAAGAGGAATACTATATTCTCAGGAACTTGTAGTGATTTCGCTTGATGAAAACGCCCATTATCAAGGACAAGGATATTCAGAGTCCCCGGATAAACCTTAGCAAACTCATCAAGAAATATTTGGAAACAGGTACTATTCAGATAAGGCATTTCAAGGAAAAACTTTCTCCTGTTATCGGTTCCACAGCACCATATAGATAAAGGTTTTCATAGGTATACCTGATATTAGCAATCGGTTTGACACCGGGGACTGTAATACGACGGTATGAAACAGGATGAAGACCAAATCTTGACTCATCTTGAAAAAACAGACGAACTTTTTCAGACTCAGGATCGTTCTCCGAAATCGTTTCCTTGACTTTTTTTGGTAAGTCTAACTTGAAGGTTTCACCGGCTGTTTTCGTTTTTTTTATATGACTCTTGCGGGGCACTTTGGGTTTTGCTTTCCACTTATACCGAACCATCGAATGAACAGCAGTATATTTCATTTTGACATCAAATGTTTTTTCAATATAGTCTACTATCTGCTGATAACTGGAAAAAGCATCAGGTTTTTTGAGTTCAGCAAGCAAGATTTCTTGTTGTTCTTCGGTAAGTTGAGCTGGACGCCCGGGGGAATAATCCCGTGCTAAAAGTGCTTCAAGTCCACCCGATGCGTATGTTTGGAACCAATGCCCAACGGTTTTCCTATCAACACCTATTTTCGCAGCGATTTCCTTACGATTTAGCCTTTTCTCACTACAAAATAGGTATAGGGCTTTCAGTCTTTTCTTTTGGTAACTGATTGATGTTTTTTTCATCATTTTTTTCAAGTCAGAAACACTTTCTGTAATCTGTGAGGGTTTTAACATAATTAATATTCATCCTATCAACTATAAATTTGTAATAAAATATAACAGAAAAGAAAAATTTTAAAAGCGAAAATATTAACTGAAAATGGTATTAGTTGAATTTTCTGTTCATCTTAGGAAAAATATATCAATAGGTGTTTAGTAATCATTCAAACTATAAATACATATTCCTATAATATATAAATGACCTGATATTTGCAAGAAGTTTCTACTACTTGGTGTGTAAAGTTAATTGAGATTAAACTCCATCTAATACCAAGAGATATCGTGGATCGGAATCCCTCCTACTGAAGAGAAATATCCGGATTGGAAACTCTATGTCAAATACTTCTTATTCTGAATTCACGTTAACTCAGGTTTAATTTACTTTCCGGCTTCGGATAATAATCTGTTGAGTGTGCTTCCTAAGATTTCTTCTTTATCTGCTTCTGGGATGAAAGTGCAGTGTGTGCGGAAGGCTTCAAGAGAGTGTTGGTAGGTCATAAAATTACGGACAACTGGATAGTCTGACCCCCAACAGAGACGTCCAGGACCGAAATGTTCATATAACGCCCGTACAATCCAGTGTGTATCAGAGAACGGATAATCCCAAGACACTTGAGAAACATAGGCAAATCCTGACATTTTAATGTGGATATTTGGTATTTCTGCTGAAGTTAATACTTCTTTGAGTTTGGGATATGGATGTTCTTCTCCTGCCTTTGCACCTGCCATGTGGTGAAATAAGAAGGGTATTGAAGGGAATTGTAATGCGAGTTTCCGTAGTGGCGCATGATGCTGTGTCCCCAAGGCTATACTTGCAATCAATCCTAATTCAGCGGTCGTTTCAAAGAAACGTTGCCCCTCTTCAGAGAAAAACCATTCCCCGTTATCTTCACCTCTAAGATAATGAGTATATCCTTTAAGTTTATATTTCTCCGCTGCAGATTTGAGTCGGTCTGCAGCACCATCTGTATGATATGTATCCGTCCATGAACAATCAACATCTGCGAACTGAATGAGACGATCAGGATAGGTGGTAACACACTTGGCAGCATAATCATTATTATCAGGATTCCGCTCTATACGCGCACATATCAAAACAGCCTTATCCACATTGTTTTTATCCATTTCATGTAAGAGTTGCTCAACCATTCCTCTACTATTATCATCTGGCACAGGTGGTTGGTAGGGCCAACGTGGCCATGCATGTGTGTGTGAATCAATTATCATAATAAAAACCTATAATCCTATTTGTTTGTATTCTGTGAATTATACCATTCCTTAATAATGATCGCCCATTATTAACTTAAAGAAACCCCCTAAATCCCCCTTATCAGGGGGACTACTAAGAGTATTCATAATGTGAACTATTTTAATAGAAATGGTATTAGTTATTCTTCAATAGCGAGTCCAAGCATTAAAGCTCCCAGTTTTTGTTTTTCTGCATCTTGAAGTTCATTACTGTTATCATCAATGGTAGGTATCACTGTACCGACAAATTTCCCATTATACATGACAACGATTCTATCACTAAGAAGGATAAGTTCGTCCAGTTCAGATGAGACAAGTATAACGCCTTTTGCCCGGTTTCGTGTTTGTATAAGTCTTGAATGGACGAATCTTGCAGCATGAATGTCTAACCCACGTGTTGGATGAGCAGCAATAACCAACATTGGATCACCATATAATTCACGTGCCACTACGACTTTCTGTTGATTCCCTCCAGATAGTGTTTTAATTAGATCAGAAATCTCTCCAATGCGAATCTGATATTTATGCAAAGCATTCCTTGAAAACTGGTTTATGTTCTTCATTTGGAGAATTTCATTACGAGAAAATAATCGGTTGCGATGTTTTCCAATTATGAAATTCTCATCAATCCGGGAATTGAGACTTATCCCATGACGGTGTCTATCAGCGGGTAGATGTACAATCTTCTTCTGTCGTAATTCTGCTGTGGAACAATTAGTAATAGATTCCCCATTTAAGGTAATTGCACCAGAATTGACCGGTGTTAATCCAGATAGGATTTCAATAAGTTGTGTTTGACCATTCCCTTCAACCCCTGCTATTCCTACTATCTCCCCAGGAAAGACTTCTAAATTAATGTCAAAGAGAGAAGGTTGTTCAGAATTAGATGTGACCGATACATTATCCAAGCGAAGAATGGGTTTATCATCTTTTAATTCCTTTCTTTCGAATGGGGTTTGAATGACCGGTTCACCAAGGATTAATTCTGCCAATTGGTTTACATTTGTTTCATCAGTAGTGTAAGAACCAACCATTTTTCCACGACGCATTACCGTAACAGAATCAGCGATAGACATTACTTCATCAAGTTTATGGGTAATAATGATTATACTATTTCCTTTACTCTTGAGTCCAAGCATACACTGAAACAAACCTTCTACCTCTTGTGGTGCGAGAACAGCAGTAGGTTCATCCATAATTAGAATTTCAGCACCATGGTATAGAACTTTTAAAATTTCAGTGTGTTGTTGTGCTCCAATAGGTAATGATTCAATTGGGGTGTGCAATGGTACATCGAAACTAAGCTGCTCCATTAGTTTAGCAATATCTGATTCAGTTTTTTCATAATCGATGAATGTACCATATTTCTGTTTTTCTTTTCCTAATATGATGTTCTGGAGTGCGGTAAACACAGGTATAAGCGTGAAATGTTGTTGTATCATTCCCAGACCTAATCGCATTGCCAGCTTCGGAGAGGCTATAGACACTTTTTTATCATTAATAGTAATAGATCCTGAATCTGGTACATAAAGACCGTAGAGAATCTTCATCAATGTAGATTTACCAGCACCGTTTTCGCCGACGATAGCGTGTATTTCACCAGGAAGTAGTGTAAAATCTACATCTTGGTTGGCTTGAACTTGTCCAAACCGTTTATTGATACTACGCATTTTAACGATCGGTGATAATGTCATTGTCTTCTGTTCTATAGGATTAAGGTAGAATTATAGGATGACTAAAGAATTGATTTGGAATATTATTATAATACATTTTGCCCCTATACCTGCCGTGGGGAAAAACATCTGTTGTAGAGTTGTATAATCTCCTCTTGTGTAGCCTGTCTTGGATTGTTTGCTGGACTACCACTGGCAATTGCATCAGCTGCCATTTGTTCGACTACTTCATCGAAATCAGTTTTGTCAATCCCGATATCTCCGAGTCTTGGCATTTGAATATCATTTACAAGTCGTTCCACTGCTGTGATAGCTGCATCAGCTTGTTTCATAGGCGATAATCCATCAATCTGTTCACCCATTGCTTTTGCAATATCAGCAAAACGTTTTGGTGCACCAGAAATGCTAAATTCCATTACATCCAGAAGAAGGACAGCATTTGAGAGACCATGATGTATATGGAAATACGCCCCAATTGGTCGGGACATACCATGAACTAATGCAACTGATGAATTACTGAATGCCATTCCAGCAATAGATGCCCCTAGCATCATATCTATCCGAGCATCAATATTTTCACCATCTGCCCATGCTTGTCGAAGTGATCCAGAAATCAATTCGATTGCATTCAGTGCTAATGTGTCGGTTAGAGGCTGCGCGCGTTTAGAGATATATGCTTCTATGGCGTGTGTTAGAGCATCAACACCGACAGCTGCTGTTAGATGGGGTGGTGTTGTTAGGGATAGTAATGGATCAACGATTGCCACAGATGCAAGTAGACTGGCACTACTCAGCATCATTTTCACATTCCGTTCAGTGTCAGTGATAACAGTGACTTTGGTGACTTCACTACCTGTGGCCGGCGGTTGTTGGAATGGCAATGAGCGGAGCACCAGGATTGGGAATTTTATCAACACCCATGTATTCTGAAAAATCACCATCATTGGAGAGTTTCATTGCAATGCCTTTACCGCAGTCAATGGCACTTCCTCCGCCGATACTGACAATCAAGTCTGCTTTTTCTGAATTGTATTGTTTTAATCCATTTTTCACATTATGTAGTGTTGGATCTGGAGTAACATCCGAGAAAATAGTGGTGGCTATATTGGTATTGTGAAGATTGTTGACTATCTGGTCAACATATCCGAGTTCAACAATTCCCGGGTCTGTTACGATAAGGACTTTTGATGCTCCAAGTCGTTTTGCTTGTTCACCGACTTCTTCAGATGATCCTGCACCTGTAATTACTGTTGGTGGGATAGAAAATGTGGTAGGCAATTATCAGTTTCCTGGGGTTGAATTAGACAGTTTGCTCCCTTGTCATTTCAAGAATATTAGTTTGGATGGGTTGCAATATGAGTGATGTTAACGAATATAGTTGATGTGCATTAATCCAATAATTGACATATTTAAATCAATTTTGCGGATTCTATTATTAATGATTCAATCAGCAGTTCAACGGCATCCTGTAAGTTCTTAATGGCATCTTTTTGTGTATATCCCCAACTCGCTGCTCCTTGATGTTCAAGTACAGGTATATACGCTCGCCAGACAGCCTTATCTTCTGGTTCATCGGGCCATTTATCTTTTTCTAATACGACATTAAATGTATAAGTTTTCATCTTGTATCTCCAATTGATATAAGTATATCACAAGATAGTGAATGACACAATTGGCAGAAATGTATTCAATACTCTGGTAATTTAGATATCAATTTAGTAAGTGATACTTGTATTTTATGATACAGCTGACACCTTGGAATCAACCCTTAGTTGAATGTTAAATTAGTGTCTGAAATGTCTGATTCCTGTAAATACCATTGCCATACCGTATTTATCGGCAGTTTCAATTACAGATTCATCATTGACAGAACCACCCGGTTGGATAATTGACTTTATACCAGCATCTCCGGCAATCTCTACACCATCAGGAAATGGGAAGAAAGCATCTGAAGCTAAAACAGCATTCTGTGCTTTTTCACCTGCCTTACGGACAGCAATTATCGCTGCATCTACACGACTCATCTGTCCCGCACCTATGCCAACAGTCCTTGTGCCTTGTGCAAGTAGAATACAGTTTGATTTCACATACTTGCATGCCTTCCATGCAAAGAGTAAAGTTTCAATCTCTTGTTCCGTAGGTTCACGTTTAGTGACAACCTTCAATTCACTCTTATCAATGTTGTGTACATCCTGTTCTTGAATAAGAACACCACCATTGATATGACGCATTTGCATAATTGGTTCAGCATCTGACAACGAACCTGTTTCAAGGATACGGCGACTTTCAACACGGGATAATGCATTCAATGCTTTTACTGTATAACTTGGTGCTATGACTGCTTCAATTTTCACCCCAGACTTTGCAGCATCACGTATCGTGTTTGCTGTCTGGATTGTAACCTTACGATTTAAACCAACAATTGAACCAAAGGCAGATGTCGTATCACAATCAAGTGCATTCATAAAAGCATCTTGAAGATTCTCTGCAGAAGCAAGTCCACATGGATTATTATGTTTTATTATTGCACATGTTGGTGTATTGAAATCTTTGACGATTTCTAATGCTGCATCTAAATCAAGGATATTATTATAGGATAATGCCGGTCCGTTGAGTTGTTTAGCCCATGCTGCACAAGGTGAGGGTTTCGTCTCTGTTCTATAGAAAGCTGCATCCTGATGGGGATTTTCACCATATCTAAGAGAATCAGCTTTTTGATAGTGTAGCGTTATGAAATTCTCAAATTCCTCATAAGAATCTAAATTTGTCAAGTAATTTGAAATTGCATTATCATAGTGTGCAGTATGTGTGAATGCTGCTTTTGCCAATTCAAAACGTCTTTCACCAGAGATACATCCATCATTGTTATTCAATTCTGATATTATGTCAGCGTATTGATTTGGATCTGTCAAGACAGCAACATGGTGATAATTCTTGGCTGCGGCACGAATCATCGTCGGTCCGCCAATATCAATATTTTCAATAGCTTCTTCAAGGGTAACATCAGGTTTGGTAATTGTAGCTTCGAAAGGGTATAGGTTGCAAATCACCATGTCAATTGGTTTTATTCCATTAGTCTTAGCCTGGACTCCGTGTCCTGTATTATCCCATTGCGCGAGTAAGCCACCATGTATTTTGGGATGTAGAGTTTTTACCCTACCATCTAACATTTCCGGGAAACCTGTGTAATCAGAAACATCAATGATTTTAATTCCAGCATCCCGTAGATGTCTTGCTGTCCCTCCAGTTGATATGATTTCTACACCAAAATTAACCAGAGTATTTGCTAAATCTGATAGATCTGTTTTGTCGTATGTGCTGATGAGTACGCGTTTTATTTTTTTCATAATTCCGATATTCCAATGTCTTAAAGGAGATGATATTCAAGTATGTTGAACTATGAATATAGTTAGGTAATGTAACGGGGGAATCCGAAACCGTCGTTAGCAACGTGACTTCTTGCGGGGATCTGAGCACGAGTTGGAATAATTAGATCCATTTCAGATGTGTTTTCAATGACGGTTCCGTCCCCAATGCGTACCTCGTTCCCTATCATAATTTGACCTGGATGGTCCGCTGCACCACGTATTGTACCTATTACGACGGATGATCCGATACGACATTTTTGGTCAATTTCGACAAAACCGTAGATTTCAGTATTTGTACCAATCGTAGTGTAGTCTGCAATTTGCACAGGACCGAGGAGACTTGTATCTGTACCAATTTCAACAAAATCTCCAATGACAGGATGGCGCTGTTTAACTTTAACACTTAAACCGCCAAGTGTGCATGGATATATCACGCATCCAGAACCGATAATACCTGTCTGTCCAGTGGTAACACCTCTATGTGGATGTTCTAATAAATTTGCATCACCGATTTCAGTTTCAGGATGTATATCTGCTTGGTAATACCGTCCTCCGAGTTCAGAGATTGCACGTGGTAGTAGAGGAACAGGAACTCGGTTTAAGTCTGAGTTATCTTCAGGTGAACCACTTCGCGTCAATGCATGTGCCACATCATGGTAGAATAGAACCCGCCAACCGGGATAAGTACTGACAACGAGCTGGAGTTGATATTCCAATACAGAAGCGAGATTTAAACTTGCCAGAAAATCCTTGTATGGATCGAAGGATCGCTCCTTAATGGCATTATCAATTTGAAATCGAAAATCTATAGCAGCGATTTTTTCACGAGAAATACCATTATGTAACAGATAAGCGTCCCACACCGCTGGATCTTTCAGAGATGAGAAGCGATTCCAGAGTGCCCTGCTTTTTAATCGGGGAAGTTCCCACAGAAGTGAGAATACAGTTTCGAGTGCAGTTTCAAGATTTGTTTCATCGGTAACAGCGATAAATGACTGTGCCACCATAGCATATAACTGGTCTACAACTTCTTCAATCGCTTCTGATAAGCCATGTTTCTGATTTTGTAGATGGGGGATGTTATGGGATCCGGGGGCTACACATTCTAAGAGATTACCGAGAATTGTTTCAAGAATATCTCTATTGACAAAACCACGTCCGGAACGTTGTGATAACCCTTCACGGCTTATACTATCTATACGTAAAGCATTTAATTCAGATTTACTATAGATAGGTAGTATCCGTGATATAGTTTTCTTTAATAAGGGTTTCTTTCGTTCTTCATAAGATGAATCAAAAAGTGTGGTTTCAGACATATTGGTGGATCAGTAGAGATAATTCATATATTTTCTCAACGGATCGTCTCCCTTGTATTATTGGTAATCTTACTCAGTGAAAACCTGTTGTGCAGCAGTGACGCCAGCACCATATGCGAAGTCATAGCCAATTTGAGCTAAACCTCTTTCAAATGAAGAAATAGCAATAATTACATCGTTTTCATTCATCCAACCGAGATGAGCAATACGTACTATTTTACCACTTAATTCCCCTTGCCCACCAGCATAAGTAATTCCATATTCTTCACGCATCATTTTTAGAAAAGCCTTCCCATCAATTTCCTTCGGAAGTCGGATTGATGTTAATGTATTTGCAGGAGATGATGCAAATAGGGGTAATCCAATTGCTTTGATAGCACACCGAGTTGCGAATGCCATTTGTTGATGACGCGCAATGGTGTTGTGGATACCTTCTTCATATATTAAATTTAGAGCACATTGCAGAGCGGTTAGTAGTGTAATCGCAGGCGTATATGGTACTGATCCCTCTATACCACTCTTATATGCTTTACGAAAATCAAAATAGTATTTCGGTAGATTGGAATGTTTTACTGCATCCCACGCACGATTATTGAGTGCTACAAATGCCAACCCCGGCGGTGTCATCAAACCTTTTTGAGAGCAGGAAACAACAACATCCACTCCCCAATTATCCATCTGTAGGTCATCAGCACCTAACGCACTCACAGCATCAACAACAAGGAGAGTCGGAGTTGATTGAGTTATCTGTGCAAGTGTTTGTATATCGTGTAAAGCACCTGTAGAAGTTTCGCAGAGAGTTGAATATACCACCTTAATTTCAGGAGTAGCGTTAAGATATTCCTCAACTATTTCAGGATCAACAGAATTCCCCCATTCAACATCAATAGATATAACTTCGACCCCATAGGCGGTGCATATTTCACTCCATCGTTCACCGAATTTTCCACTTCTGATGACTAATACCTTATCCCCACGGGATAGGAGATTGGACACTGCACCCTCCATTGCCCCAGTGCCTGAAGATGTGAGAAACAGTACATCGTTCTCTGTTTGAAATACGTGCTTTAGCTTCTCTAAGACATCCTTAATTAACGCTACAGCATCTTCACTACGATGGTAGTCAATTGGCTGCGCCATAGCCAACAATGCTTCAGAGGGAATTGGTGTTGGTCCAGGGGTAAACAGATAACTTTTCTTCATAATAACACTATGCAGTTCCGGCTACACCAGGACTTTTACCTTCAACGTTCAGGATTACCCATTCTCGACTCAAGAGTTGTAGGACAGACACTATTGCGTCTCGTTGTCCTGCACTGTCCATTGGAACTTCTATAGTCAAAGTGGCGAATTCTTCTTTTTGAACATCACCATCGTTGCTAAACTTCATCGGTGTAATTTGTATCTTCTTCAATTTTGCGTCCATTAGTTTATATCCTCCTAAAATATCACTTATAACTAAATCGAATAATCACTGTTTTAATGATCTTCCATGAAGATTTTCAAATCCATGCATTCTCCAGTTTTTCGTGCAGATTCCCATCCTGCTAATACGGGTGCTAACGAATGCAAGCCATCGTGGTAATCACTTTGTAATAGATCTGCATTCCCAGATCTGATTGCACGAATAAATGTCTTATCCTGTTCTAACCACGGATTGAATTCCTCTGCTTGGTAGATAATCTCACCATTTACTTCAATCCTATCATACTGGTAGATTGTGAGGCAACCACCCTCATAGTATACAGTAAACCATGGTTCATTCTTCGGGTTTGAACCTGCAGAAACAAAGTTCAGATTCATCGTTGCACCGTTCTCAAAACGGTAATTGAAAATGCAGGATAACGGTGTAGAATACGATGGACGTTCACAATAGAATGCCTGTGAATGAGAGATATTTAATCCCGTCATAAACCGACTATAATCCGTAGCATGTACACCCCAATCCAGAGCACGTCCCCCAGATTTTTCCATATCTGCCCACCAAGTCTTTGCTTCACTCCCTGCTACAGGAGGTAATCCACCAAAACTTTGAAATCGGACATGTATGATTTCTTTATCAGATAAGAAATCACGTGCTTTTTGAAAAATTGGTCGATATCGTTCCCTGAATCCTACAGTACTTATTACCCCAGCATTTCGTATCGCATTGTCTATCCTATTAGCGACCTTCATAGTCAATGCCTGGGGTTTTTCACTGAAGATGTGGATTCCCTTTTCTGCAGCGATTACCTCAACATTCGTTCGGACATACGCTGGTACGATAGAGTATAAGACATCAAAATTCTCAGTGTTAAGCATTGTGTGTGCCCCACCATTATCTGGGTGGTATACCTGAGGAATATTAAACAGCTCTGCAGTATCTATTAATGCCTCCTTATTACTATCACACGCTGCTATGATATTAACGTTATCAATCTGCAAAAGGTTCGGAATTCGTGTAGTTTTCGCAAAATTACCACATCCGTAAAAGGCAACGCGTATGCTGGAGTTTGATGACACAGAAGGGTCCCCGATTTGGTAAGAAGTGTATAAATTATTGGATTATCATTAAATTGTAACAACTTCAATTTGGTCTAATTAGTTTCACGCCAAGGTGGAATAGTCCATGTGTTGTACCAGTTCCATTTCCAGTTAATTTCTTTTTCAGGTATTTTTACTTCATACTCAATCCCTGCAGTGAATGGAAGTATCCGTGTTTTATTGCAAACGATTTCCCGAATTGACTCAATAAAGGCATTTTCGTCTGTGACATTCGGTGGCCAATGTCCTTCTGGAATTGGGTCTGATTTTCTATCAGTTCGATAGTGCGTTGGAATGATGAATCGAGGTTGGATTAAATCTACCAACTCAACTAATCTATGTGATACACCATCACCGAGACCGAGTTTCATGTGAATAAGAAAGTCAACTTTCCCACGAAGATTCTGTAAAGCAGGATACGGTTCGTGTAGGTCTCCAGTATGAAGGACAGAAATGTTTTGCTGGATGTGGGAAATGAGATATCCGTTGGTTGGCAGATTGGGAGATTGGTTTTCTCCACTTTCTATCGTTTCAATTGTGATGTTATCAATTTCAAATGTCTCTGTCCCAGTAAATGACCGTGACGATCCTTGACTTGCATTAATATGTTTTGGGTATAAGATTTCTACCTTATCGGAAGGGATATGTTTTGTTATAGGTAGGTCGCGTTCAAATGCTGCATCCCCATATTTTTCATTAATGGGTTGTGCTGGAGTAATACACCCAGGATTTACAAAGAGCTTTTTAAAACGACTCCCTTTACATAACTTACGTAAAGTAGCTGGGTGGCAATGATCAAAATGTTCGTGAGAAATAAAGATGTAATCGTAGATAGGTTCAACTTTTGCTAAGTTCTGATTAAACAGATACGGATCAAAAGTGATGTTGATGTCGTTGAACCGTACATCAAATGCGCCGCAACCCCACCATCTTAGGTATATATTGTCCATCTCTCATGCATCTTTTAGGTAGAAATCGCTTTCCAGAAATCTTATTTTTTACTATAACACCTAAGTTGCAACCTATAATTAACGTGATTTTGATAAGACACATTGTAACCCGAACTTTTAGTTAACACCAGAGTGCACAAACTGGAAAGTTTGTGCTACAAAGACTATCTTCAGGACAAAATTCTGTTTATCGAACTGACATTTTTTATTATCATACTGACGTTATAAATACTAACTACGCGAAGGTGTATAAGATGTATAACTCTCGTTTACTACATACCGCTCCGCTGGAGCAGGAAAGAATATAGGCTTTTCTATAGACATATCGCTCCTCTGCAGCGAAGATAGTATTCAAACTTGGACGCTATACAAAAACCAATAGTATCCAAAATCTGTAAGAATATGTCTATGTATGTTAATTAACAATTTTACCATATAAGGAAACATACTGCAAATTAACAGTTTGTGGTCTTAGCCAATTGTGCATCAAAATGAGAAATTGCAGTTGCTCCGTTCCCCATAACAGCATTCGTAAACATAAACCTATAAATCATAATTCAGTCCGAGCCTGAATGTCTTGTTGGTATACATCCAGATGAGTCGCATTTTCGATGGAATGTTCATGACAAGTCCAGTCTCAATACGCCAATCGTGACTGTTTTTTCTATTGAAATACCATTGGTTCACATGAAAAACGCCAAAATAGGGTTCTATCCCCCAATGTGTTCGTGTGATCAGTTGGTAAGAGAGACCACCACCCCAAGAGAACCCGAGACTGCCTGAATTGATAGTGCCGTCTACAGATGAATAATATGCGGCCTCGAAGCTGCCGTTTAAGCCACCACGCCAAAAATAGTCAAGGTTTTTTATTGTGGTTGGATGGATACGCGTGTATCGCAACTCGCTTTTAGCTGCGGGGAACATTTGAAATTGATGTGAGTATTGATTACGATAAAACCGAATGCTGTCAAGGTAAAGACTCGTCTCGGCTAATGTAGACATCGGCAGAAGCATACAGATACTGATAAAGAAAATTATACCTATATGGAATTTCATAAGTTTCTCCTTATTGTATTAGTTTGGGTTTACAAAAAATGAACGATTTAGAATTATACAATTCTATTTTATTATGATAAATATCTAAAATCTATTTCTTGTTTCAGTGATATATGTATGTTAGTTGTTAGAAATGAACTTTTTCTTCATTTTATTTTGATTTTTTTTAGAAAAAGGTGGGTGAATTTAGATTTGGATAAGGTCTACACTGATATCTACAAATGTGATTACTCTTCTTTATTTTCTCGTTCAAAGTGTTCGGCAATTTTAGATAAACTCTCACTAACCTTTTGTTCGAGTTCCATAATCATCTTAAGCCGTCCATCGATGCGGTATAATGTACACATGATATTGATGAGAAGTCCGATGATACCGCCAATAAGTATACCAAATGCAACTTCTACCATGTTCTCAGTTCCTTGTGTTTGTAGTCCTTATTTATTGCTTTATGATATTTTGCTTATGTGGTTGGGGATTGTGGTATACATGCAGCTGCCTGTGGCGAAGTGTTATTTTTTACTTCATTAACCACATTTTTCGCATGGTCTGTGTATTCCCTGCTTCAAACTGATAGAAATAGATCCCGCTGGCAACACCTTCTCCATCCTTATTTTTTCCATCCCAATATAGGGTTTTATCACCTGGTGTCTGTTTACCGAGATTAAATTGCCTGATTAATTTTCCTGAAGGTGAAAAGATTGAGATGTTTACACCTATTGATTCTGTTAATTTGTATGGAATCCATGTTTCTGGGTTGAATGGGTTTGGATAATTTTGAAAAACCTCTGCGGTTTTTACTTTTCCCCAAGTAACAGGTTGTTTTCCTTTCGGTTCAACAGCAACCATTAGTTGTTGTGCTTCACCTTCTGTAAAAATAATAACCGAAATATTACTGGGACTCCACGTCCTACCATACGTATCTACGATACCAGACGGCCATTTCACAGTTATAGAATCTATTCTATTCGCTTTTGCCAGACCAAATTCCATTTCTAAACTATCACTACCTAAGAAACCTGTACCACAAACTAATTCTTGGGTTTGAATGTGTTCGGCTATTTTTAGTTCTACACGCGCACCTATTCCATCACGGTTGCTTTCAGTGCCACGGAGTCTTACTTTTATACGGTTATTGCTTGGATTCACATTGTTCTTGAGTAAAGTGTTCCCTGTATTATTAACAATATAAAAATCCACATCCCCGTCGTTATCAAAATCCCCTGCAGTGGCACCGCGTGCTACAGCATCAACCCCGAGATTATAGACTTCTGCCTTATCAACAAACTGCCCCTGATGATTCTCATATAGACGATTCATGTTTGTTTTTTGGGACTTATCCACATCTCCGTTGACCACATACAAATCACTGTCCCCATCCAAGTCAATATCAACAAAACTGGCATACCAACCGACACCTTCATTGGCAACACCGACTTCTTCAGCGACGTTTGAGAATGTGCCATCACCATTGTTTCGCCAAAGTAGATCCTCATCGTAATTTGTAACAAATAGATCAAGGTCTTTATCGTTATCATAGTCCCCAACACAAAGTCCCATCGCACCTGTAGGTTTTCCTCTAATCTGTGTTACAATACCAGATTCATTCGATACATCCTCGAATGTCCCATTACCTTTGTTTCGATAGAGTTTATCGGGACCGTGATCATTTGCTACAAATAAATCAGCCCATGTATCATTATCATAATCAAAGAAGATTGCTCCCCAAGCAATACCTTCATCTGCAACACCAGCAGCTTTTGCCACCTCTTCAAATGTACCATCCCCAAGGTTTCTGTATAAACGGTTGATTCTTGGTGCGGGGTCAAAGACTAAGAGTGATGCTGGACGTCCCCAGTTTGCTACATAAATATCTAACCATCCATCGTGGTCATAATCAGCGACAGCAATACTTGTCCCATGAAGATCATCAGCAACTCCCGCTTGTTCACTGACATCAGTAAATGTACAATCTCCATTGTTTGCAAAAAGAAAGTTTGGACCATCACAGGTCACGTACAAATCCCGCCAACCGTCATTGTCATAGTCAAACCAAACGCATCCTCTTGCTTTAGGCGTGTTTGCAATACCTGCACTTTCAGCGATCTCTTGAAAAGTGTCATCCCCGTTATTATGATATAGAGCATTAGGGAGACCTCCATCACCAATAACAAAGATATCCATCCAACAGGTATCGTTATCAAAATCTACAGCGGCAGTTCCGGGACCTAACCAAGCCCCGGAATCTGGGTCAACTGCTGAATCACGTTGCGTAACACCTGCTACATTACTAACATCAACAAACGGTGCTGCAAATAGTGGTGATACGACTATAAGACTGATTAGAATAATCAAACTGTGTCGCATAGATAATACCATCCTTAAAATTGTCTCTTGACGTCTCCCCAGGTAGTAGTTGCTTTTCCACCCGGTTCAACAGGGAACGGGTTCAAATTATCTCTGAAATATTCGTACTCAACTTCCAGCTTACCAGGCACCTGCAGCAACCCCAGCATATATACCAAGCCATAAAGGTGGTGTGAGTTTAAAATTCTGTTACACCGATTTCCTTCCAATCGGCTTTATCTTCAGTTTTATACCATGCGGTATACTGATCCTTGTCTTTCTTTAGTCTCAGAAATAATTCAGTATCACCAAATTCTGGTACAAATCCTGCATTACCTGTCAAGCCACCACCACCTTCATTCTGTTTTGTCTGATATTGGATTTGCCCTTTTGCTCCAGCATCGCGAGACCAGAATTTTATAGTTACCCAATTGTCATCTGTTGGACTTTTTATTAGAAGACCGTTGACACCTGAACTTGTATCCCATTTTGCAAAAAAATGTGTTTCTACATCAAACATGTCTGTCTCGGTTTCCTGATAGAGAAAATGCGATGCGTCTCCTGCCCATAGATTTCGATTCGGTTCACTATTAATGTAAAGATAACCTTCACGGGTTTTACCAACATCCCAATTGGGTGGTTCATTCTGCCATTTCCAATTACCATTCTGTAATTTCGCACCATCAAATGGATCTCCAAACGAATCAGCAGCTTCAACGTCAATTACGCCGATTGACAATGATGTGAAGATACAGACGATTATACATGAAAGAACTAACTTCCAATTATTCAATTGTTGCTTTTGTAAAAAAGTTATTAAAGAAATTGTTTTCATATTTACCTCCACTTAAAATTCTAAATTCTAATTTGTTGAATGTCAAGAGGAATTGTAATAGAAATACACTATATTCACGACTTGTGCCTGTTGAGTGATAGTTTTTTGTTGTTTTCACGGAATTGGGTTTTGTACTATAAACATTCCGTCCCTATGGGACTCAGTCTCTTGATTTGAAGTTCCAGAATTAATAGAAAATCTTGCAGACAATAACCTTCCTTCTCCCCGTAATCCGTGATTCAAAAAAATCCAAACAAACCGAAAAATATACTAATCACACTAAATTGAAGCCTATATTGCGGTTTCTAACCCTACTGGATGTTCGTACTGAATTCCATTTCTTTAACTATCTTTTAATCAACCGGTGAAGTCCAAGGATTCTGAGATACGCTCTATAGTCATGCGAATGTAGTATGTACTAATTTTCAACAATTTGGATTAACCGATTTGTAGATACATTTTCAAGATGTTGTACATTTCCACCTAACCATTGAATCTCAATTGAGTTCACAGTTTCAGTTGATCCAAGACCAAAGTGAAGTGTATAGTCATTACCAGATGCGTAGCTGCCACCTGATGTAATTTCTCTTAAGTATATTGTTTTATTAGTCTTTAAATACACCTTCGTTCCAATCGCATTTCTGTTACCCGTAGTACCCGTTAATTGAATTTTCAACCATCTATTCTCTGTTTTTGAGTCGTTTCTAAGAAGTACTGGAGTTCCACCACAACAGGAAATCAGAATATCTATATCTCCATCGTTATCATAATCCCCACTGGCTGTGCCTCTTGCGACTACAGGACGCTTAAAGAATGTTCCTGCGGAGCTTGTTATATCTTTATATTGTCCTTTTCCATCGTTAAGAAACAACTGACATGTCTGTTTGTATGATAGGGTGGGTGTGATCTGTGTGACGTTATCCCATACATGTCCATTCGCAACCAATAGATCCAAAGTTCCATTATTATCAACATCTAAAAACTGAGTACCGAATCCAAGTCTTGAAAAACTGGGTTCAGCAAGTCCTGCTTCAAAGGTTGTCATTGTATAGAAACCATCACCATCATTATGAAACAAACTATTAACCTCTAAAGAAAAGTTCGTTACAAATAAATCCAATGCTCCATCGTTATCATAATCTCCATTTGCAATACCCATACTTGCTGTTGCACGTCCCTCAGAGTTATACGCAATCCCAGCGGCAAGAGCAACATCGGTGAATGTTCCATCCCTGTTATTGCGATATAAGAAATCCTCGACTGCATCGTTTGCGACAAAGATATCAGGATAACCGTCGTTGTTGTAATCGGTAAATAATACCCCTAAACCTTTTCCAGAGTTCATCACACCTGAACGTGCAGTTACATCTGTGAATGTGCCATCTCCGTTATTACGGTAGAGAGTGTCTGGGGCTCCAGGATATTCATGGGGTCCACAGTAAATATGAACCCCTTCCAACGAACATGGATGTGCCGTCTCAATATTATAATCAAGATAATTTGCCACATATAAATCAAGAAATCCATCAAGATTATAATCTCCAAAAGATGCACTCACACTCCAGTGAGCGTTTGCTACACCTGCTTTGGCAGTTACATCTGTAAACGTGCCATCGCCGTTATTTCGATAGAGTTGATTCATACCAAAGTTGGTTAGATAAAGATCCTGGTCTCCATCGTTGTCATAATCTGCGGAGATACAACCCATACCAAATCCAGAATTTTTATCCATTCCAACCTTTAGGGTGACGTCAGAAAATGTGCCATTTCCATTATTACGATAGAGTCTGTTGATTTCATTTAATTTGATACGGGGTTCGTTGATATTGGCACATGAAGTTCCACTATTTACAAGATATATATCAAGAAATCCATCATTGTCATAATCGAAGAATAAACATCCTGAACCCATTGTCTCTGGAAGTAATCTTTCTTGCGACATACCGTTCAGATGCTTGAAGTCAATACCTGCAGTATTTGTCTGTTCAGTATAAATAAGGTTATTTTGTTGGGCGAGTATAGGGGGAATGAATAAAAATAAAACAGAGAAATTTAGACTGTGAAGAATATGTAATTTCTTCCACATATTTTATAGAATATGAATTATGGGATATCAGATTGTTGATTATCAATTAATTTGGTAAGTATGTCTAACTGTTGCCTGACATGGGGGACGATGCTGTTGTCAGGATAGGATGCAAGAAGGATGGTATATGTTTCTGCAGCATTTGTAAAATCTTTCTTTTCTTCGTAAATACTTGCAATTTGTGAGAGTGCTTCGACTGCTAATGAAGCTTTCTGAGAGACGACTTGTCGATATGAATGTAAAGCATCTCCATAGGCTTTTTGAGAGCGATGTATCTTACCGAGTAGCATCCATAGGTCATCAACAATCAAAGCTTTTGGATGAAGTGAAATAGTATCTTCACATTGTGTAATAGCTGCCTCTATATTTCCAGATAAAAAGAGTTGGAGTGCGTGAGTATAATCCGTCAATGGAAGTGTGAGAAAATCTTTGTTATCTTGAATCAGAACGATTTTATCCAGAGCATCATTTGTGAGATTATCATACTTTGAGATCTGAATTAGTTTTTGATATTCCTTGATAGCAGTATCATATTCATTTCCAAAAAAGTATGAATCAGCAATGAGTTTACGTGCATGTGCATTTGATTTACTGAAATTGTTTGCGATTGGGGTCAATAACTGTCTGGCAAGTATGTATTGTTTCTGAAGTATATAACATTCCGCTAAGATTAGTTGTATTTCTATATATCTATCGGATTCTAACTGCTTTTTTAGTAATTGCAGAACAGTCATTTGAGCAGCCTTAGGATTATATTGTCCGTGTAATTGTATGTAGGATAATAGTAGTTGACTGTCTGTTGTAGATGAGTTATTTTTCTGAAGTTTTAGTAATTGATCTGCAGCTTCGTTCCACATCTTTTCTTTCTGATATAGTTTTGCAAGTTTCAATCTGGAGCTTGAAATCTGTCTTATATCCCGAGAATGCTTGATAAGTGTTTTGTAAAATTCAATTGCATAAGGATTATGATTACGTTCTAAGATTCTTGCAAATCTAACCATAGTTGTATCCATGGATGTAGTATAAGTTGAATACAGTTTTATGAAAATCTCCAATGCTGCGTCTAATTGTTTTGCATAAAATAGTAGTTCTCCTAAGGTAAGGGCGGAACTAATGTTCTTTGGATTTCTATTATATGCAGCATGAAGTTTAGAAATTAGTTTATTTTGTAATGGTTTTTGTCTTTCTCCTACATATATATCTACCATAGCACCCCATATTGCTTCACGGTGACTTATACTCATACCGACATTTAGTAAACCATCAATATAGATTTCTGCAGCTTCATCTATTTTTGCTTGGATTTTATAGACTGAAGCCAACTGTGTATAAAGGTACCCGTAATTACGATTTGATGCAATTGCTTTCCGATATGAATCAATCGCTTCGTCAAAGAGTTTGTTAGAGAGGAAAATTGAACCCATCTGTTGATCTTTATCAATCTGTCCTTCAACAATCTTTTCCCATTCGATAATTGCCTGTTTTTTGTTTCCAAGTTCAAGGTACAGAGTTCCGAGTTTTCGTCGTATAGATGTGCTGGTAGGATTTTTATCAAGGATACTAATATATAGGTCAAGTGCTTTCTGATGGTGTTCCTGCTGCCGATATATAGATGCCAATTCCTCTATGAGTGTTGTATCTGTAGGATTTAGTTCTAAACGTTTTTTAATCAGTTTTTCTGCTTCATCAAAACGTTCATTTTCTGTATATAATCTAACAAGATTACTCACCCCAGATGATCGATATATTGAGTCTGGGTATGTATCTAAAAAGAACTTGTACCCTTCCATAGCTTTATCCGGCTTCCCTTCAACATAGAAATAGTATGCTGTTAGGTAGGCAGCAATTGAACCTGCAGATGTATTTGGATGTTGTTTTAGGATCTGTTGGGATTGAAGGAGTGCTTCGTTGTATTGATATCTTTGACTAAATAGGTAAATTAATTGATGTACCGCCTGAGAAGCATAAGATCCATTCGGATTCTCATTGATCATCTTTATGAAAATACTACGTGCGTCTGCATCTTCTCCCAATTTAGCATGACTCTGACCAAGCATGAGCTGCATTGAATCTCTTTGGCTTTGTGTAATATCTGTTTTAAGTAGTGTTTTATACGCATTTATTGCTTCTCTATAACTACGGTCATAGTATAAATCGTTAGCATCTTGTATAGCATTGATAGTCTTAACTCTTGCCGCTTGATCAATGTTGGATTGATTTTGTGCAGATACGATATTACATAGACTAATACCTACAAAGATTAGAACGGTTATAGTAAGAACAGAAAGACCACTTCGAGAATTAAAAACCATATATTTCATATTTTTGAATCCTTACTTTAATTACTACCTATCAATGCAATTCCAGATGTTAATGCCATTCCGTAAATCATACAGTTTTCATCTATGTCAAACTGTGGGTGATGACACATATTTACTATCCCTTTCTCTTCATTTCGTGCTCCAACCAGTATAAAACATGCTGGTATTTCTTGTGAATAACATGCAAAATCTTCACCTCCGAGTATAGGTAAGATTGGGTAATTTACGTTCTCTTCACCTACTATCATCTCGCCAACCTTAACTGCAGTATCTACACACGGTTCGTGGTTGTAGGTCACAGGACACCCTTCTTTGTATGTAAAGGAATAGGTAGCATCGTTGGATTTTGTGATTCCGGTTAGTATTTTCTCAATTTGAGTTCTTATTGCCAATTGGACATCTTTGTCAAGAGTACGTACAGTTCCACCAATTTCTACATTTGGTGGAATAACATTTTTTGTGTCTCCTCCATGAAACTCTGTAATGCTAACTACAGCAGAATCTAATGGGTTAGTGTTTCGTGACACAATTGATTGTGTTGCATTCACAAATTGTGTTCCGAGAATAATTGGATCAACGGTAAGATGTGGAAATGCTGCATGTCCTCCTCTACCGGTAATAGTAATTTCAAATGTATCAGATTGTGCCAGCATAGGTCCATTGCAAGTTGCATATTCACCTACCGGGTATAGTGGAAACACATGTAAACCATATATTTCATCAACACCATCCAATACACCATCTTCAATCATTGCTTCTGCACCCCCAGGAAATGCTTCTTCGCAGGGTTGAAAGATAAATCTTACGTTGGTCTTAAGTTCGTATTTGAAATGAGATAATATCCTCGCTGTCCCAATGAGCATTGCCGTATGTGCATCGTGTCCACATAGGTGTGCCTTTCCCTCAATTATTGATTTAAATGGTACATCTGTCAGTTCCTGTATAGGAAGTGCGTCCATATCTGCCCGTAAACCTATCCGCTTAGTCGCATTAGGTACATCAAGATCACCTATAACCCCGGTTTTTCCAATACCAGTTTTTACTTTAATACCGAGGTCATTAAGAGCATTGGCAGCGATACCCGCTGTGCGTTCAACATCGAACCTAATTTCAGGATGCTGATGGATATCACGACGAATCTTGACAATATCCTTAAAATGAGAACGACACTGATTTAATATTTCTGTTTTCATAGTAATCTTTGTGGATATAGTATATTCTATTGGTAGGTAAGTGTTCTTCTGAGAATACTCTTGTGACCTCGATCATTTTCAAGACGATAAATAACAGTATAAATACCCGGAATAGTTTGAAACTCTTGACTATCCAGGATTGGTGTGAACTCTATTTCTCCAATATCGTTATCAGTAATTTCTCTGTTCTCAGTAATTGGTCCGTAACATCTTTCTCCTAAAGGATTAAGTATTTTCCAAGTTAATTTCATCCGTTTGGGTCGTGGTGGATTATTGACATATACAGTGATTCTATCCCCTAAGGTATAATCATTAATATCCAATGTTTCCCAATTTAGATAACATCTTTTCTGTTAGGGTCATTGGAGGAACATATTCAAGATAACCTTTTCCAGGAATTCCCCTCCATTTCCCTCCTGTAGCCAACGCAATCTGTTTTATTGGGAGGTAATCCAGTCCGATCACTTCAACACGAATCTGTTCCCTTTGAAGAGATTCAATTACTTCATCCAAACTATAGGAAGATCTACCATCGTAATCTGCATCGTGAAATGCAGCATCGCTTGCAAGTATAAAGAAACGTTGTGAGTTATTCCGAAATTCAATCTCTTTTATTGCAGTCATGAGAGCATCTAAACCTGCTTCTGATATATCACCACCATGGTCAACATTAATTTTAAAAAGCCAGTTTTTGAAGGTCCCAATGTCATTGGTTTGTCCATATATCTTGGTTTTGTCAGTAAATGTAACTAATCCGAATGATACATCATGTCCATTTCTTTGCAAAGTATCAAAAATAAACTCAAAATATGCACGTATGCCGCGTATATTGTCAACCATACTTGCCGTCTCATCAAGAATAAATACTATATCTATCTTTTCTGTGGTGGTTGCTGCTAACAGATCTTGACCAATTTCTTTCATCATTTTAATATAAATTCCACCACTGTTATCGGTCCGTGTAGTAGAACCACCACCCCATGAGTTCCCCATCCCTGTAGCACGTAATGCATCACCGCGTCGACTTCCGTAGTGAACTTTTGGTGTTCCGACAGTTAGTGATAGGTCATTTAGGCTATTGTCTGTTTGTAAGGAAATATTCTGTGTCTCTCCTTGTATGATATCATTGGTCGACGTTTTCTGGGTTAGATGAGAAAATGGCCTCTGATTTATAGGTCTGACTGTGGAATGGATTTTTGTTTGATTTGGTAGGTTATAATTGTTGTGTTGAGAATCATTCTCTGAATTTGTTATATCGGAGTCTTGTAAACTTCTTAACTTCTCTTTTCGATGAATTCCAGTGGATGTGATAACCGGATCATTTAAAACTTGCCAATCTGCATTAAGATTGACAGTAGGTTTAGGAACAGAAGGTGTGTTATCTGAAATATCGTCGTCAGAAGAGGTGAGTTCAGTAGGTGGAAGGGGACTAACGGGTTCAGGTGGTTTCACAATTGTTGGTCGAGGAATTGTATATATTTCAACGATGAATTGGTCTTCAAATTGATTATCTGTAGAATCCTCTTGTATGAACTGTACCCATAATACAAGTAAGAAAAAATGGATTAAAATAGAATAAAAATAATAGGGTAACCTAATTCTTTTTTCTTTCATAATCCTACCATTAATTTGAAAAAGATGTGAATTTCTGTTTATAACAACTTATGTGTCAGTCGAAAAAATACATACTTCTAACACACGCAAGACATTATCCAGTAACCAAGCTGGTGATTTTTCAAGGAACTGAACTTGACGGCTATCATAATCCACAGATTTTATCTGTTCTACCATAATATAACCAGTAAGTGATGATTCAGATGGTATATTGACATGGAATGGTAAGTTCCTAAATGTATTTGTAATTGGGCAGACCATTGCTAATCTTGTACTTATGTTGAATTTTGTATTGCTAATAACTAACGCTGGTCGTCTTCCCCATTGTTCATGTCCTGATTGTGGATTAAAAGAAAGACGGACAAAATCACCCTTGTGGGGTATGTAACTTGACATCTACCATTCCTCATTTCCTACAGGTTTACCCCATTCTAATTCTTCTGGCTTATAGTCGTCAGGAATTTGATCAATTAATGATTGAAGTTCAACTCGTTTCTGTGCTTGAGTAGATGTTTCTATTATTATTCTACCATTCAGAATAGTAATAATTACATCCTCACCCAAATTTATATGTGCTACTTCCAACATTTTCTTAGTTAGATTGATTCCATCATTAGATTCTGACCCTTGAATTTTGATCAACATTTCTATTTTCCTTATTCGTGTATTAAAATGAGCAGTATTATGTTAAATCAAGAATAAAATGACATTTACATGTGAAATTCAACCACATCTCCATCATGAATTACATCATTCCGACTAACAGGTTGACCGTCATGCCATTCAGGACCCCAGATACGTGCGAATTTGAATTCAGCAAAGTCTTTATGTAAACCCATCGCAGCATCAAGAACAGTTGAACCGTTGGTAAGAATAATTGGGTCGTCTCGTTCGATTGGTTTCCCAGGTGCTTTAGGGTAAACACGCACGATATCTAAGGTTTCATATAGATATTGTAATAGTATGTCTTTTCCTTCACCTGTTTCGGCGGAGAGAGGTAGGATCATGATTTCATCTGCATAAAATTCAGTAAGAATTTCTAATCTATCATGTGCATCTAAGGAGTCTACTTGGTTTGCAATCACGGTAGGTTTTTCCTCGTCAGTAATATTCTCTCCATCTTTTTCATCCTCCTCAATATTATTGCCTCTTTGCTCTCTTATTACAGAAAGCAACATATCCAATTCATCTAAGATATTATCATTTGCCAAACTTACAACACCTAAACATAAGTCCGCATTCCTAACTAAGGTTAATACTGCTGGTGAGATGAACTCAGGCATAATTGAGGGGGTATCTATTAATTGGAATTGTATATTCTCATAAGGAAGCATCCCTACTCCGGGAGTAGTTGTAGTATAAGGTGTTGGGGAGACTTCAGCTTTTGCCTTCGTGAAGTTAGAAAGAATTGAGGATTTACCACTATTCGGAGGACCAAGTAGAACTATCTGACCTGCTCCTTGTTTTGGTATGTGTTCACTAAATCCTTTTTTGCCAGATCCCTTTGCTCCCTTCCCTGATGGACCTTTTTTTATTACAGCAATGCGTTTACGTAGATCAGAGACAACCTTTTCCGTACCCTTATGTTTAGGTACGATTCGTAACATCTCTTCAAGAAGCTCTAACCGTTCTTCATCCGTTTTGGCTGCTTCATGTTGATGTTTGAGTTTATAGTAGGTTGGGGGTAGGTTTGCAGGCATAATACAACTCCTAATCTTGTTTGCATTCACTCGCAATAACTGATAAAATCACAGGTGTGGGTACAGTAATATGGGATTTACTTTATGTATACAGCGTGTTGTTATACATAGAAGTTGGCTGTGTAAGAGTATAAAGAAAATCTCTATAATCGACTAATACAACCTGATTACATAGTATCAAAAATTCCGTCCTATGTCAAGACGATTTGATAGATTCATTTGCAAACTTATTCTCCATAAATGCACTATTATTGTACTCTTATCCTTGAATTCTTCTTTATATGCATCATCGAATCATGGGGATGAACTTCTGACAAAGATTTCAACTGAATCACTCATTTCACACGTCAATTCACTACAAGAAAATGTATCACTCTTTCCCAAACAGCGTACCTACCAAACGCGTAATACACATCACGGAAAAGCGACAGAGAATGTTGTAAAATATATCAAGCGAATGTTCACACGATCCTCCCGATTAAAGGTTTTTGAACAAGAAATAGGAGGAATCAGGAATATTATATCTGTTCTCCCACCAAAGAAAGCTTCAACCAGCAAAAAGGTATTGATTATTTGTGCCAATTATGATTCACAGGCAGTTCGTGAACCTAATTGGAATCCATTATCATCAAGTGCACCAGGAGCAAATAAGAATGCAACTGGTATGGCAGCACTATTAGAACTGGCGAATATACTCAGTCAGTATGAATATGACCATGAAATTAGGTTTATCGCTTTGGGAGGAGAAGAACTCGGTTTCTTAGGGAGTCGCAATTATGTTCGTGAAGCTGTTTTGAGGGATAATACGCACAATGAAGTAGGTTTAGTAAGACGCAATCCGAACTCAGAAGATATTGTGGCTGTATTCAATTTAGATATGATTGGATTCAATTGGAAGAGTGATTTAGTTGAGGTAATCTCTAATAGAGAATCCGTTTGGCTGACTCGTTCACTGGAAATTGCAAACAATTGGTACGATATTGGCTTGAAAATACGCAGTACAGTTGACGAATTTGTCGATATCTCATCCCATAAATCTTTCTGGGATTCTGGATATACTGCGGTTACATTAATTGAAAGTTCAACACCATGGAGAGACTCCCAAAATTACAATGCAAACCCTTTCTACCATACTTATCAAGACACAATTGATAAGGTAAACTTCACTCTTGTCACGAAGGTTACCAGACTATTACTTGTAACTATTGACAGTATTCTTGTAGATATGTTGCAGTCCAGCAGAGATATTCCTCAACTCACTTTATATTTGCCTATAAAAGTGAACCAAAATCCTTTGCCAGTTACAGGGTCATTTACATCAAATTTTCCAATTGATTTCGTAATTCATCCAAGTAGTGCTGAAGTGAAAATTGATAGAGAAACAAACACCTATAGTGCAAACATCCCTCTATCCCCAGGTGAAAATACTGTTTATATTGTAGCCAGGTATCCTTTAGGTGCGGTATCAGTAAAACGTTCAGTAATCCTTAGTGAAGATTTTGTTTGGAAGGATCTGATTGTAGCACCCAATCCTGTTCGGTTTGATCAGCCTACTGAATTCCGTGTTGAAGGAAACTTAGAGATTTCAAGTATGAAAGTAAATATATATGATGTGCATGGGAATATTATTAAAAGAATAGATGGCATTGGAGATAGACTTGACAAACGGGTATGGAGAACCTGGTGGAATCAGAAAACATCATACGGACTGGCTGTGTCAGGGGGTATCTATATTTGCCAGATTTCCATTGATGTGGAGGGTGTAACTTATACTAATATCAAGAAACTCTCGATTATTCGGTAAGCGTCAATCTATAATGGAATCTGAAAATTACCTATATGTATACAACTCATACCATTTCTATAGATTATTGTCTCATTAGGGGTTATTATGGTAGTCATTTTTCAGGTCACAAACTGAATGAAGATTAATTTTTAAATCCGGTAATTTTAAAGAAAGATTCCAGTGCGGTTAGGAAACCGCACCTACCGGGTTTGGGAAAATTAGAATTACCGAAATATTTACTTAATCTTCATAAAGTTTGTGGTACAAAAAAGAGACATTTTCAATTCGAAATGGTATCAGTATCTACGCGCTCAAAATATAAAAATATTAGACAAATCAAGAATTATATAGTATTATTATGGGTGGTATAAACCAAAATTAATAGGAGTATTACTTGTGCATAGATTATCAGCAAAGAAGCATGTACGAGCAGATGCGAAAAAGCGTGTTCGGAACAGACACCGTAAAGTTACACTTAGGACTGCTATAAAGAATACAGAATTAGCTCTTGAGAGTGGTGATGTAGAAAAGTCGCAGGAATTGACTAAGCAAACTTTTGGTCTTTTAGACAGAGCAGCGGGTAAAGGTGTCATTAAAAAAGGCACTGCGAATCGACAGAAGTCAAGATTAGCACAAAAACTCAACTCGATAACTGCATAATTCTCTCTATCTTCTCTCCACCACCCCTAACCTAAAGCGTGTTGGTATTTGACAAATGAATGCACGCCAAGTCGCGTTGGAATGTCTATTAGAACTATCCTCATCCGATGCCACTATAGCGTCAATTGTTGACAATGCTCTTCAGAAGTACAACCTAAAAAGTAGAGAACATAGATTTGTTAATGCCCTTGTCTATGGTGTTGTCCGTTGGCAACAACAATTGGATTGGGTATTAGGACATTTTATCAATTCTCGTTTTAGATTGGACACAAAACGTCGTACCATCCTCCGACTCGGGGTATTCCAATTACTCCACTTAAACGGTATTCCCGACCGTGCAGCCATAAATGAAACAGTAGATCTTGCCATAGAAAGTCGAAAAACGAAAGGTTTTATTAATGCTGTTTTACGTTCAATTCAACGTAATGGTGGGGAGTTAACCTACCCTCAGTTGGAATCTGACCCTATAGACCATATCTCATATTCCTACTCATATCCAAAATGGTTAGTTGAGAGATGGCTTAAAGACTGGGGTGTAGATTGGACATTGGACTTCTGCACAGCCAGTAATAAAATTGCACCATTATCTATCAGGACGAATACACTCCTTACAAAACCTGATGAACTACAAGCAATGTTCAGAAAGAATGGTATATCTACACGAATTTCAAACTATGTTCCTGAAGGTATAGTAATTGAAAGAAGTTCAAATACCTCTGAGAATGGTACATCACCTACATCTGAAGAAAAGGACATTAAGAGAATTCTCAATCACGAGCATGTTTATGTTCAAGATGAGAGTGCCATGTTAATATGCCACCTACTTATGTCCGATTCCTCGAAATTTGTTGTAGATTTATGTGCTGCACCAGGGGGCAAAACAACGCACATGGCTTGTATGATGGGTAATTCTGGAAAGATAGTTGCTATTGATACATCAGAAAAGAAACTTCTAAGATTACAAGAAAATTGTAGACGAATGAGAATCCAGAATGTAGAAACAAAAGCATTAGATGCCGTAAAATCTGATCTCAGTTTTATTAAGGAAGCAGATGCTGTACTTATTGATGCTCCGTGTTCTGGATTTGGTACACTCCGACGACATCCTGATATTCGATGGAATAAAACCTTTAAACAACTACAATCTTTTACCCAACTTCAATATAATCTATTAAGGAATGTTGCACAACATATCAAACCAAACGGTCTATTAGTTTATAGTACATGTACAATTGAGAAAGCAGAGAATGAGGACGTAATTCAACGATTCTTGAAGAATTATCCAATGTTCTGCGTTGAACCACCAAGTAAGGCATCAATTAATTTACCTAAGAATATAATCACCGCAGATGGTTATCTTCAAACGTTCCCACACGAACATGATATTGATGGTGCATTTGCTGTGAGTCTCAGGAAATCAACATAGAAGATGATTGATTTTAATTTATATGTCATTACAAATAGACACCTTTGCCATCCAACACCTTTACTAACCGTAATTTCTGACATCATTCAAGTTGGTGTAAAAGCCATACAGATCCGTGAGAAAGACTTAAATAGTAAGGATTTGTATAAGTTGGCTTCACCAATTTCCGAATTATGTAAAGTTAACAATGTAAATCTTTTCATAAACACTAATATACAGGTAGCTGTAGATATTGGTGCGGTAGGGGTACATCTACCTGATATAGACTCATCAATAGATGAAATAATGAATCCTTTCAATGCCAAGTTGCAAATAGGTTGTTCAATACATGATATTGATTCAGCTAAAAGACGGGAAAATGAAGGGGCAGATTTTCTTACATATAGTCCTATCTATCCAATATTAAACAAACCTGAATCAGGACCTGCTATGGGTATTGATAACCTTGGTGATTTGGTAAAACAAGTGGCATTACCTATCTTTGCTCTTGGTGGGATAACCCCTGCCAAAGTAAAGGGTTGTATGGATATCGGAGCTGCAGGTATTGCTGTGATGTCGGGGATTATGTCACCCACATTTAGTGCTGACCGTGCATCAGAATATCTGGATGTTTTAGATTAACTGCCAAGTATCATACAGTATTTTGATTTGCCAATTTCTCATAGAGACTTCGGAAGAAATACTTATCGGTCTGAACTTAAGAATTAGAAATAAGGATTTCATTGAAGAGAGCACGAGTTTTTTCTGTCCACTTACCATAATCTTGAAGGAATGCTTCAACAATAGGTGTATTCTCTGTTTCATTATAACCGAGTCTTCGTGCTAACTGTGTTAATTCTGCACGATTTGTGGGTAACGCGTCTAATGCACGATCATGAACAATTCTTAGTGCGTTTTCCACCCGTCGTAGGAATTTATATGCATTGGTTAAATCTGTAGATTGACTATCTGATAAAACAGCAATATCTTTTAATTTTTCAATGGCAATGAGTGTATTTGGTACCCGTATAGAAGATTCATTTTTGCCGTGGATGAGTTGTAGGGTCTGAACTGCGAATTCAATATCAACGAGTCCCCCATATCCAGATTTGACATTTGCAGAAGGTTTTTGTGATTTTCCACTTCGTCTTCGTCGTGTTTTTGTTGTGCGTGTAGCTTGAACTTCCTTACGTTTACGTGTATGAATGATTTCTTCAACACCCTCCGCTGAGAGTGATTCCTGGTAACAGAAGGTATGAGCAATGTCCATGAATTTTTCACCTAAGTTTTTTCTATCTCCAGCTACTATACGAGCCCGAGTTAGAGCTTGGCGTTCCCAAATTTCTCCTGTCTGCGAATAGTAATTCTGGTAACCTGACAGTGGTAAAGCTATTGCTCCACCTGTACCGTATGGACGAAGTCTCAGATCTAATTCATAAATACTCATCCCGTGTTCACCCCCAAGTTGTTTACCCAATTCTAAACCGAGTATAGAGTAATATTCTGAATTTGGCATGCCTTTTGTAGTTTTCCCATCTGCGGAATACACAAGCATCACATCTAAATCAGAACTGAAATTCAATTCACTTCCTCCAAGTTTCCCCATACCAATTATTGCAAATGATGTATCAGAACCATCATCGGATATTGGGTCTCCGTGTTCTTTACGTATACGATCATCAATTAATGGATATAAGGTTTGCAATATTGCTTCAGCTAAGTCAGAGAGTTCGGATGTTGTTGTCGGTAGGTCAGCATTTCCAAGTATGTGTCGTAAGGCAATACGCCATATTTCATCATTTTTATACCGCCTAATTGCACTCATAGTAAGGGTTGAAGGTGTATCCTCGATTAATTGTAGTACTTCCTCCTGTTTTTCTTGTAACGTCTTCCTACTTTCAATAAATCTTGGTATAGTTAATAAATCAAATAGCTCTGGATGTGTAATAAGTAAGTCAGCCAGATATAGACTTGTACCACATACGCTGGTTAAAGCCGCCAGAACATCAGGTCTATCCATAAACAAATTGTAATAGCTACTTCGTGCTCCCACTTTTGCAGCAAATGCTTCAAAATAACGGAGTGACATGTCTGGATCTGGAGCTTGCTTCAAATACTTTAATAGAGTAGGAGCGAATTGAAAGAAAGTTCTTCTGACAGATGGTGAGAATTGTTGACCTTCACCTCCATTTGCAAGTTGTCCTAAGAGTCTATGTGCCTCACGAGTATTTTCAAACCCAAACTTACCCAATTGTTCCTGAATTTCAGTGGTGTCCTCTTGACTTAAGAGTACAGCTAAATCCAACTGGTCGGGTTCATGTATATCCAAGATCTTCTCAAAAACACTGCGAACGTGTTTTCTATGCATATCATAATCAGACTGAAATTTCTCTAAGGGAGCATCCTTATACCCTAAAGTTATCGCAAATTGAGTCGTTTCCTCTTCCTTAGATGGAATTAAATATCGTTGTTGATCTGATTCGATTTGGATAGCATTTTCAACTCTTCGAAAGAATCTGTATGCATCACTGAGTATTTGAGTATCCTCATCTTCAAGTAGTTGAGCATTCTTCAATTCGGTTAGTGCAACCAAAGTATTCTGAGAACATAATGACTTTCTTTTCCCTCCATGTATCATCTGTAGACACTGTACTGTAAACTCAATATCTCTAATAGTTCCAGGTCCGAGTTTAACATGTGTATCAATATCTGTTTTTTCATTTACAAGTCTTTCTTCAATCCGTGCCTTTGTATTCCAAATGTCTGCTTTGATTTCGTTAAGTGAGACACCATCTAAATAACGTTGATAGACGAATGGATGAATCATCCGGATAAATTGATTTCCGAATTCAATATCTCCTGCAACCGGTCTTGCTTTTATGAGTGCTTGTCTTTCCCATAAATCCCCCCATCCTTCATAATAACTCTCATAACTTTCCATAGAACGGATTATAACTCCTGCACTACTTTCTGGACGTAATCGAATATCAACTCTAAAGACATACCCTTCTGAAGTAACTTCACTCATTGCTTTGATAAGAAATTCACAGAGTCTTGAATAATACTCACCGTTCTCAACTCCTTTATCCGTCTTTCCTTCGTCAGAGTATACAAAAATTAGGTCTATGTCTGAACTAAAATTTAATTCAAAACCCCCAAATTTCCCCATACCTATTACTGCGAAACGACCTGGTTCAGATCCATCCTCATTTTGGGGTGTACCCAATTTGGGTTTCATTACCTGTTCACAACCAATTTCATAGCAGTGTTGAAGTGTAGCTTCAGCTAAATTACTCATTTCTAAAGTTGTTGTTTCTACACTATCTGCTTGCAGTATATCTCTTAGGGCGATACGAAGACTCTCCCTACGTTTATACCGTCGAATAATAGTCAATTGCTGATCAAGATCATGATATCTACCCAGTAATGAGCCAATTTCTTGATACATACATTCTTTAGATTTCTGTATATTCATTACATTAGCATCAATTATGTCATAGAAATAGATGGGGTATCGAATCAAAAGCTCAGATAAATAAGTAGAACTACCAAAACAGATTAGCAGGGGTTCAATCAGAAATGGAGCATCCCGTAAGAGTTTATAGATCCATCTACGGTTGAATGTAACTACAAGAAAGCGTGATAATCGGTTTAATGCAGCTTCAGGATTGGGAGCATCAAGTGTGGTAACTAATAATCTGGTTACTATATCAGCAAAGCAGATTTGAGTTTCCAAATCCTCTGTTGCAAGTTCTTGTAAACTACGGAGGATAGATTCTCTATCCAAATCTGCATTTTTATCGGTTGTATCGGATAGAATATGATTAATTTCATCTAATATATGTTGGGGGAAAGGGAGTTCTTGGTACTTCATCATTTCACTCTATATATTGCTATAATTCCTTATTCTATCATATTAAAACACGGTAGACAATCCTATTTCATACGGATTGGATGTGTAAGGTTTTTGGCACTTTACATAATATTAACATGATGAGTTTGATAAATCAGATTTTTATGTTTGGTGCGGTTAGGAAACCGAAGTTACCGGTCCTGGATATTAACTAAATTGACGCCTATAGTGCGGTTAGGAAACCGCACTATAGGCGTCAATTTTAGAAAAAGGATGTCTGATTTTTCAATAATAATTATTGTTAAGTGAAAACATCTCCTATATAATGTATAAAAATATTACCTTTTACTTTATACAAGAGGTGTTTCCAATGAATACATTATCACAGGTTCCTGAAAAAATGCAACAGATTCTAACAACCATTGCTGATGAAGCAGCCCTTGAAACAGGATTTTGCAAAAGAAATCGAAAACTTGCGGGGAGTCATTTTGCTCAGACACTTATTTATAGTTGGTTAGAAAATCCTGATGCCACCTATACTCAACTTACACATACTGCTGCTTCTCTCGGTACTCCAATCTCACGACAAGCGATTGAACAACGATTTACTGCTGAAGCTGCACAAACCCTCAAAGCAATCCTTGACGCGGCTGCGTCCGAAGTGATTTCTGCGGATCCACAAGTTCTCCCACTCCTTGAACAGTTCAACGGTATCTATATACAAGATAGTTCTTGGATAACACTCCCTGATACGCTTCACGATATTTGGGAAGGTGCCAGTAAAAAGGATTATCCGAACAAATCCGAACTGAAACTCCATCTACGCTTCGATGTTGCTACAGGGACATTCGAACACTTTCAACTCACCAACGGCATCACCGCTGATAGCACTGTAGAAAAACAGATTGACCGGCTCCCCCAAGGGAGTTTACGCCTTGCGGATCTCGGTTATTTTTCGCTACAAACCCTTCAAGAACTTACGGACGAAGGGGTCTTTTGGATTTCACGGTATAAAGTTAGGTGTTCGGTTTTTGACAATACAGGAAAGCCTCTTTGTTTACATAAATGGCTCAAGTTTCAGACCGAAAACATTATCGAAACAGATATTTTCATAGGTTCAAAAAAGCGGATGAAAGTAAGATTAGTAGCTCAGAGACTCTCCGAAGAAGAAACCGAAAAACGACGACGAGATATCAACTATCGTGCTAAACGAAAGCATACACAAGCATCACAGGCACGACTCCAACTCGCAGGTTGGAATATCTACATTACAAATATTGGAACGGATCAACTCACCGCTGAACAGATATGTGTCATTGCGCGGATTCGATGGCAGATCGAGTTGATATTTAAGTGCTTTAAAAGCCTTGGAAAAGTAGACACATCACGAAGTAAAAAACCGTATCGTATTCTATGTGAAATATATGCTAAACTGATCGCTGCAATCATTCGGCATTGGGTGATGTTGGTCATAGGATGGCGATGTTTACGGCATAGTTTATCGAAAACAGTAGAGCTTATTACGTCCTACACACGCACAATCACAATAAGCTTTCGCAAGTCAAAGAGACATCTTAGAGAGACATTTGATGAGATAAAACAAGTATTCGAAAACGGGTGCTACATTGAAAGAAGAGCTAATAGAAAAACAACATTGGAATATCTTGAAAATGCTACAAAAAACCGCTAAATTGACGCCTATGGTGCGGTTAGGAAACCGCACCTACCGAGTCTATATGAGTGATTTTTTAAGGGAAATGAAGTTTATTTGCCTCTTATCAAACTCACGTAATTTATAGAATTTACTGTAAACAGTCAATTGGGTAATTTAGGACTGAAATCCGCCAGTATTAAATATGATGATTTTTTCTGAGTGTTTAATGAAACCATTTGTCAGGAGGGGTTTTAATGCTGCAACAGTTGCAGCACCTTCTGGACAGGTCAACAAACCTTCAGATGTAGGTAGTAATTTCATCGCGTCCTCGATTTCCTCATCTGACACACTTATGGCAGCCCCATTACTTTTTCGAATTGCCTCCAAAATGAGGAAATCTCCGATAGCTTGAGGTACCCGTAGTCCACTTGCAATAGTATTGGCATCTTTCCACGGTTCAGCATCTGACTCCCCATCTGCCCATGCCTTGACAATCGGCGCACATCCTTGTTGATTGGACCGAAATAAATCTCGGTCTTTTCTTTTTAATCCAACCGATAGCCTCTAATTCATTAAATCCTTTCCACATTCCTACTATTCCTGTTCCGCCGCCAGTAGGATAGATAATCACATCAGGGAGTTCCCAATCACACTGCTCTGCAAGTTCAAATCCCATCGTCTTTTTGCCTTCAACACGGTACGGTTCTTTTAACGTCGAAACATCAAACCAGCCTTCATCAATTTTCCTCTCAGCAACAATCTTACCAGCATCAGTAATTAGACCATCAATAAGTGTGACGTTAGCCCCAGCAAGTTCACATGTTTTCTGATTAAAGGATGGAGTATCCTTTGGCATAAAGATGTATGCTGGAATTCCAGCACTTGCAGCGTATACAGACAAAGCAGTAGCAGCATTTCCCGCTGATGGTATTGCCAATTTATCAATACCGAGAGCTTTTGCCTTAGAAACTGCCATGGCTAATCCACGCGCCTTGAAACTACCCGTCGGTAAACGTGATTCATCCTTTACCCATAAATTATCTAATCCAAAATGTTCTCCGAGTCGGTTGGTATGTATTAATGGTGTAACTGTCTCTCCAAGTGAGACAATATCCTCATCATTTTGTATTGGGAGTAGTTCTTTATACCTCCATAAAGAGTTGGGTCTTGTATGGAGATCTTCAGGTTTCCAACTATTGGTTAGTTTATCCAGGGCATAACGTGCAAACAGTGGTTTTCCACACGAATGACACACATTTTGTGGTTCTGTATGAGGGTAGGTAGCATTACATTTACTACACTCAAGGTGTTGTATATAACTATTCATGAATTATGTTTGCTGGAATTGAATTTGTAAGTCTTTACTGATTTACTAATTCAATATGATTGAAGGAGATTTACTTCATTGTAATTCTTAGGATTGCGACAGAAGATTAAGCATGATTGCTTTCATGCTATGAAGACGATTTTCTGATTGTTCAAAGATAACTGAACGGGGGTCATCGAGGAGATCACCATGAATTTCATAACCACGATGTGCAGGTAGACAATGCATAATATGGCAATCAAGACCGTTTAGTAAATCTTGATTTAGTTGATAAGGCATCATCTTTTGGATCCGTCGTTCTCGTTCTTCTGCAAAATTGGGATCTGTGAAGAATTCCATATCTACCCAGGTATCGGTATAGACGACATCACATTCAGATATAATTTCTTGTAGCATATCGAAATTATCAATGGTTTCTGTATCAACCGGTTGATAGCATTCCTTCTGTTCTGCTTCTGACCATAACTCCTTATCAATAGCAGCAGGATTTATTTCTGGTGCAATAACTGTAACTTCCAATCCGACCTTCATACCAGCAGCAATGAGTGAATTGCATACATTATTGTGAACACCGACAAAACATACTTTTACCCCATCCAACTTACCCAGATGTTCCTGAATTGTCATTAGGTCACCAATAGCCTGTGTAGGATGATACTTATCACAACACCCATTAATTATAGGTACGTTAGCTGCTTTGGCTGCATCTAACATATCATCATGCTTCAAGAATCTGGCTAATATAATATCTACATACGCAGATAAGACCCTAATTTCATCACTTAGGTCAGCAATACCAAAGTTGGTTGATCTCCAATCTAAGTAGTGTGCATGTCCACCAAGTTGTACGATGCCAATTTCACCTGCACAACGTGTCCGTGTTGATGTTTTTTGAAATAGGAGTCCGAGGCTTAATGCTTCTGCTGTGTGTCTGTATTTTTCAGGTTGATTTTTGATCTTGAGACAATCTTCTACGGTTTCTTGGATTTGCGAGTCGCTCCATTCTTTTAATGTAACTAAATGCATATTCGTCTCCACTATTGGTATATCCACATTTTTTATGCGATTACCCGTATAAGAAACGAATATTATAATCGATTTTTCTATGGTTGTCAAATGAAATCAGGTATGTAATGTATTCGGTAAGAATATCATACTACCTTTGTGAGTGTAAACAAATCCTAATCTTCATACTCTTGAAACTACATACGCGAAAAATTCTTACAGGTTTGGTTATATATAATAATGTAGGATGTGTGGATAATGTGTATGAAAAAGTGTTAATATATATCGTTTTAGACAATAGCACTTTCACGGAAACCTTCACGGAGCAATTTTACGAAGCCTTATTCTATAAGGGTTTATAATTAAAGTATACCAATTCTCCGTGAATCACATCCGTTAATTATTATATAACTTAAGTACTTATATGTTTTTCATACAAAGTGTATTGGGACATAGCACTCCGCTGGAGTGCCAGATTGTTCCGATATTGTTTTCTATAGACATAGTACTCCCGCTGGAGTACGGTATTTTTGATATAGAAAACTCCAAAAAATAGACTTATCATTAGATTCTCAGTTTCCCTTAAATAGAATTATCAAAATTATAGTAGTAAAGAATAAGCTGTAATTCTCGAAAGGGTGTGTAAAGTTTTTGGCATGAATATCACGGATCATAGGGTAATTAACTTATAGTTGGTAGTTTTTTAGTTGTTCACAATAGTTATATTTATGTTTTCTATATGTTGAATAAAGTTACACTTTTTGTCACACGGTGTGACATTGATAAAATCCCTCTCCCGTTAGTCCTACACTAAGTTTATAGCCACTTTTTTTAAGTTACAAGAATTTGCAAAAATGATAACTTTTGTGTCTTTTACTTTCCTCATAAACCATTGATTTGGATATTTTATGTTAATTTTTTTACCTTCCATTTTGATAGATATTAGAACATCTCTTATAAATCGTATATTTGTAGAATTCTTTGAATTCGTCATTTGCTATATATTGAACAAACGGACGGAGAAACAATGTTTATCCCATGAATAGTTGTTAAAGCATGGCTTGAAATACTGCATAAACTGGATGAAGATTAATTTATTAAATCGGTAATATACGGGCGGGTTAACCCCGCCCCTACGATAATTTTATGGACTGGATTACCGAAATATTTACTTAATCCTCATGAAGTTTATGCTACATCAAAGAGATTTTAATTATCGGTAACGGTATTGTAACGATATAGTATTATACAATTTTATTTTCATTTTGACAAATATTTTTATATTATTGTGATATATGTGTATTTGTTGTTAGATATTTATATTTTCTTCATTTTATTTTAAATTTCTTAATAATGATCACCCATTATTAATTAAAGAAACCCCCTAAATCCCCCTTATATGAAGATTAAAATAATAATTCGGTAATGTGTTAGTAATTCGGTTCGGTTAGGAAACCGAACCTACCAAGTTTGGGAAAATGGGAATTACCGAATTTAAAACTTAATCCTCATTCAGGGGATCACTATGAGTATTCATAATGGGAACTATTTAAATAGAAATGGTATTATTTTAAATTTATTCAATAAATATCCTTTTGGTAAATCAGAGAGGGATATTAAAAGTCATTAGTATACTGAAGAAGAAACAGTTAATGGTAATCCTGAACGGATGTATTTGGAATTGGGATTTCATTGGTGTTTTGTCAAGTGATAAGAAGTTCAATTATCTGTATATTTCTGTCGAAGTCCTGTTTGACAACCTTAAATCAGTGTGTTAAAATAACATACATTTGAGATGAGGAGTTCTTATGTCTGTGTTTGATGTTGGCATTGTCGGTGGAGGACCAGGGGGTTATGTTGCAGCTATCAAAGCTGCCCAACTTGGTGGTTCAGTTTGTCTGATAGAAAAAAATGAATTGGGTGGGACTTGTTTAAACAGAGGATGTATACCGACTAAAACACTTTATTCAGTAGCACACCTTGCGGAACAAGTTCATAATACCCAAACACTTAATATACAGAATGCTTCCGTTGATTATTCAAAGACATTGGAACATAAGACGCAAGTGATTGAGAAGTTGAAGGGTGGGATAGCTCAACTTCTTAAAGCAAACAATATACAAACATTGAATGGTACTGCTACACTTACTGATAAAAATACAATTGCAATTGAAAAAAGTGATGGTACCAGTGAAGAAATATCGGTTAAAAATGTAATCATTGCCACCGGATCTGAACCTGCTGAACCACCTATTTTCGAAATTGATGAAACCGATGTCTTGACGACTACAGGTATCCTTAATCTAACTGAAATACCTGAGAGTCTCCTAATTGTCGGTGGTGGTGTTTCTGGGTGTGAATTTGCTTCTATATTTGCGGCATTGGGATGTGATGTGACCGTTGTGGAACTGCTTCCTACTATCTTAGCAACGGAAGATGTACAGGTGATTCGACATATCCAGCTTTTTATGAAGCGGAAGGGAATTAAATTTCATACAGAAGCAAATATTACCCAAATAAGTAAAACTGAATCTGGAGTGACAACAACACTTGAATCGGGTGAAGACCTCACAGCACAAAAATTATTGGTTTCGATTGGTAGGCGTTTCAATTCTGAAGGATTAGGATTAGAAAAGGTGGGTATACAAACAGAAAATGGTAAGATACTTGTGGATGATAAGATGATGACAAACATTCCGGGGATTTATGCTGTGGGAGATGTTGCCAGTCGATATCTCTTGGCTCATGTAGCATCGGCAGAAGGAAAAGTTGCAGCACAAAACTGTATGGGTAAAACCACCGAGATGGATTACCAAGTGATTCCGTGGTGTGTGTTTACTTTACCAGAAATTGGTCATGTTGGTATGACAGAAAAGGAAGCAACAGATGAGGGTTATGAAGTTAAGGTGGGTAGATTTCCGTATGCAGCGAGTGGAATGGCTCTTGGGATGGCAGAATCAGATGGATTTGTTAAAACTGTTGCTGATGCGGATAGTGGTGATATTCTTGGGGTTCATATTGTGGGTGTCCATGCTTCAACCTTGATCCATGAAGCTGCTGTTGCTGTTCGTGTAGGTGCATCTGTAGAAGATATTGCCCATACTGTTCATGCACATCCTACACTATCTGAAATGGTTATGGAATCCGCTGAAGCAGCCTATGACCGCGCGATTCATGTGTTATAAGTTGGCTTACAATAGTTATCTTGTATACATTCAATGTTACTGTATTTACAGCAGCATTTCTAAATGATGATTACTCATTACTAATTGGCTATAGTTTTGACAATCATCAGATATTTTAGGTTGATCTGGTACTAAAGCAACTAATTGAATTAGAACGACATTAATACACATTTCGCCCCGTTGGGCTTGCTTGGTGGATTTCACCGTTTTCTACATACATTTCGCCCCGCTGGGGCTTCTAATATTTCAAATTGAAGTATTTTCTTTGAGTAAATTATGTGTGTATTACAGACAGAAATACATCTATCTTTGAAATATAAACATCCCGTCCCTACAGGACTCAAGATAGTGGATAAACACGTTTTCTATAGACATTTCGTCCCTACGGGGACTCATAAATATGTATATGGTAATTCCAGTTTTAGATAAGTCATAATGTAAATCTATCAATTGAAAATGGTATAACATAACTACAGCTTAAAATGTCCTAACTAAAGTAATTGAAGAAATCCTAAACTCTTATGATTGAGACTACTAAGAGTATTCATACTGGAACTATTTAAATAGAAATGGTATTATTAGTTTTTGATCAATAGAAATCATTTCTCATTTTTAATCCTCTCTTCTGCAATTTTTACATACTTATTATCTAAATCACATCCAGCGAATGTACGGTAGTTTCTAACGGCTGCAACACCTGTTGTTCCAGAACCAAGAAATGGGTCTACGACCAAATCCCCAGTGTTACTATGTTTGCGTACCAAATCTTCAAAGAGCAATAAAGGTTTTTGGGTTGGATGTAATCTATTTCCTTTGTGCCTTGGAATAGGATATTCGTAAATACCTGAATCATACTCGCTATTGAATGTTGGTTTCCCAACCTTAACTCCAGAAACTGCCATCTCCCGACTGTTTGATAAATAAGTAGATCTCATATTGAGAGGAACAGGATTGGTTTTTTGCCAGATGATTAATCGAATCATTTTGAAACCAGCAGATTCCATTGCATCCTTTAGTTTTCCAATTTTCCAAATATCATACCAGACGATAGCAGTTCCACCCCGCCGCAAGGAATTATAAAACAATTTTGCCATATCCTGCAGGTTTACTTCTGTCTGATCCCACTTTCCAAAATCCATACTAACAGCGAATCTTTTTTCACCATTTACTACCGCCGAGAATCCTGTCTTTTTGCTGATACAGTACGGTGGATCAGTAAGGATAAGATCAACCGATTTCTTTGGAAAGGTTGTCATAAAGTCTTGATAATCAGCATTCTCAATACGGTATTCAGGTGGTATCATAGGAGTTGCCTTATAGTTTAATTAACGGGTGTTAATTTTGTAGATACTTTTATTTTAGCATAAATACATACATTGATTCCAGAATATTTTGATCGAATGAACATGCCTGCCTTTATGATAGTTGATACTATCATAATACCTGTGTCATTTAGTTTTAGATTACAACGTACGATTGTTAGGATGGAAAGGTATTATTACGGATGGATGAAACTCGGATTTTAATCTCGTGGTTTGCAGTCTACACGAACTTTTACCTAAGATTGCCAATTATAGGTTTCAGCAAATTCTGTAACAGTTCGTTTCGCTCTATCCTCAAATTTCTCTAAATCCACTTTATCTATGTCTTTTGAATAACGTATAATTAAAATGATGGTTTTACCATCACCTGATGGAACATATACTTTACTGATTTTAGTACCGGAATCGACATCAAGATACGGTGCGAATGTATTTAACTGATATGCTAACCATTCTAATCGCGTAGGGATATATTTTTCAAATCCTGGTGATATATTCAACATGAGTATTCCTTTTGAAAATATAAGGTTAATGCTGATCTTAATCTTGAAAATTTAGCGAAGTAATATAATTAATTCAGAACTTAGCTATTTCCTGAAGTTCCTGGTACCGTGACTCTATTTCATCTTCTGTAACCGTCTTATGTCGATTAATTGCGAAATCTTCAATATTGAATGATGCTATGACCGAACCGTATATCATGGCTTTTCGGATTGATGATTCTGTGGTGTCCCCAACTGATGCGAGATAACCGATGAATCCACCAGCAAAACAATCGCCTGCTCCAGTTGGATCAATGACTTCTGTAAGTGGATATGCTGGTGCACTGAAAAATGAGGATTCAGTAATACTGATTGCACCATGTTCTCCCTTTTTAATGATAACACGTTCTGGTCCAATCTGTAAAATCCTATTTGCAGCTTTAATTAAATTCGATTCGCCTGTTAACAGTCTTGCTTCACTATCGTTGAGTATGAGGATGTCTACATGTTGTATTGTTTTATCTAACGCATCACGTTCCTCATTTATCCAGAAATCCATCGTATCGCACACAATTAATTTAGGATTTGATGCTTGTTGTATGATATCCAATTGTAACTGTGGTGGGTCATTTGCCAAGAAGATATATGGCGTTTCTTTGTATGAATCGGGTAAAATTGGATGAAAGTCAAGAACAACATTTAACTCCGTAAATAGCGTATCACGGATATTGAAGTCATCAGAATATCTACCACCCCATCGGAATGTTTTTCCGTTTTCTACCCGTCTGAGTCCTTCAAGGTCGACCCCATGTGTTTTGAGGATGTCAGTATAATCTTGTGGAAAATCATCTCCCACGACACTGACAAGTCGAATAGTATCATCAAAGAAACTGGCAGCTACTGCAGCATACATTCCAGAACCACCTAAAACGTCTTCAACTCTTTTTTCAGGTGTTTCTACTGTATCTAATGTAACTGTACCAAGTACTAATACTCCCATCTGATGCTCCAATAGTTGTTGGTTATTAGTTAATAGTTAATAGTTGTTATACCATCACAGTATATGTACTCATCTGCACAAAAACAACGTCGAGATAAATCTCGACGTTATACATGATGAGACATTTTCAATATAAGCACAATCCGGTTTTAAAACTTTCCGGGACGATCTTTGTTCTCGCGGACTGCATGGATGATTCGACGCAATCGTCGTACCAGAATAGCACCCAACACGACAAGTAAAGGATACTGTAGGAAACGGAGGAATGACGCTATAGAGGGTGAAAACTCAACTCTACCAGATTGTGCTAACCACACCGGTAAAAAAAGCACTACAATAATAAGGAGTATTACACTCTCAATTACCTCTGGTTTTTTCATGGATATTCCTCTATAACACCCATAGGCGTCAATTTAGTGCTTAGATTAAATGAAAAATGGACTCTTTTGTATGAGTGATCTCTGAATCACGACACCCAATTACAGTCGGGAATCGGAGTTCCCTCCTACAGAAGAGAAGATCGGGGATTGGAATCCCCTGCTACAGCAGAATATAATCCTAAAATTAACACTAATAGAATCAAATTCCTATGTACCCATCTCCCATGAGTTAAGGTATTTTTCTTGCTCAGCAGTAAGTGTGTCAATTTGAATACCGAATGAATCCAATTTTAATTTTGCGACTTCTTCATCAATGGATTCAGGAACATCATAAACTTGATTTTCAAGTTTATTCTTGTTCTGAGTAATATATTCAAGTGATAAGGCTTGATTTGCAAAGCTCATGTCCATCACACTGGCTGGATGTCCTTCAGCCGATGCCAAGTTTACCAAACGACCTTCACCGATAAGATATACTGTCCGTCCATTTGTAAGCGTATAGGATTCAACATATTCCCGAGCAGTTGCCTGTTCAACTGCAAGTTCCTCAAGTGCAGGAATGTCTATCTCCACATTAAAGTGGCCAGAATTGGCGATAATTGCACCATTCTTCATGACTTCAAAGTGTTCTTTACGTAATACATGAATATCACCAGTCAATGTGATGATAAGGTCTGCTTCTTCAACAGCTTTCTGCATCTGCATAACTCTAAATCCATCCATCACAGCTTCCAATGCTTTTAGTGCAGTCACCTCAGTTACAATGACATTCGCTCCTAACCCTCTTGCCCGATTGGCAACGCCTCTACCACACCATCCATAGCCTGCGACAACAACAGTGCTTCCAGCAATTAACAGATTCGTAGCCCGTATGATTCCATCTAAAGTACTTTGACCAGTTCCATATCTATTATCAAAGAAGTGTTTTGTGTTTGCATCATTTACAGCTATGATAGGATATTTCAGAACACCTTCAGCAGCCATGCTCTTGAGTCTAATTACACCTGTGGTTGTTTCTTCTGTACCGGCGACGATATTCTCAACCAGTGCTGGATTTGTTTCTTCTGAATGTAAAAGCGAAACTAAATCAGCACCATCATCCATTGTAATATTGGATTCTGTAGCCAGTGCTGCGTGAATATGTTTGTAATATGTTTCAGTATCCTCTCCATTAATGGCAAAAACAGCTATGTCGTCATTCACAACCAGAGATGCAGCAACATCATCTTGAGTACTAAGTGGGTTGGATGCACAAAGTGCTAATTCAGCTCCACCAGCTTTGAGTGTTTGCATGAGGTTTGCAGTTTCTGTTGTAACGTGTAAACATGCGGATACTTTCATTCCTTGCAATGGTTGTTCATCTATAAACCGGTCTCGAATTGAGGTTAAAACAGGCATAAACCGTTTTGCCCATTCAATTCTTTGGTGTCCAGTATCTGCAAGGTCGGTAGTCCTGATATCGTAATCCATTGTCCTAATTATCCTTTTATTCTTTCCAAATAGTCTGTATTTTCCCATGTGAATCCTGGTTCTGTCCTGCCAAAATGTCCATAGGCTGCGGTATTTCTATATATAGGTTTCCGTAAGTCCAATCTATCAATAATCCCGGAAGGAGATAAATCAAAATGTTGGTTAACTAATTTTGATGCTTTTTCATCATCCCCAGTTCCAAATGTATCCACCATGACAGAGACAGGAGATTTTCTACCGATAGCATAAGCAATTTGTATTTCACACCTATCTGCTAATCCCGCGGCAACTATATTCTTTGCTGCATGTCGAGCTGCGTATGCAGCACTTCTATCAACTTTTGTTGGATCTTTTCCTGAGAATGCCCCACCCCCATGGCGTCCCATCCCTCCGTATGTGTCAACAATGATCTTCCTACCTGTCAATCCTGCATCTCCTTGGGGACCGCCAGTAACAAAACGTCCTGTAGGGTTAATGTGGAAGGCAACATCTTTGCTCAAAAGTTCATCTGGAATTACAGGTTTAATTACTTCTTCAATTATACCATCTTTTAGATCTGTATCTGCTACATCAGGGTCATGTTGGGATGAAACTACTATAGAAGTTACACCGATTGGTTCATTATCAATATATTCAACGGTTACCTGAGATTTACCATCAGGGCGTATGTATTTAAGGATATTCTCTTTACGGACTTGTGCTAAACGGTGTGTTAATTGGTGGGCTAAAGTAATTGGGAGAGGCATTAATTCAGGAGTTTCGGTACAAGCGTAACCGAACATCATACCTTGGTCGCCTGCCCCTCCAGGATTTACTCCCATTGCTATATCAGGAGATTGTTTATCAACTGTAACCAATACGGCACTATTATCAGCATCAAAACCGTAATTAGGATTATTGTATCCTATATCTGAAATAACATTTCGAGCGATTTCCTGGAGGTTTGGACTTGCGGTTGTTGTAATTTCCCCTGCAATAATTGCTAATCCAGTTGTTACAAGAGTTTCACAAGCCACCCTCCCATTTGGATCTTCAGTAATTATAGCATCAAGAATAGCATCTGAAATTTGATCTGCGATTTTGTCTGGATGGCCTTCAGTAACAGACTCAGACGAAAATAAAAAATGACGACTCAATTCGGTTCTCCTGTATTCATTGATTCCTCCTTATTCTACATTTGTAACACAATAGATTCCATGTATCCGTGATAGAAGAGCACTCCTGTGCATAACGAATTATACTGCTCAGAAGTGCTCTATTGACTTAATATGAACCTATATAGTTATATCTCTGGTGGAATTACAGGTATTGTATTTTAAGTGAGACAAAAGTGCTTAATTCTCAGAATCCTCAGATTACTGTGTACTAAGGTTTACTAAGAGGGATTAGAATCCTCTGAATTCTCGCTGTCATCAGGAGTTTCAGATTCTTCTGATCCTTGGCTCTCCTCTGTATCTTCAGTTTCAACAGAATCTTCAGAACTTTGGACTTCTTCAACCGGTTCATCTGTTTCTGCTTCATGTGAGTCCTCTGTATCATCAGAAGTTTGGGTTTCCTGATGTGTTTCTGTCTCCTCAGAAGTGGTAAGATTATCGACGTTATTTTTACCCATTTCCTGTTTCAATAATGCTCCCATAATGGTTTCTTCTTCTTCAACAGGTTCAGGTTGTCTTTGTTGGCGTTGTGGAGCATGTCGTTGACGTCGAGGTCGTTCTTGTTGTTCTTGTTGATTTTGTGGATTCGCTGCGCGTTCTTGATCAGCAATAGCTGCTTTTAAACTTAATCCAATTCGTCTTCCTTTTGGATCAAGGTTAATAACTTTCACATCAATTTCATCTCCAACAGATACTACCTCTTCAGGTCTTTCAATTCTACGATCAGCGATCTCAGATATATGAATCAACCCATCAATACCCTCTTCAAGTTTTGTAAAAGCACCAAAACTGGTAAGGTTAACAATTTGTCCACGAACAACTGAACCAACTTTATACTTTTCTGGTACTTCGTCCCATGGATCAGGTTGAGTCTGCTTAAGTCCTAATGAGACCCGGCGTTCAGAAGCATCAATTTGTAGGACAACAACTTCTACTTCATCACCTTCCTTCAAGAATTCCTGAGGATTAGTTGCTCGATCCGTCCAAGACAAGTCAGAAGTATGTATTAATCCATCAATTCCTTCTTCAATTTCGACAAATGCCCCAAAATTCGTAAGATTTCGTATCCGTCCATTGATTTTTGTTCCAACAGGATATCTTTGTTCAAGCAGTTCCCAAGGATTTTCTTGTAACTGTTTTATACCTAAAGAAATCCTCTTATCTTCTCTTGAGATTTCAAGGACGATTGCCTCAATTTCATCACCTTTTGTGACGATCCGTGATGGAGCAACATTGCGTCGTGTCCATGACATTTCGGATACATGAATCAAACCTTCAACAGCTTCTTCCAGTTGTACAAAAACTCCATAATTGACTATATTTACGACAGCCCCTTTAACTCTTGACCCAACGGCATATTTTTCTTCGACGTTTTCCCATGGATCATTAGTTTTCTGTTTTAGACCTAAAGAAATCTTCTCATTATCTTCACCAATTGCAATTACTTGGACTTCAATTTCATCTCCAATAGCAACGATTTCTGATGGATGGTTTATCCGTTTCCAAGCCATGTCAGTTTTATGGAGTAATCCATCGACACCACCGAGGTCAACAAACGCTCCAAATGCTGTAATATTCTTGACAACACCATTAATGAGTTGTCCTACCTCAAGATTTTTCAGAACTTCTTCTTTCTTTTCTGCCATCTCAGCTTCGAGAAATGCGCGACGGGACAGAACAATATTGTGCCGCCGTTTACTCATACTGATGACTTTCATTTGGAAAACTTCACCAATGTATTGGTCAAGATTTGAAATTGGTCTTAATTCAACTTGTGATGCTGGCAAGAAACCTCGTAAAGAACCGACATATACTTGTAGTCCCCCTTTAATCCGCTCGGTAATCCGTCCTTCAACAGGTGAACCACTTTCAAATGCTTCGGTAATTTCGTCCCATACGAGTGTTTGATCAGCAATCTTCTTAGAGAGTACTATTTGTCCGTCCATATCTTCGCGTCGGACGATATAAACATCAATTTGATCCCCAACCTGAACGGTAGGTAGATCATTTTCCTGTTTATCAAACTCGGCTGCAGGTATATATCCTTCAGATTTGAAACCGATGTCAATCATGACTTCGTCGCGGCTGACATCAACTACAGTTCCTTTTACGATCTCACCATCAGTAAAGGCTTTTAATGAATTGTCATAGGCTTCTTCAAGAGATTCTTGGCTCATTGCAGCCTGTTCTTCGTTTGAATCTGTTTCTACTTGAGAAGGGGCATCTTCGGATGTACCAGATTCAACAACATCTGTTTCTGTAGAATCTTCTGATGTATCGGAATCGGTCTCAACTATGGTAGGGGAATCGTCAGATTGATCATCGGATGCATCACTCGCAGCTTCAACAGTTTCTGGTGTCTGTTGATTCTCATCTGATGTTTCGGTTTCGGGGTCTTCTGTAGGAGGGTTTTCTTCAAACTGGATATTGCCTTCAGCGTTGTCTGTTAAATCCCCTTTATCAGTTTCATCAGCAGTTAACTCCACCTGCTCATTTTCATCTTCCGGAGAAGTATCATCTGTTGCTTCGTCTTTAACTTCTGTATCACTATCGGAAGTTTGGTTCATATGTGCTGGTGTTTCCGTCTTACTTACTTCATCTTGCTCTGTTTCAGTTGTACCGTCAACTGTTTCTTCTTCTGTATCCACATCAACAGTGGAATCATCTGTATGGGTCTGTTCGTTATTCATTAAGATGTCTGGGTATGTTGTTAACGCAAAGTCGCGTTAAGTCCGCCAGTTCCTCCTTGTTTCGAAGTGCTGCTGGCACTTTCAGTCGCTTAATTATATAGTATATCACAATGTGCATTGAATTGCAACATTTAAATCTATACTGGGTGTGTAAATAAATTGTCACCTTAGGTGTTAATTTAGTGAGATTAGTTTATTTTTATCTATGTTTGAGTTGTCTGAATCACAGATTACACAGATTACGCGGATAAGAGTGTTTGGAGAGGGGAAGGAGTAAGATTAGAAACTAAAAGTTTGTGTTACAAAGAGGTGTTTTTTCTGAATCACGGATTACGCAGAGGTGAAAGGTTTATGTCTGCATGAATTTCTTTCAATGCTGGAGTTACAAATCAAAAAATCAAGGAATCAACGGTATGAATGCTATTTAGTATTCCCCGTGGTTAGGAAACCGTACCAACTGGGTCTATAGGTGTACAATTTTGTAAAAATGTAGTTCATATAGCTATTATCAAACTCACGTTCCATAACAAAATATTCTTGCCAATTATATGATAATAAACTATAATGATAATATGGATTTTTATAACGGTAGGTGATTATATATGGCAGGAACCGAATTAATGACCGTTCGTGAAAACGCAGATATTAAAATTATTGATGTAATGACAGATTTAAGCAGCTATGCTGCTTTGGATTTGCGTAAGATTCTTGAGGACCTCCTTTTAGATAAAGTAGATAAGGTGGTTGTAAATTTCAGTGAAGTAAACCATATCAATAGTACTGCCGTAGGAACCTTAGTAGGAATTGCTAAACGGCTTCGTCAAAACGGTGGTGATCTGAAACTTTGTCAACTTGGTCCTCCACTCACCCGCACATTCAATCTCATTGGTGCATCCAGTGTAGTTGAGATATATGAATCAGAAAAAAGCGCGCTGGCTGCATTTTAGTCGTATTCCAACTTACAGGCAATAATTTATGGATAAAGACTATATTGAGTTTAAACTGCCCAGTAATGTGTGTTATATTGAATCAGTGAGAGTGTTTATAGGGAAGTTATCGGAAACACTTGGCTTTCCTAAGAAGCGAACTGCCGACATCCAACTGGCACTTGATGAAATATGTAGCAATGCTGTTAACCATGGTTCTAAGTCAGCAGAATCTGGAATTAAAATACATATTACTGTTGATAAACGATTCTTAGAGTTGATGGTAAGAGATACAGGGGGGCAAAATTCAAAAGACTGGTTCACCCCAGAAAAACTTGCCAAAATACAGGAACGTCGTACTCCTGAAGGTGAAAGTGGACATGGACTATATCTAATTGAATGTCTTACAGATGGACACAAACTCCAAGCGAATAAATATGGTGGCACTGACGTGACAGTTCTCTTCAATAGAACGAGTGATGCTGGTCAAGACGGTCCTTGAACTACAATGAGTGTTAGATCGTCGGGATTTGGAGTAGTATCCGAAAATACACTAATGGTTTGCGATACATACTCAATCAATTCCATCGGTTTTTCTATTTCACTCTTGGTAACTACTTCTTTCAACTTTTCAACAGTAAATTCCTCACCCTTTGAATTCTTAACTTCATAAGCACCATCAGTATATAAGAACATTCGACTTGATGTTTCAAATGTATAGTGGCAATTTTCATATTGTGATTCTCGGCTGATTCCTAAACCATTACCTGAATGACCATTCGTGATAAGTGTACAACTTGAATGAGAATTAATTTGTAAGAAAGGAAATGGATGACCAGCATTTGCACAAACGATTTCTTTTTTCTTAAGATCAATTATCCCGCAGAAAGCGGTTGCGAACATAAATAGATGCGAACTAATCATATCGCTGAATCGAGTATTTAGTAACTTTATAATCTCGGCAGGATTATCATCAACTTCATCTCTATGTTCCGATAGTATTGTCTTTATAAAGACTGTGATGAGTGCTGCCGAAGCTCCATGTCCCATGACATCTGAAATTAATAATCCCATCCTATTTTCATCTATTTTCCATAAATCATAAAAATCTCCACCAACTGCCAGTGCAGGAGAACAGTGTGAAGCAATTTCAAAGACACCAATTTTCTGTAGACCGTTTTTTGGAATTAGGATTTCTTGTACATTCCGTGCCATTTGAAGTTCTGACTCCAAACGGGCATTATATTCTTCCAAAGTATCATGATATTGTTTTATTCGTAGAAGTGACTTTATTCTTGCTAATACCTCGAAACTATTGAAAGGTTTTTCGATGAAATCATCTGCTCCTGCCTCTACAGCCTTTATCCTATTCTCTTGAGTATCACGTAGAGCTGTGATCATAATGATAGGTATGAATTCCGTATGCTTATGAGCTCGCACCCTTTTAACGACTTCATATCCATCTATTTTTGGCATATTTATGTCTAATAAGATCAGATCTGGAGCATTTTCTTTAATTGACTCTAATGCTTCCTGTCCATCACAAGCAGTTCTAACAGAATATCCTCGAGTTTGGAGTTGAATTTGAAGGATCTTGATGTTTCGAGGTTCATCGTCAACAACAAGAATATCAGCGGATTCTTCAGCGATCATGTTGTGTTCTTTTCGAGATGATGTCTTACACGCTCTAGCAGAACATGTGTATCAATAGGTTTACTTAGATAATCATCACATCCTGCCTTAAGTAGGCGTTCTTTATCCCCAGACATTGCTGCAGCTGTTAGGGCAATAATCGGGATACTACACAATTTTGGTTCAGACTTTATGAGGCGTGTCAAATCTTCACCACTCTTTCCTGGCAGCTCAATATCCATTAGGATGAGTGAGGGTATAGACATTTCTAAATAAGTTAATGCTTCAGTAGCATTAACAGATTCAACCACATTATATCCTTCTGATTCAAGGACAATCCGTACTACTTTTCTATTTAATGCTTGGTCTTCTATTACTAAGATTTGAGTCGAATCATTATTCAAGTAGTATTCCTTATTTAATTATAAAAAAGTATTCATAATAGTTCTACAATTCGAGTAATTAGAAAAAAGCAGGAATTCTGAATTTACTGAATTGGTGTTTAATCTTTGAAGTCCGACAGTCTCATAATCGAATTTCTTTTATGTTTGTTTTATAGGGATACTAAATGTAAAAGAACTTCCTTGTCCCTCTTCACTGGTCACACTTATTTCTCCTTGATGCAATTCAATTAACCTTTGTGTTAGTGCTAAACCGAGTCCTGTTCCTCCATACCGTCTGGACTTTGAAGTATCAATCTGTGTGAATGGAGCAAATAGTTTCATTTGATCTTCTTCAGATATACCTATACCTGTGTCTGTAACCATAACGTGCAAATCAGAGGAGGTTACTTTTAAATGTGTAATTACTTTTCCATTATCTGGCGTAAACTTCACTGCGTTTGATAGCAAATTATAGAAGATTTGTTTTAGTTTGATTCGATCAGCTTCAATCGTTCCATTCTGAGAACAAGACAAAGTAAGTTGAATATTTTTTTTAATAGCTAAGGCATTAATAATTGCATTTACCTCTTCAACAGCGTCAAGAATAAAAAATTCTTCAAGTTGTAGAGACATTTTTCCTGCTTCAATTTTGGACAAATCAAGAATATCATTAATCATCTCCAGTAAATGCTGCCCACTAACTCGAATGTCGTTAATACACTCTTTTTGCTCATCATTTATGGGACCGACCAGCTCATCTCTGAGTATCTCAGCGAATCCAATTATAGCATTTAGTGGTGTCCGTAATTCATGGCTCATATTAGCGAGAAAATCGCTTTTTGCTCTACTTGCATATTCTGCGGTTTCTTTGGCATTCTGCATGGCTTGTTGCGCTTTTATACGGTCTGTATTATCAAGTGCCATACTAATGATAATTCGAGTTCCATCTGGTTGAATTCCAAGTAGGGATGAACTGAATTCCCATATTTGTTTTTTTCCAGCTTTCGTAGTAATCTCATATTGTGTTGGACTGACACGTTCCTTGTTTAGATTGACCTGAATAAGATATTCATGTATGTCCTGACTTAATTCTTGATTTGCTTGTTCTAACCAGTTAGAAACTGTTGTCATTTCTTCAGGACTATAGCCTGTTAGATCTGTCCATGCTCGACTAATGAGGATAATTTCACCATTTTCATCGTGAATCATTATGGGAAGTGGGGCATTAAGTACGGCTCGACGAAATCGTTGTTCGCTCTCTTGTAATTCTGTTTCAGCTTGTTTTCGTGCGGAGATATCGGTAGATGTCATTAGAAAACCGACCATTTTACCATCCCTTATAATAGGACCTATACAGGATGCGTACCAATTTCCACTAAGCCTTCCCTGGATTTCATAACCTGCTACTTCACCTGTATCAATTACCTGACGGCATGCTTCACGAAAACCCTCATGATGTTCTTCTGTTAGGAAGTCGAAAATACTCTTTCCTACCACATCTTCAACTGTAACATCAACAGCAGGAGGAATTTTATTAATAAATTGTAGTGTATAATTTAAGTCAAGTGTTGAAATTATATCTGGCGCACTCTCAACTAAAGAACGCCATTTAGCTTCAGAATCTCGGAGTGCTTGATCTGCACGATTGTATTCGGTTATATCTCTTGAGATACCACATGTACCCTTAATCCGTCCGCTTCTATCTCGAATTGGTACTTTAGTTGTTGAGACCCAAGTATCTTGTGCCCCTGGCCATGTTTCTTTTTCCTGTTTAGCCTCTATAGGTTTTCCTGTATCAATAACCGTTCTTTCATCCTCATATGCTTGATGGGCATGTTCCCGTGTGAAGAAGTCAAAATCGGTTTTACCAATAGCATCGGATGGATCTTTCAGACCAAACCGATTTGCGAGTGATCGACTAATACGAATGAATTTACTATCAATATCCTTAAAATATATGTGATCAGGATTATTATCCATCAATGTATGTAGGAATTCACTTTCCTGAGAATGCATTGATGCCAATTGTTGGAACCGTTGTTCATTCTCACGAAGTTTTCTTTCCATATCCTTTGCAGATGAAATATCACTTGCAACGACATAAAAAATATGCTGTTCTCTGTCAATTCTTAACGTCAAGCGAAGTCTTTTATATTCTTCATTAACACAGTGTAGACGTGCTTCAAATGAAGTAATTAATGAATCGCCATCTTTCAGTTTATTGATCTCAGCAAGGATGGAAGGATGGTCATCAGTATGAATTAAATCGATCCAATGCCGTGAATGAAGTTCTTGTAATGAATAACCGAGAGTGTATTCCCAGGAAGGATTAATAGGGATAAAAATGTCATCAAAAGTAATAACGGCGAACATTTCCGATGACATCTGAAGAAATGGATGTTTTTTTAATACTTCAATTTCAGGTGCCATGCGGTTCACCATTACTTCGTAACTAAAACAGCACGGTTGGCAAGTTTCACAACTGTTTGGGTAGTGCTTTGAAAAACCATTTCATAAAGACGACCATGATGACTTGCACTGAGAGCAATCAAATCACAATCGTTTTCTTCAGCGTTCTCCAAGATATTTGTCACTGTAAATCCAAGGGCAGTAAGGAATTCAGTGGAAACATCGTAATAATGTAGATAGTCTTCCATCTGTTGTTTTATTTCTGTTGCTTCTTGTGGTGTGTTTGAAAGTGCTAAACCTAAGAGATCAGACTTTGTTAATTCAGCAATTTCAGAGGATAGCGTTAGAACATGATCAGAATATATATCCCCGTGATGAACAGTGAGTATTTTACGTAAAAGTGTACATTGTTGATGTACAATTATAATGGGTCTTGTTATATGTGCAAGTACATCGTCAATCTGGCTTTGTATGAGTTTTAATCCGTGTGTTTTTATATCTTCAGGTAGACCGACAACGACTAAATCGGCGGAATGTGCTTTTTGGCATATCATTTGTCTGGGATTTCCAGCAACTGCCTCAATATGATAATCTAAAAAATCATAAAGTGCACATTCCTTTTCAGTACGACTTAAAATGGTCTCAGCGACATCTGCGCTACCCCCGTGAGAACTATCTTGAAAAAAGACACATGATAGGTGTGTACCTAAAAGAACAGCGAGTTGACCAGCATAATCAAATGCATTCCTTTCATAATCCGTATCACCTATAGAAACGAGGATATTCTTTATCATAGTGTACTGAAACCATTCCTTACCGTTTTGGTTGATTAAGAGGATTCAATAATGCGTTTACTGCTTCCTCTTCACTTTCAAAGTTTTGGAAGACCGTAATAAGTCTTGCCATAACTATTAGATTTTTTACATGTTTATTCACATTTATAACGGCTATTGATCCCCCGCGCGGTTGGACGTCAGTATATATTTTCATTATGGCACCAAGACCGGAACTATCCATGCTTGTAACATCTTTGAAGTCAAAAACAAGGTTTGGAGGATCTTCCATTTTCTTGAGTTCTTGTTCCACAAGATCTGTCACTTCACTTATATGGGGGGCTATTATTCTCCCATCAAGTTTAAAAATCGTGACCCCATCCCGTTGAGATCGTGTTATTGCCATAGGTCTATCCTCCACATTCATAGTCTTGATGTAAATGTGTATTAACTTTCGGTAGTCAATGCTGAAATAGCTTCATCTTCGGTATTGAAATGTTCAAAAATACTTGCCAACCGACTCCGGACAATAAGATTCTTGATATTCTTTCCTACATTAAGCACACCAACCCTACCACCTTTTCTGGTAATTGTTACATGTGCCCCCATAAGCGTACCGAGCCCTGAACTATCCATCATATTAACTTTTTCAAAATCAATTAGGATTTTAGGTGTATCAGAAGCATCAACTTCCGTGGTAATTGTTTCTCGTAATTCAGAAACACTTGTTCCCATTATTTTTCCTGCGGGTTCTAAGATTGTTACACCGTCTTTGTGTCGAACTGTTGTTGCCATTTTTTACTCCTTCATTCAATGTATAATTATACGTTAGCAAGATAATTATAGTTCCAAATTATATAGGATAAGAAATTATATGTCAACTAAATGTAAAATCTTTATTTGGACTTTCTCAAAATTTAGAGGTGGTGACCTATAAATTGCATTTTTTTTGGTGTATTTTGGTATCTATAACCTAATCTGGTGGTCTGTGTTGTTTGAAATTCTTTTCCTTTTGGTAAACCTATTTTAGGAATATACCCTGCCATAGAAGTTGTAGCACAAACATTTAGTTTATGCATAGTTATCGGAATCAACTCCTACCAAGAACTTATTGACACCTATTGGCTTTAGTAACAATTTATTTACGCACACATGTTACGGTTATTCCTTGATAATCAAAAACCTTTATGATAAGATTTTGAAAAAAATACTGGAGTAAAACATGTCAATTGGATTAGGTGTTATTGGAATAAATCCTACGAACATGGGATCAACCACATCCCTTCTTAAAGATATCCCCGATCTGAAATATGAAGTTCGTGGAATTTGTGCTAAACGGGAGGATGTCCTTGAAAACTACGCAAAGGAAATTGGAGTCAATTACTGGACAACAGATTACCGTGAATTAATTAAAAAAGACGATATCTCTGTTGTAGCAATCTATTCGCCAGATCATCTCCATGCAGAACATTGTACCGCCGCTATAGAGGCTGGAAAGCATGTCGTCTGTACAAAACCGATGGTAACAACATTAGACGATGCCAAACAATTGGTGGATTTAGTACAGAAACACAATGTGAAGTTTCTTGTCGGACAGACGATGCGTTTTGACCTGCAGTTCTTAACAATGAAGAGACTTCTTGACGACGGTGATTTAGGGGATGTAATGGTCGCTGATGCATATTATGTCCACGACATGCGTGAAGTCTACGATTTCACCCCATGGCGACTCAATGAACCACAAGATTTGATGTTCGGTGGTGTTGTTCATCCCGTTGACATTTTACGTAGTTTTCTGGGTGATGTTGAAGAGGTACACGCATACGGTACAAAAGGTTTACTAACACCAGAATATCCTAAGAATAATAACTTTTTTCTTAATCTTAAGTTCAAGAATGGACAAATTGCTCGTGCAATGGGATTATATGATATTGTTCACCCACCAATGCCAATGATGCAAGTTTCAATTTACGGGAGTAAAGGAACAATGATTGGCGATTTTACAGACAACAAAGGTGGTCAAGTAAAACTGATGCTTGATAAAATGTCCGCAAGAGAACCATTTGAAATGACCTGTCCGCCGGAAGTCGACACAAGTGTATATGGTCACGGTCAAACAGTTATTCGTTATATGAGACATTTCCAGCAATGTATTGAAGAGGATCTTGATCCATCCCCGAATGTTATTGATGGGGCAAAATCAATTGCTGTTGGGGTTGCAGCTTGGGAATCAATTGAAACTGGAAAACCTGTGAAAGTCTTTAACGAATTTTAAACTATTGCTATTGTTAAAATGCGTAATTAAAAATGCTTGACATAATTTTTCTCCAATTATATAATTTAGGTATGCCTAAATTTATTTTTTGACTAAACTAATGTATTTATATCTCTTTCCTAAGAATATTGGAAAGAGGACTAACTATTTACCGCAGGATAAAGAGCATAGTTGACTCTTATGTGGAATGGATATAATAATGTTAACACATGCGGCTGAGGATTATCTTAAGTCAATATATAAGTTACAAGACAAAGGTGAGAAAGTTTCTACAGGTGTTTTAGCAGAATTCCTTGATGTGAAACCAGCATCAGCATCAGGAATGATTAAAAAGCTCAAAACAATGAATTTGATAACTTATGAACGTTCCGAAGGTGTTATACTTACTGATGCAGGCGAAGTAATTGCATTAGAAATCATCCGTCACCATCGATTGTTAGAGTTATATCTAAACAAGGCACTCGGTGTACCCTGGGATGGAGTTCATGAGGAAGCGGAAATATTGGAACATGTGATTTCAGAGGATGTTGAGGCACGAATGGATGCGTTTCTTGGATATCCCACGTCTGATCCACACGGTTCACCTATACCAGATAAAAACGGTGTTGTTAAACAAACTGAATCCATTCCAATGACTGAGCTAAATTCAGGTCAATCTTGTGTTGTTGCTGAGGTGAGTGATGACGATTCTGCTCTACTACGACATCTCGGTAATTTTAATCTATATCCTGGGACAACATTTAAGGTGATAGGCGTCGCTCCATTTGAAGGACCATTTACTATAGATATTGCGGGTCAAGAAGCAGTTATTGGACGAGAAGTAGCAAAACACATTATGGTAGATAATGTAGAGGATACTTAAAATCATGGAAAAGAAAGAGAGAGTAAACAAGAAAACAATCAAGATATGGCGGCACCATCTACAGGATGAAGTTGATGCGACTTTTCTTTATAGTGTTTTTGCTGAACTTGAGACTGATGATGATCGTAAGGAAATACTAAGTGATTTATCTGAGGTGGAAAGCAAACACGTCGATAGATGGGAAAAAATGTTATCTACATACGATATTAAGTTCAAGCATATTAAACCGAGTTTAAAAGCACAGTTCTGGTCATGGTATGCACGTCATATTGATAAAGTGTTACCATTAGCTCGTATGTTGAAAGAAGAAGCGAGTGAAGTTAAAGAATACATCGCCCTACACAAGAGCAGTACACATACAGATGCAAAAGAGACAGCCCTCATATTAGCCAAAGAATCTGCACAACACACAGAAAGTCTTAATGAACTTACAGGGACAACGGATGAACCTTGGCACAAAACTGAATCCGGTGGTGTATTAGGAAATATAATTTACGGTTTTAATGACGGACTTACAGCCAATTTTGGATTGGTCGCTGGCGTCATTGCTGCAGCTGAAAGTGTCAATACAATTCTTGTGGCTGGAATTGTGGGTACAGTTGCCGATTCGCTTTCAATGGGGGCATCAGGATATCTCGCAGCAAAAAGTGAACAGGAGGTTTACGATCACGAAATACAGGTAGAAAAGGATGAAATACGGCTCATGCCTGACATTGAAGAAGAGGAACTTGCCCTTATATATGCTTCTCGAGGTGTACCGAAAGAACATGCACAAGAGCTCGCAAAAGAGGTGATGAGTGACCCAGAAAGGGCGTTAGAGGAGAAGATTCAAGCGGAACTGAAAATTGGTAAGATCCATACAACACCATTTAGTGAAGGATGGGTCACAGGACTTGCAACTGCAATTGGTGCCTTTATTCCTGTTGCCCCATTTCTATTTACAGAAGGAATGATTGCAATTTGGATTTCTTTTACAATTGCAATGTTGTCTCACTTCATTGTTGGATCTGCAAGGAGTCTTTTCACTGGACGCGGAATAATTAGAAGTGGTTTTGATATGTTCGTTGTTGGACTCGGGGTAGCTGGTGTCGGTTATCTTGTTGGAATGCTCTTAGACTATTTATTTTTATAAATTAACATGAAATATATATACAATTTTTTAAAAAGCACATATTCTCTCTATTCAAAAATTATTATACCTATATTAGTAGGGTGTTTACTTATATTTTATACTCTCACTATTACTGGATGTGATCCAAAAGTTGAAAAGAAGATTCCAGAGAATGAAAAGATACGTGTGGTTACAACAATTGGAATGATTACCGATATCGTCAAAAATGTTGGCGGTGACAAAGTGGAAGTAATCGGTATGATGGGTCCAGGTGTTGACCCACATCTCTACAAACCTACTCCAAAAGACATAGACAGACTTAATTCAGCACATATCATATTCTATAATGGACTACATCTTGAATCAAAAATGGGGGATCTACTTGAACGATTATCAGGAAAAACCAAGGCTGTTGCAGTTTCAGAAAGCATTGACAAGAATTTGATACTTACTCCCCCTGAATTTGATGGGCAATATGACCCACATATATGGTTCGATATATCACTTTGGATTGAAACTGTTGAAGTAGTCCGAGACACTCTGGTTGAGTATGATCCTGAATCACAGGCAACTTATACTACAAAGACCGATCAGTATATTAACAAGCTTAATGCTCTACAGCAATATGTTATAACACAATCTAAACGTGTACCCGCTGAACAACGTGTACTCGTTACCGCCCACGATGCATTTAACTATTTTGGAAATGCCTACGGTTTTGAAGTACGCGGTCTACAGGGAATGAGTACCCTTTCTGAAGCAGGAATCGCTGATGTAAAAGAATTAGCAACATTTATTGCTGAACGTAAGATCCCTGCCATTTTTGTGGAATCCTCCGTACCTGTCCGTAGTTTGGAGGCTGTCAAAGCAGCAGTGAAATCAAAAGGGTTTGATGTACAGATCGGTGGTGAATTATTCTCTGATGCTATGGGAAATGAAGGCACACCAGAAGGCACATATATCGGTATGGTAAAGCATAATATAGATACGATTGTCTCTGCTCTTATTGGTGAATCCGTAGTTATGGACAGTGATAAAAAGGAACATTAATTTGCAATCCCCTGAAACAAATGCTATCTCTGTTATGGATTTAACTGTCGCATACCATGAAACACCAGTTTTATGGGATATAGACCTTGATGTGCCACCAGGGGTATTATTAGCAATTGTTGGACCAAATGGAGCAGGAAAAACAACCCTAATCAAAGCAATTTTAGGATTAGTACGAACTGCATCAGGTAAAGTTCTTATTCATAATAAACCGTATGAAGTCCAGAGAAAAATTGTTGGATATGTACCACAACGAGGAACTGTAGACTGGGATTTTCCCACGAATGTACTGGATGTTGTTATGATGGGACGCTATGGTGCACTTGGGTGGATTCGTCGTCCCAGAAAAACTGATCGAGAATTGGCAATTCATGCATTAGAAAAAGTCGGTATGGAAAAATACAGCAACCGACAAATAAGCCAACTCTCTGGTGGGCAACAACAAAGAGTCTTCCTTGCACGTGCACTTGTCCAAGATTCTAACGTCTACCTTATGGACGAACCATTTCAAGGTGTTGATGCTACTACTGAAAGAGCTATTGTTGCTTTATTACAGGAACTCCGTGAAAATGGAAAAACTGTAGTGGTGGTACATCATGACCTTCAAACTGTTGCAGACTATTTCGATTGGGTAACCCTATTGAATATTCGTCGAATTGCAAGCGGTCCTGTTCAAGATACGTTCACACCTGAGAATCTCAGAGAGACTTACGGTGGACGAATCGCCTTCATGAAAAACCGATAAATAAACCTACTTTGTCGGTACATTTCAATTGCTTTACTATCAATCTGAATCCACTAAATTGGAAATACAATAAGTGTTTAACTTTATTAATATCCTTCTTAACCATTTTGACTATACACTCATAATAGTAGCAACAGGTGCTGCATTTCTTGGTACAGTCAGTGGTGCACTCGGTACGTATGCCGTATTACGGCGTCAAAGTTTGATGGGGGATGCCATTTCACATGCTGCACTACCCGGTATCGCATTGGCATTCCTTCTCACTGGAACTAAGATCCACTTATTACTTATTCTTGGTGCAGCAATTGCAGGATGGGTAGGAACAGTAATAATCATGGTTATTGTCAGACTTACTCGGATCAAATTTGATAGTGCCCTTGCTCTAATTCTCTCAACATTCTTCGGTTTTGGATTAGTCCTGCTCACACTCATTCAACGTACGGGTAATGCAAATCAAGCCGGTTTGGATACGTTCCTCTTTGGACAAGCTGCAACAATGTTAAAACGGGATGTGGTAGCTATTGGAATACTTGGTGGGATTGCCCTCATAATTGTGCTGATTTTATGGAAAGAACTAAAACTTCTGATTTTTGATGAAGGATTCGCTGCATCTATCGGATTACCAATCAGAACACTTGATGTATTGTTAACAAGTCTTCTCGTAATAGCTATTGTCATTGGTTTGGAAGCGGTTGGTGCTGTACTGATGAGTGCCATGATTGTCGCCCCCGCTGTAGCAGCGCGTCAGTGGACAGATCGGTTCAGTCTGATGGTCTTTCTCGCAGCCATATTCGGTGCTTTATCTGGAGTAATTGGTGCTATCATTAGCAGTACTGGAGCCCAGATTCCGACCGGACCAACGATTATCCTCTGTGCAACTCTCTTTGTTATCATATCTATAACCCTTGCCCCTAACCGAGGATTAGTTTGGAATAGTTCACGTCAACGTCGTTACAGACGAAACATAAGAATGACATCGAACCAATTGATTGAACAACCACAACAGAAGAGTGATTAATACCTATGTTGGTACATATTCAAATCCTCCTCATTGCAATTGTAACAGCATCCGCTTGTGCTATACCGGGAGTATTCTTGGTGTTACGTAGGATGACATTGATGAGCGATGCAATAAGTCATGCGATTCTTCCAGGGATTGTAATTGCCTTTTTCTTTACACATACTGTTTCTTCACCACTCTTAATTCTTGCCGCAGCAGGAACGGGTGTATTCACGGTTGTATTAGTAGAATTGCTTCAAAAAACAAAACTGATAAAAGAGGATGCTGCGATTGGGTTGACATTTCCTGCCTTATTCAGTGTTGGTGTAATTCTAATTTCAAGATATACACGGAACATCCATCTTGATATGGATACTGTTTTGCTTGGAGAACTTGCTAAAGCACCACTAAATCAGTTAACAGTCTTAGGTATCGATTTTGGTCCTTCTGCTTTGATAGTTATGGGTGTGATTCTTATTCTCAATCTTGTCTTTATTTTATTATTCTACAAAGAACTAAAGTTGGTAACTTTCGATATTGGACTGGCAGCAACATTAGGTTTTGCCCCTACACTCATTCACTATGGACTCATGACATTGGTTTCTATCACTACAGTGGGTGCATTTGATGCAGTTGGATCAATATTGGTTGTTGCCCTTATTGCTGGACCTGCTGCAACTGCTTACCTAATGACCGATAACCTAACACGTATGTTGGTTCTAAGTGCAGTTCTTGGAAGTATCAATGCAGTCGTCGGGTATCTACTTGCCTATCAATTTGATGTGTCAATTGCTGGGACAATTGCATCTGTAACTTTCTTTGTTTTTGTGTTGGTTTTTTTACTCGTACCAAATCGTGGACTACTATCAATAGCACGAAGACATTTACGGCAAAAATGGGAGTTTGCTCAGACAATGCTTGTCATACACCTGCTAAACCATGAAGGTTTACCAGAAGCAGTAGACGAATCAGAAATCACACATTTACATGAACACCTACAATGGGAACCATCATTTGCATCTAAGGTCGTAAGATATGCTCTTAACAACAGATGTGTTTCTCAAAATGATACCCAACTCACACTGACAGATCTTGGTAGATCTATAGCAGAGCAAGCTCTTGTTCAGTAATTCATTTACGGCTTATTATTGTAGAGATATTCTCTCACCTAATGAAACAAAGGGTTCATCAATATGAAAAATACATTACGAGTAATTATTATCCCATTAATTCTAATTAATCTTGTTTGGATTTCGGCTGCAGATGAAGATTCTCTGAAGAATCCTGATGGTACATGGAAATGGACAAATCGTCTTATTAATGAAACAAGTCCTTACCTATTACTACATGCTCATAATCCTGTAGATTGGTATCCGTGGGGAGATGAAGCAATATCACGGGCAAAAAAAGAGAACAAACCTATATTCCTTTCTGTAGGATACTCTACATGTTACTGGTGTCATGTGATGGAACGCAAAGTATTCTCACATACAGAAATTGCCAAACAAATGAATGAGAATTTTATCAATATCAAAATTGATCGTGAAGAACGACCAGATCTTGATGAAATCTACATGACAGCAACGCAGTTGTTGATTCAACATGGTGGATGGCCAAATTCTGTTTTTCTAACGCCTGACCTAAAACCGTTCTATGCTGGAACATATTTTCCGCCAACAGACCAACCCAATAGACCTGGATTCCCTACGATTCTTGAAGCAGTTAATGATGCATGGAGAACAAGAGAAGACGAAGTGATCGAATCCGCTAACAAAATTACTCAGTTTATTGAAGTAGCAACAAGTAAAGGATTTACAACACTTATCGAAAAGCCTATTGACCTATCATTGATAACAGATGCTGTTGAATTCCTTAAGTCGAATTATGACAAAGCTTATGGGGGTTTCAGTACTGCACCAAAATTCCCAAGTCCATCGAATCTGGAATTCCTGTTAAGAGAATACGAAAGACGTTCAAAATTAGATAAATCATCCAAAGATGATAATTCTCTATTGCAGATGGTAACACATACATTAGATAGGATGGCTTACGGTGGAATCTATGACCAAATAGGAGGAGGATTTCATAGATATTCTGTTGATGCAAAATGGCTTGTTCCACATTTTGAGAAAATGCTATATGACAATGCATTGTTAGCTAAGCTATATCTTCAAGCATATCATATCACTAAGAAACCATTATATCGACGTATTGCAAAAGAAATATTCACTTTTATTGAACGAGAAATGACCCATTCAGATGGAGGATTTTATTCTGCCATTGATGCAGAAACCGATGCAGTGGAAGGAAAATACTATGTATGGACTGAAGATGAGATAAAAGGTCTTCTTGATAAGAAGGATGTTAAACAGTTTAATACAATCTATGGAGTTGAGAAAGGTACGAATTTTGAAGGAAAAAATGTGTTATACGTACCGGAAAATGATAAGTCCGAAGAGGCTATACAATCTTTGAGTTCTTCAATAGAGAAGTTATTAAATGCCCGATATGAACGGGAACGACCACTATTAGATACAAAGATTCTCGTGAGTTGGAATGGACTCATGATTGATGCACTTGCATACGGATATCAAGTCTTAGAAGAAGAACAGTATTATACCGCAGCATCGAAAGCTGCCCAGTTTATACTTGATACATTAACAAAACCAGATGGAGAACTATGGCATTTGTCTACTTCTAATGTAGCAAGATTTGATGGATTTCTTGATGATTATGCTTTTTTTATTCAAGGTCTACTAACTTTGCATGAAGCCAGTGGTGAAGAGAAGTGGTTGGTTTCTGCTCAAGAACTTACACAGAAGATGATCAAACTCTTCTGGGATGATATGAATGGAGGGTTCTATTATACGAAAGCAGATGATAAACAATTGATTGTACGTACAAAAAAACCGCACGATTCAGCTATTCCATCGGGAAATGCTGTAGCAGTCAACAATCTCTTGATTCTACAAGAAAAAATCAATAATTTACCAACAAAAAACGCACATGTTAATTACCGAGAATATGCTGATACAACCCTACGCAGTTTTGCACAAGCAATGGACGAGACACCTTCCTCATTTATGCATATGCTATATTCGCTTAACGCCTACCTGAATTCTCAAGAAGACAATAACTCACCTCAAGAAAGTATAGTAACTGACACATCAACTCAACCTATCGTAACAGCAAATGCTGATATATTAGCAACTTCTAAGAGTAGAGAAATTGAAGTAAAGGTTCAGGTGAATATAAAAGATGGATGGCATATAAACGCAAATCCAACTGGTCAAGAAAATCTAATACCTACAACTATTTCAGTTCCAGTCGACTCCTCTATTTCAATTTCTGATGTAAAGTATCCCAAAGGGAAATCTGTCAAATTTGAGTTCAGTGCAGATAGTCTCAACGTATATGAAGGGACGATGACCTTTACTTTGAAGATAAAACCGAAAGAGAACTTAACATTGAAGAAAAATGATCAGATTCTACTAAAACTCAACTACCAAGCTTGTAATGAGACTGAATGTCTATTGCCTCAAACATTAGATCTTCCATTGACAATTAAGTAAGAATTACTGTTCTTTCTTTACTATAGTTTGGACAGTTTTAAGCGATACACATTTCGCCCCGCTGGGGCTTGGATCTTTGAAAGGTATAGTGTTTCTACAAACATTTCGCCCCGCGAATCAACGGTATGAATGCCATAAGGCATTCACCGGGGCTACGCTTTGCTCTATCTGAGTTTCTTTTTCTCAAAGTTGGATTGGCGTGAGAAACGGGGCGAAAAACCAGAAACCCTTTGAAAAAAGGTGAAGCATCTCTCAGAAATTGTCCAAACTATAGTTTCTTTATAACTCATCAACATTTGACCGAATTTTTTGGAATGCATCTAAGATTAGTTGCATATCATCGGTATCACCCAAAAACATTGCATGCCCGAAACTACATACCTCATTATGATAAACATGTTCCGCTTGAGGACAGTGAACAGTGCTATAATCTATTGCACGATCACCAAGATATTCCCGTGGTAATCCTAATTGGTCAAACCAGTCAGCATTGGCAAATGGACCTTCATTATATATTGGTTGACCATGTGCCCCAACACCACACGGAACTCCCTCTGCTCCAAGTGCTTCCATGAATCTACCGCGAGAGATACCTCCAAACTCCTCAGGTACGAATCGAAAATCCCAATAATAGAAACACCAACGTGTGACACGTTCATCTCGTGGAATAGGATCTATACCTTCAATGTCAGCCATTCCCTTAATGAGAAATGCAACATTCTTCTCTCTTGTTTCCACCTGTTCAGGAAACCTCTCAAATTGAGCTAACAACAATGCAGCTTGTAAATTTGTCATCCGCATATTCAGATTTGCGATTTCACGTGCCTTATTCGCAAGTTCTTCATCGTTTGTAATGACCATGCCACCTTCACCACATGTAAGTGTCTTACCAATTTGAAAACTAAACGTACCGAAATCTCCAATTGAACCCATTCCTTTTCCACGCCATTGTGATCCGTGTGCATGTGCGCAATCCTCAATCACCTTTAAATTATGTTTATCTGCTATATCCATAATCGCGTCCATATCAGCAGGATAACCGCCGTTATGTACAGGAATCACTGCCCGGGTTCTTGGTGTAATAGCTGCTTCAATTGCATCAGGTGCAATGTTATAAGTCAACGGATCTATATCAACGATAACCGGAACTGCATTCACGCACACCGCTGATGTTCCTGTCGCAACAAAAGTGAGTGCTGGAACAATTACTTCATCACCAGCTGTGACGCCTGCAGCCTTCAAGGCACATTGTAATGCCACTGTCCCATTTGCCAAAGGTATACCAAATTCTGCATCATGGTAGGCAGCAAACTTTTCTGCAATTTCGTCAACTTTCTCGCGTCTATTCCATGCACCACTTCGTATAACCTCTAATAATGCATTTTCTTCTTTCTCATCATGAATTGGCCAACTTTTTCCCAAACCCTTCTTAACAACAGGTTCACCACCATTTATAGCTAATTTTGCCATATCAATTTCCTCCTTCAAACTATATTTCACAATTAAAGATTTAAGGATGTGTTTACTTGTAAATATGGATTCTGTTTTCTAATTAGAATCAAGAAAAATAGACAGATGTGTTTCATTATTTATAGTAAACTTTAGATTTAATTAGACACTTTACTTGTAGGAGCGACCTCCTGGTCGCGACCGGGAGGTCGCTCCTACAGAAGAGGTGTGGGACGCGAACGTAAGTTGAGCCAATAGAAAATGTAGTATTCATTTTATTGTTTACTATAATATCCTTTAATGACCTATCTATGGATCCAATTTAATATCCAGATATAAGTTGGGTTGGTCTTTTCGAAGATTTTGGATAGGTGAAAAATCCAGTATTGGGTTGTTCTTGATATGTAGTGTTTCCAACTGTTTAATCCCCTCAATAATACTCACATCCCTAATTTGGTTATCCGATATCAATAACTGCTTAAGTTTCTTTAATTCAATTATCGGACTGATATCTTCAATATTATTCTTACTAAGACTTAAACGACTCAAATGGTTTAAATTTGAAAGTGGACTGATATCTACTACTTGATTATCATATATTGTTAGCGAGGTAAGACGTTCCATATTAGATAAAACTGTCCCTAATTGCGTAATATCAGTAATTTGATTTCCCTCTAATACTAATGATGAGAGACGGGACAAACTTTCAAGAGGGGTAAAATCACTAATTTTACACTCAATTAGTACTAACTTATTCAGTCGACTTAATTCACTGATAGGACTAATATCTATAATTTTATCCCCACTGAGATACAATGTATTAAGATGTTTCAAATGAGACAATGGAGTGAGATCATTAATCTGATTATCGCGCAAATCTAAGGAATTAAGATGTGATAATTCTGCGAGTGGTGACAGATCACTAATGGGATTACCTTTAATTGTCAGAGAGGTTAGATCCTGCAAT
>CBDBFU010000010.1:0-91232 GCA_965205025.1 Candidatus Poribacteria bacterium
GAGAATTATATTTGTATGGACGATTCGTAGTAATGAGATACACTGTAGTTTACTGTTGTGCATGATAGTCTGTTTTGTTTGAAGTCGGTCTAATTTTAGTTTTTCAAGTTTTTTTAGTTGCTTTTTAAGAAATGATTTATTAATGAGCCGTAAACCCTGTTGGGGGTTGGGATAACAAAGGATTTGATGAATTGGTGTAAAATTAGAAAAACTAAAAAAATATTCGGTTGAATTCGCATTGATTTTCCTCTGTATCTGCTTATGAGGTGATAATTCTGAATGTTTTAGTTGTAATTTTAACATGGATTTTCCTATTTCCCAGATAGTGGATTTGGTTTAATTTGGCATAAAGTTTAGAGATCTAAATAATTAGCCAAAATAATTAGAAGAGAGTTATACTTTCACGATATAAATAATATTTTGTATCTTCCAAGTAACGTGTTATCTTTAGTTTATAATTATTGAACGATGTAGTATTATAACATTTTGTTTATATTTTGAGAATTATATTTATTTTTTTATGTTATTGTGATATATGTGTGAGTTGTTAGATGTTTATATTTTCTTCAATTTTTTTAAGTCTTTCTGTTCTAAATTCTGACTCAACACATAAAATGATACCCTCATTGCTCCAGCGAGCGGAATAAAGCGTATTGACACATAGCACTCCGCTGGAGTGCGGGAATGTACCGATCATGTTTTCTATAGACATAGCACTCCGCTGGAGTGCGGTATTCTTGTAGGATTCCACTAATATTGAAAACTCACAAAAAATAAACTTATCATTAGAAACTCAGCTTCCTCATGAATAAGAATTGTCCAAACTATAGTAATACCATTTTTAATTGATGATTACTCGTTACTAATTTGAAGAAACCCCCTAAATCCCCCTTATATGAAGATTAATTTTTAAATTCGGCAATTTTGAAGAAAGGTCCAAATCAACGGTATGAATGCTATTTAGCATTCCCCGTGGTTAGGAAACCGCACCTACCGGGTTTGGGAAAATTAGAATTACCGAAATATTTACTTAATCTTCATTCAGGGGGACTTCTAAGAGTGATCGTAATGTGAACTGTTTAAATAGAAATGGTATAATTATCTAAAACTCTTTCCAATTGAATGGTTGACAATGAGGTGACATTGTGTTGAGATGTTAGTCCAGAAACAGGATGCTTTTTAAATACCTTAAACAGAATTCGCTGGAAACCCGATGGATACGATAAATGTATCCCTATTTCTGTGGTATCTCAAGATAAATGAAGGAGTGAAACCGATGATGAATTCGCAATGGAGAGTAGTCCAGAGTTTTCAAGAGAATCAAAATTTTATCTCTGCCATCAATACTTTGTCAATTCATATCAAATTAGAAATGGCGGGACATTCCGATTTGAATAGAGCTGAAGCAGTTCCAAAAGCGAAAGAGGAATTATGTGATTTTTTAAGAGAACTGGACTCTCAAGTAAAATGCATTGAAGTTGAAAAGAAGCCACTGTTAGGAGTAGATCCGCGTAGACGGAAGTTCGTCAAGCACCTAATTGCTGCTAAAAATGAATATAGGATTCGTTCACCATTTCTGCAAGAAAAACTTCCAGTTGTCCAACAACTTTTACATTCTGATGCAGAAACGGATAAGCAGGAAATTCTGCTTTTATTGGAAGAGCTCCGGATGCTAATTGAAGAACACATTGGAAGCGATGTAGAACAACTCTTTGGAGGTTTTTAGTTACAAGATCTCATTTCATTGAAGTGGGATAAAGACGATTTGGTCTACAAATTGATCTTCTTCGGATGTACCAGCGATTCGTATCAACTCGCGAAGAATCGTTCCCATTGACACATTGGGATTAATCATGAAAACTCCTGGTACATGGTGTCCTGCTGCCAGATGGTCCGAAAGATGTCTTGGTATAGTATTTGGATCATTTGTCACCAAAGTGAAATTATATTGCTCACACCACTTTAGGATTTCAGGGTCTGGTGTGCTTCTCGCGGGGGCACCATCATCGCCAATCGCCAGAACCGTTAGTGATGGTTCATGATAAAGCAATTGCGTGCGGTATTTTGTAGAAATATTTTCATCTATCAAATACCGACGCATTCTATTCCTGTTCTTTTATTGATGGGGATGGTGTTGTTGCGGAGTCGTTTTCAGGAATGTCCATGTGTGAATCATCAGATTCAGCTTGTCTTTCTGCTTTAAGTTGACGTAGCCGAACAACACCTGGAGGCGGATTTTTCTCGTATTCCTCCCGTAAAATTTGGCTGAACTGGAGATTATCTGCTAAATAACCTCCTATTTTTATGGGATTTTGTAGGTAATAAAGAATCGTTGCGTAGACCTCTTCCAATGTCAATGTAGAATAATTTTCAACGATTTCCTCCGGTGTTTGTGATAGGTGAAGAGATTCGTACAGGACTGTTTCAATACCGATGCGCGTATCTTTTATTCTAATATCATCCTCTGACAAAAAATCAAAGTTCCTTTCAAAAGGATAGATTTGTTCGTATACTTCGATTTGTCTGAGAATACGGTTTTCGACGGGGAAAAATAGTGTACGCTTATTTTGAATTAGATATTCAAGTTGGTTCAATACTTGGCGGGTATTGCGTCCGGATGTAAGTCCAGCCAATAAACCTAATGTTACAAATTTTAACTGGTTGTACGGAATCTGTTCTTCCCATATTTTAAAGAGAAAATCTACAGTCATGTTTAATGCCTTTTGTAGACTTATTCTCTGTTCTCCGAAGGCTTGAACTAAGCTATTGTAGGGTTCAGCGAGGTTCCAATTTGCTTGTTTTAAAGCCTCCATTAACGTGTCTGTATCAAACTCTGTGTGATAGTAGTGAGAACAAACAAGTTGAATTACCATCTTATTGTACTTAACTTTATCAAGAGCATCTTGATTTAGGCAATGTTCCAAGACAACTTGTGTCCACACCCCATCAATCTGTAAGTTTGTTCCAGGTTCACTATTGAAGTTTGTTTCTGCATAAGTTCTGAGCCGTTCATCGTCCGAAAGGAGTAGATATCCTGGCTGACTTGCGATAAGGAGCGTATCCATAAATAACGGTTGAAGCATATCATCAAGTTTCCGCTTTTCTAATTGATTCATCTGAAGTGCCGGAGTGCATGGAAGAACATCACAATTTTCTCTAATCCATTTGATCAGGTCTTTTAGACGTTCTACGTTACGTTTTACATCATCAGGGTTTATCTTGTGTCTTACATATCGGTTCCCTTGTTTCTCAATGCTCATCCCTTCTTTTTCATGGATAATTTGTAGTATTTCATCAATAGTTGATTGGGCAATGCTAAGTTTTCCAAATACCTTGACAACGGTATCAGCAGCTCCTAAAAAGTATAAGGTGGTGAGGGATATGAGATCAACAACAAGTTTGGGCGTTGAATCGTTAAGTAAAGCAAGTGCTTGAGCCCTTTCTTCTGCACTGCCGTTACAACACCTAATTCCCAAGTCAGGTTTGTTTATGAGGAGATCCCATACATCTAAGGCGTTGCGCCCCGTCCAACCCATGAAGACTCCGATTGGGGGTTGGTGTTCTTTATATTTATTTTCTATCTGGAGCGAGGTTTCATGTCGTTTATTGGCAGAGTCAAATAACGTTTGAAATTTTGTGCCTTCAGAATCGTCTCCCTGGATTGTATCTTGGATAGACCTATTTTGCTCGCTTACTCCCATCAATTCCTACCCCTGTCAAGAATTTCTTTCACAGTGCTTTTATCAGTTTATATGTTGGCACCTTTAATATTAGATTTGTATTACGATAAGTTTCTAAAACTCCCTTTCTTCCTCAACTTTTGCACGCTCAATCTCTTTTTCTAAACCATCTACAAAGTCGTCAATCCATCGTTTAACGTTCTCGTTATTTTCTCTCTCACGGATACGCAATAGTGAACGTTTTTTCGCGTCAAGGTGTAAACTAAGATCTCCTGTCCAAGTTTCTACAAACGTGTAATTTGCTAACAAATTAGTTCGGACATCTTTTTCTGCGCCGTAACGCTCAAGTACAGCTCGCGTCAAAGAAGTCGGCCACTCTTCCACTGAAAGAGTTTTAGGTACAAGGCCGAAGGCAAAATATTTTACGCGGTTTTCTCTGTCTTCATCAATCCATTCCCAGATTTTTTCACGTGGAATAAGTGTTAATACCCCTTGCTCTTTCTCTGTTGATGAGGAATCTGAAAAATTTTCACCTTGCAGCCATCTTTCTAAGAAAAAAGTTCTCGAAAGATCGAAGGAACGCTCTAAATATTTACTTATGCATTTCCATACTTCATCAGGATACTCTTTCAGCACTTCAGTTAAAAATGAATGTGTTTGTAAATAAGGGGCCACAATTGTCCCCTCTTTCCCAAAATGTTCAAGCACCAACTCTACAAGTTCCAAACTTTTCTCTTGATTGAAATGTAGGAATGCTTTTGCGATTTCACTCCAATCGTAATCAACCATCTGCTCAAACTGGGTTTTGTCGGCCTCTTGAAATAGAGAGGGGTGGCTTAGTAATCGGAAAGTCAGATCAAACGGTAAGCTCTGCTGTGGTTTTCCAAAAACGTAGTAACCGTGAAAAAGATTCAATGCAATTGAGACAGCAGATTTGCTGGTGCTGCCAAGTAGAAACTCAATCCACGAAGTAAAAACTTCCTCAGATAAATTCTCAATGGCTTTGCCATAAACAAAAGTGCCGAAATGATTAATATCAATGATACCATTTTTTGTAAGATTAAGAATACGTAAACCCGATCGATCTGTCAAACTCGAACGATGTGTGAGTTCTGGAATTAACACATTCAATGTTGTATCTTTAACCAACGCGTCAAGTTGTTCTTCCCATTCTGCCAAATCGATTTCAAAAATTGATCGGAAATAACCCCCCAGAAAATAGGTGCTTCCATTGTCTCCTACATTTCGTTGGGCATTAAGAAGCATTGGTAGTAGTGAAAAATCATTATCTTTCTTCCCAAGTTGATACCCAAACCTATATCCATTCTTTGCTTCAGTAGTGACAAGCCAATGTAGTTCTGACTCCAACAAATTAGGCGTATCAACGGCTTGCTGCGCTAGACTGCGAATCTCTGAATGCCCTTCCTTGAGATAATTTTTATTTTCGTCGAATTGGTCAATCCGCAAAGCCATTCCAACATGCCTTTGGATTAAAGAATGGAAGTCAGAACCAATTAATTCATCTTTGAAATGTTTCCAACTTTTTCGGACATCATCTGGTAAATTTTTCTCTTCATAATGAAGAAATTCAACAATAGTTTTAATAAGTAATTTGTTATCAACAAATGTTTTTTTCGAGAGTCTTCGAATTGTATCAATAACCATATCGCTTAAATTTGGGCTTCTGGCGATCCCGCGAACACGTTGGAACAAAATAATTATCGCCTCTTTTTGCTCGTTTTCTGGCAAATGATCTAATTGTTCTGACAAAAGAAGCCATACTTGACGGTAAGCATCAAAAAGTTCACCATACGTCTGTGGGGTCCAGGGTTCAGTTTCTCTGTGTAATCCCTGCTCTTCTGCTCCAGAAATGCGCGAGAAACGATATGTTTCCAATCCTTCATTACATGCTTTCAAGGCAAGGATTTGTCGTTCACTTGAACCCGATTCAAATGCCTCTTTCAAAACAGGCAAACGTTCGGCAGGCGATGCTTCAGTCGGGGCAACTTTACCGTACCCTGGCGAAAAGAGTCCAGCAAACACACCACTGGCATTATTTGAATAAGGTTCATTCTCGGCTTCACCAAGGGCAAGGAGTAACCTTGCTGCATCAACGAACAGATCTCGATGCATAGCAATTTTTTCAAGTGCCCATATTACATCTCTTCGTCCGCCTTTGAATTGTAAAAGGTTTTCTTTATCAAGGGTGCCTATCGTTCGCATCAGGCACTTTAATGCAGATTTGGGATCTGCTTCAGTTAGTGCGAGAAAAAAATGGCTACCCTCCCTTGTGTTCAGATATTCACTCTCTTGGAAAGGACCATTTGGACCGAGAAGGTCTTGAACAATTTGCAATGCTGGTGCGGATTCTCTTGCATACCGGAACATCTCATGGAACCATTCAATCAATTTAGGCGTTAAACCTTGACTGAAGGTTTCAAGGTCAAAATCAACTCCGTAAATTTCCCACCACTCTACCCATAATTTGATCTGAAGAGCTTTTGGGGTGATGTAGAGAGTACTCCCACCTTGAAGAATTTTGCGTTTCTTGAGATCGGCCACAATTTTTTGAAATCTGCTCCAAGTAATCTGTTTATCAGCTTCTTTAACTTTTTCGGCGATTGCTTGAGCGTCATCGACAACAAGTGGTCCAAATCCAAAACGTTTAAAAAGCGATATGTACTGAAGGACTAATTCTCGTTGTTGAATCTCTCGATTATTCGGATCCTCTCTGCTAAAGTCTACGTAGAAACTTCTATAGAGATAGTCATCACTCAGTAACAGGGATGGATCTCCTGGATGACTGTCTAAAATTTTGCCCGTGTGGTGCGCCATGCGAGGTGAACCATCACAAAATTGCAGATATAGTTCAGTTTGTTCTTCGGGAACGCCGTACTCCTGAATGATAGTGAGAATTCGCTCGTCCTCTAAACGTTTCGTTTCAAATTCGGAAACACCTTCACCGGCAACCGGATCGTAATCATTATAGATACTAACCATTTTAATCCGAGAACCGCGATGCTCCAATTTATTCGAAATATAAAATCGATTGGCCGCATCACACTCATCAATTACAAGAATAGCAGAGAACGGATTGTCATCTCGAAGAATTGCATTCATTAAAGTTCTGTCTTGAAGAAATTCAGAAGCAGTGCAGTAAATAACAAGCGGAGATAAATCGTCTGTCCTTGTAGCTTCCAAAACGAGTTTTGTTTTGCCGATACCGGGTTCACCTAACACCCGCACGTGAACTGTGTTCCGCTTTTCCCGCAATTCGTTCTGGATTTTCGAAATCAAGTCATTTTGTGACTCGCCAGGAAAAAACGGAACTCGCATAGTGCCATCTTGGGACCAACTCCGATGTGTTTGAAAAACACCTCCATCTTCCCCATTAACCCATAGTGCTAATGATGGGAACGACTCCAGAAATCCGGCTAAGGTATTCTGACTCCACACCTCAACGTTTGGCTGCTGCTCACCATACGGCTTTAAATACTCTTTAATTTTAGAGACAATTTCCATCTGTTCGCGATAAACAAGATCAATACCAGTACATACCAAAACGTAGGTACTATCAGGATTAAGACAGTCTTGGATGCCTTCCTTCAGATCTTCTCTACCGAAAAGTTCATCTTCTAAATTTGGCTTTGTTATCCCCGATTTTATCTGATAACTGGTTTTACCCGACTTAATTATGCCTGTCTCTGATTCGATTTGGGCTTCGTCAACAGTGGCATCAATTCCTCCGTCTCGGACATTCACGCGGCGAGATATGTTAATCTTACTAAGTTCTATCCCGCTTCTACGTGCTTCTGCCCAAAGTAACTTCTGAAAAAAATCAACTGCAGAATCTGCCTTAAGCCTACTAAGATCCTCATTTTTTACGGTGAAAATAGTATCACGATTCATCATATATCTCCGATGTTTAAGATATAAATAGGATACCACATTTTGCATCCTATATCAAAGACCTTTATGAAAGCAATTCGCTCAGTACTGTATTTAATTTTCTTTGTGGAATTCTTAAATTTACTCCTCACCATACCAACTCGGAAAAGCAATCCCCTTCCGCTTAAGCCCCGCCAACTCCGCATCAAGATCACATGTAGATTTCTTCCCACCATGGATACTCGGCTCAGCGCAGAGCATATCACGGAGCGTCTGCATAGACTCCAACACGTTATCACTTGTAATACCCAACACCTCAGTCAACAGAGAACGATCTAATTCCTCGCGCACGGGATCATGAGAGCATTCGTTGACAGGAAGCATCCGCTTATACTTCAACCGATCAAAGATTTCGTCAGCGTTTGCCAACGCCTCATCGGAGAGTTTCCGCACATCAAGTGTAGGAAGTGTTTCTAACGTTTGCTGGCGTAGTGTGCCACGTCCCATCTGCTGTTTGCTGCTGTGTGCCCAGTGACAAAACAAACCTAAACTTGAGTTACACCACAACGTCCACACAATTTCGTGACGCGCTTCGTTGAGTAAAACGTTTATCATTGAACGGATTCCAATAGAGGATTTCTCAGTAAAGGAAGAAATAATTGAGTTGGAGGTAAATCTAAGATTAATATGATAGTGAGTTTTACTGAAACAGTCTAAAACTCGTTTTACCATAGCGTTATCATTTGAACGTGGTATCGCAGTAGAATCTGGTTCAGCCATTATAGAACGTTGTAAAGGTGCGTCAACTTTCCATAGGGCGTCATAACCATCGCTGTGCGGTTCATAACCTTCAATCATAATAAACGGACCGTCTTTTTCCCTATAAGAATCTGCAGAACCTACCCTCGCAATATCTTGGACTTGGCAAATGTGAATCGGTAAATTGTTTCTTGACATCGGAAAGTGCAGTTTCCCACTTACCAACTTATTTGCCATCTGTAGCAATGCCATGGATCTTGCTCGTGTTGCGATCCAAGGAACACCATCTTTTATTGGACAATCTAACATCAGACCACTGCTTGTGTTTCCAATGCTAATAGTATCGCCTCCGTTAGGGGCATCCTCAAGTTTGCGTGTGTTGCTACTTCGATTAATCCGATTTGCTATTTCAACAGATTCAAGAGAACTATGTGGTTTATCAGCAAGACAAACAAACTTTCCTCGTCCTGTGTTTTCACCTACACCTTTTGTCGCAATAACAATACATTCTGCCATAGTAGTGTCTGCAGAGAATGTACAGTCAACTGCTTTTTGCCTGCGCCATGGTTATCACGACTACGTTATGGTATTCAGTTGCCCACATATCACGAAGTTTTTGGGTTGTAGGTGATCGTAGCACTGTTAGCGGTAAAATAACCCCCATCGTACCGCTCTTTCTGAGTTTTTTATCTGCCAAGTCTACGAAAGCAGAAACAAAACCGTTTGCCCCATCAGTTACTCGTGTGTTTTTAGACCTTAAAGCAGCCTGCATCAACCTCTGATCTTCCTCGGGCCGATCATGACTCTGGAACGTAGATTTTGGAACATCCGTATTACTATCCGATCCAGGACGTGTAAAAGGTGGATTCTGGACCACAATGTCAACATCACCGTGTGGGAACTGCTGCTGGAGTTTAACCACAGTGTTTTCCTCACCACCTACCTGTTCAGCATCCGTCTCGAACAGTATCATATCATTGAGCAATTCCAATGAACCGATAGCGTAACCTCGAGTATCCAAAACCCCGTAAGGTGCCGTAACTATTTGAGTGCCACCGATTTTGATACCTGCATACGTACTTGCAAGCGCCGCAGCAGTAAGATGCGTAGCATTTGGCATAACATCTGCTCCTGCAATATTCTCCTCTAACATTTTCTGATGGATTTCCCTACCGTTGCCACCCGATTGTTCATACAAAGACAGGATACGTTGATAGACACCGTTAAGCAATGCACCTGTGCCGCAAGCAAAATCTGCTACTTTCGGGAGTTTACCTTTCGGCAGTTCAGGCATCACAAGTGTAGAGAGCAACACAGCACTTTCGGGTAGGGTGTAGTTTGCTTTAACGTATTTTCTGTCAGTGATGAGCTTTTGGAACACGATACCCGCAAGTTCGTGGATCTGTGCGATACCGGTATCAACAAGGTCTTTGGCAGCCTCACACAGAAGTCTTAGGATATGTTTGACAAACCTGTCATCAGTAGCGAGTGCTTCAACGAGGTTACGTGCATCTTCAAAGATAGGACGGTAGTTAACCTTGAGGATTGTGTTCCAGTCGTCAATGACATCGGCATAATCAATTGTCGGCAGGAGTTGACGGAGAGAACGGACAGATTCCATCTCTGCTTTACCAGCGAGAGAACTTTGGAAAACAAAAGCATCAGTGATAATCAGTGCTGCCATACGGAGCGTTTGAATGTTCGGTTTTTCTTTCGTGTCTCCATCTTCCTCAGAAAATACCTCTTGGTGCAAAATTGTTTCAATTTTCTTACCGATAGCAGGATGTTCAACGATGGCATTTTCCAGCAGGTATGCTGCCTTGTTGACGCTTTTCTCCATCTCTTCTGCTGCATTTTCAAGATGAGAGTTCGGCATTGCACCGACGCGGAGCGCATTTGCTATGTCTGCAACTGTACCTGTTGCCCACCCGTTTTCTGGGAAGTGTCCAACGATGTCACCGACGGTATTGACAAGTTTGTATTGGAGGTCATCCGCTGAACGTAGTTGGGAATTGACATCTGCCCCTTGCATCGTCTTAAATCGGTCAGGATATAGGATTGCCATGACGTTATTGAGGGTATTTCCAACAACATGGTATTCCGTTTCAAGTTCGAGAACAAGTCTGTCTTCTGCTTGGGAAATAAGATTCTTGGCATTCGTCGTGGTAGCAAATTTTGCTTCTATTCCGACGGGTTCTCTACCGCGTTCAATAACGATGGCGTCGAGTTCACTGTTGCCCTTAATAAAGGCGTTAACTTCCGTTTCGAGTTCCCATGCATGACGCATGTTTCTCAGGATATTTACCAGTTCGTTTGTAATTGTAGTTTCGCGTCGTTTTGGCATATTTTTCTTTCAAAGATGTTAATAACATTCAATTTTATTAATTGGTTTAAATCCACAGATTGGGGGTGAACTATTCCAAAATTATACCATTGCCTGTACTTCATAGTAAAGCAATATCAAGGTATGGGGTATGTAAATAATTTGTCACTATATGTGTCTATTTTGTAGCATAAACTGTTAGTTTGTGCTATAACGCAAGACGCAATCTGGATGAAGATTAAAATAATAATTCGGTAATGTGTTAGAAATACGAATCAACGGTATGAATGCTATTTAGCATTCCCCGTGGTTAGGAAACCGAACCTACCAAGTTTGGGAAAATGGGAATTACCGAATTTAAAACTTAATCCTCATGAAGATTGCGATACAAATATCGGGCGGGGAGACCCCGCCCCTACGAAGAGGAAAAGAAGAGTCTAATGTGTAAATTAACATCTATGGTGACAAAAACTTTACACACCCAAAGGTTTGGTCGAATTTGACAACTGGGAAGGAATATTGTATAATATGGAAAAGTCGTAATAATGTGGAGATACGAATAAATGCATTCCCCACAGGTAATAGATCACTTTGAAAATCCTCGTAATATTGGATCAATACCTGATGCAGATGGCACATCCACTATTGGGTCTGCAGCGAGTGGGGAGATGTTACAACTTACACTTAAAATAGAAGATAATACAGTCGTTTCCGCTAAGTTTAGAGCATTTGGGTGTCCTACTGCGATTGCAAGCGGATCCGTTGTAACGGAATTGATTAACGGTAAAAAAATCTCAGATGCAAATAACATAACAGCATCACAAATTTCAAGTGCCTTAGGCGGATTACCAGAAGACAAGGCACGATATGCCACATACGCAGAAGAAGCATTAAAAGCAGCGATTGAGAACTCAATTAAATAACAGGAGATATACAGATGATTAATGTTACGGAAGCTGCAGCTCAAAAAGCGATCACATTGATAGATAATAGTGAGAGTGATAGTGAAACCGATCTCGGTTTACGGATGCAAGTAATCGGTGGAGGATGTTCAGGATTTCAATATAATCTTGAGTTTGGTGAAGCAAAAGGCACAGATAGAGTGTTCGAATTTCATGGTCTAAAGGTATTCATAGATCCTCGTAGTTCGCTATACCTTGCGGGATCTGTGTTGGACTACAATGACGGACTGATGGAATCAGGATTTAAGATTTCGAATCCGAATGCCAAAAACACTTGCGGTTGCGGAGAATCATTTAGCGTGTAAAAGAAAGCCGGTAGAAATGTGTGTTAACATCTCTACCGGTGTGTTTGTATAATCCCTATTCTACTATATCAAAAGTCTCTATCAACCCGTTTATAGTGTCTTATATAATTCAGCGTGCCGTTTGAGTACAGCATCTGAATTCTTTGGGTTGATTACCTCAATAGAGACAAACCCCTCATACCCATCTTCTTTCAACAGTGTCAGAGAATCTTTTTCTGTATCTGGCATTGGACCTTCGTCTCCAAAGTTAACATGTGCATGGCGTACTTTATTACGTAGATGTACATAGGCAACATCTACAGATTGTCCATGTCTGACATGATGTCCAGCGTGCCAATTTACATAGGTATTCTCTGCTTCAGATCGGTACAGTGATTCTGCCACGTAGCTTGCCAGAAGATTTCCGTGTGTTTCTAAACAGAGTGCGACCCCTGCATCACCAGCCATACCATCACATGCGCGTATTCCCTCTGCTTCCCAATCCAATGTTTGATCCACATCTGCTGGCACTTTTGGTACAGGATCACCAAAAAACCTAATATTTTTTGCTCCCATCTTTTCTGATAGATCAATATATCGTTTGAGTAAATCAACTTGATCTGCGCGTTTTTGGGGATCAGGATCAATGAATCTAACACCCGTTGCTATACACGACAATGTAATTTCATTATCTTCTAAGAGTGTGCGTGCTTCATCAAGTTGTTGCGTTGATGAATCCAATTCAACCCCATGTCCATGATCCCATTCTACACGGAGTTCCAAGTGTTCGTAATTATATTCTATTGCTTTGTCTATTAGTTCAGCCATTGTCAAAGGCGGACAAACAGACGACATAAATCCAAATTGCATGTATAGCCTCCAGTTTTTGATAGTTCTCTTACATCAGTTCTATTTTGTATAGGTTCATTACGATTTTAAGATAACGCAATTTTATAGAGTATCTCAACAAAGGTGTCACTCCCACAGAGAAAAAACTTACACCACATATACTCTACTTGGTAATGAACCTTTCATGAGTAAGAATTTGCATGAATGTGTAAGGTCGTTAATCACTTTATACTAATCTTCAACGTGAATTTGATAATTAACAAGATGGACGCAAAATGAACAGAGAACGGACATATTTGCTGAAAAAATCGTCATTTTGGTGTTTTTAACCCCCTAAATCCCCCTTATCAGGGGGACTTTAAGAGGAAATGTGGAAGACCTAACTATTTATCAAACTCACGTTAATCTTCAATACAAACTCCTAAGCAAATGACTTTGAACATTATATCACTTTTTTATGAGATTGACGATTCATATATTCCTGAAGATTAACAATGAGGGTATTAGCAAAATAAACGTGAGTATGATAACTCAGATTTATAGTGAAATTCCAAAATATGTTTACACTTACCTTGTAGGTGCGGTTTCTAACCGCACGATGAACACAGGTTCGGTTAGGAAACCGAACCTACCGCCATGTCCAAATAATTATGGATTCTACTATAATATTCGTCGAATACATTTTAATAATATTTAACTTTACTTTAACATTATTTAAGTGTATAATATTTTAATCCCTTAATTGTATAGCATTTAAGGAACAATTAATATTATGAGTACACAAAATCCGAAATGGTTATCAGTTCTGAGTGAAGAGGAAATCCATTTTGTCAAACGGTTTATCCTCGCTTCTGGATCACTCAAGGACTTAGCTAAACAGTATAAAGTTTCATATCCAACCTTACGAATTCGGTTGAATCGGCTTATAGAGAAAATAGAGATTGCTGATGACTCGGATAAGGAAAACCCCTTTTTATTGAAAATTCGGTTGATGGTTGCGGAAGGCACGTTAACACAAACCGCAGCAAGGGCACTTATTAAAGCTTATGAGGAATCGCAGTGAGGAGGAAATTCTAATGAATGAACCTTGGATTTCACAGGAGACATTAGGACTTTTAATCATGGCAATATTCATTCCTCTCGGTCCAATCGTGGGGACATTGGGATGGTTGTTTGTTCCAAAAGGAAAAGCTAAGAAATTTACTTTAGGTGTTATCGCTTTTGGGTTTGTCATGGGGTTTGTTTTCCTTGTGTTTGGTGTTATCGCATATCTATTTGGACAACCTCGTTGGGTATGGTTGCGGTCTGGGTTTTACGGATTAGACTGTGCAATTCTTTTTGGAATCGTATACTGGGTAATTCTCAAAAGATATAGGGATGCTGAACTTAGAAAAACTATGTCTGAAGATTTAACACTTGTAGGTAAAGAGATAAGACACAAAGACAACAATGAATAATAGGAGGTCTCTAATGAATGAACCTTGGATGAACCCTGGATTGATAGGTGGCATATTAGGTTCAATAATAGGTATTCTTGGTGCACTCATCGGAACGTTGGCAGGTGCGTTCGTTCCGAGAGGAAAAGCAATAAAACTTACTTTAGGTGTAAACACTTTCGCTTTTGTCTTATCATTCGTCTCACTCGTAGTCGGTATCATCGCTAATCTATCAGGACAACCTTACGGTGTATGGTTTGGATTCGGTCATGCGGGAATACTCGGCACAAGCGGATTTAGTTTAGGTTTTTGGATAATTCTTAAAAGGGCAAGAGATGCTGAACTTAGAAAAACTATGTCTGAATATTTAACACTTAGTGGGTACAAAAAAGATAAGGAGATTTCCCATGAATGAAGCTTGGTTTCACCCTGGATGGTTAGGTCTATTAGGTAGTTTTGTCGGTATCCTTGGAGCGCTTGTCGGGACTCTGGCAGGCATATTCATTCCAAAAGGAAAGGCAAAGAAACTTGTTTTAGGTGTTAACACTTTTGCATTTGCAGTGGGACTCATTTCACTTGTAGTTGGTATAATTGCATATTTTTTAGGACAACCATACGGTATGTGGTACGGATTTGGTCTCTGCGGTTTGATATCCACATTTCTATTTGGTATGTTATACTTTACTTTTCGGCATGAATATAGGAAAGCAGAACTTAGAAAATCTATGTCTGAAGATTTAACACTTGGAGGTAACAAAAATGACTAACAGAATTAAGCACATAATTTTGACAACAATAATTGTAGGTATATTGTTTGCATCTACGACCTTATCTGCAGAAACGCTTGAACCGTATAAATTGGATAATGGACTCACCGTAATTCTCCGTCCTGTACCTGTGGCAAACAAAGTCGCTTTTGTGGTTCTATACAATATCGGTGAAGATCACGATCCGTTAGGTAAATCAGGAATGGCACATCTACTGGAACACATGTATGTCACTGCAGCAGCTGGCGATACACCCGCACGCGATGCGACGCAGTTCATGAAGCGTTATCCAGCGGGGTGGAACGCGCAAACCGGGACAGACTATACTGTCATTGCCAGTGTAGTTGAAGCAGAACAATTTTCAGTAGAAGTCAAGGACATAGCAGCACGCATGAACGATCTCCGTATCACTGAAGCGGATATTGAGCGTGAAGTGCCGCGAGTGGCGCAAGAATTGAGAAATATGTACGGCGGAATCCCAATGTTAGCAGGCGTAAATCATGCACGGAAACAGTTACACCCTATTCCTCAAGGTGGACAACGCGGTGGCGCCGTTGAACACGTCCAAACAATCACACTTGATGAATTACAACAGTTTTGGCAGGATTACTATAAACCGAACAATGCTATCTTAATTGTGGCAGGTAAGTTCGACATTGAAACAGCGAAAAAATCTATTCACGAAAATCTTAGTCAAATTACCCCCGGCAAGATATTACCGGAGCCTCATCCTAAACCCCAACCTAAAACTGGCAATGTTAACAAAATTACTGTCCAACCTGTGGTACCAAATGCAACTGGAGTCGCTTCTATCGGTTATGCCGCACCTTTACCGGGTAGCAAAGAATATGCGCCATTTCTTATAGTTTATACCCGTTTGTTGGTGAAGCTGCAAACGAATTTTGGGGTAGGCAAAGTTCAACCGATTTACTTTCCGATTCTTGATGACACCTCAACCTTTGTACTCCAGAAAGAGTTGACGCCTGAAGAAGACATTGACGCGGTCCAGAAAGAACTTGATAAACGTTTGCAAGACGCATTGACTCCGAAACTCACGCAGCAGGATAAACAGCAAATTATCAATTTCTTGGGAATGCCATTAGATATTGCTGATGTTCCAGATTTCTATGTGAACCAAAATATCTACGGTTTAGCCTTCACTATCGGTCGACGACATCAATTGAAAATCAACGGAAAAGAGCTGCGTGCTGCAATTGAGAACGTAACCGATGCGGATATACAAAACTTGACTAAAACTATCTTGGCACCAGAAAAACGAGTGACCGTAGTCGTTACCTTAGAAGAATAAGGTATAACTGAAAACTATATGGGAATTGAATTAGAACACTATAAATATTAACTACCCTCTAACCTCCACCTACCTGATTAGACACATCTAATTGGTGTGTCTAACAATCTTATTTCCACTATTCTGAAAATAATGCAACCTTTTGATATCTATCTCTTGTCACTTAATTATATGAGGTAGATCATTCGTGTTACATAATACCAATTTTACTTAATTAGTTTACATTAATAACAAATCGGAGAAGCTAATTTACAATGAGGAGAACAAAAAATGAAAAAAGTTGTTTTGACTGTCATTCTTTCAATCGTTTTGGTTTCTGCTTGGGTGTTATACCTTGAGTATAGTAATAGACGCTTTGTGGAGGACCTCTCAAAAGCACCGATCCCCATCTCGCAACCTGTTGACACCACGAACACCCCTATAGAGACTGAAAACGGTAAATCGGATACGGAAGCGAATCCTATGCCTGTAGCGTCAGACGACTCTATAGTTGATAACATACACGTAAGGCGTGAACACACTAAAGCAAGCGTGCATCCCCAAGACGAGGAAGGCACGCCGGGACTTACGGAAGGCGAATCACGTGTTGAAGGCGTTAAACAGAACATGGATATAGAGGATGTCCTTGCATTATTCGGTTTCACGATGGAAGACTACCAGTGGGCAAGGGAGACTACATCGAGAATATTGAATAATCCTGATAATTATATATGGGGAGGTCCTGGTTCTGGTCAATCCGGTTTTGTGTCGATTATGTCACAGGAAGATAGGGAGACACTTGCTAAAGCATCTTACATTTTGAATCCAACTGAAGAAAGTAGAAAGTGGATGGAAGAAGTAAAGAGAATTACCCCTCCAAGGAGTATTCCGCCCATAACCGAGGAAGAGCGTAAAGGTATGAAGGTTATAGAATTCAAAGGTTACAAAATTTATATACCTCGCACAGTTGCCAACGAGATAGGGATAGGGGAGTAGGAAGGTTTATTAGAATACTCACAGGAGATTTTTATGTCCCATCCTTTCTACTTCAGACACCTATTTACTTTGAGTTCTTAGCTCTTACTCACTATAAGTTTAATTATATTAGGTAGATCATTCGTTGTTACATAACAATGTATAACAGAACAATTATTAGGATCTAAAGCATTTAATGCAGTTCTTAAGGGGCTGCAGAGTAAAGAAAAATACTGACATATAATACCATTTCTATAAATTATTGTCTCATTAGGCGATTATTATGGTAGTCATTTTTCAGGACACAAACTGAATGAAGATTAATTTTTAAATCAGGTAATTTTAAAGAAAGATTCCAGTGCGGTTAGGAAACCGCACCTACCGGGTTTGGGAAAATTAGAATTACCGAAATATTTACTTAATCTTCATAAAGTTTGTGGTACAAAAAAGAGACATTTTCAATTAGAAATGGTTTAAGTTATCGTAAAATCCACGATAAGAAGGAGAAAAAGATGATTCGGCATATCTTGACAAACAAATGGTTAATGGGAAGTACGATAGTTTTTACCGGCATCGTTGTTACTTGTATATTCTGGTATAATCGTGAAATTATATCTTTCAAGAAAGACCTTGACATATCTAATGAATTAATTGCTCAAAATGAAACACCTCTTGAGGAAGATACTCTAATCATAGTTGGAAACACCGATAAACTATCAGACAAATCTAATAATGATATTTCCAGTGAAGACATAGAGGTTACCGATGAAGATATAGAGAATTTACTCAAGGAAATTGCAGATGAGAAGATAGTATCTGAAGGAGTTTTAGAAAAATTATTTGAGGAGATGGCTACACTTGAACTCACCGAGGAAGGGATTAGTGATGATTTATCACCTGAAGAAAATGCAAATCAGGAACGACGACGCAAGGTGAAGGAACTCTTTGATAAAATCAGTAAGATAATACAGGGAGCTGGCGGAAGAATACATTCTGCTACACATCCAGAAGAAATGCAAAAGATTGTTAACCTTTTAGAAGAGGCTTCAGGGGGAACAACGATATTTACTCAGATGCATAATTTTGGAATGATGTTCAAGGATAGTGTGAGTGAAAACGGTGATGTAAAGACATCTGAACTCTTAAGAATGGCAGAATACTATGAATCAGATATGTCTGGTTTAGGTCCTATAGCTCAGCAATCTGCAGCAGGTTTACGGAATATGGCACTCTATGCTACGATCAAAGGTTACGAGGTAATAAATCTCCAAGAGATAGCTAATAATCAGGAAGACATTGAAAAAGTCTTGACAGAGTATTATGAGAATAATGACTGATCCTACAACGAAATGGAGGCGTGTATGACATTTACTGTCATACACTTCCTTACCATACTATATGGATAATTACGAATTAAAGTGTTAATGTACTAACAAAGAAGAACTATTTAAGACAAAATGATATTAACATTACGACTTGTGCCAGTTAACTAAATGTATTTGTTGTTTTTACGGATTTTGGTTTTTTATTATAGACATTCCGTCCCTACGGGACTCAACTTAGGTTTTTCATTGGTTTTCTATAGACATTCCGTCCCTACGGGACTAAAGAAAGTCTTAACTAATGTAGGATATTCATATCAACTATTATATATGTGAAATTATTGGTTGCTAAAAGTTATTTAGCACAACTCGTTAACATTTGACGTTTATACACTGTTGGTATAGGTTAAATTGAGCTATTCCACATTAGATTAATGCATAATTATATTCGATTTCAAAGGTGTTACAATGGAACAGAAAGACGCTGAGCTTATTCAACAGGTGCTACATGGTAAGCAAGAAGCCTTCAGTCTTCTTGTCGAAAAGTATCAGAAAGGTATACATGCGGTTGTGTGGCGTAAAATTGGTGATTTTCATATTGCGCAAGAAATCACACAAGATACATTTCTTAAGGCATACCAAAAACTCGATACATTGAAAAACCATAATATGTTCTCTGGATGGCTCTATGTCATTGCGGCACGACTCTGCACAAACTGGTTTCAAAAGAACCGTATAACAGAACAATCTTTAGAGGTTACAGATGCAAGTGAGGTGGATAAGGTGTCCTATTCTGGATACATGGAAGAAAAACACGCCGTCGACGCTGATGAAACGCGTCGAGAAATTGTAAAAGAATTACTCCAAAAACTACCTGAAAGTGAAAGAACCGTGGTAACCCTTCATTATCTCGGTGAAATGACAATCAAAGCTATTAGCGAATTCCTTGGTGTATCATCAAATACAATAAAAAGTCGTCTTAGTAGAGCGAGGAATCGTTTGAGGAAAGAGGAAGACATTATACAACAATATCTTCCGAGTTTCCAGTTACCTGCGAATCTTACAGAGAACATCATGAAGGAAATCTCACGTACTTCCTCCATTACACCTGTCACGACTAAGCCCGTGATGCCTTGGGTTCTCTCTTCCGTATCTGCTATTTTCATTTTCTTACTGATAGGTGTTGGTACACAAACCCTTTTTCGTCATCAACAATCCTACGATTTAGATGCAACATCTGAACAGTCTGTTGAAGTAATTGAGGCATTTATCGTTTTGGATTCTATTGAAGAACCCTCTAAACAAATTCAGTTAGGAAACTCTGTTTTTCCCGGTAGTAGACAAGGAACAGAACCAAGTTCTGATCCAACATTATCCGATACTGCATTAGTTGATTCCTCAGAAAGTATATCGACTAACATGCAATGGAGTCAAATTGACAGTTTAGAAGGGGGTGTCGTCAACGATCTTTTTATGACTAATTCAAGTGATATTTTTGCAGGAACACCTACAAGTCTTTATAAATTATCAGAGGATTCAAGCTCATGGAAATTGGTCAATACAAGAAAAGCAAGTTCACTAAGCTTCCAAGATTCACTCGTTGGTTCATCACAGATGAAAGCTTATTACGAAACGCTCTATCTTGCTACTGATACTGAATTATTAGTATCAGAAGATAGTGGTGAGTCATGGAAGTCGTGGGGTATGCACCCAGGAGGCACACCCAAAGGTTTGGTGATAACCGATATGGGAGTTTATATTGCTTTTCTTGAAGATATCTACTTCTCAAAGAATGCAAACATACCCTGGATTTCGTTAAAAAATGGATTGGATGTCAAAAAGATACGTGCACTTGCCGCAGTTGAAAATACTGTCTTCGCTGGTACTAATAAAGGACTGTATCGTCTCGATTCCGATACTTGGGTAGAGTTACCAGTTGGTCCTGTAGATAAAAGTAAGGATAAACTTACTATCCACGCATTAGCATCATCGAAATCGCGTCTCTATGTAGTAGCTGGTCGAGAGTATACGTATCAGACAGACACACTCCAAAAAGTAATAATGACAGATACCAATAGCTGGTCCCTTTATCTGTCAAATGATTTGGGTCGCACTTGGAACGAAATATTTCCTGTTGATAAGAAGGAAAAGAAATATCAGATGTCGTTATTATTACCGACGCCGAGTAAAACTTCAACACCTGTTGATTTTACCTACTCAAATATCAGATTAATTGTCAATAAAGATAATATACTGTTAGCTGATTCAAAAGAATCTTTCTACTCAACTAATGCAGGTGAAACATGGACATCCATAGATCTAAAAGATATGTCTAAAACTACAAATTTTGCTCCTCCAATTGTAATGATGGATGACAACACATTCTTCATAGGAAACCAGTTCGGGGTCACCCGTACTATCGATGCTGGCAAGTCATGGCAAGAATTTAATATTGGAATCACTGGAGCAACCATTAGGGAACTATATGCTATTAATGGTCAACTCTATGTATCAGATTTGAGTGAACTTATGACTACAACCGATGGTGGTAAGGTTTGGAAACAGGTAACCGTTGATAAACCTGATATATCAGGTTCTTCCAGTATACCTGTATTGGAGACATTTAACGATATATTGTATATGAAAATCATGATAAATATGACACCACATATTTATCGTTTAACAAATACGGATAAGAAGTTTACTCAAATTCAAGGGATTCCCATGATTAATGATGAGTTTACAACTGAAAAAGCTAACATCTCGAATAATAATCTACCAAACCAGATGCAAAACAAAAATTATAACAACATTTTTAATAAACTTAACAATGCCGCTAAACAAGGTCTTGAGAACAGCGAATCTCCTAATATGGACAATATTGATATTGAGACAATATTGAAGAATATTTTTCAAGAAGCATTGATGTCTGATTTAATACCGTCTTTAGGAAACTTTGCAGTTAGTGGTGAGACTTATTATCTTGAATACAAGCAGAAACTTTATCGTTGGAAATACGGGGCAGATGAGTGGCACTATACTGGTTTAGAGGATAAGAGTGAAAGCACCATATCAAGATTACTTCCGACAACGTTTGACTATTCGGACAGTTATTTTGATATTTTCAATAATTTTGGTAATATGGGTTTCAAAATTGCAGTATTAGGTAATACTGTTTACGTTGGGAAAGGAGATGGACAACTCGCTCAATCTTGGGATGAGGGAGACACTTGGAACGACATCACTGCAGATCTTCCGTTTGCTTTTTCGGTATTTTACGCTCTCACTTTTGCTGGAAAAACGATTTATGTAGCAACTGACAAAGGTAGCGCGTTTTCAAGGGACGGTGTCACTTGGCATAGCTTAATAAACTCTGAAGGCATACCAATTATCATAGAGAAATTTGCAGTGGAAGGCATGAAGGTATACGGACAAGACAAAAACCACGTCTATCAACTGAACGATAAATCAATTACCTGGGAACAGATAACACCAGAAATTCCTGATTCCGTCTTATCGTTTGCTGTTGATGAAAACATGCTATATATTGGAGCTTCTAATCGGGGTGTGTTAGGTTTTAGGCTTGATGAGTAGTATTATGAATAGTCATTTATAGTTAACACCTGACCTAAAAGTTAACTATCTAATTTCAATGGAACTACTATTTCCTCGTTTTCGGACGTTTATTTTCACGGGTAGACGATTCGTTAATGCCTGTATATGACTAATAAGATAGATTCTTCGTCCTTGAGAACGGAGGGTTTCCAACGCAGCCACTGCAACATCAAGCGTTTCCGCATCAAGCGTTCCAAAACCTTCGTCAAGAAATAGTGAATTGAGTTGTGAACGTCCCTTGCTGAGTTCAGATAGTGCGAGTGCGAGTGCAAGACTGGTCAAAAATGACTCTCCTCCAGATAACGTTTCAACAGGTCGTTCTTCATTTGCATTCCACCTGTCGATTACGCTCAACCTACCGATATTTTCAACTTTGAGTTGGTATCGTTCCGATGTTAGATCCTTTAAATATGCATTCGCTATACGACTTACCTGTTTGAACATGATATCCAACGCAAAATCACGTAAGGTATTTTGAGGAATTGTGTCTTGTAGCTGTTTCCACCTGTCAAATTCCTTCCTGGCTACATTCAACTCCTTACTTATTTCTTCACGTTTTTTGAGTGTATCCTTCAGATCTTCGATTTTCCGGTTTTGAGATCCAATTTGTTCTGTTGTTTCCTGTATTTTTGTTTTAATCTGAGCATCCTGTTCTTCAATCTTCTTTAATTTCTCTGGATCATACGGAGTTTTTTCAAATATAGATTGTAATTCGGCAATATCCGTATTGAGTTGTTGTATCTCTGTCTCATGCTTATCAATACTATCTGCGAGTTCTTGTATCTGGTCATCATCTCGGAATGCTTTCTCATGTTCTTCAGACGAAGTGAATCCGACATCTTCTAATTTGTCATGGTATGTTTTCTTCGCTTCCTCAAACCTATCATTACTTTCCTCCATCTGCTTATTACACAATCGTTGTGCAACCTCTTTCTCGGTATGTAAATTACGACTTTCCTGAAGTTGTGTGTCCGCTTCGTCGCGTGCTATCTGCTTTTTTTCTATCTCTTCTTCAAACTGTTTGATAGCAGAATTGATCGCTTCTTCGGTTTCCAAACCATCGGTTTTCTCTTTTACAACACCAATGAGTCGATCACCTTCATTCTGATATTTCTGTATTTCTTTGTTAAGTTCAGAAAGACGGATATTCTCACTTTCGAGTGATTTCTGATCATTTTTAATATTAGCATTCAGTACATCAAAATCTTTATTATTCGTTGACAGATTCCGCTCTCTGGAATCTACTTCCTCAATCCTATCTTCAAATTGTTGCTTTGCTTCATCAGGGGTGGTATCGTGAAATGAATTAGGCATTGATTCCCAAAACCTATCCTCAGTATCTGAAATACTACCCTCTAAATCTTCTATTTCTGAAGTTACGTCTTCCAAATCTTGTTTTGTATCCTTTAACAGATCATTTTCTCGCATGTGATCTCGTTCACATGTATTGAGTTCTTGAGTGGTTAATTTCAGCGATGCAGATAGTTCAGTCATTTTTTCTTGTGTCGAATTCAGATCGTCAATCGCATTAACCGCTTCATCAATCTTTTCTTCAACCCAAGCAGATGATATGTCTGAAGATTCATACAATTCATGCCACTGCTTCTCATAACTATCAATTTCAGATGTCAATCTTTCTATCTCCTGTTGACCTTCTTTAATCCTTTCAGAAGTATATGATTTATCCTGTTCTTTTTTAAGATGTTCCCTCTCTAAGTCTTGTATCTTTTGCTGTGTTTCGTTGTAAAGTATTTTAGCCTTGTCTAATCTATCTTCAATATCCTTAATCAACTCTTCGTTTTCATGTTCGATTATACCTGCATGTGGATGCTCCATAGACCCGCAAACACGACAAGGTTTCCCCGGTTCAAGTTCATGTCGAAGCTGGTTAACTGGATCTGTTAGTAGAGCTGATTGTTTTTCTCTCTCTAATTTCTCAACTTCTGCTTCAGCACCTTCATAATCTGGGTTTAGATCTTCTAATTCCTGCTGAATCCCGCTAAGAACTACATCATGTGTATCACTTTGTTCTTCGAATCCCTTTAGTCTACTCTTTTCTTCTTTAAGTTGTTGTATGGTATTATCATACTGCTGTGCAATCGGTTGTGCTTTTCTTGCTTTCTTTTGTCCACTTTGCCACTCCTCAGACGTGCCAACCTTTAGAAGTGTATTGTATTTCGTGTCTATTTCTTGATGCAATTCTGCTATCTTTTCCTTTTCTGATTTTAACTTTTCTCGCTTTTGAGTTAGTTTTTCTACCTCCACCTCTAAATCAATAATTTGTGATCTATACTCCGATTGATCATTAACTTTTCCTTGCATTTGTTTCTGAAGTGCTTTTATATCTACAAGTATAGCGGTTGCTCTGGTAAGGCGTTGATTCCGATCAGATGGCAGGGGGTTTTCTTCTAAATAGGCTTTGGTTTCAGTTATCTGTTTTTGCAGTTCTACCTGACGAGTTTCATGCTCTGACAACTGATCTGTTAGTTTGTCAATCTGCGCCTTCAGTGAATCTCTGGAAGTTGTTCGTTCTCTTACTTGCTCGAATTGGTTTTCTGCCTGTTTTACATCCAAGATAGCATTCTTGTAAAGACTAACTTTACTGTTTTTTCCTTCTTCTACTGCTGAGTATTCCTCGTTCTTACTTTTAAACTCCGTCTGATGTATCTCCACTTGTTTTTTAGCATCAGAAAGTTCTTTTTCAGCTTGCTTGAAAGCCTGCGAAGCCCTCTCACTATCGGTTTTTGCTGTGTCATACAACTGTTTTTCGGCCCGAAGACGATTTGCCCGTTCTCCGTTTTCAAGTTCCTTCTTCAGATTATCTATTACCGATTGATTCTCAATAAGTTCTTTTTCGCGCTCCACAGCAGTTTGCAGCTTGTTATAGTTATCCCTTCGTTCTGTCTCTTGATTTAAATCCTTTTGAATTTGTTGAGCTTGCACACCAAATCTTTCGGCTACTGCTTGGAATTGCTTTAGTTCTGCTTCAGCTTCTGCAAGTTGTTCTGGAGATACATCTGGGATTGCACCAATATTAACTTCTGCTTGATCATACTCACTTTCAACCTTATTTACTTGAGCGGTTAATGTGAGTTTAAGTTCTTCATAGATATCCACATCAGCAGCAGCTTCCAGAATTACGCGTCTTTCTTCGTTCTTTGCTTTTAAGAAAGCGGCAAATTCCCCTTGTGCCAACATAATTGACCGCTTGAAGGCATCAAAATCAAGACCTAATATAGAGGTAATTTCTTCGCTTATACTATTCTCACTGGAACCAAGTGATTTACCTTGATTTGAAAGTCTATCAGAAATCAGTTCACCTGTGTCAGCATTTATCAATTGTCCACTGGGTGAACTTTTTAACTGAGAAGACCACTTGGAAATGTAGCGTTTCCCATTTGCGTTGAAATGTACTTCAGCAAAACACTCTTTTTCACCTTGACTGATTAGATGTCTCGGGTTTTGTGTTCCTGTACTTCCCAGACGCGGTGTTTTACTGTAAAGTGCAACACAAATTGCATCTAACAACGTTGTCTTTCCAGCCCCAGTCGGTCCTGTGATAGCCACAAGCGATGCATCCCCTAAAGGTGGATTTTCAAAATCTATTTCTACCTCTTCCCGAAAACTATTGATATTTTTGAGTTTTAATTTAGTTAATTTCATTTAGATTCCTCAACCATTTGGAGTAATTCGCTAAATGTCTGTTTTAATGGCTCATCTGGAGGGTTATCAAAAGTTGTAATATGATACTGTTCAAAAATTTCTTCTGGTTGTTCCATATCTTCAATCTGTATAGAAGGTCCTCCATCTGTTTCTGGTAGTTCGACCTCGATTATTAATACTTCACCACCCTGATCAGTAAATACTGTTCGTATTTCATCACTACTAACTTTTCCAACTTTATTTAATTTTAGTTTTACTTGGATATATTTATTTTCCCAATCCTCTGACATAGCCTTTCCAAGCACAGTGGTTTCATCTCCCTCAACAATACATAGCTCTTTAAAAATAGGAATTTCAATCTCCTCTTGTTCCAATGTTCCATCTTCAGATATTTCAAGTATGTTAACTTTCTTCTTGTAATTGATTTCACTGAACCTTAAAGGAATTGGTGAACCAGAATATCGGATTGGAAAATCTTTTCCATTTATCGTCTGTGGTCTATGGAGATGTCCAAGTGCAACATAATCAACACCATCAGGAAAATCAGTGGCATGAACAGCCGTTGCTCCACCAATTCGTATACTCGATTGAGATTCGCTGAGTGGTTCACCTTGTGTTTTTCTCTCCGAACCACTTACACTTCCACCTTCAACATAAAAGTGTCCCATCAATATCTTTGGAAGGTTTGTAGACAAACCAGCAAAACATTCAGAATATAATGTCTTAATTCGTTCACGATATCTATCACTTTTTTCTACTTCTGTTTCATAAGAAATATGTTCAAGTACACTTTCTGAAAGATATGGAACTGCTGCAACAGCTACCCGTGGGTTTTCGGGAGGAAAAGTAAATACGCATTCAGAAGGTTCATTGACGAGTCCAACAACGTGGATTCGACCCATCTTCAGGAATTCACGTGGGGCTTCTAAGTGACGCGCTGAATCGTGGTTACCAGCAATAATTACCGTATGAGTCTCAGTTTCATTAGATAGTTGGTAGAGGAACTCGTAATAGAGTTTAGTTGCTTCTGCTGAGGGAAGGGAGGTGTCAAATATATCTCCTGAAACGAGGAGGAGTTCTATATCATTTTCTTTGATTTTTTCTAAGAGCCAGTCAAGAAATTGTTTATGTTCATCATGTCGAGATCGTTCATGTAATTTTTGTCCTATATGCCAATCGGCAGTATGTAAAATACGCATTAATTCCTCAATTTATTACTATTTTTCCATAATTATGATATACTTATTTCTGCTATTATTCAAGCGAAAATAGATAACAACTATTGGAGGAAATATGCGTTTTTCATCTCTATTAATTGCTTTCGTTATACTCTTAACACTGTCCTTCTTTACCTTCGTAGACGCAACAGCAAAATTGTTCTTTCATGATGATTTTGAGAAGGATGCCGTCGGTAATGAACCCAAGAAATGGGAAATAGGGTTTGATGGGAAGACAAAGGCAGAAGTTGTTGCTGATCCAAATGATGCGAGTAATAAAGTACTCAAAACATCTACCAATCCATCCAATGCTTCTCGACACGATGTAGGTGGTTCAATCTATGTGGTTGGAGAAGACAGTTGGGATGATTATGTAGCTGAATGGGATATGATGTTTCCTGATGATTTCTATATGGGAGTCGTCTTCCGCTTTCAAGATGGTGAGAAATTCTATTTAAGTGATCGACGACAAGGTGGTAGAGATTATCACTTCTACAAGCGACAAGGTGGTTGGGCTCTCGTGAAGGGCGGTGCTGTGGAAAATAGACCTGAAGTCTGGTATCGAGCACAACTAACCCTTTCGGGTGACAAGTTCACATTTAAGCTGAAAGATCGTAAAGACACCACGGTATTTGACAACATTGATCCTGCAACAGAAGGTCAAGATGGTAGTTTCAAGACCGGTAGGTTTGGGAATTACGGTCTTGTGTATATAGATAACCTCTTTATCGGTGATTCGGTTGATGATTTCGTTTTACCTGTTGAACCACAGGATAAACTTAGTACGACTTGGGGGGCGATTAAGGATACCTATTAAAGAAAAGCGTGGAGGGTTGGAAGGAAGTTCCTTCACATAGGATAGTTCTTTCCTCCTTCTATGCGGATGTTATCACCCGATTCACCTAACCGAACCGCAAGGAAAATAAAAAATGTCGACCTATATTGCCCACGGTGGAAAAGACACTGTCATCACATCCGAAGAAAAACGTGCCTTAATACACGAGGCACTCCTCAAATTGGGTGGGACACCGAAGAAGATCTTGGTTGTTCCACCTGATATTACCCGTCTACATTCAAACGCTGGCGAACTTACCCGTATTCTCTATGAACTTTGGGATGCTGCAAACGGTACGGTATTTGATATCCTACCTGCTATCGGAACACACTCACCGATGACCGCTGAACATATATCAGAGATGTATGGTGATTTACCGAAAGCAACGTACCATGAACATCACTGGCGAACCGGACTTTATCATTTTGGTGATGTGCCATCAGAATTTGTCAGCGAGGTATCACACGGAAAATTGGATTATAGTATTCCTGTTGCTGTTAACAGTCGCCTTGTTGAGGGAGATTACGAACTTATCATCTCTGTTGGACAAGTGATTCCGCATGAAGTAATTGGGATTGCAAATGGATTCAAGAATATCCTTGTCGGTGCTGGTGGTGTGGAAATGATCAATAAATCCCATTTTCTCGGTGCAGTGGATGGAATGGAACGATTGATGGGACGAACGGATACATCTGTCCGGAGAGTTTTAAACTACGCACATACACACTATCTGAAACAACTGGGAATTGTGTATGTCATGAGTGTGATGGATGTTGATTCTGGTGGGGATCGCATCATGCGGGGACTTTACATAGGCGACGATGCACATACCTTTGAGATTGCTGCAGAATTGAGCCGTAACGTCAACATGACATTTTTAGATGAACCTTTAGAAAAGGTTGTTGTCTACTTAGATCCGAGAGAATTCAAGAGTACTTGGCTTGGAAATAAGGCTATTTATCGTACACGAATGGCAATGGCAGATGACGGAGAATTGCTTATTATTGCGCCGGGGTTACGTGAATTCGGTGAGGACGCCGAAATTGATAGACTCATACGCAAATACGGATACTGTGGCACACCTACCACACTAAAGGCAGTGGAAGAAAATCAGGAATTACAGGAGAATCTCTCCGCTGCTGCACATCTGATTCACGGTAGTACCGAGGGGCGTTTCAAGGTCGTTTATGCAACGGAACATCTCACCCAAACCGAAATTGAATCCGTTGGCTACGAGTGGGCACCTGTGAGCGAAATCCTTGCTGAATACAACTCTGAAATGCTTGTTGATGGATTTAATGAGGGGGGCTTTTTCTACATCAGTGAACCCGGGCAAGGGTTGTGGGCACTGCGTTCACGTTTTGCGAAATAGATTGCTAAAGCTCTCCGTTTTATGGCACACTATACAGCAGAAAAACCAAAAGTTTATATTGAAACCAAGCAGCAGCATATCAACAACGTTTGTGTCGCCGCTGGATATCAACCAGCAACCCTCTGTACACCCGAGGCGTTAATGGAGGAAATACAGATGAAAGAGCAACAGGAACCACAGACAGATCCTATCCTTGAAGAATGTTATCGAATAAAAGCAGAATTTTCTGCCCAATTCAATTCTATAGAGGAACTTTACAACTATTTGAAGGCAAGAGAGAAAGAGCGCAGAGCTCAAGGTAGGGTATATATAGATCCGCCTCCACCCCCAGCAAAGCAGAGCGAATAGTCTCCGGGGTGATGTGTTCTACTGTATCGACGAACTCGCTCACGGTCTCTTGCAAGCGTACATTTTTCTTCATCGCAATGCGGTATCCAGTCAGTAGATGAATTCCAACAAACAGAAGGAAAGAAAAAAATGCAACCGTTTAATATTATCGTCGAAAAACATACCGATGGCTATGTCGCCTACCCGCTCGGGTTGAAAGGTGTTGTCATAGGACAAGGGGATACCTATGAAGAAAGTGTTGCGGATGTAACCTCTGCGATTCGGTTTTATATTGAGACTTTTGGAAAAGAAGAACTCGAAATTGAGGAGCCTGCCTTGGATGTTTTCGTAACTGAAGTGAATATCTGATTAATGCCGCGTTTTCCAACAGATGCCCCAAAAAACAGAGTTATTCGCGCGTTAGAGCGATTAGGATACCGTATAATTCGGGAACGGTATCGTGCAAATGTTCAGGAAAAGGTCCTGGATAAAAAACAAGGGTGTGTAAACTTTTTGTCACTAAATTCATAAATTGGACAGAACGCTATGAAATTCAATATCTTACTTCTCATAAACATGTAAAAATTAGCGATTAATAAAAAACTGTGCCCCTCTATAGTAACGGTTTGTTGGATTCCTAAAGACCGATCTACTGTAAACTTCAATTATGTATTGTGTGCTGATAATTCGTTCCAAGTGACAAAAATTTTACACACCAAAAAACAATATTAACTTGCATAAGACCGATTATTATGTTATAATTTACGCTGTAATATCCTCACCGCTGACATTCAGTAATGAAACAATAATATGGCAATAATGATTCCAGATCAAATACCTGACGGAGCTCCGCAGTCAGAAAAAATTATATTTAAAAACCTTATGTATGCCCCCCAAGCCAGAAATTGGGTGGTTTTTCATTCAGAATATGTGGACAATCCCAACCATCCTATAAGACCGCGCGAAATTGATTTCCTGATTTTTACTGATAATTGTTCTGTCATCTGTCTTGAAGCAAAGGGCGGATCTTACGAGATCAATAATAGGGAATGGTATCGTCTGCCAGATCGAGAACTTGTACAACCTTCCCCTCCTGAACAAGCCCGAACTGCTATGTTTGCCTTGCAAAAGGAATTTGCTCCCCATTTTGGTTCCTCCTCTCTGCTTTCACTTGGATGCGCGGTTGCATTCACCGATTCCCAATTTCCACTTGACATAAGGAAGCCAAAACAGGCGTTAATAATAGAACGCCCTGACGCTCGAAATCCGGACAGACTAGCAAAGAAATTGGCGGATTATGCAGACGATCTGCCTACAAAACAAGTGAGAGAAATACTGGACACGAATCGGGAAAAATGTATGGAGGCATTGGAGGCATTGAACAATCTGCGATCTGAATTGGAGAAAACCATGATAATCGAACCACCGAAAACAATATTCCGATCTGACTTGGAAACTCTTCGCCCGCAGCTGCTTCGATTGACGACTGCTCAACTTAACAGTTTGAACCGAGTTAGCATAAATGACCGTTGCGTGATTGACGGTGCAGCAGGCACAGGCAAAACCGTGCTTGCTATGGAGCTTGCCCGACAACGTTGCGAAGAAGGTGATACTGTTGCCTTATTATGTAGCAATCCGTACCTGAGTTATCGTTTTGACAGGTGGACGAAGACACTCCCTAAGAACAGTGGAGGCAGAGTTGTAGCAGGCACACCGGCTACGCTACCGTCCTGGGTCTTCAGATCAGACAATGCTCTGAAGAACAAACATCAACGAAGGTTGGACAATTCACCTGAACTTGAAACATCATTAAAGCGCGGCTATCACCTAGATCACAAATGGCCTTCATTCATAGATGAGACAGTTGAAGATTTAGGAGCAGGAGGTATTTTTGACTATCTGATCGTTGACGAGGCACAGAATCTATGCGATGAGATGTTCCTGAAATTGATGAACATATTGTTAAAAAACGGCTTAGCTGAGGGACATTGGACTATGTTTGGCGATTTCACCTACCAGAATATTGTTTCCCCCCATCTTACTCAGAATGGAAAGGATGTGCTAAAAAATTTTGGTCTCAACTGGTCAAATGATACATTACAAACTAATTGTCGAAACACACATGAAATAGCCGTTGATGTTGCCAAGTACGTTGACATTATAGTGGAAATCATAATTATTTGTACATTTTTACGATTTCATCGATTGACGCTTCAGCATTGTATTCCCATTTACGTTTTATGTTCGCGAAATCTCTTTCAATAGGATTGAGTTCAGGCGAATACGGAGGTAAAAAAAGTAAACTCGCACCACAGGCAGCAATCAATGCCTCTGTTTGCTGGCTTTTATGGAAAGACGCATTATCCAATATGACAACGTGTGATGCGTCAAGTAGTGGACACAGCACGCTCTCAAGCCACGCATTGAAGGCAAGCGCATCACAAGCACCTTCAAAAAGTACAGGAGCCGTGAAACGCCCTTGTATTTGTGCAGCAATCAGCGTAGTGCATCTATACCGATTGCTTGAGATTTTATCCGATACGCAAACCCCTCTTGGCGCATAAGCGAACTGACGAACACTTTCTGTGCTAAAACCGCTTTCATCAACAAAAACAGGTGTTTTTCCGTTCACAAGTGCTGTCTGAAGTTGGGTGAGATAGGCCTCCTGTTTGACTGGGCATTGTTCTTTATAGGTAAATGTCTTTTTTTCGCGTGCATCCGATCCGCTTCAGACCATAACAGATACACCGCTGTGACACGCCAAAATGTGCAGCACGTTCCTTCTGCGTGCTGTCTGGGAATTCTTTGACATGTTCAGCGAGTGCTTCTGGGTCAAGCCGATAAGGTTTACGAGGCCCCGGTTTTTCATAAGTAAAAGGATCTACTGCGTCTAACCAGTTGTAGATAGATCTGCGTGAAACTTGAAATCTACGGGAAGCTTCTGCTTTACTACCACCTGCTGCTATGAAATCAAGAACGCGTTTTCGTAAGTCTGGTGAATATCTCATAATATAACTATTATCACAAAATCAGAAAAAATGTAAAGGTGTTTTTGCTTTTAACTATAAATCGCCGCCGATGTCCGGCGTACACGGACCACTCGTTGAAATTGAATACTTCAAATCGCCTACTGAGTTAGTGGATACGATAGACAACCTGATACATGATTGGCAAAATAGAAACTTTCAGTCCGAGCAAACCATACTACTGTTTAGTGGCATCACCGATGAGTTTGATACCAAACGCTCTTATATTGGTTGGGAACCTCTCAACATACGTGAAATTACAGAAGAAGTTGCCCCGGAAGACAAGGAAGGTGTTCTAGTTCCAAGTGCCTCTGCCTTTAAGAACACACTCAGGTACAGCGATATCTACGACTTTCAAGGATTGGAAAGTGATCTGGCCATTTTGGTTATTCCAGTAACTGATGATCAGGTTATTTTGGAAGGAAATGTCGCGTTGGCACGCGAAGGTCACCTAAATCGAGTCCTTTACACAGGTATGAGCCGCGCTAAGACAATGCTCGTGATTGTCGCTCATGAGAGTTACAAGGAAACCTTGGAACTGCGCGCGAATCTGTATCATAAACTAAAAAATTTACAAGAAGCGACGTAAGACCATTAGGACCTTGTCCTAATATCTATGGGCAGATAAATTTATTTCAGCAGACCTCTCTGTTTTGTGGAGGCTTTGTAGAACCGTTCTTGATGTATTATCCTCGCTTTTTCAGGTTCTTAAGATGTCGCTTGACCTTTGCCTCCCTTATCTCATCGTCACAACCTAACTTCAAGACTATTTCAAAACATCTCTGGGCAGAAAGTCCATCATTTATAAACAATTGGCGTATGCCTATGTAATAGTAACGGTTGACATCGTTTTCAGATAAACCGCTGATTATGCTATTTAATCGTACTATAATCTTGTCAAGCTCACTTCTCCCATAGTTGTCAACCTCATCCATTATCCAGTCTGCGAATTTACGATCAATCAAGTCAGTACCATATGGACAGAGCCTGACCGCGTTGTCGTAGTCCTCAACGGCTTTGTCATAATCGCCTTTGTTGTCATAAGCGTACCCTCTGTTGATGTACAACCCAGCACTTTCAGGTTCAAGACTGATAGCTTGGTCGTAGTCTGCTATCGCCTTATCATAGTCTCCTTTATGATAGTGGTAGGTAGCCCCCCTGTTGTTGTATGCTGCTGCTGCATCTTTGGGGTCAAGTTTAATAACTTGGTCGTAATCTGCTATCGCCTTATCGTATTGCCTCTTCCTACTATAGGTATTACCCCTGTTTAGGTATGCCGCAACATTTTCAGGGTCAAATTTGATAGCTTGGTCGTAATCTGCTATCGCCTTATCATAGTCTCCTTTACGCCGGTAAATATTTCCTCTGTTGTTATATGCTCCAGCATCTTCAGGGGAAAATTTGATGACTTGGTCGTAATCCGCTATCGCCTTATCATAGTCTTCTTTTTCATCATAGGAATTGCCTCTATTTAGATATATCCCAACATTTTTAGGGTCGAGTTTGATAGCTTGACTGTAGTCCGTTATTGCTTTATCATAGTCATTCTTATGGTAGCGATAGACGTTGCCTCTGTTTAGGTATGCTGCGACACTTTTAGGATCAAGTTTGATGGTTTGACTGTAGTCTGCTATAGCCTTATCAAAATCTTCTTTACGGCGATAGGCGTTTCCTCTGTCGTTATATATTCCAGCATCTTCAGGGGAAAGTTTGATGGCTTGGTTATAGTCTGCTATCGCTTTATCAAAATCTTCTTTACGACGATAGATATCCGCCCTGAGTAAATATCCTGCGATACTTTCAGGATCAAGTTCGATGGCTTGACTGCAGTCTGCTATCGCTTTATCAAAATCTCCTTTACGGCAATAGGCATTCCCTCTGTTGTTATATATTCCAGCATCTTCAGGGGAAAGTTCGATGGCTTGACTGTAGTCTGCTATAGCCTTATCAAAATCTTCTTTACGGCGATAGGCGTTTCCTCTGTTGTTATATATTCCAGCATCTTCAGGGGAAAGTTTGACGGCTTGACTGTAGTCTGCTATAGCCTTATCAAAATCTTCTTTACGGCGATAGGCGTTTCCTCTGTCGTTATATATTCCAGCATCTTCAGGGGAAAGTTCGATGGCTTGACTGTAGTCTGCTATAGCCTTATCATAATCTCCTTTACGGCGATAGATATCCGCCCTGAGTAAATATCCTGCGATACTTTCAGGATCAAGTTCGATGGCTTGACTGTAGTCTGCTATCGCTTTATCATAATCTCCTTTACGGCAATAGGCATTCCCTCTGTTGTTATATATTCCAGCATCTTCAGGGGAAAGTTCGATGGCTTGACTGTAGTCTGCTATAGCCTTATCATAATCTCCTTTGTGATCATGAGTAATTCCCCTATTGTTATATATTCCGGCATCTTCAGAGGAAAGTTTGATGGCTTGATCGTAGTCTGCTATAGCCTTATCATAATCTCCCTTCTCAAGATAAGCATCCGCCCTGAGTAAATATCCTGTGGCATTTTCAGGGTCAAGTTCAATGGCTTGATCGTAGTTTGCCATCGCCTTATCATAATCTCCTTTACGACGATAGGCATTGCCTCTGTTGTTGCATATCCCAGCATCTTCAGGGGAAAGTTTGATGGCTTGATCGTAGTCTGCTATAGCCTTATCATAATCTCCCTTTTCAAGATAAACATTCGCCCTAAGTAAATATCCTGTGGCATTTTCAGGGTCAAGTTCAATGGCTTGATCGTAGTCTACTATTGCTTTATCATGGTTTCCATTTTCAGCGTAGATGTTGCCCCTACTTAAGTATGCCCTGGTATCTTCAGGGTCAAGTTTGATAGTTTGGTCGTAGTCCGCTATAGCCTTATCATAGTCTCCTTTGCGACGGTGTACTATTCCTCTATATCTGTAGATTCTAGTATATTTAGGGTCAAGTTTGATAGCTTGATCATAGTCCGCTATAGCCTTATCATAGTCTCCTTTTTCAGTATAAATGTTGCCTCTATTTAAGTACGCTCTAGTACATTTAGGGTCAAGTTTGATAGCTTGATCATAGTCCGCTATCGCTTCATCATAGTCATTTTTTTCAGCGTAGATGTTGCCCCTACTTAAGTATGCTTTGGCATCTTCAGGGTTGAGATGGATAATTTCGTCCAAGTCACGAATAGATTGATCATTCATGTAGCAATCTCTTTTCTCTGATTAACTTTATATTCATACAGAGTCATTAAGTTTTAAATAGGACAGACAACTGGTCATAAATCTCTCTAATAAGGCAGATTGCATTGGGCGAGTACATAGCAAAACCGTACCTACCCCAGTTTGAGGTGAAACCCAATTGAAGAAAATTGAAAAATATAAAAGTGAATATCTCTGATATTCATAGTGGGGACATCTATAACGCTCTGGTCGATTTGAACCAAAATTTCATTATCGCATATTTTACAAAAAAGGTCAAATTTATTTCATTGTTATCCATTACACAACTCCGGCAATTCGGCAAGACTCTGAATCGTCTCTTCCCATCTACCAGTTTGTGTGTTGTCTCGGTCAAGCAATATCGGACGAATCCCGACCCTTTTCGCGCCTAAGATGTCGGCGTCAAAGGCATCACCCACATGAACTGTTTCTTCAGCAGTGACTCCGACTTTCTTGAGAGTATACTCAAAGATATGTGGATCCGGTTTTGCTGACCGAACCCGCTCATCATGTGAAGCCGTGATCGTGTCAAAATAGTGGACAATACCGAGACGTTCTAATAACGGAAATAACGGTGTATCCCAATTTGAGACAATCGCTAACTTAAAGTTCGTTTCTCGTAAATGCTGTAGAGTAGGTATGACATCGTCATATAGTTTTGCATCTGTGACAGAAAAAAGCGGGTGTCCTGATTGCAGGAGTTCCCATGCAATTTGTTCCACATGATCCTGAATACCCAATTTTCTAATAAAATCACACTCCCGATTCATTGTAGTCATCACTGAATCAAGTAATGAATCCAGAACAGAATTGGAAGCTGGAGTTTCTACGAAAAGATCCTTTACTGCTATGTCATATATATCATAATTTTCCCAATTAACCACTATATCATAACTATTTACTATTCTTTTAAGACTTGCTTTAAATGTACTCTCTCCCCAAACTGAGAGAGTCTTGTAAAAATCGAAAAATACTGTTTTTACCATAAATTTCTTGGTCTATACAGTACATGCCGAACCAGCAAGAAGTTCTGGCAATTCTGATAAAGTTTGAATCGTTTCATCCCATCTACCTTCTTGTGAACCAACGCGATCAATCAGAATTGGACGAATCCCAACACCTTGCGCACCTACGATATCCGCTTCAAAAGTATCACCAACATGAACTGTTTCTTCAGCAGTAACACCAACTTTCTTGAGAGTATACTCAAAGATATGTGGATCCGGTTTTGCTGACCGAACCCGCTCATCATGTGAAGCCGTGATCGTGTCAAAATAGTGGACAATACCGAGACGTTCTAATAACGGAAATAACGGTGTATCCCAATTTGAGACAATCGCTAATTTATATCCATTCTCTTTCAGAAGTTTCAAAGTCGGAACAGTGTCATTGTAAAGAATAGCGTTATTCGCTCCAAAGAGTGAATGTTCGGATTGCAACAACTCCCATGTAATCTGTCCTACATGTTTTTCAACACCGAGTTGTTTGATAAATTCGCCATAACTTTTGACGATTTTTTCCATCGTCCCAATGAGTGAATGGGTTTTTGGATCTGATCCTGATGCATCCCCATACAAACTCCTGACCGCTACTGAGTATTTATCGCAATCAACTTCAAAATCATATCGTTCTGCAATCTTTTGAACTCTATCCTCAAGTGGCTGTCCCCAAACGCCTAAAGTGTAATAAAAATCAAAGAAAACCGCTTTTACCATAATTTTCAGGTCAAACGCCTATGCCTTCAAACACAAACAATCGCTCCGTGAATGTGCGTTGAATACTCGTCTGAAAAGGCGGTAGGGTTGGTCTTATCGCGTACCTTCATTCAAAAAGCTTTTCAGTAAAAGCATCAAGGTTTTCCGCGTTTACAGCAGTGAGAAGTAGCTGCTCAAGTCGTTGTAAATCGTCTATATCTTGCAATGCGGGGTCTATGGCGCGCACCGCCTCTACGTGGAATTTCGCATTGAGTACTGTCATGAGACTCTTAAGGGTGGCCTCTTTGGTTCCTTGTTCAATAAACTTCTCGCGTCGGCGTTGTTCAAAAGGTGATTCTTGCATAAGTGCCTCCGGTATACGTTCAAATAAATTTGTCCCATGTATGAGACTCCCGAAGACCGAGAGCCCATAAAGTAAACTTCCTTTCGTTGCTGGATCAACAGATGCATCCACCGTTGCATCTATACATTGTCCTACCCATTGCTCAGATGTCATATCATCAGGGGGTTTCATGAGTGGTGTGAACGGCAACAAGCCCGGCAGTTGTGCCTCTAAAATCGATTGTCCCTCTATATCGATCAACCGTATCACCTTATAACTGAAATGGTAATCGTAACCATTCCAACTATACGTATAACCCCCTGGATCGTTTTTTCCTGCATCTGGATGAAAGTAAATCACGTTGGAGTAGACAGGCATTTGATGTTCACCGACGAGATATCCATGATAGCTGGCGTTTCGTGCCCACATCGGTTTTTCTGTGCTGTCGTGGAGTTGTAATTCAATGTGTAGAACAGCTTCGTGAGTGTCCAATCGGACACGCTTTGTGATATCTGTCCGAAACGCACGGACCAGTTGTTGTTCGGTGTCAAGGTCTGCAAGTACTTCAACATCCGGTACATTTAAGACAAACTGTGCGATTTCGTTAATTTGTTCATTCAGGATGTCTTTTCCGGTCGTATCGTATTCTTGTGCCATAGGTATTATACAATCGGTTGCTGCGAACTGTCAAGTGAGAAAATTATCAGAATTAATTCGCGTTTTAGTTTTTAAGGCATCAAGGCTATCAAGGAGAAAGGAATTATCAAACATCAAAGCACTGCTATCAGAAGTTATGTTCCCTCGTTCAAATATAGTGTGTTGGATCGGGGATGCCTGCGTCTTTAAAGCCTCTCTTTCGGAGCAAGCAGCTATCACATCTCCCACACGCTCTACCATCAGCATCAGGGTCATAACAACTTAAAGTGAGGCTATAATCAACACCGAGATCCGTTCCGATTTTTATTATTTCTGCCTTTGTTTTGTCAATCAGCGGGGTACATATTGTTAGTTTTGTTTTACCTTCTACACCGGCTTGTGTTGCAAGGTTCGCCATCTTCTGATATGCCTTTATATATTCTGGACGGCAATCTGGATAACCACTATAGTCAACAGCATTGACTCCAATGAAAATAGTATGGGATGAAAGCACTTCTGCCCAGGATAGTGCATAGGAGAGAAAGATGGTATTTCTGGCGGGAACGTAGGTAATAGGTATACCTGAAGTCATTACCTCTTCAGTTCGATCTTTAGGTACATCAATATCAGCGGTTAATGCAGATGCACCAAATAAACGAAGATCTATATCAATGATAGTATGTTGTTTTGCTCCCAATAACCTTGCATTGTTTTCAGCACATCTAAGTTCAACATTGTTTCTCTGTCCATATCGAAAGCTCAAGGCGTAGGTGTCAAATCCTTCCGAACGCGCAATTGCTAAAGTAGTTGTGGAATCCAATCCACCACTTAACAATACAACAGCCTTGGGGAGATCCTGAAGATTGTGAGAAGTTGGTGTGGTTGACAATTCTTAATCCATTATATTTAGGGGTAGCCATGTGCCACCCCTAAATAACTTGATATGCTTATTCTTGTTCAAACTCAAGCTTGGCAAACCGTAGAAAAATACCGCCACCAGGTCTGGCAAACGGACCGTTGACAGCTAAACATGCCAACACATGTTCAGCACCAGGTTCTGCACTTTCGGACACAATAACTCTTTGCGGAGCGTTAAAACCTGATGCAGCACCACGTCCAGATTTACCAAATGCCAAGTCAATTTCACCATCAACCCAGACTTCTCCGTAATCATCAATACAGGTATGAAACCACACTTTAGAGCCAGCGATTGATTTTCCATCAACCTCTTCAGGTAAAGTGACAGTTATACGATACCAACCAAAACAGAATCCTGTTGAGACGACCTCTTGTATATTTTCACAGACATCCCAACCTGAATCGTCATAATCAGCGAGTCGTGCCGGTGTTTCCTGCATTTGATCGACCAACCCACCATTAGGTTCACCGGGAACAAGTCCGTCAGCATAACGCCATTGGGCATTTGTAAGGTCAAGATGTTCAGCATTTTCTAAATCAAGTTCAGCAATAATCATGGAAGTTCCTTCCTTATTTTTTATGAGTAACCAAAAGTTTATAGGCAATATAGGTTGAACAAATCAGGAATAATCCTGCAACAATAAAAGGTGTATGAATAGAAATATTAATTAGAATTCCACTTAGAACATATCCGAAAAGAAATCCAGTGCTCCACGCTAAATGCGTGAGACCGACACCGTGTCCTTTCTCTTCAGAATCCGTAAACTCATTAATGAATCTTGGAATAGTGGTTGAAAGTCCCCACGCTGCACCAGCTCCCAGTATCCCAAATACCTCAAGGGCAACGAATGAATTGTGAAAGACCGCTAAACCGAAAGCAAGAATTGTGATGATAGCATTTGTAAATAGGGCAGGTATACGATGCCCTACTGCATCACAGATTCTACCAACAGCGAATTGACATGTAAAGGCAAACAGCAAACTGAAAGTTCCGTAATAACCGGTAGCTCTTTCTCCAGCGATACGATGAATCAGTATCGGCATTAGAAGATTTACTGAACCCCAATAGTATGTTGGAAACACCCGTAACCCTATCAGCATCCACATATCAGAACGACGTAATAGATCGAAATATTTGCCTTTATTCAGGGTTGATTTCCAACTTCCCTCCTTTGTCTGTGGGTTATCACTTGTTCTATTAAGACGGGGTAAGAATATACAAGCACCTATAAATACAAATCCTGATAGGATTATAGAACCAATACCAAAATTACTGAAATGTTGCCGAGATATTATTTCTCCAGCAATTGCATTTCCAATGGCGCTTCCAACTGTACTGCTGATAAAGTAGAGACCGGTTGCTGACCCTAATCGTTCAGGGGTTACTGAACTAATAAGGTATGTTTGCCCTCCTGCAGTTTTGAATCCTGATGCAACACCTTCATAGCACAAAATACCCCAGATGAATAAAGGTATTTCTGTAGTGAATAGACTCCCAATTACAACAGCACCAGTTATACCGATGAGTAATGTCGGTTTTCTACCAAACCGGTCACATAGCTTACCTCCGATGAGTGCTGTAATACCACCAAGTCCAATTGGAATTGCACGTAATAATGCTGCATATAATGGGTTTTCACCCAAGACTTCTTCTGTGTATACTGGAAAGAATAGATGTACAGGACCTGTAATCAATCCAATTACAAACACGATGATGCAGAGAGAAAGAAAACCTCGACTCCACATCAAATTACGTCACTTGTGGTCATACTAAGCCTGTCTATCTTACTTGTTTCTGGTGATATTTACAAACTTAATCTCATTAAACTGTCTGTGATATTTGGTGCAGCAGTCCCGAGTCCACAAGCGCTTGTTGCCTTCATCACACTTCCGATTTCTTCAATCAAATCTTTTGATTTCTGAGTTAGTGGTTCAGATAAGAGTTCAGTAAGTCTGTGTGTTCCAATCCTGCATGGAAAACACTTTCCGCACGACTCCTCAGCAAAGAAACCCATAGCATTACGTGCTACATCCACCATATCACGCGTATCATCAAACACCATTATACCTGCAGCTCCAAGCATTGCCCCCACTTTTTGGAAACTGGGTTCATCAATATTGATGTCAAAATCCGTTTCACCAATAAACCCGCCTGATAATCCTGCGGTAGTAATTGCCTGAATGGATCGTCCATCTAACGCGCCACCTGCCCAATCGTAAAGCAGTGTTCTTAGTGGAAGACCAAACGGCACCTCATAATTCCCAGGTCTTTGTATATCCCCGGACAGACTTATGATTTTTGTCCCGGCAAGGTTTTCATCACAACTTAGATTCTTATACCATTCAGCTCCATAACGCACTATCTGTACGGCAGCAGCAAGTGTCTCAACGTTGTTTACTACTGTAGGAAGGTTTTCAAAACCGTGGGTTACTGGATATGGAGGACGATTTCTTGGGAATGGATGTTTACCTTCTAAACTATTTAACAATGATCCTTCTTCTCCACAGACATACGCACCAGCCCCACGTCGTATGTAAATACGGAATTTTAAATCAGTTCCGAGGATATCATCTCCAATCAATCCTTCCGATTCTGCTTCTGTAAGTGCATTCTCAAGTATTTTATAGGTTTCTGGATACTCATATCGGAGATAGATAAACCCACGAGTTGCTCCTGTTGCATAAGCTGCCAGTGTCATTCCTTCAATAACAGCATGTGGAGCGTAGTCAAGAATAACTCTATCCTTAAAGCAACCGGGTTCCCCTTCATCAGCATTACACACAATAGTTTTTGGCTCACCTGGTGCATTCAGTACGGATTCCCATTTCATACCAGTTGGAAAACCTGCTCCTCCTCTACCTGCAAGTTGGCTCTGTTTTAATGTTTCAATTACTTGCTCTGGACTAAGGGATGATATCGCATGTTTTAGACTTTCGTATCCACCTGTACGTTGATACCCTTCGAGTGTGTATCGTTCCGGTTCACGTATATCTGCGAAGATGCATTCTTCACTGTCCCCTGGATACTGTGGCGGGAGTGGTGTTGGTTGTACAGAAAGTGTTCCTACATCTTTTCCTGTGAGCACTTGATGTCCCTTTAAAACTGGGACACAATCATCACACCTGCCTGCACACGGCATTTCAGTTGATCCTTCACTTTTTAATGCATTAAGGATTTCTAACCCACCTTGTAGACGACAAACAGGACCAGTACATACACGAGGCGCAGCCTGTCCGGGTGCTTCACGAGCTAAATGGTGATAGAAGGTTACTGTGCCAAAAAGTTCAGCAAGGGGAATTCGTAGTCCAACTGCAATATCCCGGAGTGATTCTTCAGAGATGAATCCGTCCCTGTCATGAAAGGCGTGTAATATACCGAGCAGTGGGGCAGGGGCATCATGCCATTCGGCAATCAGATCTGCATTCGTTGACATTTAACTCTCCAAGACTATGAACATATACAGGAACAAATCAGAAATATTATATGACAGAAGAAATAATTCCATGATTAGAGTATCAAATTTTATTTGTATGGTCAACATTTTAAAATGACAGGACTTACGCAGTTTGTGTAGAAAATAGGAGATTTTATTCAATAAATCCGATAATTAAGTACTTTTTTGTCTTTTAACCCCCTAAATCCCCTTATCAAGGGGACTTTAAGAGGTATTGGGTAAGTCCTGAATGAATAATTGAATCATCCATTTCAGTTAGGAGTTTTATTGTTGAATTATGAAGTCAATTCCTCTCCACTAAATTCAAAGTATAGATCTCGTTATTTTCATAAGGTGTTGGGAGTGAAACACAGGAGTAGAATATCCTAATCCATCTACCTATTATTGACAGATACAATAATCTATGAGATAATAACATCATACTACAATAGACCTACTTTAACGTGGGTTTGATAAGACAGATTGTAACCCGAACTTATAGTTAACACCAGATTGCACAAACTGGAAAGTTTGTGCTACAAAGACTATCTTCAGGACAAAATTCTGTTTATCAAACTGACGTTACTTTAAAATATGGCAACAGTACGACTTGAAAATATTACAAAGAGATTCGGTGATCTCACTGCACTTGATAATATTTCACTTGATGTAGAAGATGAAGAATTCTTTGTTCTACTTGGACAAACAGGTGCAGGAAAAACAACCACCCTTCGATGTATTGCTGGCTTAGACAAACCTGAAGAAGGCAGTATATACTTAGACGATGTGTCTGTAAATGACAGAACTCCTGCTGAACGGGATGTTGCATTCGTCTTTCAATCACACATTCTCTATCCACATCTAACTGTCTACGAAAACATGGCATTCCCATTGCATCCACGAAAGTTATCCGCTGAAGAGATAGATAGTCGTGTGAAGGATATTGCACAGATGCTACACATTGAGCATCTCCTCATGCGTAAACCGAACCAACTTAGCGGTGGAGAGACACAACGTGTTGGTCTCGGCAGAGCAATGGTACGACGTCCTCAAGTATTCCTGATGGATGAGCCAATTTCTAACCTTGACGCGAAACTACGTACGGAAATGCGTGCTGAAATTCGATGGAGACAACGCGAACTCGGGACTACTACTTTTTACGTAACACACGATCAAGTAGAAGCAATGTCCATGGCAGATCGGATTGCTGTACTTGATGAAGGAAAAGTACAACAATTAGGAACACCATTCGACATTTATAACCACCCAGAGAATCTGTTCGTGGCAGGTTTTATTGGTAATCCAAGTATGAACTGTATTCCATGTGAAATTATTATTAATAATGGTGTGCTTCAATTAAACTTATCTAACGGAGTTAGTAAAGACAATACATTTACGATTCAAGACGATAATCTTACTAATATAATCAATGGGTTAAGTTTAGACCAACAAATAATCTTTGGTGTCCATCCAGAAGATGTGGTGGTAAATCACCAATCTGTTCCCAACTCATTTAAAGCTGAAGTGTATAGTGTTGAACCGCTTGGGGCAGATACGATTGTTGAAATAACTCTGGGAACAGATGAAATAGGTTCACATACCATCCTAAAATCTGTCACTGCCCCAGACTTTGAAGCTGAAATTGGTGAATTTCTATATGTCTCCTTTGTCTCCGAACGTATTCATCTATTCGATAAGACTACAGAAAAAACCCTAATGGCGTAACTAATATTCCACATACTATTATGAGTTGGCAACTAAGACTATTTAACCTCCTTCCCAATATTGTAAAGAAAATCGGATGCCATTTTCTACGTAAACTGGGTCGTGATCCTGATACGTGGTATGAGAATTTTCTGGAAAAACACAAAGGAAAGTAAACGTGACTGGTGGAGATATTCTAATTGAATGTTTGAAAGCACAAGGTGTCTCAACTGTATTTGGGATGCCGGGTACACAGAACATTCATATCTACGATTCTCTTCTTCGTAAGGGAACAGATTCAATTCGTCATTTTCTTGTTCGACATGAGTATTCAGCTACTCAAATGGCAGATGGCTTTGCTCGTGCAACTGGTGATGTTGGTGTTGCTATTACTGTTCCCGGTCCAGGGGCAAGTAATGCATCTACAGGGATTCTGGAAGCGTATACAGATTGTATACCGGTATTACTTATAACTGGACAGAGTCATTCCGATTCTTATAATAGGCATCCGAGTAAGATGTTCCACGGTTTGGACCAGATGCGTTTCTTTGAACCGATAACGAAATACTGTGCTATCGCGCGTAGTGTATCGGATATACCTAATGTTGTTGAAAATGCATTTAAAGCAATGCGTAATGGCAGACCTGGACCGACTGTATTGGAATTCCCAATGGATGTCACGACTGGAGAAGGTGAAGTTCGGATACCAATCCGAGTTGAACGCGAAGATTCCACACCCCCTGATGATACAGATCTTAACAAGGCTTTAGAAACAATACAGAATGCCAATTATCCGTTGATCTTCGCAGGTTCAGCGGTGATTCATTCAAATGCCAGAAATGAGTTAAGACTGCTTGCAGAAAAATTGAATGCACCTGTGATCGTCTCCCGTTGTGCCAAAGGAGCATTACCCGAAGACCATCCATCCGCATTGCAAATATGTTATGGATATTTAGGACAAGAAGCACTCAAACATACTGATTGTCTTATCGGTATTGGTCCAAGGTTTACATCCATTGATACCCGGAGTTGGACTTTACAGTTACCACAACCCTTTATCCAGATTGATGAGGATGAAAATGAAATTGGACGCGAATATCCGTGTGATATCGGTGTTGTTGGTGATTTAAAGCTTACCTTACAAGCGTTAATTGAGGATATTTCATCAGATGGCAATCAGTGGAACTCCATACTTCCGAAACTTCGCGATAACTTTGATATGCAGCCTCCCCTTCCAATCATTCATGAATTACAAGATGTTCTTCCACGGGATACCATTTACTCGATTGATGTTCATTCCCTTGGGTACGCATCTTTTGCGGAATTTCCGATATATGATCCGCGTACCTTTCTCTATCCGAATATCGGTGTTGCTTTAGGGTATGCGTATCCTGCTGCCATCGGTGCAAAAGTGGCATATCCTGATAGACCTGTGGTCTGTTTTAGTGGTGATGGGGGATTCCTTATGGGAGCAATGGAAATGGCAACTGCAGTTAAATACGGTATTAATGTTATAGCAATTGTGATAAACGATGACGCATTGTCCGCTATTAAAGGATCTCAATTGAAGGGATTTGAAGGGCGTACGATTGATACAGACTTACGGAATCCGGACTTTGTGGAATTTGCGAAATCATTTGGGGTGTATGCCAGGAAGGTTGAGAATTTAGAGGATTTTAAGCCTATCTTGAAGGAAACACTCTCAGTTGAACAACCAGCACTTATTGAGGTAATGATGCGCGAACATCAAGATGAGATAATTGATTCTATTGGGTGGTTGAAGGCTGATGCTCTTAGAAAAACGTGATTTTCGTCGATCTATACGTGCCAGAATTAGTATTCACCGCGTGCGTTCCAACCAGGATACTGTTCTTCTAACGCTTGTAGTGTTTGAGGTGTGTAATAGGGGTGGCCTGCAGGTGGGAAACGAAATACCTCCCGTTCTGCCGCTGTTAATGTACCGATGAATTTTGAGAATGTCTCGTGTCTCCCTTTGTCAGTATAGTGTCGAAATCCTTCCCAAACATGATCTGCACGTCCTAAACCGAACCCCCACGTAAAACGTTGACCATCTTCCCGATGATAATCGCTTGCTGAATGGAACGTATAGTTACTGAAAATACAGAGCGTTCCACCTTTACATACAAGTGGTTCGTAATGCGTCGTATCTCGTCCGTATTTGTTTGCAAGCAATCTAAGTGGTGCCTGATCTTCGTCAACATCTTCAAGGTGTACCCAAAAAACAAGTTGTCCAAATTCAGGAGCTGACTCTGATTGTGGTAGCAATGAATTATTCCCGTTATCAATATGCAGTCCACTTGCATCACTCCCAACACCACCCCCTTTGAATCCTGGATATCGGGCAATCATACAACCCGCACGGAACTGGATATGCTCAGTTTTCAACCACTTCCGAGCGAATCCCCATGCATCATGATCAACTATTCCGCGTAGTAAAACCATCTCAGACGATGGAAAATCTGTCAAAATAGCTTTACCAGGAGGTGGATTATCTTTCACATCATCCCATGTTGGCAGCACACGTCTTTGTGCCTCTTGCATCTCTGTAAGGTGTTCACCTGAATAGTAGTCTGGAACAATGAGATATCCTTTCTCTGCAAATTCGTCGAAATGAGCATCGGTAAATTCTATTGGCATATCTGCCTCCATAGTTTTAAAACAGTTATGCGGAAGATTAAAAAAATATGCTGACGAACCTTATATGCTAAAGTCCGCCAGCATACTGGACTCCCCCAGACGGACTCGAACCGCCGACACGATGGTTAACAGCCATCTGCTCTACCGACTGAGCTATGGGGGAATATTACATCGTAAATTATACACCAAGAGGTTGATATTTGCAAATTAAAACCACATTCAATGTCAATTTACTTAGCATCCACAAACTACCTCTTTTCCTTTAACACCTTGTTTACCTTCCGTTTCGTACCCATCGCGACGCCACCATTCTATACCACCCATCAATTCTTTGACATTAAAACCTAACTTCGCCATGTTCAATGCACCTTTCGTAGAGGCGTTACAACCGATACCATCGCAATAAGTGATATACAGTTTCGTTTTGTCCAACATACTTGTCGTATCTTCATTCATCGTTCTGTGTGGAATATTTATAGCGGTTGGTATATGCTCTAACGCATAAGCCTCTGGTGAACGTGCATCAATGACAACTATATCTTCGCCGTTATTGAGTGCTTCGTATAGATCCCAAGAGTCTGTCTCGTAATTTAGTTTTCTTTTGTAAAATTCTATTTGATCCATAAGTGATTAATATACCGTGTGTATAACCATCTTGTCAAATTGAATCTGCTTTGGAAAATACCCCAGAGAATACCGAAAACAATACACGCTAACTGACCAATAATTGCAATCCAAGCAACAATAGTAAAAATAGGATTACCATTATAGTATTTTGAATCAAAATAGTCGTATAAACCGCGATGTGCTCCTATGTCAGCGTGTTGCGACACTACATTTTCAGCTGTGAAATGGAAAATACCTGCTATTGCTATATACCACACAAACCCGAGTATGATTCCCACAAAAATCCTAAGAAGTAGAATTCCGATAAATCGAAAACTTGGAATGAGATTCTGTATAAACATGATCTTCCCCTTTTTATCGAAGAATTTGTTCGTATATATCTGAATGAATTGAATCTTTGCATACTAAGTAATGAGATGGACTTAGGGAGATAATTCTTCAATATTTTATAGGTTCTACCATTTCTATAAATGTCTATCCTATGAACAGTTGTAATACATGTCTTGAAATACCGCACTATAAGCGTCAATTTAGTGGTTTTCCCAGGCCGGTAGGTGCGATTTCCTAATCGCACTGGATCCTTCGCGAAAAACTTTATGAACGCAATTGGAACAAACCCGGTTCGGTTAGGAAACCGAACCTACCGACCTGAAATTTATAGCGTACTTCTCCTTAAATTGACGCTAATGATGTCTTGAAATACCGCACAAACTGGAAGTTTATGCTACATTAAACCTTAACACTTGGATGATGTAATCGAAAAATGTGTTAATATTTTCGGCTTGAAATGATTTCACTTTCACGGAAACCTTCACGGAGCAATTTTACGAAGCCTTATTCTATAAGGGTTTATAATTTTAAGTAGACCAATTTTCCGTGAATCACGCATGTTAATAATTATTTAACTTATCGGGCAATTTTTAGACATAGCACTCCGCTGGAGTGCGGGATTGCTGTGCTTCACTGCTATAGACATATAACTCCGCTGGAGCAAGACGCACAACTGAAAAGTGGGGCAATTGACATTGACATATCAATTGTCAATTTTGTATAATAGTCGTTGTATGAAAAGAACTTTGACAAAATCAGTTGACAATTGACAATCTTGTATAATAGTCGTTTTAATATTATTCTATAAGGAGCATACAATCAGTGATGCGGATTGACCAAAGACCTGCAGAGACTTTTTTTAAATAGAGAGCTGGGTATAAAGGATTTTCCTGTAGGACTTGGAATTGTCTGGCAATATGGAAAACGGAGATAAACGTTCAACTATTTTTACTGTTCAGAATGCAGAGGAAACTATCGTTACATTTTTATGGATTGTGTTAGGTCTAATCATAATCGTTTATGTAGTCGCATTCTATTTATCTAAAAGTATTATCAATTCTTTTCTACTCTTAATTAACAACACAACTAAGATAATGTCAGGAGCAACATTGCTTCTGCTGTTACGGGAAGGAGTGGCAACTATGTTTCTTAGACGCGCACGAAGAGAGCGTCAGAAATTGAAAGAAGAAAAAAAGAAGAGAGATCAAGAAATCGCTCAAATCAGAGCCGATGCCCAAGCTGAATACGCTAAGAGAATTAACGAGTGGGATGAGCGTAGAAAGACAGCTGAAGCACAAGGTAAGGAGTTTACTGAACCACTACCACCACCTGAGTAATAAAGGAGAATATAAAGATTCTAAAAAATCATTTTTTAGAATGTTTATTGTTTTTTAGTTCTGTTGATGTCTGCTGCATTGGAAGTTGTAGCAGGTCGCGTCAGCGTCAAAGCGTATTACCGTAAAGACGGTACTTCTTATGTGAGACCTCACTATCGAACGGCACCTGAAAATCAAAGCAGAATATTGACGAGGGAAAGTATACTAAACTTGCTATCTTATCATGAATGTATCCGAGCTTGAACATGTCATTGACGATGAACTTCATGCCTTAGTCCAAAAACTTGACCCAAAACTACAAGAGAGAGTCTATAAACAATTCAATCTACTCATGGATATGCCGTTATATCCTTCGCTTCACCTCAAGAAAGTAAAGTGACAAAAGAGTGAACAGTGGTCGATATACATTAGTAGAAACTATCGCGCTCTCGGATACGAAAATGAAGGTGTCGTCAGATGGTATTGGGTCGGACATCACAGTGAATATGATAAAATCTTGAAATCGTGACAGTATAAAAAGAATAGAAGAAAACTTTTCATATTGAAGGATAATAGGCGTGCTTGCCAAGCACGCCTATTATCCTTTACACGATTCGGGTTGAAACAAGAATGGATTATAGAAAGTTTTTCATACACGTTGCTTTACTTGTACTTCTCACTTGTGGCATTATTGTTTTCATCACGTACACTTATACCAGTGAAACACCAGATATACTGAGTGTTTCTGTGGTGATTATGGTCCTGAAGCTACTGATTTTTGGCGGAGTGGTTCTCGCGCACTTATATTTGACCTATATTGTATTGCTATTTCTGTTTCGGTTGCTTCAAAAGTTGCTTCAGTTTATTTCCCACTTGATGCGTAGTATATCGCGTTAAGGAAATGTTATTCATATCGGCTATTTATCTTATGTGCGTTTGGCATTTTGACATACACACCACCTGTTTGTATTGCGACTTGTTGTTGAAACTTATCAGAAGTTCCAATCACACTTACGACGACAGGTATATCTTTTAGATAGCCGATAGTTCCTGCTATAGAAAATTTTGGGTCTCCAGGTTCATCCGTGATGAAAATAAAATGTGTTTTTGCCTTTGCTCGTATTTTGAGGCGTCTGGTAGCATCAGTAATTGCTTGAAGTAGGTTTTCATCGTCAGAATAAGGTAGTTTTAATATGCTGTGTATTTTCTCTTGTGTTTGTGGTGGTTTGTAGACATTTACCATATTGACACCTTGTTTTGCGCGGAAGCGCACAACCCCTAATCTATAGTCAATCAGTGCGATATCCCAATCGCGTATCCAAAAATCTATCTGTTGCTTGAGATACGGCATTTTATCTTCCATGCTTTTACTGCCATCAATAAACAAGATAATATCTACTGGCATACTTGCGGCATCTTTTAGTATTACTTTGCTGATTGTCTGAGTGGTACGTGGACTACTTATAGGTGTAGGTGTTTTTTGCACAATTGTATCTTCTGGAACAGCGTGCCATATCCCTCCTGTTTCTCTTGCGAGACGTTTGTGATCTTGATTGTCAACACCAAGCACATTCACATGAATTTGTTTTTTTTGACATTGCTGGATGACTTGATGTGCTGTTAGCCCTTGTCGACTTGTGAGTTGTTGTTCATCTGAGACGAGAATAAGATGTTTGATGGTATTTTTACGGAACCGCATTTTTTTCACAGTTTCATCAATTGCGTCCAATAGGTTTTGACCACCACCCGCTTGTATTGCGTAGAGTGGGTGTTTTATATAGTCAACATTTGTTGTCAACGGGTGCACCTCAATATAGTTCTCCCCGTTTCCAATTGTTGTGAATAGGGTAAGTCCAAGCGCATAGTCACTTTCCGATGCTTCGTAAACATCAATCATTTGCCCCAGATGTTGTGGAACAGCCTTTATATTATCTACCATAGAGCCACTGGTATCGACAACAAATACTACATCAATCGGTGCCCCGGCACTTTTTCCTATAATATCTTCAGCAATGCTCTTTATAGTGTTGCCAAACAATGAGCCGCCTCCTCCTACACCTGCGCCAATCTCAGCAACACCGTCCGCCGTACCTGTACCTGTGCCTGTGCCTCTCATGTTTAGTCCTTTCCCTATCCCCTTACCTTTTCCAGGCGATTTCACACCGGTTCCCTTGCGTCTGCTATAACTTTTTGTGAGTGTGTCACCTATATCCGAAGCAGTAGAAGAGAGGATGGATTCTGCGGATGCAGTCAACTTCGCATCTGTAGATAAATTGGGTGTCTCGGACAATTCGGGTGGGTTGACATCTATATTTTTGGGGGCAGGGGATTGCATACCTCCGCCTGCGCGAGCAGGTGTGTCCATTTTCTTTATCTCTACGGATTGTTCAGGCTTTACAACGTTTACCTGCTTCCGGATAGTTCTCTTTTCCAGTGTTGGCATTTCTACCTTTGGTTTCGGGATCTCTTTCTTAAGAATAGGCATCGGTTGTTTCTTAGTGATCCGTGGCAACTCTTTAATAAACTCTATCTCCATTTCGTCTTCTATAACTGACACTTCAGTTTGAATAAAAAAGAGAGCATACACGATAATCATAATGACATGGACAACCACAGAAATCCGCAGTGCGTATTTACGATATTTTGCCCGTAGAACTTTATGCATAAGCCATTTATTCATAGCAATTCTTCCTTATTTAGACTTGATATGCAGATGCACATCTGTTATTGCCAGTGGGGTTTGATATTTATCTAACACCTCTATTCTAAGTCTGACTTTTTTTGTCCGAGCTTGTTTATCCGCAGTAATCGGCATACGCATTGTTTCAAATCCGTTTTTAGCGATGTTGAAGGTTTTATCAGACATTTTATATCGCAAGTTCCCGATTGTTTTTGGGAGTATACGGACTTTCAGATCTTTCGCAGTTCCGCCCTGATTAGAGATTATCAACTTGAGTCTAACACTTTCACCCGCTTCAATGTAGCCGTCCTTATTGTCCGGTTCTTCTAAAGTGGTATCAATTGAGATTTCGGGTGGCGTGGGTTGTGGTAAAATCATTTTGAAACCACCATATCTATATGCGATAAATACGGCAGTCATAAGAATAGCGATGGGAACTAAGTATTTTATGAGTTTCTTCTGTAGTCGCCTCTGTCTTTCTTTGTTTGCCAGATAAGCGATGCCTTCTTGGAGTTGTTGTGCAGGCTGGTATGATGGATTAAGCCGTAATGCCTCGTCTACTTGGGTCTTGGCATCCGTCAACACGCCAGTTTCCATGTAGCTTTGTGCGAGATTGTAATGAGCGATGGCATGGTTCGGTGAAGCTTTCAGCACTTTCTTGAATGCTGTTTCGGCTTGTGGATATTGCTTATTTGCAAGGAATACGATACCGCGCTCCAACTCTGTGTCAATATCAATATCATTTTCTTTGGGTGGTGTTTTCTCTTTTTCAGGAAGGGTTGTCGGGTTAGGTTGCTTTGGCGTATCTTCTTTTTCAACGGGTTTCTCGATCACATTGGGTTGTTCTGTCGGAAGGACAGCTACTTGTGGTGTTGCGGGCATACTCGGTTCAATGGCTTGTAGAAAGGAGAGTATAGGTTGGTAGGTTATATCAATCCGTAGGGCTTCTCTTGCAGCGTCTTTTGCGTCTTGGAGTCGTTGCTGCTGTAAGTAGGCAAGGGCGAGGGCGTGATAGGCTTCAATAAAATCTGAATCAAGGGATATAGCCTGCTCAAAGTGTGTTACTGCTTCATCATATTGCCCCTCTCTTAGATATGCGTTCCCCAGTGTGTAGTGTCCATCTCTGATTTCGTTCATAGCCTCGCAATACCTCTGGTTTGTGGTAAACACATCATAACATGCACGTCGTAGGGGTTATCCTTTTGCTGAGTTCATATTATGGATTGGTCTTAGATTTATGCTTGTCTATCCGTTCCTGCCGTTCTTTCCGTAAATCTCTGAACATATATTTAAAAGATTTTTTTATGCCTGTATTTGGGTATTTCACGGATAGATACACCGAAAGATGTAATGCACCGACTGCGATTGTAACCAATGTCTCTAACACCAACTCAAGATCCGAATAGAAAATGCTAGCCATAATGAAAGAAGCGAGAAAAAAGTAAAGGCATTGTACTAAACCTGAATCACTCATGCTAAATTTTTCTCTATCCGCATTTACTATCATCCGTAAAACAAGATAAATGATTGTTGTATAATAGTATGCGATACATGTGGACACAAAGAATCGTAATATCCGAATCAGTATATCTACCATAGTGAATGTTGCCAGTGATTTTATTTACACGCAACTGGCTGCGTTTGATTTTAGGATTGTGGGTTCTGTATGTCAATACATGTGTCCGAGTATTGACACAATGGATTTTAGGAGTGTGAGCCTTACCATCGCTTATTTCTTCTGGTTTGTGCTAAACACCTAAGCGATGTTCATAGCAGCATTGACGTCCTGTTTGGTTCATAGTATTTGATCGCCACTAAAGTTCTATTTCAACTTTTATTATATCATAAATGTACCAAATTGGTAAATAACAGCATTCTATAGATTTATAGAAATCAAAGGATATTTTATAACTATGAAAATACAACATTATTCGTTAGGCGACATTGGTTGTATTTTGATTCTACTCTTTTGTATAGCGGGGTGTTCCGATGTGTCTTTAGACTTAAATGTTCAGATGGAGGGTATAACGGAATCAGGAAGGGAATGTCGGATTCAATATTAACTATTTATGGCATTCCTATTAAGGTAATGTGTACGTGTTGTTCAAAATTTGCATGCGTTTGGCGGGTTTTTCATAGTGCTGCAATAGAATGTTCTTTTGTGTCAGGAAATTGTTCTTTACAACGTGAGTTTGATAATAGATATATGTACTTCATTTTTCAATAATTTTAATCTTATTGACCCAGTAGGTGTGGTTTCCTAAACACACCGAACATAAAATCTGATTTATCAAACTCCCGTTCTTTATAGCATCATAAAACTATGAAATTATAAGGCTATAGGATTGTATGGTTCTATTTTTTAAAAGTACTTGCGATAGAAGTCCAAGCCAGATATATTCCAGTGATAGTGATCCCCATAATAACGATTGCTTCAAACCCAGTGTCAAATTTCTCATAAAATACTTCGCGAACGAGCATCATGGTCATAAATATTAAAAATATAAACGAAACTATAAATCTCATATTAAACCTACCTTAAAGAATGTAAGCGTAAGTTTATAAGATTTCGTTTATTGTGTCAAGTTGAAACGATAGGCGAATAAACTTGACTTCGTTGAAAACTTCTAATATATTAACTTTAATGGATAAGAATATCAGATCTACCTCTGGTAAAATCTTACCCTTATCTAAGAACCTAATACAAGGAGCATTTATTATGTTAGACAAAAAGACCAATTCAATCAAAAAACAACCCAAAAACAAAAAACGGATTACAACACCTAAACGGAAAAAGAGGAAATACAATCCCTATATGGTTGCGGGGGGTGATTCCGAGGGAAAAGTAACTTACACTTATCCCACTGGTAATTCTGAAGATTATTAGAATTATAGTTAAAAGCAAAAATACCTTTACATTTTTCTGATTTTGTGATAATAGTTATATTATGAGATATTCACCAGACTTACGAAAACGCGTTCTTGATTTCATAGCAGCAGGTGGTAGTAAAGCAGAAGCTTCCCGTAGATTTCAAGTTTCACGCAGATCTATCTACAACTGGTTAGACGCAGTAGATCCTTTTACTTATGAAAAACCGGGGCCTCGTAAACCTTATCGGCTTGACCCAGAAGCACTCGCTGAACATGTCAAAGAATTCCCAGACAGCACGCAGAAGGAGCGTGCTGCACATTTTGGCGTGTCACAGCGGTGTATCTGTTATGGTCTGAAGCGGATCGGATGCACGCGAAAAAAAGACATTTACCTATAAAGAACAATGCCCAGTCAAACAGGAGGCCTATCTCACCCAACTTCAGACAGCACTTGTGAACGGAAAAACACCTGTTTTTGTTGAGGAAAGCGGTTTTAGCACAGAAAGTGTTCGTCAGTTCGCTTATGCGCCAAGAGGGGTTTGCGTATCGGATAAAATCTCAAGCAATCGGTATAGATGCACTACGCTGATTGCTGCACAAATACAAGGGCGTTTCACGGCTCCTGTACTTTTTGAAGGTGCTTGTGATACGCTTGCCTTCAATGCGTGGCTTGAGAGCGTGCTGTGTCCACTACTTGACGCATCATACGTTGTCATATTGGATAATGCGTCTTTCCATAAAAGCCAGCAAACAGAGGCATTGATTGCTGCCTGTGGTGCGAGTTTACTTTTTTTACCTCCGTATTCGCCTGAACTCAATCCTATTGAAAGAGATTTCGCGAACATAAAACGTAAATGGGAATACAATGCTGAAGCGTCAATCGATGAAATCGTAAAAATGTATAAATAATTATGATTTCCACTATAAATATTTCTCAAAATACGGAGGGAGGAAATATCAATGAAAACTGTTTTATTTTTTTCAATACTACTCTGTTTAATAACGGTGCCGACTTTTGGCGAGCTGTTACCTGCAGACCTTGATAAGATCCGTTTGATTGTCAAAGAAGAAAACGCTCCTATAAAGGCTGAAATCGCATCTATAAAAACTGATATTGCCTGGGTGCGTGGTAAATTTGAGGGTGTTGATGAACAGTTCGAGAGCGTTAGTAAACAAATCACACATGCAACAAATGTCACATACGCCCTCATAGCCCTTATTGTGTTCGCTGTTGGTATTCCACAGATCATCATTGCAAGGCGTAGTAAAAAGGAGTTCGGAAACGTGGTAAAGCTTGAAACCCTCACACGCGAAGAAATTGAGGCAATAATCGAAACCCTCACACGCGAAATTAAAGAAAATAATGAAACCCTTACACGCGAAGTCGAGGCCTTGAAACAGCAGCACATTGCCAATCCTTGATTCTTTTCATGAAATAATTCTCTCAGCTATCTTTTGCCTTTTTACTCCCATTTAATGACGCATTTGTTACTCAATGCGTCAGGTTCTGGATGGAACGGAGACGTTACACCTATGACTGCTATTTCCCATGTATCAGCACTAACACTAACAATCAAGCTGTCTGCTAATAGATTTAGTCGTTCAGCAATTGTCTCTTCTTCCCAGGAATCCAATGTATACATTTCTTCACACACATACGTAGTCATACCCTTGAAAGTCAAAAAAGCATAAGTAAGATAGTGTGTTTCAGGGTAAATCCCTAATAATTTTGATGGGTAATACATACTATCTTAATAAGCACAGCATTACGGACTAAAATACCTACGAAATGTCATTTTCCGAATCGTTATTTTTCTTACGGTTCATACAAAATAAAATAATATTGCCAACAATCCATGCTAAAAACCACCAAATGCCGAGTCCAAGCAACTGATACGGCCACGTAGCAGCACCAACAACTAATACTACTATAGAACCAATCACGGCAAACGCAAAACAAGCAGACTTTAACCGATGTCTTTTTGTGACAATTGCAATAATGATTAAAAGAATGATTAAAGACACAATCATAGGACTAATAATCTCCTACCTTCGTGGCAAACTTGGTTGTTATTTCTTTTTAATATGAATTATCCCTAAATTATCTAATGCCTCTGCAAATACTTGTCTTGGTGTTTGCTGAGGTCTGTATTGTTCATAATGGATAGGCAATTGTATCACTGCTAAAATTTCCTGTGTTTCTCGCTTCGAAATCTTAACCTGTTGCATTGTTTCGTATGATTGTACAATGTAGTCCGCTGTAAAATCATCCAATTCAAAATACCATTCGGTTTTAGATGCTTTTTGAGTTGACCTCTCTGCTTTGTTTTTCTCTTTTTCATGGGCTGCTTGTTCTTGCTCAACATATTTTATCGCAGGTCGCAAATGGACACTGACGTGGCAACTGATAAGGATATGTTCAATTTTATTAGAGAAAGCAATTTCGCGTTCTGTGTAGTCTAAAGGGAGGACAATAAAAGACGGATTCTTCGGAACATTGCGATAGACAACAAAATTGGTCGTGTGTGAACTACAGCCAACTAAGGTTGATATAAAGATTAACAGAAAAATAGTTTTCATTATATTATCTCTCCTTGTGATCGTATGTTCGCTGTTTAGATCACCATTATTAACTATTTGTGCCGTTCTTATTAAGGTAAAATTATTCATTTATTCGTGTCGTGTATTTTTGAGTGGCAGTCTTTACACAGTGCGGTGAGGTCTGTGTCTTTCTCGTTGTAAATGCGTTCGTATGTCTCATGATGCACTTGAGTTGCCCGTTCTCCACATTTACGACATTTATAGTTCGCCATTCTGAGTATTTTGCGTCTTTTCGCTTTCCATTCTTTAGACTGGAGATACTCATGATAGTTCTCGCGTCTAAAGTCCCATAGCAAGGACTTTAAAGCTTTAGATGTGTTGTCAGTATGGTTTTTCTTGACCGATCGATTGTTTTTGCGTGTGTTTTTGTGTCCGAGTATTGACACAATGGATTTTAGGAGTGTAAGCCTTGCCATCGCTTATTTCCTCTGGTTTGTGCTAAACACCTAAGCGATGTTCATAGCAGCATTTGATGTCCTGTTTGGTTCATAGTATTGATCGCCACTAAAGTTCTATTTCAACTTTATTATATCATAAATGTACCAAATTGGTAAATAGCAGCATTCTATAGAGGGTATGTAAATAATTTGTCACTATATGCGTCTATTTTGTAGCATAAACTGGTTAGTTTGTGCTATATCGCAAGGCGCAATCTGGATGAAGATTGCGATACAAATATCGGGCGGGTAGACCCCGCCCCTACGAAGAGGAAGAGAAGAGTCGGGAATCGGAGTTCGGAATCAACGGTATGAATGCCATTTAGGCATTCCCCGCCTACAGAAGAGTCTAATGAGTAAATTAACACCTATGGTGATAAAAACTTTACACACCCTTCTATAGATTACGGTTATTTATAGTAAACTTTAGATTTAATTAGACACTTTACTTGTAGGAGCGACCTCCTGGTCGCGACCGGGAGGTCGCTCCTACAGAAGAGGTGTGGGACGCGAACGTAAGTTGAGCCAATAGAAAATGTAGTATTCATTTTATTGTTTACTATAGTTTTAAGAATTTCTTGTTAATGTGTGTTACTTAGAGTTTATCTTGTAAGTTAGATTGACTTCGCGAAACCCAACAGGACCCAAAGATTTCGGGTTTCGCTCCGCTCTACCCGACCTACAAAGATTATTCACTTGGGAGTATGTCAATTGAGTCTCTGTAGATTGGTGTCCGATTGGACAATGTTTGTGGTATTCATCATCAGTTTGTTTAGTGGGTTCTCCAACCGCCTTTGTAGGTTTGTATAAGCCCATCGCCATTTTTATCTGCACCGATGATGACAACTTGCTTTCCTACTGTGTTAAGGACTTCTATACCCCCGCCATTTTCATCTGAATAGATGCCGGCAGCGAGCTTTCCTCTTGAATCGTAAACGTGTATAACCCCACCAAATTCACCACCAACTGAAAAAATGCCGGCAGCGTTCTTTCCTTCTGGGTTGCGGACTGACATTAACCCGCCAGAGTCACCTACACAAATGCTGGCAACCACCTTTCCTGCTGGGTTGTAAAAATTCATATCTCTTAAAAATCCATTGATACGGGCAACGGTTTTTCCTTCTATGTTGACAACTTCCAATTCTCTACAAACGATTTTATCAAGCACCTGTTCATCTTGTTGTGCGTGTGTAGCACTACCACCCAGTGATGCGAGGATGTATCCTGCGATGGTAAATAGACACCCGATACACATATATCCTATCTTTTGTTTGAAATTCATTATTGGTTCTCCGAATGGTTGTATTCTAAATTCATGATTAGTATATCGCTTTTTGAGTGCAGGGGTTTTGCGTCTCCCTGCAGGACGTTTCAAAAGGATTCTTATGAAAAATCGTGTTTAATCTTCAGTTGTTCTGTATAGAAGGGGTTGTCTGGTCATCCGCCGTTTCTGCATCCGTTTCTACGGAAGTGTCAACCGGCAATTGAGTCGTGTAGGCGACGGGGCGTACGGTTTTCCCAAAATCGTTTGCTATCTGCACTAAATCTAATATGTTTATCTGACCATCGGCATTGACATCCGCACTGCGATTCGCTTGAGTGATCGGTTGTCCGAAAGCGGCAGCAACGCGCGTCAAATCCAAAATATTAACAACACCATCCGCATTGACATCACTGGCAAGCTTCTTGAATGTTGCCACATTATTCACAAGCGTTGCTTGTAAATCCTCATCATTCGCACCAAATAGGTTTATCCCGACTAAATGGACGACCATCGGCACATCGGGATTGAGCACATCAAACGACAAAGATGCGAGCGTGCCAGTGCCATTTACAGTAAGCTGTGTGCCATCTGCAGCAAGCGGTGCGACACTGACAACACTTACGGCTTGATACTTTAGATCAGAAACGCCAACATCGGTGTCTATGTCTGGCAATTGTTCAATAACCTCAACATCATTGCTTCCCTCTGGCAACGGTTCACTCTCTGTGGGATCCGGCACCTTAAAAAAGAATTCTGATAATGAAAGTGTCTGTGCGTCTTCACCTACTCCAAAAAGGACAGACTGCCCTGAGGTTGTCCTTCCGTCAATGCTGAGTTGAAGTTCGTAGGTATCATTAGCACCCAACGCAGGGCGGATAAAGATACCACCGGTAGGTAGGTAATCTCCCTGTGTTGTGTCAATATATTTCAAAACAACTGGATCATAGACCAGAAACAGACTATAGCCAGCGACACCTTGTCCATCTGCCAAGTGAATATCAACTTTTATTCTGGGTAAAGCCACATCGGTATTCTGTTTCAGGGATACCACCATTTCAGCATAACTTAATGATGTCAAGACCAATAACAAAATGACCGTAAATAAGTTAAAAAATGTTTTTTTCATGTATATGTGCTCCTTTGTAAATTATGAGTGAACTTTAAATAGGAATTAGAGGTATTATACCTCAGATTTTATCTTAAATTGACGCCTATAGTTCTTGTTTTGAAGTTTCCCCACTGTGTTATCATTTTCCCTTTGGCAGAAATGAAACCTCGTAAGCGCGTTGTGGTGAGGACTTGATGTTCCCCTGCATGCGATACATCTTCTATGCGATAATAGTAGACAGTATTTGGTTTAGCAGTTGTATCTGTCCATGCGTATGTGCTTCGTTCACCTGTAGTGCCAGCCCCTTGTATCAGTTTAACGTTGATCTTCTGAAACTCACCTGTCTTTGTGCGGCTCCGATGTATATTAAAACCGGCATTGTTCAGTTCTGATTCAGTAGTCCAGTTGATGACAACACCGTCAGGCGTATGCTCCGCTTTGAAACTCGACAACGTCACAGGGAGCGGCGTACCCTTGCGATACCCAGGATTACCCACATCCGTGGCATCTCCGTAATAGGTGATGATTTTCGGTGGAACGTCTGCTGTAGACACCCACGCTGTGACATGCCTGCCATCTAATGGTAGCCGTTTTTTGTATAACCGTCGGATAGATGCGCGGGCACCATCGCTTGTTTCACCGGGTGGTAGCGTCCATGCAGGTGTGTCTTTGGTGTGCGGGTAGCCATCTAAGTTGCCGACAGTATCCACGACGTTGCCGGTAGCATCTGTGAGTTGGATCAGAAACCCGTCACTGCTGAGCAGGCGGAACCGATTTGGCATGGGTGAAAAAGCCTTCGGGTGCCGCTGAAACAGGTTGTAGGTGCGGTTGTCAGGTAAATGCTTTGAATGTACACCGCGTGCAGTTATGAGCAGCGCTGTCTGGTTCGGGAGCACATCAAACGCTTCAAGAGTCATAACAATCTGCTGATGTTTGCCCTCTTGCAACGTTTCAACAATGAGTTGATAACCTAATAGTTTAACCGAATCGGTAAAGGATGGATTATAGAGTTCAATCCACTGAGGCAAGGTTCGGGATCGGGTATTTGTCTCAAACATTATCTCACTGATACTCAAGGCAACCGTTGGACTTGTACCGGGTACGATCTGATGCAAAAATAACGGTGTAGCAATATCTGTCGGGTGTCCATAATATACGTTTATGCCGATGGCAACCGATACGGCAGACATCCATCCCGAAGCCTTTGTGCCTTTTAGTACATCACCATCAAAACGACGTAGCAGCGAAAAACGGTGTCCCTGTGGTGTCATACTGTCGGGTAGCGTCCATGTCGGCAGATCATTTTTTGTGTCTTTATCACCATCAAGGTTGCCGACACGGTCAACGACGCGTCCAGTAGGGTGTATCAGTTTTAGAGAAAAACCCTCTGTGCCGAAGATAGTGTTTTTGAGGTGTCGTCTGAACACATCTCGGTGTGCCTCAGAGAGATCATAAACCCGGTCGGTTGGCAGTGCATCTGAGCTTTCACCCGGTCCTGTCACCAAAATCCCCATCTGTTTCGGCGGCAGCACAAGGGTCTTGAGCGTCAGGGTAGCATATCGTTGTGTTCCGTCTGTCAGGGTTTCGACACCTAACTGCCAACCTTTCAAATCAACGGGTGTTTGAGAAGCGTTATAGAGTTCAATCCATTGCGGAAGCGTATCGTCCTTCGTTTCGAACATAAGTTCTGTGATCCGAACCTCATCGGGTAAGGTCGGGTTGAATATAACCGCTGCTGCATTCGCGTTAGGAGCGAATAAGGCATTTTGTCCATCTTCAGGTGCGTTGGGAGCAGATCCGATACCCGGTGGTGATTGGTTCACTGTCCATGCAGCTGCGAGGTATCCATGTTCTCTGGTTTCTTTGCGCTGCCAATTGCCTACCTCGCTCAGCAGTGCTGCAGGCGCACTTGGACGACGCGTATTCGCAAGGGGCCAGACCTCCGTGCTATTATTGTTATCAACAGCACTTCGGAAATAATTGCCTGCGACATCTTCAATCGACTCTGGAGTGCCGTTTCTACTGCGCGCATGCCGTAAGATCAATAAATACGGTGTACTCGGCAGCTTCAAATCAGAAGCAACAAGATACGGATGATGTGCACCCTGCTTCCGCTTTGCACCCTGGGTGATGTTCAGTCCATCAATCATCACCGTCTCATCTGGATCGGTATTGGTAATCAGCAGCACACCACCCACCGACAATGTGTAGTCAGGGAACGATGCAATGTCCACATCTTGATCCGCATACTCACCCGTGCTCGCGACGATGCTAATTTCCCAATCCTTAAGCCGGACATCCGTGCCACATACATTCTTGAGTTCTATATAGTCGTTTGTGTTATCAGAGGCGTTGCGTATCTTGTTGAAAATAACACGATACACCAACGGCAGTGTGGCAGATGTGAAAGGGTCATAATAGGAGTCATACTGCGATTGGATTTCTGTCCATGCAGTGGCAAGATACCCGCGTTCGCGTATGTCTTTGCGCTGCCAAACACCTACCCAGTTCAACTCGGCTACAGGCACACTTGGACGATGTGTATCGGCAAGAGGCCAGACCCCCATATTGTTGTCAACAGTGTTTCGGAAATAACTACCCGCAACATCTTCAATCGACTCTGGGGTGCCGTTCTTCTCAAGCGCATGCCGTAAGATCAGCAGAAAAGGTGTGTCCGGTAATTTCAAGTCAGGCGCAACAAAATACGGATACCGCGCGTCTGTCTCCTGCTCACTTGCAGCAATATCCAACCCACTCGCAAGCCATGTCTCGCTTGGATCGGTGCTGGTAATTAACAACAGGCCTTGTGTAGGCAATATATAATCCGGGAAAGATACAATGTCCACATCTTGATCCGCATACTCCCCCTCGCTTGCGACGATGCTGATTTCCCAATCTCTGAGTCTAACATCCGTATCACATACATTCTTGAGTTCTATATAGTCGTATGTGTCATCAGAGGCATTGCGTATTTTGTTGAAAACAACACGGGACACCACCGGCAACACGGGTGAGGAATCACGTAGGTAACCGGGTGTGCCAAGACACATCGACGCTGGGGCATGCCGATCATAACCGAGATGTGCATGATAACCGCTCGGTATCCACGCAGCAGCAAGATACCCCGGCTGTTCTAAATGCTGACGCTGCCACGCACCAAATTCTGCTAACGGGGCAGTTGCTTCTGTCGGATTAGGCTTGTAGGAATGCGGATAAACTTCGGTGGTGTCGTACAATACTGGCCAAAGATAATTACCAACAGCATCTTCAATCGTTCTCACGAAGTCTCCATCTTTCTCCTGCACATGTCGTAAAATCAGTAAATACGGTGTGCTTGGCAGCTTCAAGTCAGAAGCAACAAAATAGAGATGCTGCGCACCTTTCTGCTTTGCACCTATAGCAATATTTAGTCCGCCAGCAACCACCGTTTGACTCGGATCGGTGTTGGTAATCAGCAACACACCACCCATCGACAATGTATAATCGGGGAACGATATTATGTTCGCATCTTGATTCGTATACTTACCCTCGCTTGTGACGATGCTGATTTCCCAATCTCTGAGCCGGACACCCTCGCCACAGACATTCTTAAGTTCTATCCAGTCGTTTGTGTCGTCAGAGGCATTGCGTATTTCGTTGAATACAAGACGATGTGTTACCGCCTGAGAAGGTGAGGGATCAAGACGGTAACCGGGTGTGCCAAGACACGTCCATGCTGGGGCATGCCGATCATAACCGAGGTGCACATGATACCCGCTCGATACCCAAGACTCTGCGAGATACCCTGGCTGTTCCAAACGCTGACGCTGCCACGCACCGAAATCCGTCAATGGGGCTGTTTCCTCCGTCTGGGGTGACGCTTCAGAAATGGGATAAACAAAGGGATAAACTTCGGGACCGTCGGACAACACTTCCCAAAAATAATTGCCAGCCACATCCGCAATCGTCGGGTCTTTGTCTGTCGATGCTGTTCGTTGTAAAATCAGCAGAAAAGGTGTGTTCGGCAGCTTCAGATGTTCCGCAACGAAATACAGATGCTGCGCACCTGCCTCCCGCGCACCTGTTATGATATTCAACCCACTCGCAAGATGATTCTCGCTCGGATCCGTATTCGCAACTAACAACAATCCCTGCGCAGGTAACACAAAGTCAGGGAGCGACACAACATCTATTTCAACACCAGACGCGACATTTTCGGTTGTGATAAGACGTATCTGCCATTCAGAGAGGTCAAGAGACGTATTACACACGTTCTTCAGTTCAATCCAATCGTTTGTATCGTCCGATGTATTGACCGAAAGGTTACCGATTTCGTTGAAGATTAAGGTCTGTGTTCCCAGAGGAATAGGTGGACGCGGGGATGGCGGATAATCTATAGGAGTGGGTTGTTCTACTGGCGGCTCTACGGGTGGTTGGTCAGGTGGCTCTATCGGTGGCTCCACAGGTGGCTCAACGGGTGGGTCAACAGGTGGTTGGACAGGTGGCTCAACGGGCGGGTCAACAGGTGATTCGGGTTCCACAGGTGGCTCTACAGGCGGGTCTTCGGGTGGCTCTACAGGCGGGTCAACGGATTCGTCAACATCTGTCACGGTGACGATCAGTGTCTGGGTCGCCGTCAATTCGCGATCCCCGACACCACTTGTGGCGGTGAGGATTAATGTATAGACGTTGCTATTCGCAGCACTCCCCGGCATCTCAAAGTCAGGGGCAGCCTTGAAACGCAACATATCCACCGGGGTGTTCGCCCCACCGATCTCAAATGATGATGCATCTGCTCCCCCGGTAATCGCATAACCTGTAATCACATCCTCCTCATCCGGGTCTTCTGCGACGATTGTGATAACCGCTGTCGTGTTTTCTGCAACATTTACTGCGGAGGCACTCCGGAAAACGGGTGGACGATTTGTCGGGGAAACGGGCGGTTCCGGGGGCGGTGGTTCCGGGGGCGTTCGCGATAGGGTGCTGGCTGTCAGCACATTGCTGCCAGGTTCAATTCGACTCCCACCTGACAAGGCAAACAGCTGGAAGTCATACGAGGTCCCTGGTTCAAGATCTGAATGAACAAAACTAAATCCAGAAGTACTATACCGAAGATTTGCCACCTTCATCCACTCTCTATTCGCACTTTTCTTGTAATAATATGCGTATGCCTGGGGTAAGGTGCCTGATACGTTAGCGATCCATTGGATGTGTGTATATCCGACATTGTCAAGCGTCAGCGTAATAACAGGTGGTGCGGCAGCCGTTGCAGTGAATGCTACCTTGAGTTCGGGATGTGAGAGTTTCATTGTGTCCATCTCAGGTAGGTCGGAGTTCGTCTTTTCTGGCACGATTGCCTCTATGGTATGTGTCTCGCCATCATTGCCGAGGGTGAACGTAACTTCTGCCAATCCATCATTGCCTGTCAGGGTTTGCGTTTCCGTTACCGTACCATCGGGCGCAGTGACCTTCCATGTGACAGGCACCTTCGCGAATTGCCGGTTGACACCACTATTTTGTGGCGTAAGACTTCTGTAATTGTCAGGGAAATTGGGATTTGTATTAACGGCACGCACCTTAAACGTGTACTGTGTTCTGGAGACACCCGTGTAAGATGCCACTGTCGGAAATTCTCTCTCAAGCATAGGGTTAGGTTTCGCATATTCGACGCTACGACTCCCGGCTAAGAGTGCTGGTATGTCTTCGTAGAGGGACTCATAGTCGAGTCCGTAGTTATGCCCCAAATTAATAGCGGTTAAGCTATTTATGACCCTTTCCTTGTTCATGAGGTCCACCAAAGGGGTGAGATCCTTCAGATGGAAAAAGAGTGTCCCACGAGAGTAGCTGCCCATGAAGCGCAGATACAGCTCCCACAAGAACACGTTTGGTAAGCTGTCTAACACGGAGAGGTCCGAGATGTTGGTGTTGCTAAAACCTAATTGTCCCGAATGAATGCCAATAGGAGGGTATTGTTCTATTGGCTCTTGATCAACGTCTGCTGAGAAAGAGCGTAGCACGGCGGATAGAGATTCACGGGTGATGTGGGCATTATTACCAAGACGCAAAATTTCCAAATTGCTTAACTGTGTCAGAGGCGATACATCCGGTAGGTTCGGGTTTCCCGAAAGAACTAACTGTCTCAAGTTTGTGAGACTGCTGATCCCTGATATGTCCGTCAGGGCATTGGTGTTGAGGTTTAGGTGGACCAAATTGGTGAGTTTCAATAGGTCTGAGATATTTGTGATACTAAAAGTGTGCTCAAGTGCGAAGTTTCTCAATTCTGTTAAACCTGCAAGGGGTGTGATGTTTGTAATCCGATGTCCTTGAATCTGTAGGTCTTGCAATTTCGTTATGCCCGCAAGGGGACTCAGATCCAAAATGGGGCGTTGTGTGACTACACTGCGGTCGATAGACGGGTTCTGTAATATCAGACGGGTGAGTTCAGTTGCATGTTCCAAGCCAATTAGATGACGAATGTCTGGGCCGGGTATGGAAACCTCCATCAGTTCCTTCATATCGTTTGCGGTGATCGGATCAGTAGACGTCCTGGGTGGTGATAAGCTGGCTGCGACGCGTTTACGAACCACAGGATCCAGTATGTCCACCATGCTGTGATTCTCTTCACCATTTACGGCGTGCGGGTATGCCTGGTGCAGCGGTACCAGAAAAAGGAGACCGATGAGAAACAATACCTTAAACATTCTGAGAACAAACTGCATTTTCAACCTCACTAACTGCGTCAATATATTTTGTGTAAAATGTGATCTCAATACCACCTGCTCATGAAGTATTAGTCAAAAGCGCGTAGTATTCCATTTCTGACGATTAGGACATTCGGTTCATACACAGCATCGCCGTCAGCATTAAAAGAGAACTTACCCAAAATGGTATCAAGTTCACTGATATTTGCAAGTGCGTCGCGTATTGCATGTGCGTCCCATCCCGCAGTGTTTTGCAATGCTTCTGCGAACACTTGCACACATGCGTATGATACGGCTGCGAAAGCATTTGGCGTTGTGCCGTAAGTGTCTTGATACTTTTCAACAAACGCTTGGTTACCCGGTGTTTCATCAGTGCTGAGCCATCCTGTAAAAGTCAATGCACCTTCTGCGGCATCCCCTGCCGCTTCTACTTCAACTTGGGTTAAAGAACTGATAAGAATAGGCACGTCAATACCGAGTTCTCGTGCTTGGATCAAGATGGCGGGTTTTTCTGGTGGCAGTGCGGACACAAAGAGCGCGTCTGGGTTCAATGCTTTAATACGCGTCAGTTGCGGTGTGAAGTCCGTTGTGCCCGTTGTGTAGGTGTGTATGCCAAGCACTTCAACATTGTTATCGGTAAAGGCTTGTTGCAATGCAGCATCTCGGTCTGTAGAGAATAGGTCTGTTTCATCATACAGTGTCGTGACCTTTTGGTATCCCATTTTCCTTTTTGTAATCTCAACGGCTTTGGGAATGACAATATCTGTCGTGAGTGCGACCCGAAAGACGAAATCACCGATTGCACCCAACCCGCTTGCACCCGCTGTTGCACTGATGGCAACAACCTCATTTGCTTGTGCGATGGGAAACGCAGCACGCGTTGAACTCGATGAGCCAGGTCCCAGAATGACAGACACACCGTGTTCGTGTATCAGTTCTTCAAACGCAGCTACCGCCCCTTCCGCAGTGCCTTTATCATCTATAATGATGTAGTCTACCAGTATATCACCTAAATTATCACCCCAAGTGCCAAAGAACTCATAAAAAGCCAATTCAAACCCTGTTTTCATAATCTCACCTATCTCGGCTAAATGTCCCGACAGTGGCATTACCAGTCCGACATTCATGTGAACATAGGGGCTTATTGGAATATCCTCCGGAATACCCGGTTCATCCGTTGTATCCGTTGTATAGTTGTAGTACGTGACCGACACGACAGGTTGACCCAAATCCTGTGCTATCTGTACTAAATCTAATATGTTTATCTCACCATCGGCATTGACATCCGCCTGGCGATTGTCTGCGGTGATAGGTGCTCCGAGATCGGTTGCGACGCGTGTCAAATCCAAAATATCAACAACACCATCCGCATTGACATCACTGGTAAGCATTTTAAATGTTGCCATATTATTGCGAAGCGTCGGGTGTAATTCCATATCATCGGCATCAAAGAGTTCTATGCCGACTAAACGTATGGCAAATTGCATATCGGGATTGAGTACATCAAACAACACAGACGCAAGCGTGCCATCGCCATCTGCTGCAAACGGTGCTGCACTGACAATACTGACGACTTGATACTTCTTCGGAGTAGGCAGCAGTAGTTCAATCGGTGTGGGGGGCAGTCGAATCTGTGTGGGGTGAGATTTTTCAAAAAAGAAATCTGCTAATGAAAGTATTTGTGTATCTTCGCCGACGCCAAAGTCAATCGACTGCCCTGTAGTTGTTGTTTCGTCGATAGTGAGTTGGAGTTCGTAGGTATCATCGGCACCCAACGCAGGGCGGAGAAAGATACCACCAGCAGGCAGGTAATCTCCCTGTGTTGTGTCAACATATTTCAAGGCAGTGGGATCATAGGCTATCAGCATATTATAGCCCGCGACGCCTTTGCCACCTGTCAAATGAATATCTACTTTTATTTTGGGTAAAGCCGCGTCGGAATCCTGTTTGAGGGATACCACCATTTCAGCAGAACTCAGTGTGGTAAAACCGACTAACAAGACGGCTATCAATAAGCCGTAAAATGTTTTTTTCATGATTATTGTCTCCTTTGTGAACTATTGATGTAATATGTGCGGGGGTTTTGCGTCTCCCCGCAGGATGCGTTAACTGAATGTTCTCAATCATAGAGAGCAGTTAGCAGGTAACTTTTTATTTTTGTGATACCACGATTGATGTGGATATTTATATTTCCCTTACCGCGTGAAATGATGTTGTCGAAGTCAGCGACAGCAGCTTCATACTGACCGAGATGCATCTGTGTGAGTGCGCGGTGTTTGAGTGCTTTACCCCATCCCGTTGCTTGAATTTCTATCATAATTGTCAAATCCTCAATCGCTGCGGTATATTGACCAAGTTTCGCCTTTGCGGCACCTCGACCATAGTAAGCTTTAGCATACGGCTGTTGATTGAATACTTGGTGCAGTTTTATTGCCTCTGTATAATCTGACACCGCAGCATCATAGTTACCGAAATATGTTTTTGTTTGTGCGCGATTCTTGTAAGCTTCTGGGAGAAACTGCTGTCCCCACATTGGCACCTCCGGATCGAATTGCCGAAAGTCCCCACCGCGCGCATGACAGATGCCTATGATAGTCGTCCAATCCGCCATCGCGGCAGTGTATTCACCCAGATCTGCTTTTACTTTTCCGCGGGCATTATAGGCTTGGATATAATCGGGTTTGAGAGAAACTGCGGTATTATAATCAGAAAGTGCTGCAGTGTTTTCCCTGATTGTCTTCTTTACTTCGGCACGACGGTAATACGCTTGGGCGTTATTCGGATCCAGACGGATCACAGTATCATAGTCAGAGATTGCCCCCTTGTATTCATTGATATGTGCCTTCATTATTGCACGCTGGTAATACGCTTTGACATCATCAGGTCTGCGTTGGATGTAAACACCAATATCAGAAATTGCGTCATCATAATACCCAATCAGTTCCTTTACAATCGCTCGGCTGTAGTAAGCAGTCGCGTTATCAGGATCAAGACGTATCGCAATATCAAGGTCGGATCTTGCACCTTCAACATCCCCCAAAAGTATCCCTTTGACATTCCCTCGTCCCCTGTAGGCATCGGCATCATCGGGGTTGACGCGTATCGCTGCATTGTAATCTGAAAGTGCAGCCTCATATAAATTGCGATTATAATTTAGATTGCCGCGTCCGACGTATGCTTTAGAATACGCTGGGTTCAGACGGATAGCGGTATCATAATCCGCTACCGCAGCCTCTATTTGATCCAGTTCTTCTTTCGCGATAGCACGATTGTAATAAGGAATAGCAGCTGTCGGATCAAGACGGATTGCTGCATCATAGTCTTCAATCGATGCGAGGATAGCTGTATCTTTACCGAGTTTCCTTTTGGCAATCCCACGATTATTATAGGCACACAGATAATCAGGGTTTAGATGGATAACGGTATCATAAGCTTCAATCGCATCCATATATTGACCCTGTTCTAACTTTGTATTACCACGCTCGTAGTATATCTTAGCATCAGCAGAATCAAGTCGTATCGCTGCTGCACCGTATGCGTCAGACTCTGATTTTGCGGGACGACGATGGATTTCAAATAACGATGGAGGCAATAATTCATGCGCAACACAAAGTATCTGGCACATGCCACCTAAAAAGAAGCTCGTCAAAATGAAGATGAATACAATGCTTTTGAGGGCTTTCATTTTATTATAGATGGATCCATTATGTCAGACGGATCCCAAAATGGAGTGTTATTTTCTATAGCCTTGATATATTTGTTTATACTATCAAGCTCACCTAAATCTTGCATGTCAGTCATAGTTCCATCAGATAAATGGTAAGGCATTAACATTACGTCCATGCCATTATTTATTCCAACCATTCCTTCAGGAATTTTGTAGTTTACATCTTTACCTGGATCGTAACCCATCTTTCTCAAATATGCTTTTGCATCATTGATTTCTTTTATAGAATGTTTATGGTATCCTGGTTCATAATACGGACGAGGCTTTTTCAATTCGGACATAAGTCCCGATATTGCGACTTTCCGCCCCTGTTTTAGTTTGGATAAAGCGTTACCATAATCACCTAATATCTGATAGCACTTACTTGAAAGTATATACGATTCAACAAGTGAAGGTTCTATCTCTATTGCTTTGTTGGCATACTCAAGTGATTGTTTTGGATATACCTGATAACCGTGTTCGGCTAAGGTTGATAAAAGCCTTGTTGAATTTGGATAACGGTTTACAAGTTTCTGAAACTCTTTGAATAGTGTTTGTCCTCGTTTAGAAGTTGATGTATCTCCGGATTCAATATATATTTTGTGCATCTCACGATGAAGCGACAGGTTAACAGGTGTGGCTTTAAAAAAGTCTTTGTCTGTAAAAAGTTTATCTTCATCTTCATTCATCAACTCTTGCCTTTTTGATATATTCTCTTTTTCTTGATTAAAAGTGTGTGCAGGAGGATGAACGGTGTGTTCATATTGTTTTACAGTATCTGAATTAGAACACCCCAATATTAAACTTAAAAATAGTAACGGGAAAAGTATGTGTTTCATGCTGTTTTTCCTATTTGTGTATAGTGCGGGGGAGTGATGATTTTCAATTCACTTTTATGTAAAATAGCTTTGCATCACCTAACACCCAATGATCGCAACCCACATCATCACCGCCATTTGAAACTTCTATAGTTAATGTTTGAGAGTCTTGTGGTATATCAAAAACCACATAAATCGGATTTTTTTGTTCTATACCCCTAATAACACCTGTTCTAAATAAGACTTTTCTATCAACATAAAAAATAAATTCGACTGTGCCATGATGACCACAGGCTCTAAGCGGTAGTAAAGACGCTTGTCCTTCAAATCTAAAATATTTTTTACCACTTATATCGTATTTTACCATACTCTTTCCCTGAGCATACATATAGTATTTGTATTCAAATTCACTTCTACGTGTAAGAGTAGATAATACCCATAAAAGTTTTCCTATGTCTTTATTGTTTTCATCTATTATAATCCGTTTATAGTATGCTCCGCTGGGCATTTTTTGTTCAATAAGACCTTCATTATCCCATCTGCCATAGTATGTCCATTCTTTTGGATGGTTAGATGGCGTAATAAAGAAATCCTCCATCTTAAATCCGACCATATCAATCATGACATGACTTGCTTCAGGTTTTTGCTCTGCATCATTTTCACTTTTTTCACGAATTGTGATCTCTTGAGCGGTTTCAACGCTTTTATTGCTTTCCTTCTTTACAAGCGTGTATCCACATCCATTAAATATAGTGATAGATAAACTCCAAATTACGACTATAAAAAATCTAATGAACATTATATCTCCTTTGAAAATCATTAAAACCTGTTTAGCGTTTGCCGAAGGCACTTACCACCAGGACAAGATCTAGGATACTGACAACACTATCACCGTTCACATCCGCATCATTCTCTCCGCGCTCACCAAAACTTGATGCGACATTCTATTTGAATTTACAACTTTCATTTCATACAAAACTCCTTTGATTGTTTGTTCTATTTCAAATCTGCCCATTGTGTTATCATTTTCCCTTTGGCAGAAATGAAACCTCGTAAGCGCGTTGTTGTGAGGACTTGATGTTCCCCTGCGTGTGAGACATCTTCTATGCGATAATAGTAGACAGTATTTGGTTTAGCAGTTGTGTCTGTCCATGCGTATGTGCTTCGTTCACCTGTAGTGCCTGCCCCTTGTATCAGTTTGACGTTGATTTTCTGAAACTCACCTGTCTTTGTGCGACTCCGATGTATATTAAAACCGGCATTATTTACTTCAGATTCGGTTGTCCAGTTGATAATAGCCCCTTCAGCTGTGCGCGTGGCTTTGAAACTGGATAACGTAACGGGGAGTGGGTCTTTATTGTTCTTGTGATATATCATCACACCGGGGTTATTCCGCATGAGTGTGAATAACGGTTCTCTATCGGCAATCGGATTTCCATAGATATGAAGTCTATCTAAATTTATCAACCTTGTAAGTGGACTCGCATCCGTTATTTGATTGTTAGAAATATTAACACCTTTCAGTTGTGTTAGATTTGTGAGTGGTGTGATGTCAGTAATCTTGTTTTTTGACGCTGTAAAGTATTCTAATTGTGTCATGTTTACAATCGCTGTGATGTCGCTTATTTGACATTCCCACATGTATAACTCAACTAAGTTTGTTAATCGTGAGAGTGGTGTGATGTCTGTGATTGGGTTCCCCGAGATTGTAAGTGCGCGTAAGTTTGTCAGGTTAGCCAGTGGTGTAATATCGCTTATTTGGTTTTCTCTTATATCTAACTCAACTAAGTTTGTTAATCGTGTGAGGGGTGTGATGTCCGTAATCAGGGGTTTTGGGAGTTGTAATAATTTGAGTTTTGTCATATCTGCCAGTCCGCTAATATCGTCTATAAGCGGATTATTATCAATATATAATACTCTTAATTCGACTAATCTTTTAAGTGGACGCGTATCGTCAATCTGGTTAAACTGAAGAATGAGACTTGTTAGGTGAGTCATATTTTGAAGCGGTGTAATATCACGGATCTGATTCTGATTGAGTTGTAGCCATGTCAACTCCGTTAAGTTCGCAAGTGGTGTCAAATCAGTAATTTGATTAAAACCTAACCATAATGTTGTAAGCTGCCTCAAGTTTGCCAATGGTGTCAAATCACGGATTTCATTACTACTGAGAATCAACTCTCTAAGGTGGGTCATGTTGGCGAGTGGTGTCAAATCACGGATTTCATTACCAACGAGGAATAACCTTGTAAGATGCCTCAGTTTTGGCAGCTGCGTTAGGTCTATCATAGGATTACCATTGATGCGTAAATACTTAAGTTCTGGCAAAGCGAATAGCGGTGTAAGATCTTGAACTTGATTATCTGTAAGGTTTAAAGATTCCATTCCCACAGCATGTTCAAGTCCAGTCAGGTCTGTGATACCGCGGCTGGTAATCGTCAAGTATGGAAGTCTTGCCATATCAAATGTGGTGATCTGTTTATCGGATGGGTAGTTAAAAGTCTCCCGTATTGTAGCTGCTAAGTTCGGATCAGGTATAGAAACGACGTCAGTTTGAGGTATTCGTGCAGTAAAATCAACATCAAATTGTTCTCTAATGAAGTTGCCTTGTTTGTCGATCACATGAAGTCGAACATCATTCAAAATCCGATTTGTGACAAATTCAACAGTATCACTGGTGCCGTTCAATGTTTTACATTCCACAACTTCTGGGAATCCACCAGCAAGTGATGCTTCCGTTGTGTCTGTCAATAGTTGTGCTTGAACAAGTCCGTCTGGATCGTTGGCTTCAAAACGTAGTTTGAGTGCGTGGGGTGGTGCAGTATCAAACTCATACGATTGTAAATTGATGTGTGTATCAGAATTGCGAGTGATCGCTTTGTCAGGGTTGAGATAGGGATGCACATTCAACCATTCGGCAGCACAATCAGACAACGCTTGGCTAAATATACCGTAAGTCATGAGGTTGGTCATCTCGCGGAAATCGTGCTGTAAACCAAACGCATGTCCAAGTTCATGTGCAGTAACGATAAGATCATCGAAACAACTGCCCGAAGCCGGTATCAAAACATAACCGCCATCTCCATAGTCATTACCATAGCCACATACATCCCCATTATTACCAAATGCACGGCTACTGATTTCAACGCATATCACATAGATATGGTTAAAAAAGTCAAGCTGTTCTTGTAGTTCTTCCCAAATAACAGAAGTTATATTATCACGATAATAGGCTTCATTGCGTAGTCCATTGACATGATGGATAATCGCATTGCCGTTATCATCCGATTCAAATCTAAATGTTTTTTTGCCATACCCGTGACGTTCCAATTCATTTGCAAAAAACTTCTGCACATCTTTTATCAATACATTTAGACGGGTGTCTATTTTCGGTTGTGGATCAAGGTCATTTGGAAGGAAATAAACAAGCCGAACCGTGCGTTCGACACCTGCTGCGTTTTGTGCAGATACAACTGGTAGACCAACAAGGATTATCAAAATAAGTGTAATTCCAATAAACATTTGTATTTTCATTAATTACCTCCTTTTATTAATGAGAGGTGTAGCCAATCGTCGAACCAGTAGTCTAAAGTTAGAGAATAAGATATATGAGTATTTTAATCAGGGCAGAGACCACTCTTCAAAAGATGTTTATGTTCTTTCCTTGTGTATACTTTACCACCCACTAATTCTTTGTCTTTAAAGTCCTGAATCAGAGCAGAATCACCACTTTGTTTATTGTTATATTCTGAATATGAGATCAATAGCTTTACATTTGCTATCAGTGCTAAAGCAATAATATGTTCATCATCAGATTGGATTTTTCCTTTTAGTTCTTTTTCCTTCTCTTCTACACCATCAGAAATTAGTCGATATTGTCCTGCCCTTATTCCTTCCTTAACCCAATTTACCATGCCACCTTTTTGCCATTCCTTTTTATACTTTTCTGAGTTAGAATATACGATTCTACCGTTCTGATTATTAAGCCATTTTCGAACTGGTTCTAAATCCTCGTTCTCAGGGTCTCTAAATAGTCCGAAAGTATTTGTATCCAATATGACACACATTCATTACTCCTTAAACCCCAACAGCCGATCAGTTTCTAACAAGAAGAAATCTCTATAATGCTTGGGAACATTATTTAGATTTCCCATATCGTCAAAGGTAATGTTATGTACATTCACAGTATTCGCTTTTGGTTCAAAATAAATTAAAGAAACATCATCTGCATTTATATTCCCTTTTCTAATTTCAATACGTGCCCGATCAATCATATAATCACTATGGGTTTCCACTATATATGAACAATTACTATTACTTGCTAATTCAGCTAATAAAGATGAAAATGCAGCTTGTGCTCTTGGGTGTAGATGTACTTCGGGTTGTTGAAGTAATATATAATGTGATTTATTTCTCTCCATAGGTCTTTGTCTAATACTTGGATTTATTACCTGAACCAAAAGTGGCAATATTTGACTAATCCCGTACCCTACATCAAGGATATTAGATGTAGGTCCCCATACTTTGAACTGAAGTTGAAAAGGACTGCCAAGAGAACGCCCCAGATTTTTTATTTTAATATTCTGAAACAGACCAGAACTTTTGCCAAATTCAAGCAACTTTTCCTTAAGTGTCTCCCAATCCTTTTTTTCTGTAGCTTCAATCCTCATTAAGTACATTGGAATATCACTGCCTTCTGGATCCATACTAATTCTGGTGGGATCATAAGTTCGTTTAGGACTTGATCGAACAGGTGCAGAACTGAAAACCGATATGTTTTTCATATTAGAAAATGCGTGAAAAAGCGGATTTTCACCTTTATACTTTTCTGCCTTTTCTGTCAAATAGGTTACCAAGTTAGATATTTCTTCAGTCTCATTTCCTGAAAACCGAAATATAAGAGAAGCGGATAAATAAGAAATAGAATCTGAAGAAATATGAATTTGATATTGGTGATTTTCTTTACTAATAACATCCACCTGAATTTCTGATTCGGCGCTCTCATTAGGTATAAACTGTATCCTACCATCAACAAGATCCATAGTCATCGAACCTATCACTGGTTCAATTCCATTTTCTCTTTCAATAAATTCAACAGTAAGTTCTATATCTTCATTTTCATAAGGATACGTAAAACCTAATTTAAAACTCTTTTCTGTTTTCTTACTATTCCTTACAATATCTTTAAAGGTACCCATAGAATGTGGATGTAGATTGAAATCTATAGATCGTGATTGAAAACGGTCACCTAATACTTTAAAACAAGCAAGGGCAGTCGTTTTTCCTGTACTATTCTCACCCACAAGAAAAGTCAATGGTCGTATTTCCAGAGTTTGTTTTTCTCCAAAACACCGAACATCTTCTATTGTAAATTGTGTAATGCTCATAGGCACACCTTGATTCATTTGCACAGATGTTATGCAGGTCTTGAAATACCGCACAAACTGGAAGTTTATGCTACATTAAAGAGACTTTATAGTAAAATCCATAATTACTTGAACACAACGGTAGGTTCGGTTTCCTAACCGAACCTATGTCCAATCGTGCGGTTAGAAACCGCACCTACCAGGGAGTGTAAACATTTTTTTGGATTTCACTATAATTATCAAAATGGTATCACTTTAATAGCACATGAAGTATATAGTAAACAATAAAATGAATACTACATTTTCTATTGGCTCAACTTACGTTCGCGTCCCACACCTCTTCTGTAGGAGCGACCTCCCGGTCGCGACCAGGAGGTCGCTCCTACAAGTAAAGTGTCTAATTAAATCTAAAGTTTACTATAAATAATACCAAAACAGGACATACGCAAATTCAGCAAAAAAAGGAAAAATTGGACATAAAATCCGTATTTCGGTGTTTTAACCCCCTAAATCCCCCTTATCAGGGGGACTTTAAGATGAAATGCGTAAGTCCTGTTACTACCTTGTATTTTTAAGCATTCCCCATGTTGTTGCCAATTTTCCACTTGACGAAACTGCCAAAGCTTCCTCAAGACCGATATTCATGATCTGATTTAGATCTTTTTCCGGCAGCGGTGTGTTAAAAACTGCTACTTCATCAAGAACACCAATATATGTCCAACCCGGATTCTTCCATGATGCAAGGCGAATATCACTATTTGGTTTATCATCCGGTTTGCCAACATCCTTATCTCCGACAGATTCTCCATCAACATAAAGCGTCAGTGTATTTCCATCATGGGTAATAGCAACAAAACTCCATTCGTTCATTTCCCATGCACCACCACGTACATTCGACCCAGCTTGGTCAGCATCCACAGCAATACTGGCATAAAAATCGGTAGGTCCGATCATTATGGTAGGATTATGCCAGTCACGTTCAATCACGCGGGTATGAGCGTTCGGGGGTTGTCCCGTTGGTTTTATCCATAATAGATAGGTAAACCCATCAAAAACATCATCAATTGACTCACTTGGTGGAATTTGGACTTTTGCCGTACCATCAAATTCAAGTCCTTGTCCTAACTTTCCATCTGTCCATTCTGCACCATCAATTTTACCGTCGTTTCCATTACCGGAACTGTCTTTAACACTATCTCCTTTACCTTCATCCAGTAGCCAAATACCTACGATAGAATCAGGATCAATTTTAGCATCAATACTTACGATGGAAGTTGCCATCATAATTGCAATACATAATAAAACGTATACTTTCATTGTAGATACCTCTTCAGATTGTGATTATAATTAGAATTAAGAATTAATATTATACACTTAACATCAGTGCTCTTCTGTGGGAGGGGATTCCGATCCCCGATTCTTACATTTCTTCTGTGGGCGGGGAATGCCTAAATGGCATTCATACCGTTGATTCCGGATTCCGATCCCCGACTGTATTTGGGGTCACGATAAAGATTATCTGTTATATTCTTCCCATAATGCGCGATAGAAATTCATCACACGGACAGGATCAGAACTACCTGCTATTTCCGCCAATGTATAACCAGAATATCCAGATTCCTTTAACAAAGTAAATAGTTCACGCCAAGGGTATTCACGACGATGTAATTCTGTGATATGGACTAAACCGATTCTTCCAGTAACGTAATTGAAGTTATTTTTGATTGATCCATCTTCCACTTCCCCAAAATTAGAATTCCAACATACATACACATTCTCATGGTCAGCCACATCAATGATAGTACGGATATGTGGTAATTCCGATGTTCCTCCACCGTGGACTTCAAGGCGAATTTCAACCCCGAGATCTGCAGCGAACTCACCACATTCCCGTAATGCTAAACCGATCTGTTCCAACGTTTTTTCAACGGGAACTTCGCCGGGGAGTCCATTCGGACGTACTTTAACTCCCGGTGCCCCCACATCTGCAGCTAACTGGGAATACTCCTTTGTGCCATCTATATTCTTACGGACTGCGTCTTGGTCAGTAGAATGATAATCAAATGCAGATCCTAAACCTGCAATTTCAATAGGTGAATCGGCAAACTGTTTTTTTACTGCCTCACGTTCACTCGCAGATAGGTCAACTTCAACACCATGTGCATGTGTGGTGCGTAATTCAACGCCAGAAAAACCTGTTTCCGTACAATTTTTAATAATCGTGGGTACATCCCAATCTTTTGCCATATTATATGTAACTAAACCAAGCTTCATAAAGTCTCCTTATTCAAATAGTTGTATCACTGGACAAGAAAATCCTTCAATCACATCTTCACCCGTCAATGTGTCATTTTGTGTAAGTATCTGAATCACTGTTTCTGAACGATATACCGTTACTGTTTTAGTAACAGGTTCGATAACCCACACAAGTTGTGTACCTGCTTCCAAATATGCCAATGCTTTTTGAGCTACTTTAGATTGAGAATCGGAACGAGAAACTACCTCAATAGCGATATCTGGTGGTATTGAAAATGCTGTCTCCCGTTCTTCAGGTAAACGTGTTGCGGATATAAACGCTACATCTGGTATTAGTATACGGTCCCCAATCTGGAATCCTGTGTCTGATGTATAGACGCGTCCTAACTGATTTGTTCGAACATGTGACTGCAAATACCATTGAATGTTAGAGCTAATATCCCCATGTTCACCTGAAGTCGGTGGCATTAGAAGTAATTCTCCATCCCAGTATTCAAATCCTTCTAAATCGCACTCAAGAAATTCTTTTAAAGTCATCCCATCGTACTCCGATGGAAGGACTTCCTGATTAAATTCAGCAGTAACTTGTGTATTCATATCATTCCTCCATAACTGCGTATTTAGAATTATTTTATTCAAATAGTTGTATCACTGGACAAGAAAATCCTTCAATCACATCTTCACCCGTCAATGTATCATTTCGTGTAAGTGTCCGAATATCGGTTTCTGAACGATATACCGTTACCGTTTTCGCAATAGGTTCGATAACCCACACAAGTCGTGTACCTGCATTCAGATATGCCAATGCTTTCTCAACAATATCATATTCTTGTTCTGTTGGTGAGACAACTTCAACTGCTAAGTCCGGTGGTACAGGTGATGATTGTCGTCTGTTGTCAGGTAAACGTTCTTTTGTAACAAAAGCAATATCCGGTTTCACCACACGGTCTGCTAACTTAAAGGTTGTATCTGAGGGATATAATTGTCCTAATTGTTTTTCACGGATATATGTCCCTAAAGGTAATATAAGACTCATGCTTATTTCACCATGCTCCATAGTAGGTGGTGGCATCGGTATTAATTCTCCTGCCCTGTATTCAAATCCTTCTAAATCACTCTCAAGAAATTCTTTTAAAGTCATCCCATCGTACTCCGATGGAAGGACTTCCTGATTAAATTCAGCAGTATCTTGTGTATTCATTTTATTTTACCTATATTGTTTGTTTTATCCCTATAACTTTGCTATAATATTTCTAATTCCATATTGTAGGAGAATACATCATGGCATACGCACTTGAAGATGAATTTGGTGATATAATTGGTAAAGCACGACGTGGACAGAACATGTCTCAGGGTGAAGTCGCAGAGGCATCAGAAATCACTGAGTCGGATCTGTCTCGTATGGAAAAGTATACCTTAAAACCAACAGAGTCGCAAGTATATAAACTCGCTGAAGTGCTCAATTTAGACGGCGGAAAATTGCTTGCAATTGCTACTGAACAGTGGGAACCCCTCCCAGAACAACAACCCCCGAAAGCACAACTTGATGTCGTCACAATTAGTGCTCCTGTCGGTGGTTGGCCAGTCAATGCATACCTCTTAATATGTAAAGCAACCGATGAGGCTGCCATAATCGATACAGCTGCACATCCTGAAATTATCTTAGAAGTTCTTGACACACATAAAGTTAACCCTACTGCCATCCTCTTAACACATTCACATGGGGATCATACCAATGGTTTACCCCAGCTTCAACGTGCCACGGATTGCCAAACATATATCCATAAAAACGAACCTAAACCTCAGACCGACACCGATCTAAAAGAACTGGTACACTCAGATGTAATAAGTATAGGTCAACTCATGGTCACTGTCGCTGATACACCTGGACATACCCCAGGTGGTTGCAGTTTTGTAACCCAGACAGCTGCTTTCGTTGGAGATGCAATTTTTGCGGGATCAGTCGGTGGTCCCAACATCTCTTATGAAGATGAGATTAATAGTGTACGCGATAATATACTTTCACTTCCTGATGACGTACGTCTATTCCCGGGTCACGGTCCCCCGACAACAGTTGGTGAAGAAAAATTACATAATCCGTTTTTCTAAATCCCGCCTCCTAAATGAAGATCTTCTGTAACAGTAGGTTGTGAGGCTTATATATTGCTATCCTATCTAATCCAACGTTTCCTCTCCATCGGTCTATCACTCCTTGGAGTATCCCTTCTTGTTTTCTTTATGGTGCATTTGATTCCGGGTGATGCGGCACTCACCATTGCCGGGGAACGCGCAACTGAAGAAATTCTCACCCAACTGAGAGAAGATATGGGTTTGGATAAACCGCTGTATCAGCAATATGCGAAATACCTTTGGGATCTTGTCAGACTCGATTTGGGACGTTCATTTAAGTCAAAACAAAATGTCATAGATGAAATAAAACAGTATTTTCCTGCCACCGCAGAATTAACCCTTGCAGCAATGATATTTTCTATTCTATTTGGTATTACTGCGGGAATCATTGCAGCTGTTTATCGTGGTAAATTCTTAGACTATATATCTATGACCACATCTCTCGCTGGCATATCAATGCCTATCTTCTGGTTAGGGTTGATGTTAATTTTACTGTTCTCCTATTACTTCAAGATCTTCCCCGCAACAGGCCGTTTGGATCCGATCCTAAGTTTAGACATTAACACACCTACCGGATTCTACCTTATTGATACCTTACTTGCAGGAAACTTTACAGCATTTAAAGACGCGGTAAAACACCTGATACTCCCAGCCATTACATTAGGCACAATTCCATTGGCTATAATTGCTCGGATGACACGTTCAAGCCTGTTAGAGGTGTTGAACCAACCCTACATCACCACTGCTTATGCTAAAGGACTATCAAAGTGGGCAGTTATAATCAGACACGCCTTAAAAAACAGTATGGTCCCTGTATTAACAGTCATCGGTCTTGAATTTGGATATCTTATGGGTGGTGCTATATTAACAGAGCATATCTTCTCATGGCCAGGTCTTGGGTCATGGCTACGTGATTCCGTTGAAGCTCGGGATGTCAGAGCGGTGCAGGGTGGCGTGCTTTTCGTATCCGCGCTCTTTATGTTCGTCAATCTCATTGTTGACCTGTTATATGCATACTTTGATCCGCGTATCCGAGTAGGAGATGAAGCACAATGAACATACCGACTGCCCCCACAGGACAACAACAGATCATACGTAAATTATTACGACATCCGTCAGCTACAATCGGTGCGACAATAATTCTCTTTTTCCTTCTTGTCGCTATATTAGCACCGTTGATCGCAACCCATGATCCGATGAGAACGAATGTAGCAATGCGACTTAAAGGTCTTTCTGGAGAGCACTACCTTGGTACCGACGGCACAGGACGGGATATTTTTAGTAGGATAATATACGGTTCACGTATATCGTTAAAAGTCGGTTTGATTGCCATGACCTTTTCTCTGGGGTTTGGTACACTGTTCGGTGCAATCGCTGGTTATTTTGGTGGATGGCTTGATAACCTGATAATGCGTGTGATGGATATGATGCTTGCCATGCCGAGTATATTACTCGCTATGGTAATTGTAACTATCTTAGGTCAAAGTTTAACCAATGCCATAATAGCGGTGTCAATTGTCTATATTCCACAATATGCGAGGATTCTGCGCGCCTCTGTTCTGAAAGTTCGGGAGTTGGATTATGTTACGGCTGCAAAGGTTATTGGTGCCAGTGACACCCGTATTCTTCTAACGACTGTTCTACCCAATTGTATTGCACCATTGATAGTCCAAGCCACATTAGGTATCGGTGCAGCAATCTTAGATGCTGCAGGACTCAGTTTCCTCGGACTGGGGGCAGAAGTTGGTGTACCGGAATGGGGTGCAATGCTCAATGAAAACACAAAGTTCATACGGAAAGCACCCATAGCGGTTACTGCTCCCGGAATAGCGATTTTTCTTATTGTTTTAGGTTTCAATCTACTTGGAGATGCATTGAGAGATGCACTTGATCCACAAATAGATTAAGGTCTTACTATGTTTAAACCTGAATTCAGTTATACACACACCATCGTTAAAAACCTAATGGATATTGAAGGTGCAAAAGAGGTTATAGAGAATTCTCCTATCCTACCTATTTGGCAATCACGACTCCAGAAAGATGCATTAATTCGTCAAGCACACCATACCACACGGATTGAGGGCACACAACTTACTATAGAACAGGTTCGAGACCTGATTGATGATAAACCTGTTGTCGCACGGGAACGAGACATACAAGAGGTTCGCAATTATTTGAAGGTTGCTGCTTTCATAGATGAAGTCTATGGCGATCCTGATATGGAACTTGATCTCCGCACGATCCGACATATACATTACTTGATACTTGATGGAATTGAAGATGGTTATGAACCGGGGGAATTCCGTAAAATCCAGAATTATGTCGTAAACAACAAAACTAAAGAAGTGGTCTACACACCACCCCCCGCTTCTGAAGTACCAATTCTCATGCTTGAGTTGGTGGATTGGTTGCGATCCGACAATGCAAAGCAACTGTCTCCTTTACTAAAGAGTGGTATTGCACATTACCAGTTGGTTACAATTCATCCGTTTCTTGATGGTAACGGTAGAACAGCACGCGCGCTTGCCAACCTTATACTCTATCATTCAGGTTACGACATAAAGAAACTCTTTTCGCTCGAAGAATATTACGACCTGAATCCTGCGGATTACTATGAGGCTTTGCAAAGTGTCCGAACAACAGGCGTCCTCACAACGTGGTTGGAATATTTTACTGCTGGCATTGCCACAGAAATGCAGAAAATAAAAGAATTAGTGCTTACGCACAGTAGGGATAGGGCTTTACGAGATAAAATAGGACAAGTCGCTATTACCGAACGGCAACTCAAAATCCTTGCTTATGTTGAAGAACATGGCCGTATTACAAACCGTGAACTCCGAAACCTTGTTCAACTTTCAAACGCTTCAGCCTACCACGAATTAACAACCTTAGTGGAAAGTGGATTATTGAGAAAATGTGGAAAAGCCCGCGGAACCTATTATGCCTTGGTTAATGATTTCTAACCGATTATGGTTAATGATTACGCCATAAACCCATACTATATAAGACTTTACAGCGGTTAATGATTCGGTTGATGATTTTTTCTGTTTTTATTTAATGATTCCGCTTTCATGCCTTACTATTACAGCGTTTAGGAAGGTTGATGATTTAGTTGATGATTTGAGGTTACATTACTAATTTCGGTGGGTGTGTAAAGTTTATGCCATATAGGCGTCAATTTAGAATATATTTCTTTATAGAATATGTCTACAAACCTACTATTGCTATAACATAACAAGTTATCATACATTAAATGTAGTCCCGTAGGGACGGAATGTCTATAGAAAAACGGGGATACCCTATAATTGAGTCCCGTAGGGACGGAATGTCTATAGAAAAACGGGGATACCCTATAATTGAGTCCCGTAGGGACGGAATGTTTATAGCACCTGTAATGCGGCACCACTTTTTAGAAATGGTATTATCCGTGTGATAGATGCAATCAATAGAGAACTAACGATACCGACATTACGATGTCTCCTCACGCCAGATGAAGTTAAAAAAATAAAATAGGTAATTTGGACCCAGAGCTGGTAGGTGCGGTTTCCCGGGGAATGCCTTATGGCATTCATACCGTTGATTCACCGCACCGGATTCTACAAGAAACTGGAAATTACCCGAATAAATTCTTTAACTTCATGAGGCGTGATATGTCTATAGAAATAAGAGGCAGACAACCCGCACTCCAACGGAGTGCTATGTAAATATGTCTGCTTTGGACATAAATACGCTTTTCAGTGAGTTATACCGATGCACGCCGTAAGATTGACAATATTGTTTTTGATATATTAGAATTAACACCAGGGGAATGTGACGGAGTTTACGAAGCGGTCACACAACTTGTAACAACTCGCTTGGAAAAGGCAAAAACGTGATTCGATTTAGACGTTAAAATGTGGAAATCATTGACAACCTAAAGAAAATATGATGTATTATAATCAGAAGGAGAAACGCAATGAAACCGATATTGTTTTTCATATTAATATTCGGAATAATTACTTTGCCTGCATTGGCAGATTTAACGTCTAAGGATTTTGATAAAATCCGCTTGATTGTCAAAGAGGAAGTTAAAACGGAGATCACCACAGTTAAGCAGGAACTCAAAGCGGAGATCACCACAGTTAAGCAAGAACTCAAAGCAGAAATTGCAAAAAACGCTGAAAAAATTGACACGTTAGATACACGGTTCGAGAAGGTAGAGCAAAGTGTTGCTTGGATGCGCGGCAATCTTGATAAAGTTCATCAACAAACGGCATGGATAATCGTACTAATTATTGTAGCAATAGGTATCCCGCAGATTATTGTTATACCATTTCTGGTAATTAAAGCCCCATTAATGAAATCTCTTTAATGTAGCACAAACTTCCAGTTTGTGTAGTATTTCAAGACATAAATATCACCTAATCATGGGAAAATCATTTATAGAAATGGTATTATATGGCGTAGTAGAAAGGATCGCGTGATGGAGAAACAGATTGAAAACCTCACACGTGAAATAGAAACACTGAAGCAACAACGTATTGTAAATCCGTGATAATACCGTACCCTAAAAACAGACGAATCCCGCTCCTGCAACCCAACTGGAGAAGATGATATCCTCATTATCCACGGCGACAACCTACACCCCTCAAGGTATTGGCTTGTCTGTCGAGTTCCGGACAATAGGCAGTATACATATTGCCTTCTTTCCAAATTTCTTCAGTTAAGACGGGTATATAAAGTTTATGGCATTAACAAGCATTAAATGAAACGGATCAAACATTTTTAAATTAAATTGAAGAAAACACCCATCAATAACAACTAACATACATATATCACAAAAACAGAAAAACATATTAAGAATATCTGTCAAAATGAAAAAATTAAGGGTTAGAACACAAACTAAAAACTAATGACTATCTATAAAAACGATCCTAATTACAAAGTCACATATACGTCAAAAAAGTATACCTTTTTAACCGTTGGAAATGTCAAAATCAGAATGGAGAAAAAGAACACAAACCACACATTTTAGAAATTCTTATAAAGTCAATTCAAAGTGGAGTAAAGCCACTCTATGACAGGGGTTACAGGGGTAATTTACACCAATTTCAATGTCACACCGTGTGACAAAAAGTGTAACTTTTTTCATGTTTTCGACCCATAGACTCATGCAACAACAACACGATATACTGTCCGAGTATTTAGGATTAAATGTCTGTTTTCAGACCAATTTTCTGTATGCATATTAGGATTAAATCTCTGTTTTTATGTCTTTTTTTTTATTCAATTTTCTATATCAAAAATACCGTACTCCAAAGGAGTACTATGTCTATAGAAAACTCAACACACAATTAAGTTATAGCATAATTAACGTATGTGATTCACGGAAAATTGGTCTAATTGAAATTATAAACCCTTATAGAATAAGGGTTCGTAGAATTGCTCCGTGAAGGTTTCCGTGAAAGTGCTATCATTTCAAAACGATAGATATTAACACTTTTTTACATTCACATTATCCATTCATCCAATAAATTAGGTGTTCGATCTCACTTTGAAGCATGAGTAACATTGTTTGTAAAATGATTCTTGAGATATATATTGGTATCCACATACTATAGCAGCGTTATGTTTAGGGACAAAACTTTACATACCCCAATTTCGGTTGCTTTCAATTTTAATTTACATTACAATGCTATCAGAAAATTACAGATAATAATCGTATGTCAATACAGAATATATAAGGTAAAATTTGATATGAATATCCTTGTCCTTCATGGACCAAATCTACACCTATTGGGCAAACGCCAACCAGAAATATACGGACACCAAACATTGAACGATATTAATGGTGCACTGGATCAGTTTGTTGCAACATCTCCTCACGATGTAGTCCTAAAAATAAAACAATCTAACCATGAAGGTGAACTTGTTACAATTATCGGGGACCACATAGACTGGGTAGATGGTATTCTCATCAATCCTGCAGCCTACACGCATACCAGCATTGCAATTCGGGACGCGCTCTCAACTGTCGGCGTGCCAGTTGTTGAAATTCACCTTTCCAATATATATGCTCGTGAAGAATTTCGACACCATTCCTATATTTCTGGCATAGCAGTGGGTGTAATAGGGGGTTTCGGAGCATATAGTTACGTTCTTGCCTTAGAAGCAATGATACATATTTTAGGGCCCCATACAACAGATATAGAAAATAAATAGTCAATACTGAACCAACTAAAGGAATTACTTGTGGCAGAAAACCCTTTCATACCTTTTAGTCGACCATGGATTGATGAAACAGAAATCGAAGCCGTTAGCCAAGTTCTGGAATCCAAATGGATAAGCACAGGAGCAAGAGTTCGTGAATTTGAACGTGCATTTGCAGAATACCTTGGTGCCAAACATGCAATCGCAGTTAGTTCGTGTACTGCAGCATTACATCTAAGTCTTGTTGTGAGCGGTATCGGTATTGATGACGAGGTTATTACAACACCCTATACTTTTACCGCTACTGCAGAAGCCATCCGATATGTCGGGGCAAAACCTGTTTTTGTTGACATTAACCCAGAAACCCTAAACATTGATGTCAACACAATAGAAAATGCCATTACTCCTAACACTAAAGCGATCATGCCTGTTCACATTGCAGGACTTCCGTGTGATATGGATTCCTTAAAGCAGATCTGCAGAACACACGATCTTCTATTACTTGATGATGCAGCACATGCTATCCCCACAGTATATAAGGGAGAATATATTGGTGGGATAGGAGACCTATCATCCTTTAGTTTTTATGCGAATAAAAATTTGACGACAGGTGAAGGTGGTATGATTACTACCAACAACGATTCACTTGCAGAACCCCTCAGAACAATGCGTCTACATGGTATTGATAAAGACGCATGGTCACGACAGTCCCGCCGTAGTATTTGGCGATATGACATCACAACTGAAGGGTATAAATACAATATGACGGATATACAGGCTGCAATGGGATTATGTCAATTGATGAAATTGAATAAACAGCATGAACGACGTACTAATTTCTCACAAATATACCACCAAGAGTTAGCAAAACTCCCACAAATATCCACTCCATTTGTACCAGATAACACAATCCAGCATGCATGGCATCTTTACATCATCCAACTCAACCAAGTAGACCGTGACACATTTGTTGAATCCATGCGAGAAGAAAACATTGAATGTAGTGTCCACTATATTCCACTACACCTATTTGAGTTTTATCAGAAACAGTACGGATATAAGGCGGGGGATTTTCCTTGTGCTGAAGAAGTGTTTGAACGTGTGGTGAGTTTACCCCTTCATCCAGGAATGACAGAATCTGACGTTTATAGAGTAATTGAGACAATCGGTAAAATTCTTTCTAAATAATACCATTTCTGATAATTAATGCCTCTTTTAATGTAGCATAAACTTCCAGTTTGTGCAGTTTTTCAAGACATGCATAAAAACTGTTCATGGGATATACTTTTTAGAAATGGTATAAGATATGGCAACCACACCATGTCATACATCATGTCAAACGAAACACTCTACCAAATCATACCTAACAAGGTATGCCTATCATGTGATGTGTGCTGTCGTTTTTTAGAGTCGGATAGTCCGCTTGCACCCATTTTCACCAAACGAGAAACAGAAAAAGCAATTACCCACAACGCGGATCGTTCTCTCTTCATACCTCAACAAGATGGGAGTAGTTCACAGATAGCATTAAAGCCGTATAAAGATTATTATATCTGTCCCTTTTTTAAACCTGAAACGAGTGAATGTTCAATATACAACTACCGTCCTCTTGATTGTCAACTATATCCATTCACACTAATGTTTACTGAAGATAGGAGTAAGATTGTTTTAGGTATAGATATGCTCTGTCCCTATAGTGAGGAACATTGGGAAACAGAAAGTTTCAAGCAGCATCTACAACACATTATCAATTATGTTGAATCGGATGAAATTTTATCACAGATATCATCGAACTGGTGTCTGATTGGTGATTATCAGGACACAGTACAAGTGTTTCACACACTCAATCATGAATTGATTCATGCATCTACATCCTCTGACAATTGATGATAAATCAATCCTTGATCAATTCAATTCCCACTCACGTTTTCAACTATCGCATTATGCATTCGCCCCAATTTACATTTGGCAAGAATTCTATAACCTATACTACGCAATTATTAAGTCCTCAAACAATCCTAAAATAGATATAAACACAGAAGAAAAAGAATATCTATGTATTTACGCCAAACAGGGAAACGACTATTACATGCCAATCTTACCGATTCCTTGTGAAATTGAAGAAATCCATTATCAAAACATACTTCTTGACTCATACCAATTTATGCTGGAATCAAATCGAAATCCACAATTCGCACGGGTTGAAAATGTTCCTGAAGAACTTCTACCAATGTTCAAGGATTACAGTTTTGAGGTATTCTTAAAGGAAACTGAGTATCTTTACGCTGCAAAGAGTATAGGTGAATTGAGAGGTGATAATTTTAAACCGCAAAGGAATGCTTATAATACATTCATAAGACACAACCCATCGGTAATTTATGAACCGTATGATGACATTTACTTAGATGAATGTCTTAACCTCTATGAAACTTGGCAAAAAGACCGTTCAGAAAAATATGATGATCCAATATACCAAGCCATGTTAGATGACTCAAGATCCGCACACACCCATAGGAATATCTAACTTTCAGGAATTAGGTCTTATCGGAAAAGTAGTACGTATCAACGATGAAGTACAAGCCTATACTTTTGGTTATGAGTTGAATCGTGATACATTCTGTATTCTGTTCGAAATATCGAAGCTATCAATCAAAGGTCTGGCTCAATATATCTATCGTGAATTCTGCAAAGAATTATTGCATACCTACAAGTGGATTAATGCAATGGATGATTCCGGTTTAGAGAATATCAAACGGGTAAAACTGTCATTTCATCCCACGAAGTTAATTCCATCCTATAACATTACGAAACTAAAATGAAATCGGCACTAATTTTCCTCAACGGATTCTACGATCATAGTAATCTCGCCTTTTATCGAAAAGAGATCGAGAAAGGCATTGAAAACGATGGATACCTGATATGTGCAGATGGTGGATTACAGATATTTGATAAATTGAATGAGGTAGACGGGATCAAACTAAAACCTGATATATTGATAGGGGATCTGGATTCTGTCAACGATACAAAAACACAAGCCAGAAAGGTCGTTGAAGAGTGGGTGGGACAGACCGATAAAGATTACACTGATGGTCAGTTGGCAGTAAAATATGTGTTAGAAGAATATGGTTATAGCCGTATTATCATTTATGGTGGATTACCTAAACCGAGTGAATATGAGACAGATCATTTTCTCGGTAATCTGAAACTCATGCCATTCGGATATTACAATGTCGGTTATACCGAAGAATATAAAGCAGAGATGCGCGATCCACAACAAACTATCTACTATCTAACATCTCAATTGCGAATAAAACGACAGAATGACAATTTGCAACGCGTTTCTATCATAGCAGATGAACCGGATGCAATCGTTGAAAGCTCAACCAATCTAAGATGGTCTCTATCATCATTCCAAATTCACCCACATAATACAAACGCACTTCGCAACGAATTTCTTAATGATGCCGATTGGGTAGAAATTCAACTATCAGAAAACTCCTCACCTGTCTATGTAATCCACAATTGGTAGACATCTATACGGTATTCCACCATACGATGTGATTATTATACCAATTCTATTTAAATAGTTCACATTACGAATACTCTTAGAAGTCCCCCTGACAAGGGGGACTTAGGGGGTTTCTTCAATTAATAATGGGCAATCATTATTTAGAAATGGTA
>CBDBFU010000011.1:0-170652 GCA_965205025.1 Candidatus Poribacteria bacterium
TTTAATCTACTCTAATATAGTATAATGAGACTATAAAACTGTTCTTTATAGTGATAATAAGAATTGGACCAAAACTCAATCACGGAGGTAAAAAATGAAATTAGTGGTATATTTGTCTGTCCTAATCCTATTAATGGGTGGACTTCACACTGCAGATGCGGCTGTTAAAGACGACGGTTTAATCCTGTACTTCAGTTTTGACAAAGAGAGTGGTGGTAAGATTATTGACGAAACTGGTGGTGGCAATGATGCAACAATTGTTGCTGACGCGAAAATTGTCACTGATGATGCTGTGCACGGAAAAGGTGCATTATTATGCGATACTAATTCCTCAAGTGTAACTGTAGATTCATTTAAAGAATTAGAGTCATATAAGGATAATACTTTCCTTTTTTGGGGTGAATTTCACAAAAGCTAACTCTGGTGGTTGGGATCAGATCATTGCCAAGAAAGCTCCAAATTCGGATAGATCACCAGGTATTTGGACATGTGATCGGGTTCCTCTTCATATCCATTGGCGATTTCAACCCGGTAATCAAGGTCCACACTGTGCAGGTCCTACTGGTGAGAATTCTGTTTTTGAAATAGGTGAATGGTATCATATCGCTGGTGCTAAAAAGGGGTGGTCAGATATCATTTTATGTTAATGGTAAACGGACTCAACAAAACAATGTTCCCGCCGATCATGTACAAGGAAATGAACGATTATACATAGGTAGAACCGGATATAACTCCGCAAAGTTTATTTTAGATGATCTCTATGTATATGACCGGGCCCTTGATGCTGATGAAGTTGCAGGTGTGATGGATGGAGAACTACTTCCTGTCCAACCACAAGCTAAACTTACAACTACTTGGGGGCAAGTCAAGACAAATAGAGACTAATTACAATTTTATAATATTGGGACAGATTCCGTGCTGTCCCTTATTCAATTCTTATCATTTTTACTTACATTGTATCTATAACATATTCAATGAATACTAAAATGGCTTAAACTCATTATAGGAGAAATTAAATGAAAAATACAATATACTTGTTTGTCACAATACTACTTTCTGTGGCAATTCAAACTTCACCTGCTGACATTAAAGACAAAGGTTTGATTCTATACTTAGATTTTGATAATGAGAATGGCGGAAAAATCGAAGATAAAACTGGTGGTGGAAACCATGCTAATATAGTTGGAAAAGCAGATATATCAACGGATGAAAAAAAATATGGTAAAGGTTCACTTGAAATTAGAGATGCCAATGCTGAAGTTCAAGTAAATACTTTCAAAGAATTGGAAGATTATCAGGATAATAGTTATCTATTTTGGTTAAACTTCATTTCCGCACACAACGGTGCATGGAGTCAAATAATTGCGAAGAAAGCTCCTGCTTCAGATAGATCTCCAGGCATCTGGATCTGTCCAAATTCATTAAACATACATTGGCGTTTCAATCCTGGAAACCAAGGAACAGGTTGTGCCGGTCCAACCGGTGAAGGTAGTGTGTTTGATTTGAAACAGTGGTATCATGTTGCGGGAATAAAAAAAAGATGGTACTTTACACTTTTATATTAATGGTGAAGAACAATTGAAGATTGGTGTTCCTGCCAACCACCAACAAGGTGCAGAAAAACTATACATTGGTAAAACAGGATATAGAGCTGCTACATTTTATATTGATGATCTGTATGTATATAATAGAGCTCTTGATGCGGATGAAGTACAAAGTGTTATGGACGGGGACCTTCTACCTGTAGAACCCACAGATAAACTTGCCACATCATGGGGACAGATAAAGTCGAATCGAGACTAAGTTTTAAATAATATTGAAGGGGCAACTTTGAAGTTGTCCCTTTTTGTTTTTATTTTGTGTCTGAAGTTTAAATTAAAGGGAAATAATCTTTAACTGATTGTGATTTTTGATACTAACTACCGAGGAGTTAAATGAAAAAGGGAATATGCATTGGTTCCATACCAGGGGATACAACTGAAGCAAGATTCAAAAATGCTAAAGATGCAGGTTTTGATGGTGTGGAAATTGGCCCATTGGAAACTCAGGAACAAAGACTGGAAATAAAGCAACTTGCTGACGATATTGATATAGAATTATGTAGCGTCATGAATGGGAAACATTGGTCCCACCCGCTATCAGATGCTGATGCTTCTGTTCGTGAAGAATCCCGTAATGCAGTGGTGACATCTCTCGAAACAGCCGAGACAATTGGAGCAGATACTGTATTATTGGTTGCGGCAGTAGTGAATCCAAGCACAACTTATGAGGAAGCATACCAACGTTCACAAGAAGAAATTAAGAAATTAATTCCAACAGCAAAGGAAAAAAGACTTACTATTGCAATAGAAAATGTATGGAACAAATTCCTATTGAGTCCAATGGAGTTTGCGCAGTATCTTGATGAATTTGAAAGTGAATCTGTCTCGGCATATTTTGATGTCGGAAATATTGTTGCCTACGGTTTTCCACAACATTGGATACGTTCTCTTAGTAGTCGCATATCTAAGGTACATGTGAAAGGGTTTAATGCAAACGAACATCGGTTTACATATTTAATTGATGAATGCACAATTGATTGGAATGAAGTAATGTCAGCATTGAATGATGTAGGTTATGATGACTATATGACAGCAGAATTACCGGTAGATGCGGATGACCCTGATGGCACATTGCATAAAATAAGCAGTGATATGACTAAGATCATTGCCGGAGAGGTATAACACTTTCTATTCAGATGGAAGTAATTATTCAACCTAATACTCATCAACTATCTGTCGTTGCATCGGAAATTATTCGTGATGCAGTAATTAAAAAACCTAATCTCGTATTAGGTTTGGCTACGGGAAGTACACCCATAGGTCTTTATAAATTACTCGTACAAATGCATAAGGAAGATGGACTTGATTTCTCTAAGGTTACTACTTTTAATCTGGATGAATATATTGGGATACCGAAGGATCACCCTCAAAGTTATCATACATTCATGGCGAAGCACTTTTTCGAACATGTAAACATTCCGAAGAAAAATCAGAATATCCCACAGAATATCGTGGAAAACCATGTCGCTTTTTGCCAAGCGTATGAAGATTCTATTAAGAGGTATGGCGGTATTGATATACAGGTTCTCGGAATTGGGCAGGACGGACACATAGGTTTTAATGAGCCGGGGTCATCGTTTGCCTCTCGTACTCGAATGGTAACTTTATACAAGAGTACACTTAAAGCGAATGCAGTCCATTTTGGTGATGATATCGATGCTGTTCCCGAAATGGCAATTACAATGGGAATTGGAACAATTATGGATGCAAAGCAATGTCTGCTATTAGCAAGAGGCACAGTGAAGAAAGATGCTATTGCTAAAACAATTGAAGGTCCGATCAGTGCTATGGTACCGGCATCAGCATTACAAATGCATCCGAATGCCGTCTTCTTAATTGATGATGCGGCATCATCAAATCTAAAAGAGGCAGAATATTATAAACGGTCTTATGAGAACAAAATAAGATATGGGTAACCAAGAAAGGAATTACTGTCAGAAGGATTATTTAATCATCACATAGACCGTATTCTTTTGATTTCCGTTGTATAGTTCGTCTACTAATATCAAGAATTTCTGCAGCTTTTGCTTTATTATTATTTGTATATTCTAATGTAGCACGTAATACTTCTTTATTAATTTCTTCCAGTGTCATCCCTACAGATACATCTAATGGTTGTGAACCATTCCCTACAGGTTCACTCTGATGTAAAGTAGGTGCATAGGAAATAGTAGAATCTATTTCTCCTGATACCTTCAAAATTCGTTCTGGTAAATCTGTCAATTGTAATGTTTCTTGCGTAGACATAACAACCAGTCCTTCAATACAATTCTTTAACTCCCGTACATTTCCAGGCCAGTGGTATTTCATTAGAGATCGAACTGCTTCGGGTGTTAGTGTTCTCAAAGTTTTACTGTTCTCTCTACTAAATTCCTCAAGAAAATCCTTTACCAGTAAAGGAATATCCTCAATACGTTGTTGTAGTTCTGGTAGGTTAACTGATACAACATTTAGTCGATCATACAGATCATGTAAAAATTCTCCTCTTGAACATGCAGCCTCCAAGTCATGATTGGTAGCACAAATAATTCGTACATTAACCTGTATTGTTTTGCTACCTCCAACTCTTTCAAATTCTCGCTCTTCTAAAACACGCAATAATCTTGATTGATTAGAGAGACTAAGTTGAGATACTTCATCAAGGAAAAGCGTTCCACCGTGTGCCAGTTCAAACCTTCCTTTGCGTTGATTATATGCTCCACTAAAAGCTCCTCGTTCATGTCCAAAAAGTTCTGATTCTGCCAAATTCTCATTTAGTGTTGCACAATTAAACGCTATTAACGCACCTTGCCGTAAACTCCTATGGTGTATTGCTCGAGCAACTAATTCTTTGCCTGTTCCACGAGCACCGTATATCATGACTGTAGCCTTTGTTGGAGCAATCTGTGTGATTAATTCGCGTATATGGATTAGTTGGGGTGAATTTCCGGTCAGTTTACATAGACCTTCTTTTTCATCTATCTGGGATCTTAACTGTCGGTTTTCAAAGGTAAGTCTTTGATTTTGAAGGATCTTATTAAGAAGTACTTTTAAATGGGTAGGATTAATGGGTTTTGGAATAAAGTAGGTGCTTTCATGTGAAAGCATCGCTCGAATCCCCGTATCTGTTTCTAACACATTTGGTGCAGTTATAAAAATAATACCCGCATCAGGATGGTGTCGAGTTGCAGCCTCTAAAAGTGAAAATCCGTCTATTCGCTCCGCCTTTAATGGCGCGATCAAGATATCCATCGTCATATGTTCAATTCGATGGAATGCTTGGTACATATTTCCACTTACAATTAGGTTAAGGCCTTCACCATCTAATGTTTGACAAATTACTTCTCGTTGACGAACATCAGTATCAACAATCAGTACGTTTTTCTGTATATTCATTTTTACACACAGGTATGTCTTTCAAATATTAAAAGAGATAAAGTTGTTGAGTAAATATACATTTCAAATAATGAATAAGAAATGTATGTATACGTGCTTATCAACTTACATAATACAACAAAAATACCCCGTCTCTTATGAATTATATCTTATGTATATGCATTCGTCAACAGTTATGTATTCTTTTGGTGTGTAAAGTATTTATCACTAATCATTATGCTGCTATGGTATCTGGATTCCAATATCTATCCCACCTGACCACTTTCCATTGACAATCCACTCTTCGTTTGGTAAAATTCCATAGTGGTTTTACCTATCTATCGACATTGTCCTATATACATTCTTATTCACTATTAGGAAGAGATTTGTCTACAGAAAAAATTGGAAGCGATAAGGAAGAATTACTTCGAAAACTTCCTGCAATCGAAAGACTTCTGACTCAACCTGAAATCATCAAATTATTTAAATCGTATTCAAGATCATTGATTACGGACATATTGCGTTCTATCGTTTCAGATTTTAGATTACAGATCTTAGAAGGTAATACAGAGATTAAAATTCCTAACCGTGATGAATTTCCTGAGTTAGTTATTCAACATCTTGAGGATAAATTAAAACCACCTATCCGTACTGTAATAAATGCTACTGGAACTATAACTCATACGAATCTTGGACGATCATTACTACCAGAATCAGTATGTGATAATATTGTGAATGCTGCACAGAATTATGTTAATTTAGAATACGACTTAGAAACGGGAACAAGGGGACATAGGGATAGACTAACTGAACCTTTACTTCAAGAATTAACAGGTTGTGAAGCATCTACTATAGTCAATAATAATGCTGCTGCAGTACTTATTTCATTAAACACGCTTGCACAAGGGAAAGAGGTAATTGTTTCGCGAGGTGAACTGATTGAAATTGGTGGTGCATTTCGTATACCTGATGTGATGGCTGCAAGTGGTGCAATTCTTAAAGAAGTCGGGACAACAAATAGAACGCATCTACGTGATTATGAAGATGCGATAAATGAGAATACTGCACTGTTTCTGAAAGTTCATCCCAGCAATTATAAGATTGTTGGCTTTACTTCAACTCCAGACATCCGAGAATTAGCACAACTTGGGAAGGAACATAATATCCCAATTATGGAGGATTTGGGGAGTGGAGCATTAGTGGATCTATCAAATTATGGTCTTCCATACGAACCTGTTGTAGCAGATAGAATTGAAGCTGGAGTTGATATAGTTTCCTTTAGTGGGGACAAATTGTTAGGTGGTCCACAGGCTGGAATAATTGCAGGTCAATCACGGATGATACAACAGATACGAAAAAACCCTTTGATGCGAGCATTACGGGTAGATAAATTGACAATTGCAGCACTCTCAACCACACTACAGAATTATCTATATTTAGATAATGATATTACTGATGATTTTCCAATGCTACAACGATACATACGTCCTGTAGAGGAATTATATGTTTCTGCTGAATATGTATCTGAGAGATTAAAGAGTGTTTTCCAAGATAGTATCTCAATTGAAGTATCTGAAACGAAATCCCAAATTGGTAGTGGTTCATTACCTGAAGAAACTTTAGATAGTGTTGCTATAGTGCTAACTCCGAAGGTAATTTCTGTAGAAAAACTATCAGAGTTATTCCGGTATGCAAGTACTCCAGTGATTGGACGAATAGAGGATAATAAATTATACTTTGATATTAGAACGTTATATGATGATGAAATAGATTGTTTAATTCAAACTGCTAATGAGATTTCATCAAGAATTAATGTATAACACAAAAATCAGGACGTTATCAATAATTGTAATATCATTATGTATAATATCTGCATGTACAGATTCCTCTAATCAAACATCAATAGAAGCTAAATTACCTGATAGTATAATCTCAACTATAGATGGTAGGCAGATGAGGTTAATTCCTTCTGGACGATTTGAGATGGGGAATTCTGAAACTGATATCGGAGATGATGATGAACTCCCTGTACATACTGTATCTCTTGATGCCTTTTATATTGATATCTACGAAGTTACAAATGCACACTATCAGAAGTTTGTAATCGCAACCGGTTATTCCCCACCACCTTTATGGCATGATCCAAAGTTTAATGAACCTGATGCTCCTGTAGTAAATGTTTCTTGGAATGATGCTATTACCTATGCACACTGGGCAAAAAAACGGCTGCCAACAGAAGCGGAGTGGGAATATGCTGCGCGAGGTGGATTAATTGGAAAGGTATATGCTAATTCTAATATAATCACACATGATGATGCTAATTTCGGTGGGATTGAAGGAAAAGATAATTGGAAATGGACATCTCCAGTTGGAAGCTTTACACCCAATGGATACGGACTATACGATATGATTGGTAATGTATGGGAATGGTGCTTTGATGAATATAATCCGGAATTCTATAAATTTTCAACAGAACACAATCCAAGATACGGTAGGAGTATAGCACCTGAAAATGAGAATTTTAGAATCTTACGAGGTGGAGCTTGGGGTGGAAGTAAAGACGATCTCCGAGTATCTGATCGATGGTATCATCTTACTTCTGGTAGTACTATTGGTTTCAGATGTGTTAAGGATATAGATACTGTGAATTGATAGGATATCATTTATATAGAATGTGATTAATTATAATTAAATGAAGGTGCGTTTTATGTCCGTTGCTGTAGAGTTAGACCATATAACAAAATCTTTTGATACAACCTATGCTGTTAATGATGTATCACTAACCATTGAACCTGGGGAACTGTTCTTTCTTCTTGGACCATCTGGATGTGGTAAATCAACCCTTTTACGGGTTATTGCAGGATTTTATCGTCCTGATACTGGTGTATTACGGTTTGATGGGACGGAAATGAATAATATACCTCCACACCAGCGAAACACTGGAATGGTATTCCAGAATTATGCTCTATGGCCTCACATGACAGTAGAACAGAATGTTGACTATGGATTAAAACTAAGGAAGTTTGAAAAGCAAGATCGACAAAAGAAGATAGATTCTGTCCTTGATTTGGTGCAGATGAGAGAATACCACGACAGACCAGTTAATACACTTTCTGGCGGACAACAACAACGGATTGCTCTGGCACGGGCATTAGTGATTGAACCCAGTGTTCTACTTCTTGATGAACCGTTGAGTAATTTGGATGCCGCGCTCCGTCAAAATCTACGTAATGAAATCAGAGAAATACATAATAGAACTCAGATAACAACAATATATGTTACCCATGATCAAGTAGAAGCGATTTCAATGGCGACACGTATGGCTATCATGAAAGATGGTGTTTTTGTCCAGACTGGTTCTCCACGAGAAATCTACCAGTTTCCTACAGATCCTTTTGTAGCGAGTTTCGTTGGTGAAACGAATTTCATCTCAGGGAATATACAAGAAATTTCAAATGGGAGCGTTAAAATAGAAACTCCAGTAGGATTGCTCCATTCTGAGTGTGTATATCACAAATTCACACCTGGACAGGCGGTGACTTGTTCCATACGACCAGAAACTATACTGCTAAATCAGGATAGCAATGTTAACCAATTTGATGCAACTCTCTCTCATATTACTTACTTAGGTAGAGTAGAGGAATATGAACTTATGATTGCTGAACAACATACTATTAAAACGGTTCTATACAACCCTAATATAGAATTAAAAAATGAAGGTGATACAGTTAACGTATCAATACCACCACAGGCAATTGTTCCGCTACCAATTGGAAATACAGATTAGAATTAGTTATTTATAACTAAGAATTATGAATTTAACCCAAAATCAACAAGAAGCTCTTAACATTGATAAACATATCTGTGTCACTGCCGGTGCAGGTTCTGGTAAGACGACAGTCTTAGTGGAACGATACCTGGAAATTCTTCGTAGTGGAAATGCTGCGCCAAGTCAAATTGTAGCAATCACTTTTACTAAGAAGGCTGCTGCTGAGATCAAAGCACGGATTATTGAAGAACTCCATTATGTTCGGAACATGGATATTCGTGAAAAATGTATTGAAGAGATGAATACTGCTCCTATTTCAACAATACATTCATTCTGTGCACGAATTTTAAGAGAATACCCATTTGATGCTAAAATACCAGCTTCATTTAATGTAATTGAAGGTATAGAACAAAATCTCTTATTGCGAGAAGTCATCAAAAACTCATTCGATACTATTGTATCAAGTGTGGATAACCCACTATACTCTCAACTTGAATATTGTTTATATAGGACCAGAAATAGTCAATATCTGATAGATTTACTCTTGAGGATGGTGAACAAACGTTCGACTATTGAATTACTAAGAGAATCTGTTTATGAAAATATCAACAATACTGAGATACCACAGGTATGGTATGAGATATTTAATGCAGCTATATTGACAGAAAGTGAACTATCAGACTTTGTAGATAATCTATATACTATACTTGGAATTTCCAAAGGTAAAAATGTAGAGAAAACAAGAGAACTATTACAACAAATTGAGACTTTATCTTTCCAGAATGGAGATACCAAAATACAGCGTGAATTACTCATAGCTATCGCTCCATTAATTACTACAAAAGATAATAAAATTGCAAAAATGCATCTTATTGGAACTCGGGTTGATACATCTGAGATAGATGACGAAATTAGGTTTGTTGTAGAGATAGCCAAGAAGATTAAATCAGCACCAGTATATGATGACAATACTGATTTTGAAACTGATGACGAGTTTTTATATAAGTTTTCTCAAAATCTACTTCCTATATATCAACTAATAGTGAAAAACTACCAAGAGATGAAATTCACTCAAGGAAAATTGGATAACGAAGACCTTCAACTTAGAACTGTCTACCTATTAAAAAACAACGATACTGTAAGTCAAAATATCAGAAGACAGTATGACTATTACATGATAGATGAGTATCAAGATACTAACGAATTACAATATGAACTGGTGAATCTACTCACAAATGATCTCAACGATTCAAATCTATTCATTGTAGGTGATCCGAAACAGAGCATCTATGGATTTCGTGGAGCTGATGTGCGTGTCTTTGATAAAACAAAACAAAAAATAGAAGAACATAATGGAGAGATTATAAGTCTTCAAGAGAATTACCGTTCTTTGCAAGATGTAGTAGGATTCGTGAATTACCTTTTTGATAAACAATTTCAGGACGTATCTGAGAATGAATTTGAGGTGATATATGAACCATTAAATAAAGCACGCGGTGCTGCAGGAAATGGTTCAGTCGAAATTATCCTGCGTAAAGAGGAGGATGAAGTTCCTGAATCGGTATTTATCGCAAAAAAAATTAAGAGTATGATAGATTCTAAAGAGGAAATATGGGTACGTGGAATAGATAATAAAGAGATACCAAGACCAATTGAATATGGTGATATTACCATTCTTATCCGTGCAAGAAGACATTTACCTATTATAGAAGTAGCACTAAACGACTTTGGTATCCCCTATCTTACCTCCGGTGGTATTGGTTTCTATCAACGTCAAGAAATCTATGATATTTGGAACTACCTTCACTTTCTCATTAATCCTGAAGGTAATAATACATCGTTAATTGGTGTTTTACGTGGACCAGCTTTTGGTATATCGGATGTAGAGATATTTGAGATCGCTCAGGTGGGAAGAGATAGTTTATGGGAAAATACTATTAAGTACGAAACCCCTACAGACCGACTTAGTCAAGCCATTTCAACCTTAAAAATCCATCTACAAATAGCACAACGAACGCAAATAAATAGACTTATTCAGACCATAGTTCATGATACTGGTATGATTGGAGCTATTAAAACCGGTAATAAAGGAGAACAGAAATGGGCAAATTACAAAAAATTATTAGAAATTGCTGGTACATACGAGGGTGGTGAATTCAGTAATTCACTTGATGAATTTGTTGAGTATCTGAATATTTTGATTTTAGATGAACCATCAGAAGGTGATGCACCAATTGAAGAAAGTAGCTCTGCAGTTAAAATAATGACTATTCACTCAGCAAAAGGAAAAGAGTTTCCAGTGGTAATTCTACCTTCTCTTGATAGACAAAATCCCAAAACGCTTGAGCCTTTTATAGATGATGAATTGGGTATTTGTTTAAGTCCTTTAAGACCTGAAAAAGAGTATAATAAAACCGAACCTGTGATAGTTCCAGTAATGAAAAATAGAAAGTATTCAAAGGACGATGCTGAAGAAAAACGAGTGTTATATGTTGGTGCAACTCGTGCAAGAGACCGTTTGATTCTATCGGGTTCAGTTAATAAAGAAGGAAAATCTAAAAACAAAATGCAAGATATCATTGATAATCTTCAACTTAGTAATGAAGATGACATGATAAAATTACAAGTAGAACCGGGTGCGTATACCGAGCAAGGTCCTAAACAGGAGAGATTTCAGCAAAAAATACAATTCATTAAACAGGTTGATTGGATAGATGATAGAAGACCAGTGCCAATTGATGAAACTACTGATACTTTTCCTGAATTACCTTATGACACAATTAAAATAAACAATTTCGCATCTACATATACATTAGATGAACTTGCTACCTATGGTCGTTGTCATTTACGGTTCTACCTGGAAAATGTGCTGAAGATGACACCACTGAGTGAAGACCAATCAGCTGAAGAAACACAAACCTTTGAACAGCAAAATGATAGTTTACTAAATTCTGAGATAGGTGAAGTAATCTCTTCTCCTCTAAACTCGTTAACTAATCAACAAATTCATTCTAATTTGGATGGACATATAATATCTGGTAGGTTGGATAGACTTGTGAAAATAGAATCAGGAATTTGGTATGGAATTAAATTTATTACGGAGATGACTGAGAATTTAAATGATTCTTCAACTGAGATGGAATTATATGGACTACTATTACATTCCCATTATCCTAATCAACAGACTATAAACATTACATTTTATTCTCCGTATCATAACAGACACTTAGAACAGTTTATCGCAATTTCAGATTTAAATGAAATACGATTAAAATGGATAGACAAGATTTCTAATCTACAGAATGAAGATTATACGAAAAATCTGGAACATTGTAACTACTGTCCATACTCAGACTCACAAGGGAATTGTATTGTAAACGAACCATAAAATAAATATCCATTAGGGGAGGATATTATGATTATTAGAAGAATAGTTTTTGGTTTCATTTTTCTCTTTTTAGTGATGTGTGTTGTTTCCATTTCATTTGCTGGCACCTGGCGTGATGATTTTGAAGACAATGATACAAAAGAATGGGAAATCTTCAATCTTAACCGACAAGTAGAGAAATGGTGGATTAATGATGACGAAGCAGTTGGTGAGATTTTTCAACCCGGATTTTGGAGTCTTTGGATGACGGGTAAAAGCAACTGGAAGTATTATGCTGTCAGATGTGTAGTTAAACTAATTGATGAAAAAAACGATCCCCCATATTTTGGTCTCACTCTTCATGACAGAGGTGAGGAAGGGGGACGTTATGTGTTTTATGTAGACTATATAAGAGGGTTTGCAGTCATTGATAAATGGGTAGCAAATGGTGGATCGGTCAGACGGAATTTCGTTGCTGACAAAGATGTTTGGTATGAACTCACTGCATCTGTACAATTAAATCCGATTGAAGAAGACGAGGCGATACTCGAGTTTAGCATAAAGAATGCTGATGTTAAAGCTGATAATCCTCTGGTGACAATTACCGCTCAGGATGCCGACCCTATAGACAAAGGTCAAGTCGGTCTTGCTATTAGCAATGCTCGTGTACGATATGATAATGTTGAAATTTCTGGGACTAACATTCCCAATGGGGGTCCTGGTAAACCTTTTACGGTCAAACCATATGCCAAACTTGCCACCTCATGGGGTAAAATTAAAGAAAATTAGAGATTTCAATATTCTAAGGTATGAAGAAATCGTAATTGTATATTTATGACACATAAATTGAGGTTAGTAATTAAGAATTTCTAAATATACATTTGTTGTTTTTTATGCATATAATTTTAAGATATCTTTACTTCATTTTTCTATTTTTCCCTATTCAATTAATACAGGCTGAATTACCACGTTTTACTGAAATTACTGATCCCTCAGGTTTGAACTTTATCCACAATAATGGAGCATTTGGAGAAAAATATCTCCCTGAAACGATGGGTTCGGGATGTGCATTTCTTGACTATAATGATGATGGTTGGGTGGACATTTTCTTGGTTAATTGTAAAGATTGGGAAGGACAAGAAACAGGTAAATCTCAAACTCCAGCATTGTTTCAAAACCAAAAAGATGGAACATTCAAAGATGTAACTAATGTCGCAGGATTGAACGTGAATGTCTATGGAATGGGTGTTGCGGTAGGAGACTATGATAATGATGGTGATGATGATATCTACCTAAGTTGTCTAAATGATGATAGATTATTCCGTAATAATGGTGATGGAACTTTCAAAGATGTTACAGAGGAATCAGGAATTACGAATCCCGGATTCGGTACAAGTTGTGCATGGTTTGATTACAATTTGGATGGTTTTTTGGATTTATATATAGCCAATTACGTTAAATGGACAATAGAAACTGATCTTTATTGTACTTTAGATGGCAAAAACAAGTCTTATTGCACCCCAGAATCGTATTCTGGACAAGCGAGTAAACTCTTTCGTAACAGAGGGAATGGAACATTTGTTGAAGTTTCACGTATCGCTGGTGTGAGTGATTCTGAGAGTAAGTCATTAGGGGTTTGTATTCTTGATTATAATGCTGATGGTTTACCAGATATCTTTGAGGCAAATGATACACAACCTAATAAGTTGTATCAGAATAATGGTGATGGAACATTTATAGAAGTTGGTATGCTCACTGGAGTCGCATTTAATGAGAATGGTGTCGCTACAGGAGCAATGGGGGTGGATGCTGGAGATTATGACAATAGCGGAAAAGAAAGTCTAATTATAGGTAATTTTTCTAATGAAATGATCAACTTATATAAGAATGAAGGGGATTTCTTCATTGATGATGCACCGATTGCTAAACTTGGTCAACCATCATTGTTAACCCTTACATTTGGGTGTTTCTTTTTTGATTTTGACCTTGATGGTAAGCTTGATATATTTACGACAAACGGTCATGTTGAAACAGATATAAACCTTATACAGAGGAAAGTTACATATCCACAACCTCCCCATCTATTTCGGAATTTAGACGGTGGTAGTTTTACTGATGTAATTCAGAAAGTGGGTAATGACTTATTAAAACCTGTAGTTGGGAGAGGAACAGCCTATGGGGATATTGATAATGATGGAGATCCTGATATACTTGTAACTACATCGAATGGTCCTGTTCATTTATTTCGGAATGATGGTGGGAACCGATATAATTGGTTAAAAATTAAACTTGTTGGTCAAAAGAGTAACAGAAACGGATTAGGAGCTCGTATTGAGGTAATTTCAGCTACTGGTGTACAAACACGAACTGTAAGAAGTGGTTCAAGTTATTGTTCCCAGAGTGAAATGAAAGTATTCTTTGGTTTCAAAAATGACCAAGTAATAGATAAAATCAAGATAGAATGGCAAGGTGGGAATGCAGATATCCTTGAGAATATAAATACAAATCAAGAAATTACTATTGAAGAAAGTCAATTGTAATATTGAGGGACTATAAGTCAAAAATAATTTGTGCTTCCCATACTCCATTTTCTATCTCACGTACATACAATTGGTGATAGGTTACTGCTTTGATTTCTGTATAGACGACATGCTTATCAAAATTTGTTGGTTCGCCATAGACACGGGCTGATAGTCCATCTGAGTTGATACTTAAAATCTCTACACGTTTAAAGAATATTTCTTCTACCTCATGTTGATAAATTAATTCATCTAACCAAGATACTAATAACATTTCAATAGAGTCTGCTGTTACTTCTATATCAATTGATATTATCTCGTCAATTGAATCAACGACAGCTATCATTTCAAATAGTCCCATTGCTGCATTAGTAAAGAGTAAATCTATTGAATCTCCCCAAACCCGCATTCCTGCATCAGCAGTGTGTTCAAGGTATTCGAAAGTTTGGTTTTTTATATTAGACATTTCATTAATGCAGTTTTAAATTGATAATAAATGTTAACAAAGAATTAAGAAAAGAATGATAATTGGAGTTTCTTGTCGTTCACATAGTCATTGATATAATAATGTTTAGATTATGTAAGAAACATATAGATTATATCCTAACTGAAGAATACATGCTATTAGAGTTATAATTACTACCTATATTGACATTCAAAATATGCGAATCTTTAAATTCTTTTTACTATTTTACTTACTGGTTTTTTTAAGCAAAGTTAATGCTGATTCATGGATGTGTGGTACTCCTTTACTTTGTGAACGTTATACCAACATACAGAATAAAAATATAAAAAGCTTAACAAATATACCTGCGGCACCAGCACCTCCTATTAAATTAGGTCAGGTAGAAAGGTTTTATGTTCATATTCCTGAAACATCTGTAAATGCTATATGTGTTAATATTGGTGTAAATTGTTATATATATATTGATATAACTGTCCAGAACTTACTAACAGAAAATGAGGCAAAGAATATCACAGATACTTTCGACGAGAAAATCTACTCTGGTGTTCAGGAATGGATGGGATCAGAATTCAAACCTGGAATTGATCGTGATAATAAAATTACTATTTTATTCCACGATGTAGGAATGAATAAATCCGGACGTGATTATGGTGGTTATTTCTCTCCGACAGATCTTCAACCCACTCATCCAAAAAGTAATAGACGTGATATTCTCTATATGGATATTTATCAATTTAAGGAAAGAGCCAGACATACATTCTATAGTAGTTTAGCACATGAGTTTGCACATTTAGTTAGCTGGTATCAAAACGGTGGTACAAATGATCAACGTTGGTTAGAAGAAGGGTTAGCTTCATTTACTGAATGGGGCATTTATGGCACTGTACATACACTTTTTGTTGATAACTATCTCTCTAACCCCAGTCTATCACTTACAACTGCAAATACATCAGATATATATTATGGCGCTGCCTTTATGTATCTCCTATACCTATATGAAAACCATGGGAGTAAGTCTATTATAAGGAGAATTTCAGCTGAGGATAAACTTGGTTTAGAAGGAATAGGAAAATCATTAAAGGGTACAGAATTGATTGATGTTTTTCTAAATTGGGGAATAACTAATTGGATTAATAATCCTCATTTCGGGACAGACTTCAGTTATAGGAATCTTCGAAATAGGAAAATCAATGCTAATATTCCAGTAATTACATCCTATCCATCAAGACATAATAGAACTGTAGAAAGTTGGGGTTTTCAATATTTCTTGTATAAGAATCTTCCGGATAAAATGGAAATTTCATTACAAGGACATCCCCAAGTTGATTTATATGCAAAGATTGTCTACTTATTGCCGAATAACAATGAACCGGTTGTTTTACCAATTCATTCTAATACAGACAAAAATAAAGGGATAGATACATCGACTTATACTATTACTTTAGAAAATTTAAAACCTGAAGGACAGATACTCGTAATTCTTACCAGTCCCTATACACAGGTTTTTACCATCGTAGCAAATCCTACCATAGATTTAAACCCAATCGACCTAAGTAATGAGAATGATTTGCCTACATCGAATATCAATAACAGGTTTAGAATCTATTTACCAGATTCTGTAAAATACCCACCCAGAAGTAAGTCTCAAATAATTAACCTATGGAATACTCAGTCCGGTATAATCCATTCCAATACCTCATTTCAATTAAAGCCGAGAACACAGATTCATCTCTCGAGTAATTATCAAGATATCATTATATTTAATGGATTTGCATATACTACAAGTGACTGGGGACTGGAAGTATTCAGTTTAGGTGAGGATTTGACTAAGATAAGTGAAATTGAAACACCGGGTTCAGCAGGGAGTATAGCAAATGATGGAGAAAATCTATTCATTGCCGACGGTAATTCAGGAGTACATTTGATTGATATAAGTAATCCTGAACTCCTCAGAATTCTAAAGACTATCAAGGGTTTTCAGGATGTAAGTTATATACATATTGCTAATGGTAATATGTATGCACTTGACACTATACGTGGGTTGTTGGTTTATAGATTACAGGACATTTATAACCTGGAGAATCCACATCCCAAACGAACATATATAACTAATGGAATCCCATTGAGTGTATCAACAAAGGGGGAGGATGTATACTTAAGTGATAATGCAGTTGGAGTATATATTCTCACGCCAGATCCACTTGGTGGGTACAATGTAAAAGGAACATACCCTCTTGCCGTCCTTGATTTTGAAATTGGAGATGATAATATACAACTTGTTTCTAATAATCTGCACATTATAAATGTAGATGTTCCTGCAGAACCAAAACCAATCACTATATTAAATACACCAGGTCTGGCTACAAGTATACAACGTCTTCAAGATTTTCTATATTTGACTGATATACATGCCGGTCTTCACATTGTTAATATAGGTAATCCTTTCAAACCAGTGTTAATCACTTCTCATCCTACTATCGGCTCAGCAAATAGCCTTGCATTATGGCAAACAGAATCATCAGATGAATATGCTTATATAGCAGATGGATTAGGGGGTATACAGACTTTCGATATAACAAATCCATATTCTCCGAAATGGTTAACTCAATATGATGCTGGTGGCAGAGCGTATGATCTTGATATAACTAACAATGGGTCGAGAATTGCCGTCGCACATGGGGAAGGGGGTTTAAAGGTTATAGAATTATCTGATCCTTATACAGGAGATATAATACAGGATATACGCTCGATAAAAGATGAATTAGGAACAATATGTGTCACCATTGATGAAGATCTTGCTTTTATTGGATTAGAAGATGGTATGGTAGTTATTGATATTATTTCGGGGGATACTCTTGTAAAGATAAATACTGAGCACCCAGTCTTTGCAATAGATTTAATAGAAGATTATGCATATCTCTGTGCAGGATCACTTGTTGTTGTAGATATTAGTAGGATTGAATTGAGTAGAATTGTCTCAAACCGTAATCTGAATGGTAATGTATATAAAATTGATCATAATTCTACTCATGCGTATATTGCAGCACTTGAGGGAGGGGTACATATATTAGATATATCAAACCCATCTCAACCTCGACCAATTCACCATTACCAAACTGAAGGTGCTGCAACCAACGTGACACTTTCAAATAATTATATCTATATACTTGATACACACATCGGGGTACTAAAACTTGACAACAGTAAACAAGACAATCTTAAATTAATCTCAACTTACAAAGATACGACAATACCAATAGTAGCAAAAGTTAAGGACGATTTACTATTCTTACTTGATGTCGAAAGTCTGCAGGTTATTCATACCGAGACAATGCTACGAGAGAAACGTTATACACAATTACATGCTCCTTCAGACTTACTGGTCAACGGGAATGCTATTTATATAGCAGATTTATACCAACTTAACATCTATCAAATTGATACAAATTTAAGCAATTTAGGTGTAGAAGACTATAAAGTAGATGATAATTTGCCATTCACGGATTTATCTCAACGATCCTCGAATCAGTTGTTGCAAAACTATCCTAATCCATTTAATCCAGAAACATGGATTCCAATTTCTCTCGCAACCGATACTGATTTCAGTTTATCAATCTACGATGAGAAAGGACACATTGTTGCATTTCAAGAATATGGAATCCATTCACAAGGTAGACATATTTTGCATTGGGATGGTAGAAATACAAGAAATGAAAAGGTGGCAAGTGGTATGTATTTTTATACTATTAAAGCAGGAGAGTTTAAAGCAACCCGGAAAATGGTAATCAGAAGATAGGAAAGTGAAATGTCCTATAAACTGTCAGTAACACTCAGAAGTTTGAATTCATAAATAATTTTATGATATTCAACAGATACCCTAACTTCTAATTATAAATGTAGATCGTAGAAGATATATATCAATTAATGGTGTGTAACCCAAGATAAATAGCATACGTTAAAATTCATAATAAAGTCATGGGAATAGGATATAAAATACATCGGATACTGGTAAAACTTGCTGGATATGTTAAGTATCCTATTTACAGATTACCCAGTTTTATATTCAATACGTCCAGACATCTACTTACATATAACTTTATAGAATGCTTGTGTTTGGACACCCAAATTAAACAGAGCTTTTAAATTATCCTATTTTCAATCTACCTTTAATAGCATATCAAGCTACAAGGAGACAGACGGATGACAGCGAATAGTGTAACAGGTAGTTTTCGTGGAATTGAAGTAAGTTTTTCCTTAAACGGTCCCCATATAATCATGAGTGTACAGAATAAAGAAGAAAATGGTCGTCGACTGCGTGTAATGTACCAGCAGCAACCATCTGGCGGACGTGTAAATTGGGTTACATTCCAATTGTCAGAGAAAAGCAAGAATGTAGTTGTTCCAGCGGAGGTAATTCAATCCCATAGATTAGCGTTTTATGTGGATCAACATGAACCCATTTCCACATATACAACTAATATATTGGAAGAATTAGAAGAAATAAAAACACAATTGGGAACAGAAAATCCTATTGAAGAGGAAATAGAGGAACATAAGGTAGATACACTCCAGGAAACAACCGACTCAGAAACTGATGCTATTTTACCTAACAAAAATGGTAATGGAAATGGAAATGGAAATCATTCTCAATCTTCAGAATTGAATCCTAATTCAGTTTTAGATAGTATTCACCAAGTGGAGGATATTTCTGAGGATAATCTATCAGAAATTGATCCACCTGAAGCATTGAAGAAGGATAATTTAAATTCAATTGAATCAAAATTGCAAAATTCAGATATCTCACATGACCAACCCGAGAGAATTAATGACACAATCTCGGAACTAAAACCTAATGATGAAGTCTATGATAATGAATCTGAGTCTATCTCTAATGAACTTACAATAGAAGATGTTGATAGTCTACCAAAACGGAAGACTCAATATGTTGGACGATATCAAACATCTGTAACAGATGATATAAGATTTAGAATAAAAGTTCCTTCTATTCCTAAGAGTTCATCGAAACAACCTGCTACCTTTCTTCCGCCACAACCTGTATCAAGAGGAAAACGGAATGATAGAGGACAAGGAATATTTAAACAGTTAAGTGGCATACTCAGTCTGTCAAATAATAAATCGAAAAAGACATACTATCAGGAACAAAATCGGTCATTATATGAGAAATTTCATTCAGATTTGGAACAATTAGAGAATGATTACAATAACGGTTCAGGTATCACATTAGACAATTGGGATTACAATGAATTGAGTGAGGAACAAGCTGCAGTGTTGGTGTTAAACCTAATGGTTAATGAAATTGGCTCATGGAAAAAATCAGCTAAACAAGGCACTGACACTAAAGAAACGCTCGCAACCAAACTTGAGGAAGTAGAGGAAGAGTTAAAACAGACCATAAAACAGACAAGGGGTATTACTGCTCCTGCACCAACTTTGTTCCCTGACAGAGTGGCATCAACTGAACAAGATTTGGTAGATATACAAAGGGATTGCGAAACTTACTTAGAACGCTTCACTGATAAATTGTCTAAATTAGAACTACAGCATGCTGAAAAAGTTAAGCTACCTGCATTCAAAAGGTTCTTGGTTGAATTTGTTAGAGATAAACTATTTCCAATTGTTGTAGAATTCAGTTCATTGGCGTCTGTTCAACCAAGGTTAAACTGGTTCCTGGATTTAGTGGATTGTGAGTTGATTCCAATTGAACCCGGAAAAACAAAGATTACTACAGATTTACATGAAGTAAAAGAAAAACGCCGTAGTGAATATGAAGCAGATACAGTTGTTGAGGTAATTACACCCGGAATACAATCTAAGGACGGTAGTAGAATCATTCAATCAGCTGTCGTTGTCCAATCGGAATAGTTGTGACTAAATTAAATACACTCCTTCAAAATATTGCGCAGTTACCCAAAGTAGAAATTGGACATTTCCCAACTCCACTTGAGGAATGTCCACGTTTATCAGAAACTTTGGGGGGTCCGCGTATTTTTATTAAAAGAGAAGATTGTTCAGGCTTAGCATTTGGGGGTAATAAAGTTAGGCAGTTAACCTTTACTATAGGTGAAGCAGTTCATCAAGGTGCAGATACAATCGTACAGGGGGCAGCTTCACAATCAAATCATTGTCGGCAAGCAGCAGCTGCATGTGGTAAACTTGGATTAAATTGTTACCTTAGATTATCACGTGATCATAAGAGTATTTTACAGGGAAATCTGTTATTAGATAATTTAACAGGGGCTGATATAGAAATCGTAGATGTTCCATTTGGACCAGAATTAGAGGATTATAAATTTAAGTTAGCAGACCGGTTGAAATCACAAGGTTTAAAACCTTATGTAATCGCTTCACCTCGTTCTACAGCACTGGCAGCTGTTGCTTTCACATGGTGCATCACAGAAATATATCAGCAACAAGAACAGATAGGGATAGATGCAGATTGGATATATACCTCTTCAGTAGGAGGAACTCAAGCAGGATTAGTTCTTGGAACGAAAATTCTTGGAATGAAAATGAAACCGTATGCATGTGCACCAATTCACTGGGAAGGGAAGATTGATCGAATCCGTGAGGCTGGAAATACTGCTGCATCCATTCTAAAATTGGATACACAGATATCAGATGCAGATATACTAAATACTGATGATTATATAGGTAAAGGATATGGATACCTTACTCCTGAATGTATAGCAGCATTACGTTTAGTAGCAAACACTGAAGGTATCATTCTTGATCCAGTATATACGTCTAAGGCGATGGCTTGTCTCATAGATCACATTAAGAAGGGCAAGTTTAGTAAAGATGATGTAGTTGTCTTTCTACATACTGGTGGTACACCAGCATTATTTGCATATAATGATGAGTTGATTAATACTTAGAATATTATACCTACCTTTTCTTTCCTAACCACCCATAATCAATCAATATATTTTTCATAATGGATAAATTCTGAGGTATTCATCCTAACAGAATTCATAACATCGGAATCCATATAACCCATCCTCAATAGTGTCATTACCTCATGGTTGTCAGGAAAATTGAATAATGTTCGTATATTTTCACGATCTTCTTCACTTTCCAACGGGGCACTAATAAACTGAATACCGATATTTAAGGATGATGCTGCCAGAAGTATATTCTGTATAAACATCCCAATACTTAACCACATCCATCGGTTTCCTCCATCCCCAGGTGGACGTCGTTCTGTATTCATTAAAACCAATATTAATACGGGTGATTCCTTAACTTGAATAGCAATTTCTTTTGCTGGCATCTTACCTATTCCTAAATGCCCTAAAATACTAATTGAACTGATACTGTTTAATAATACTTTTAGTATATTTCCTGTTATTTTTTTGGGAAGTGTATCAAATAATTTTGGTAATGAGACATGATCACTTAGGAGTACACCATCACCACGAGTTTGCCATTCTTCATCTGACGTACACATCCAACGAGCATTGTCTTCTAAAAATTGTTTATCTTTAAATTGCTCTATAATTGCTTGTTCAGTTAGGTCGGCAAGTTCAATTTTTCTCTGTTCCTCTTGAATAATTAGTAATTCCCAGGGTTGTACATTGAATGGGGATGGTGCCCATCGTGCAGCCTCTATAATCTTCTCTAAGTCTACTTCCTCAATAGGAGAATCTTTAAACTCACCGCGATGACTTCGACGGTTTGTAATTACTTCAAAGATGTCCATTTAACCTCCTATTCTTCTCAAGAATTTCTTCAGGTGATGCTGTACCCGTAGTGCCAATCTTTGTAACTGTTATAGACGCAACTAAATTACCAATATAAGCTGCCTTAATTATATCTTCGTTACCTAAACAACAAAGGGTTGAAACAAGACCTGCTGACACACTATCACCCGCTCCAACAGGATCCACTTTATCATGACTCTCATTTCCTGCAATATGGGTAAATATAGCATTATTATAAACAAGTACACCATCACCACCAAGTGTGATGTAAACAGTTCTTTTTGTCTTTTTTGATAGACTGATCGCTGCTTGTTTTGTGGATTCTAAATCTACATTCTTTAAATCTCTATTTGGATCTATAGCGCGAGCAGCCTCAAATCTATTCGGTTTGATAATTACATTCTTGTAATAGCCAATACGGGTACGAGAATCTGCAAAGAAAACCTTATCAGGATATGTATTTCCTATATTACACAATTCTTCTCGTACATTATTTGTTATTACCCCCAAATTTTCAATAGGCATCTGATCACCAATAATAACTCCATCAACCATAGGTACAATATTATGTAAACTGGTGATTAAATTATCCTCAACTTTCTTGCTAAACGGAACAGTATTCTCAATATCAAATCTGGGACCTTCTGTTTCTATCCCTTCTATACCTTGGTGGATCGGCTTTAAGTATGTTGGAGTTACCCAATTTGTCTCTTCAATCATATTATCCGTAATGCAGCTTGTATCTTGTAGACATGTAATTAAAGTTCTACCAAAATTGTCGCTGCCAATTACTCCTAAGGTATAAACTGTTCCCACACCTAATGCCTTCAAATTATTCGTAACTGTTCCTGCAGCTCCAGGACTGTAAGTCTGTTCGCTTACAGGGTAGGTATGCCAAGGTGTTTCCAGGGATAAGGTTGAACGAGTTTTGTCTATATACCAATATGCATCAAGATAGAAATCTCCCACCACTAAGATTCTTAGATCTTGAAATTTTGTAAGTAGACCGGTTAATTCTGATTCACTAAGCAAAGTATATCTCCATAAAACATCCTAACAATACCTGTTATTATACCATATTGTCATTCAACAAAAATTATAAATTCATTGATTTTACAGTATTAAAATATAAGCAGATAAAGTGTTAAACAAGATTTTATCCTACCCTTTGAAGTTTTTCATAATTTGCAATACTGCCCTAATTATGGTAAAATATACCATCATTTATTTAAGCAAATAGTATGGAGAAATTTAATGTATAAAATCGGTCTCATCCCTGGAGACGGAATAGGCCCCGAAGTAACACGCGAGGCGATGAAAGTATTCGGGGCTGCAGCAGAACAAGAAGGTATAAAATACGAAACCGTTGAATATGATGTCGGGGGAGACCGATATCTTGCAACTGGGGAAGTGTTACCCGATTCAGTTTTAGATGAATTACGTGGACTTGATGCAATCTATTTAGGAGCAATCGGACATCCAGAGGTCAAACCAGGTATATTAGAAAAAGGTATCTTGCTAAAGGTACGGTTTGAACTTGATCTGTATATAAATCTTCGTCCAGTAAAACTATTTCCAGGTGTTCCAACACCATTAAAGGATAAAGGTCCTGAAGAAATCGACTTCATAATAGTCAGAGAAAACACTGAAGGATTATATGCTGGAATCGGGGGTTTTCTGAAACGTGGAACAAAAGATGAAGTTGCTATACAAGAAATGATTAACACATATAAAGGTGTTGAACGTTGTGTCAGATATGCATTTGAGTTGACTCAGAAAAGGAATAAAGAGAATACTCTTACACTTTGTGATAAAGCAAACGTATTAACCTATGCACACGATCTGTGGAGACGCGTTTTTGATGAAGTGGCAGAAGATTTTAAAAATATAAAGAAAGAATATGCTTTTGTCGATGCAATCACGATGTGGATGGTAAAGAATCCTGAATGGTTTGACGTAATTGTCACATGTAATATGTTTGGTGACATCATAACTGACCTTGGGGCGATGATACAAGGCGGAATGGGGGTCGCAGCTTCTGGAAATCTTAATCCGGAGAGTGTTGCTATGTTTGAACCCATACATGGATCTGCACCACGATATACGGGTAAGAATCAAATCAATCCTATAGCTGCTGTAGGTGCAGCAGGAATGATGTTAGACCACCTTGGACACTATGATGCAGCCAAAAAAGTAGAAAATTCTGTCAGTAATTTACTCGCAAGTGGGAAAATAAAGGACCTTGGTGCTGGACGGATGGGTTTTACGACTGAAGAAGTTGGAGATTTAATCGCCCAAGGATTGTAAGAAATTGTATACATAAGCTAAGAGCACGTTTCGCTTAAACCAATTGGGCAGTAAAGTTAATTCGGTCTGAATTTCGAGTCCAACGATTGAATGTATACATATCATAAGCACTTAACATCTTAAATCCAGAAGATACAAGTAATTCATGCACTGTTGATACATCGAAAATCCTTTGATTGTGTATCTCTTCATACCGTCTAAAAACATCACCTTCTTTTATAAAGAAGGTCAGAAATGTTCGGCACATTTTGGAATGATGTAGATAATTATTCTTCCAGATGTATGAGTAATCTTCATGGTTTTCAGAAAACGTCTTATTGTGAAAATGTTCTACAATATTTCGTTCTGTAGTCACATCAAAGATGAAAAGACCATCAGGTTGAAGATGGGAGGATATGGAGTTAAAAGTTCTACCTAACTCCTCTTCATTACAAGCATAATTGATGCTGTCGTAGGTACATAGGATTGCATCAAATCTACTGTTTAACTCTAAATCTAACATATCTCCTTGATGAAATGTGATGTTTAAGTCTTGACTGGATGCTTTTTGTCTTGCTATTTCTAACATGCCTGATGCTCTATCAATTCCAGTCATTTCATACCCATTAGAGGCTAATAAGAGGGTTAGTGTTCCCGTACCACAGGCTACATCAAGAATTTTTCGTGGTTTTGAACCGTATTTTTCAAAAATGGATTCAATATATTGCATCCAACGCGGATAATTTACATTTTTCATCATCCTGTCGTAAGCATACGAAAACTTCTCATAAGGTGGTGTAATTTGTAGTGACATTAATCACTCTGTTTCCTGTTTAAAACCAACCGAAGCATTAAGTATTTGTAAAAGATTGTTAATCTCATCTGCTTGCCATGTTCCATCTTCATTTACTACAATGACATATTCACCTGCGGCTTTTATTTTACGTAAATCTAATTTTCCAGTTATAAAACTAAACGGTAATTGGTTAACCCGCAATTTAACTCGTTCTATAGTATTTATAATATATTCACGATTAACTTCGTCAGGTGCTTGTTTTACCATACCATCCTTGAGCATTTCCGTTCCAAAACTGAATAAGGCCTGTATAGTAAACCATTGAATAATTGCTAAGCCAACCATGAATATTAATAATATAGTTAATGCCTTTGTAATATGCCTTTTCCAATTTCGATTTTCAGTACTCATTCTTATTTCCTTTGATAGATTGTTATCATACAATTTATGGAAATATTAGCATTATATCAAAATGTAGTCAATTGGAAATGATAATGATTATTAATTGTAAGAAATCATCCTCATTATGTTATTTTGTTGAGTGAATCCCTCACTACAGGTAATTCTATAAAAGAAAGAAATAAATGAAAATTGGAATAGTAGGTCGTCCCCATGTTGGGAAGACCACAGTCTTCAATGCACTTGCCAAATCGAATGCTGAAATTGGTGGTTATACTGGAAATAAAAAGATAAATCTCAGTACTGTCACAGTACCAGATGATAGGCTAAGTCAATTACTACCAATTTTTGGTTCAGAAAAAATAATTAACGCTACAATTGATTATGTTGATGGTGGTGGAACAGAATTTGCAAATACAAAAATGGAAGTTGATGCCAATAAGACGTCAGAATTAAACAATACTTTCTTGGCTGAATTACGAACAGTTGATTCACTTGCACATGTTGTTAGACTATTTGAGGATGACAGAGTACCACATGTTGACGGAACGATAGATCCTGAAAGAGATATTGATACTGTTAATATTGAATTCATAATGTCTGATTTACAAATTATTATTGGTAGATTAGATAGAATTGAAAAACAACTAAAGAATCAAAAATCACAAGAACTACATAATGAATTTCGTATTTTAGAACAATGTAAAGATAATTTAGAAAAAGGCATTCCTTTACGTTCCCTCTCTATTTCTGAAAATGATGAGAAAATGATTCGCGGATATGGCTTTCTAACCCTAAAACCATTGTTATTAATCTGCAATATCGGAGAAGAACAATTAAAATACTCTGATGAACTTATCAAGCCTATTTTAAAATATGAAGAACAAGATCAAACCGATATTATTGTTCTTGCGGCACAATTAGAAATGGAAATTGCACAACTTGATTCTGATGATGCAAGTGTCTTCTTATCAGAAATGGGGTTGAATGAATCCGCATTAGATAGGTTTATTCAATCTTCCTATAATCTAATGGGGTTGATTACCTTTTTCACAGGTGGACCAAAAGAAGTACGAGCATGGACATTAAAAAGTGGACAAACTGCAGTGAAGGCTGCTGGTCTAATCCATACCGATTTTGAACAAGGTTTTATTCGAGCCGAATGTATAAACTGGAAGGATTTAGTTAATTCTGAAGGATTTACACAAGCACGGAATAAGGGAATGTTAAGAGCAGAAGGGAAAGCATATATTGTTCAGGAAGGGGATGTATTAAATATCTTAGCTAATGCTTCAAATTGAATTCACTACACGAAGTAATTCCTTTCCTTAGTAATGGTCATTATCCTTGGATAATTTCGTAATTGCATCAATCATCCGTATACCCATCTGTTGATACATTTCACGTTTTACTTCGGTTTCCACAATCTCTGAAAAATCAATCGGTTCACCAAATGAGACTGTAAGTTTCGCTCTCCGTAAACGCCTACTACCACGGGGTAACATCTTTTGTACACCACTATGGAAAACAGGAATTGTTGGCACATTTGCACGATGAGCAATAAAGCACGCACCATCATTTGTCTTTCCTAATGTTCCATCGGCACTACGTGTTCCTTCAGGAAACATGAGTACAGCATTTCCTGCCTTTAATAATGATATTGTCCTTCTTAATGCTCCTAAGTCTGGTGCCCATCTATTAACAGGAAAAGCATTGTAGGCAGTGATTATTCTACCCAAGAGAGGAACTTTAAATACATCACTCCGTGCCATGAAATGTACCTCACGATTGACCGCAGAACCCACTATTACAGGATCTAATAGACTAATATGGTTAGATACAATCAATACTCCTCCTTCGTGAGGTATATTGTCCACCCCATTTACATTGAGATTACCCATGATCTTAAAAAATAGTCTTGTCAGTCGATGGCTCCATCTGTATAGACGACGAGGTAGATAGGTTCCATATTTTGTATAATCCATAGTAAAACCTATAATAGTTAACGATACAAATCCTTCCTATCAATTGTTTATTGATAATTATCGTTTGAAACCTTAGAAATTATATAATCAACGACTTCATCAATACTCATCCCAGTTGTATCCACACAGATAGCATCTTGAGCTGTACGGAGCGGACTATGCTCTCTTGTAGTATCCTTCTCATCACGTGTTCGAATCGCTTCTTCTACAGATTCTAAAGTGGTATTCACGTTTTGCGACAAAAGTTCTGCATGCCTTCGTTTTGCTCGCTCCTTTACTGAAGCATCAAGGTAGAATTTATAGTCGGCATCTGGAAAAACGATGGTTGTCAAATCCCTTCCTTCAGCAATGATGCTTCCTTCGTTACCAATTCTCCTCTGGTGTTGAACTATCTCTGTTCGAATTTGATGTACCTTAGCAATATCTGCTACTAATGTATTTACTTCAGGGGTACGTATCTGAGAGGAAACATCTTCAGAATTGAGATATATTGACTTTCCATTTTTACTAAATTCGATATGGCACTTTTTAACTAATTTGATGAGTTCAGGGATATCTTTTTCAACACCATTTTCGATTGCAAGAACTGTAACTGCTCTATACATTGCACCAGAATCAAGATACAGTAGTCCCAGTTTCTCTGCAACTTTCTGTGCCACAGTACTCTTGCCTGATCCTGCTGGTCCATCCATTGCAATCTTAATATGATTTATATTTTTTTTCATTTAACAAACTATACCATTATATCCTTCACAGTCGTTTCTGCTTCACTCAGAATACGGTCAATTTCAACATAATCTTTAGACTTAAGTAAGTTTTTTAGGTCAGTTAATTTACTAACAAAATCATCTATCAATGAAATCATTACTTCATTATTATCCATAAAAATGCCAGTCCACAAATCAGGTGAACCGGCAGCTATACGGGTTGTATCACGAAATCCTGTAGCAGTAAAATCCAATGCTTTATCATTTGGAGTATTAACATCAGCTACTGTATTTGTTAGTAGACTCGCGATTAAATGCGGAAAATGACTTGCAGCACCGATGAGTAAATCGTGCACTTCTGGTGAACATTCATGGGTTTGAGATCCTACAAATTTCCACATCTCTTTTACTGTATCAAGTGAATGTTTGTCAGTTGTTTCAGTAGGTGTGATAATACATTTTGCACCTTCAAACATTGAGGGATTTGCTGATTTTACACCTGCTTCGTGTGAACCTGCCATCGGATGTCCACCAACGAAAGATACAGTATCTTTACTAAATGAGCTTAGTTCTCTTTCTATAGTTCTTACTAAGGATGATTTTGTACTTCCAACATCAGTAATTATAGTATGACTCTTAAGTGCCTGTTTATATTTCGCTATTTGTATAACTTTCTCTGGAACAATACTTACAGGCATACATAAAACTATGAGTTGACTTTCAAATATCCCCTCTTCTATATCAATAGTAATAGAATCAACTACATCAAGGTCTAATGCAACTTGTAACCGTTCAAAGTTTCTACCTAAACCTACCAGTTTTCCTTTGAATCCATTCTTCTTCAACGCTAAACCAAGTGAACCCCCAATTAATCCAACACCCCAAATGGTTAGACAGTTTATTTCGTCTATAATTTCGGAATTGTGATGTGGTTTTCGACCTGTAGTCATCTGGTTGAATCCGATACTTCCATTTATCAAATTCTAAGTCATAAGAACGCTTCTGTCAAGTAAAAAGATTGAATACTTATCTGCAAATAGATAGTGGATATCTATATAAGTATGATATAATAGAAAACGTATCAGCAGGAGTCATTCAACACAACATGTGGTTTAATTTATACAAATATTATTAAACTAATTCCGATAAAATCTGTAATTGTAACAAGAAAGTCATTGGCATCGTTTATGCAAAACAAAAGTATATAACATTGCACGGTATAAAAATAATATACATTTATTCATAAATAGAGGGAAAAATGGAAAAATTCATTGTCAATGGCGGTACAAGACTTGAAGGAAAAATACAGATAAGTGGTTCAAAGAACGCAGTTCTTCCAATCGCGGTTGCTGCTGCTATCCTGGGTGATAGCACAACTGTATTAAACAATGTACCAAATCTAACAGATGTAAGGACATTAAGTGCAGTATTAGAAGGACTTGGGGCAACAACTAAGTTAAAAGATTCTACTCTATGTATTGAGCCAATTAATCGAATGGAGTATGAAGCACCATATGATTTAGTCCGTAGGATGCGTGCTTCAATTTATGTGCTCGGACCACTGGTTGCAAGACTTGGTCGTGCTAAGGTCTCATTTCCTGGAGGATGTGCAATTGGTCCCCGTCCGGTTGATTTACATATTCGCGGCTTAACAAGTTTGGGAGCAAAAGTAGATGTAAAAGAGGGTTATATTTATGCTCAAGCAAGAAAATTAATCGGAACAGATATAGATTTAATTGGACAACATGGTCCAAGTGTGGGGGCAACCGCAAATGTTATGATGGCAGCCACTTTGGCTGAAGGAACTACAGTAATTAACGGCGCTGCACGTGAACCCCATATCTCTGACCTTGCTAACTTTTTAATTGCTATGGGGGCTGAAATTGATGGTATCGGAACGGACACTTTGAGTATACATGGTGTGAAACAGTTACATGGAACAGAATATGATGTCATTTCTGATGATATTGAGGCAGGTACATTTATGGTGGCAAGTGCCATTACCAATGGAAATGTATATATTCAAGGTATTACACAAGAACAACTCCCTGCGGTGTCAAATAAATTAACTGAAATGGGTGTGGATTTAGATTGGGATGATGATGGGGTTAGGGTAACAACACCACGACAATTAAAGGCTGTTGAGGTGAAAACTGTTCCATTCCCAGGATTTCCTACAGATATGCAAGCCCAAATTATGGGTTTACTATGTCTTGCTTCTGGAACCAGTACAATTACTGAAAATGTACACACGGATAGATATATTCATACAGCAGAACTAAATAGAATGGGAGCAGACATTAGACTTGATGGACGCAAAGCAATTATAAATGGTGTTACATCTTTTAGTGGGGCACCAGTAATGGCATCTGATCTACGTGCTGGAGCTGTACTCGTTATTGCTGGAATGGCAGCAATAGGAGAGACTGTTATCTCAAGAATCTATCATATTGATAGAGGGTACGAAGCAATTGAAGAGAAATTAAATTGTATTGGGGCAGAAATACAAAGGATAGATGAACCCAATTAGGTTATAGGATACGGAGACATTTACATCAATGTTTCAGATACTTGACATTCATACTCCTGAAAGCGATAAATTTCTTACCAAGTTGAATCAACGGGGTAGGTTAACAGATGAAGATATTCTCAAAACGGTAAGACGTACTTTATCTGATGTACAAGATGAAGGTGATAAAGCTGTTGCCCGATATACTCGTAAACTTGACTCTCCACGTCTAACATCGAAAGGTCTGAGAGTTCAACCTAAAGAATTTAAACATGCATATTCTGAGGTTAAAGAGGAATTTATTGATGCTATTAATCATGCCAAGAAAAACATTCAAGATTTTCACCAAAAGCAAATTAGATCCTCATGGTTTTCAACTGAAGAAGATGGTGTCCTACTTGGGCATATAATCAACCCACTTAAACGTGTAGGTGTTTGTGTGCCTTCTGTCAGTCAACTCTTGGTTTCATCAATGTTGATGAGTGTTATTCCGGCAAAAGTTGCAGGTGTCGAAGAAATAGTAGTTTGTATGGGACCTATGAGAAATCGACAGATAAATCCACACATGTTAGTGGCTGCAGCAGAATGTGAAGTTGATGAAATATATAAATGTGGGGGGGCACAAGCAGTTGGGGCTATGGCTTATGGAACAGAGACAATATCCCCTGTAGATAAGATTGTTGGTCCTGGAAACCTATATGTACAACTCGCAAAAAAAGAGGTATACGGACATGTAGATATTGATAAATTAGCAGGTCCCAGTGAGATTCTCGTCATTGCAGACAGTACTGCCGACCCAGATTATGTTGCTGCTGACCTAATATCTCAAGCAGAACATGGTCCTGAATGTTCTGCGATCCTTCTTACAACATCCAGGGGTTTCGCTGAACAAGTAAAAGCAGCTATAGAAATACAAGCACGCACTTTTCCACGACAATATGAACTTGTTAAAGCATTTGAAAACCATGGAGTTGCTTTTTTAGTGAATAATATTACTGAAGCAATACATCTTGCAAACGAAATCGCTCCTGAACATGTAGAATTACATTTAGAAGATCCTTTTGATTGGATAGGAGGGATTAGGAATGCTGGGGCGATTCTTATCGGTCCTTATTCTCCTGAGGCTGTAGGGGATTACATTGCAGGACCAAACCATATATTACCTACTGGAGGGGCTGCTCGTTACGCATCTCCATTAAGTGTCGATGATTTCCTAAAGAAAACAAGTCTAATTTCATACACTAAAACTGCATTGGAGAAGGTCACACCTGATGCTGTAGAACTTGCACAAATTGAAGGATTGGATGGGCATGCTGCAGCCTTAAAAATTAGATTTGATGATTAATCACAACTAAAATATAATAGAACACAATAAGCATAAATTATACAACTGATGAGTAAACAATATCCTACCATGACACCAATTTCAACCTTTTCAATAGTAGGTTTTGATCAAACAAATAATGATTTAGGTATTGCTGTTCAATCGAAGTTTTTCGCAGTAGGTTCAGTCGTACCATGGGCAGAAGCTGGGATTGGTGCAGTTGCAACACAATCTTGGGCAAATACTACCTATGGTCCCAGAGGATTAGAATTATTGAAAATAGGACTGACTACACAACAAACTTTGGACCATCTGATTGAAGATGATCCTGGAAGTAAAACACGGCAGGTAGGTATTATTGACGCACAGGGAAATGTGGCAAACTTCACTGGTGAAGAATGTCATGAATGGGCAGGGGCTTATTCTGGAAAGAATTATACCGCACAAGGAAATCTACTTACTGGGGAAAAAGTCGTAGAGGAGATGGGATTTACCTTTGAAGGTACAGATGGAGAATTAGCTGATAAGTTAGTTGCAGCTCTTGTTGCCGGACAGAAGAGTGGTGGAGATAAGCGAGGACAACAATCTGCTGCCTTATTAGTCGTAAGAAAAAATGGTGGATACGGTGGATTTAATGACCGCTATATAGATCTACGGGTTGACGACGCAGAAAAACCAATTGAAGAACTTGTAAGATTATTGCAAATTCATAAGAAACTAATACCTCGGTAGTGTTAGTCACTCAATAATTGGTTATCTAACGTTCACAAATATTGATTCAATTTATAACCCAAGTTGCTACGAACGGATTTTGTTCGTTTCAACACAGTTTTCAGACACTTTCCACACCCCAGAAAGGTGATATGTCTATAGAAAAAGTTATATCAACATCCTGCACTCCAGCGGAGTGCTATGTAAGTAAATAGGTGGCAACATAGGTTAATTATAAGTATGCTTTCTTGTTCAGTTCTATTTATATATTGACATTTAATCTCTCTTTTGCTTAAAATCTTTATAACTCTAACACTTATATTTTATAGAGGAGTTTCTAATGCTTACCCAAGAACAAGTTGATTTTTACAACGAGAACGGATATCTCAAAGTAGAACAACTTTTTTCTCCTGAGGATACAGAAGAATTGGCTTCTGAGATGGTGCGAATTATAAATAATTGGGGACAGGAAACAATAGGTTGGCCTGGTCCTTGGCGAACAAAGTATCTAAATGAAGAAGACCAACAAACTACTAAAGCAGTGTTTATGCACAATCCCCACTTTTATTCTGCAGCGTGGGGGAGAGTCATCTTTCATGAACGTCTAACTGGGGCTGTTCAATCACTAATAGGAAATAGAGTCCAATGGCACCATACTGTCTTACACGCAAAACCACCTGAAAAAGGTACGCCTTTCCCTATGCATCAAGACTACCCATTTTATCCACATGATGGACTCGATTTTGTTGATTGTCTTGTACATCTTGATGATGCTCCCTTTGAGAGTGGGGCGTTAAGAGTTGTTCCTGGAAGTCATAAAGAGGGACCCCGCGAACACATCACTGGAGAAGGCACAGCACCGCACCTTCCCACTGACAAATTCCATCCTGATTTTATCGACTCTATTCCTGTTCCGGCAAATGCAGGGGATGTGATTTTCTTTAGTTATTGTTTGATTCATTGGTCAGAAGTCAATCGCACAGATCAATGGAGAAAAGCAGTACGTTTCGGCTATCACACTCCTGAGATGCGACCTGTTGGAAGGGATCCAAATGAACCATATAACAACATTATAGCAGGTGGATTTAAGGATAATCCTGCTGCAGAGGAAATACAGATCTAAATTCTCTATATTGATGAATAGGTAATAATATTGGCACTTCCTGCCAATGTTATTACCTTGTATAAATCAAAATTAAACTTGCCTGAAGTCATTGACTGGAGATCAGGCTTTATAAAATTCTACTGTTCTACCTGCCATATCCGCAACCTTATCTATTAACTTCTGACGTTCATCGTCATTCATTCCATTGAATTTCTTGGCTAATTCAATTTTCTCTTTCATTTGTTCAGCGTTATCAGGTCCGGTAACAAGAGTACTCACTGGAAATGACCAGACAAACCGGATGGCTTCAGATATACTTACCCTATTTGGAACGACTCTCGGATTCGGACCGTGTCTTCCGTGTCTTGTTCCTCCGAAGAAACCTCCATTCGCCAATGACTTCATTCCTATTACACCTATATTTCGTTCTACGAGTGTAGGTATTATCTTTTCAATAAAACTCTCATAATTAATATCGGTTAAATTCACTGGTAACTGACAAGCGTCAAAAATGTCAGAATGATGCATCACGCGTTGATGAGCAGAAGGACTTGTATGTCCTGTAAAACCAATAAATCTTGTTTTACCTGAATTCTTAGCTTCTGCCATTACATCAAATACACCACCATTGACCCTGCCATCAACATCCTCAGGATTACGTACTGCGTGTACTTGCCAAAGGTCTATTTGGTCGGTATTAAGACGTTTAAGAGTTCCTTCAATATGTTTTCTGGCTGTATCTGCATCACGAGCAGTTGTTTTTGACATTATAAAAATATCATCACGATATTTCGGGATTAATAGCTTACCTAAACGTTGTTCACTACCACCGGCTTGATAGGATTCTGCTGAATCAAAAAAGCGGACACCACCTTCAAGAGCTGTTTCGATCGTCTTTTGTGCTTCTTTTTCGGACATATCACCGATATGCCAACCACCCACTCCTAACATCGTTACAGTTTCATTCGTTCTACCAAATTTTCGTAAAGGAAGAAGTGTACCTAACCTATCGCTTGATTGTGGGTCTTGCCCCTCAGAATTGGATGAAGATAGAAGTATACCTGTTGTCAATCCTGCCAAAGTTTTTAGAAATCCACGTCGATCAATCATGTAATCACCTCCATATCCATAATACATAGATTGATTTTTATAGTCAACAATTAAATTCAAGTGTACCGTGAGTTTGATAATAGATAGGACTTACACATTTCCTCTTTGTCTGTAGCCCCGGTGGATGCCTTAATGGCATTTTCCTGATATAATACACCTTTTCATCTATTATCTTTTATCCGCTTATGTGACACGGTTCCCTCAAGTATCATCTAATCCTATTTTAACACATTTCACTTGTTTTGGGTATTTTTGCTAACTCACAAAAAGGCAGATATCCAATAACGGATACCTGCCTTTAAAGACTAATATTCTGTCAAGGAGACAACTTTACTCTTCTCTTGCATAACAGCTCAAACCATTCTTCTTACGATAAGGCTTGTTACAAATCGGAGCTGTAGATGATACACACTTCTGCCACGTTTGACTGCAAAAACGGCACGTCCGAATCCGATGCTTATTTATCTGATTTGCTTTACTCGGATCATACTTATGACCATTGGCACACGTCGCTTGGCACGTATGCGACTGACACTTATAGAAATTTGTCACTGTGCAACTGCTATTGATTAGACAAGACGCTTGTAAGGAATGATCTCCAGCGACACTCGTTAGATGAACTCCACACGCATGGTAAGTTGGCGTCGGCGCCGGAGTAGGATCCGGAGTAGGAGAAGGATCAGGGTCAGGCGTGGGGGTAGGAGACGGAGTTGAGGTTGTGGTGTCATCATCATCAGCGTTAACGTGTTTGCTTGCATTCGTACAAGTATCAACACCAGCACAACTATAATAAGTTCCATGACACCTGTTAAAAAGCCATAAACTCGATGAAGTCCGAGGGACTTTCTCATTACAATGCACTAAATGTGGTACATGATAACTACTAAGAGTAGGATGCTCAGGAAGGAAACCTACACTGTAACCAGCCCACCTTTTTATCACATTGTATTCACCACAGACACCAGGACATTTGTGCTTGTGATAATAACTCAATGGACACTCAGAAGAAGTTTTAGGTGGACAAATCCAATAAGAATAGGGTGATGAGACCGCCTCTGTTATTTTTGATGGATCTATTACGGGAGAACTCAAGTATACGTGCTTTTCGGTACAAGTACGACGATGCCCTGTATAACTACCTGCCGATCCACCTTCAGATAAAGTCAAAATGTTCCGAAGTCCATGCGTAGAAGCAGTATAAACCGTATTACATTTCGGATTCTTACATGATATACTTGGATTGACAATCACAGGATCACTCGGAAAGTTTCCTAACATAACAAATTCTTCAACTTCAGACTGTTTTAATTTATGCACATCATAGTGATCTTTATAATGTTTATGTGCCGTCTTGAATTTCTCTACCGCACTTGCTACAGCCACATTTTGATTTTGAATTTCGATAGCTTTGTTCACACGTTTAGCAGCCAAGTCGTATGCGTCTGCAATGTCTATCATCTGCTTAGACATTGCCGATGTCACAGAAGACACAGCACCCAGGACATCTATTTGAACAGCATCGACAAGATCAATAGCATTATCAATCATATCCTCTGTGTTGTCATCCCATTGCACACCCAGCATCGCATACTCAATTTCAAGCCTTTCCATGGCTCTCCACTCATCCTGTAAATCATCTCGTTTGTCGTTATATACGCCTAAAGCAAGTGCTACAGATCCCTCTGTATAGTACATATTCGGGTCATGTGCTTCCCCTTTATAAAAAAGAAGACTCCCAATGAAAATTATCAAGATCATAAATGAAAATTTTTTGTAAAACATTGTTGCCTCCTTTTAGTTTGAAACAGGAAAACCTTCGTATAGTTTCTTGTATTCTGTACGTAGATTTTCTACTACTTCAGGACGACCCAATTCAATAGCGTCTTCTATTTGTTCCCCTAACTTTGTCTGTATATTCACAATGGCAACAAGTCTAAGCTCCGCCTCAACGTTATCACCATAGTTTTCAAGGTTTCTTGTCAATTTCAGACGCTCATATTCTGCCTGTTCTTCTTCTGTCATGGGACGAAAATAGTTAAAATCAATTTTCGTGTCCCCATTCTCAAACACAAGCTTGGGGTCCCACCCATCAAACTTTTCCCGCTCTGGATCGTAGATATAATCAGGTTTCTTCTGATCTTTATCCACAATCTCTACATCGACAATCGGTTCATGTGGTTCATCGTGCCATTCATCTCCATGCCAATGTCCGTTAGGAGAGGCACCGGGTGGAGGCTTCCTTGCTTCTCTCGCCTTTTCAATGTCTGCTTCTGTTGGCAGTTTATACCTCGTTTCTGGTTCCGGATCGGGTTGCAACATAAAGTATACTCCCACAACACCGATAATAAGAATGAGGGAAGCGATCCCCCAATACATTTTCTTTCTCATAAGTTTCACTCCTTATATAAAGAGCCACCCTTCTGTTTTACAGTGTCCAGCGAACAAGGTGGTTTCGGATTTCGTTTTGGACAAATCGGAAATGGTTGAACTCTGGGAAACTCTCCCGATTCACACCCACCAAGAGATTTCAGTGGGGTCGGACACCGCTCAAAATTCGGAGAGTATTCACGAGGTAAACATTCCCAACCAATCCATCGTTCACCATTCGGATTACAACGTTGCGTGGTGTTTGCATCAACACCAAACAAAAATATACCGCCTACATAAATGCAGGTAAAAATAATTATCGTAATAGAGAGGACCTTGTAGTCTTGTCTCATGCTGTGCTCCTTTGAAGAATGAAGCAAGTTAATTGTATAGACAGACTACAGAGATGTGGAAGGAAAAAGAGTCTATAATGTAATCTCTGTAGAGGTCGCTGGTATTTAGTCACATGTGACATTAGTGTCAATTCATGTTATAATAAAACCAGCGCTGTCGTAATATGTCTACTTCAGTGCCGCATCGGCAGCTCGTACACTGCCGGTGCATTTTTTTAGCACCCTCCGATGTCGTTCACGCATATCGTGAATTCTAACATCTTCCTATATTATAGAAAAAATTATTAAAAATTGTCAACATTTATTTTTCTACAACATATTATAGATCATACAATTTTTTCATTTTTAATGCAAGTCTTTTTTTACTACTATATGTATGGGTGTGTAAACTTTTTGGCATGAAAATCAGGTTGCCTTTGTGTAGTGTTAATATTTATCGTTTTTATATGATAGCACTTTCACGGAAACCTTCACGGAGCAATTTTACGAAGCCTTATTCTATAAGGGTTTGTAATTTTAACTATTCCAATTTTCCGTGAATCACATACGTTAATTATATTATAACTAAAGTGTGTATTTAGTACTTATCTGTTTTTCATACGAAGTGTATTGGGACATAGCATTCCGCTGGAGTGCCAGACTGTCCGATATTGTTTTCTATAGACATAGTACTCCGCTGGAGTACGGTATTTTTGATATAGAAAACTCCAAAAAATAGACTTATCATTAGATTCTTAGTTACCCCCTGAAATAGAATTGTCAAAATTATAGTAGTGAAGAATAAACTGTAATTCTCGAAAGGGTGTGTAAAGTTTTTGGCATGAATATCACGGATCATAGGGTTATTAGCTTATAGTTGGTAGTTATTAATTTACAGTTGTTAGTTTTTTAGTTGTTCACAATAGTTATATTTATGTTTTCTATATGTTGAATAAAGTTACACTTTTTGTCACATGGTGTGACATTGGTAAAACTCCTCTCTCGTCAGTACTACAATGGGTTTAGAGCCATTTTTTTAAGGTCACAAGAATTTGTTAAAATTATAAAATGGGATGAATTTTGTGTCTTTTACTTTTGTTTTTGATCCATTGATTTAGGATTGTTTGAATGTGATGTTTTTTATCTATCCATTTTGACATGGTATTAGAATATATTCGATAAATCATAGATTCGGAGGATTCTTTGTACGTACCATTTGCTATATTTTCAACCAACGGCCTGGGAAACACCAATTCTATGAAGAGAATTATATCTGTATGGACGATTCTTAGTAATGAGATACACTGTAGTTTTCTGGTGTGTATGATAGTCTGTTTTGTTTGAAGTCGGTCTAATTTTAAGTTTTTTGAGTTATTCAAGTTTTTCAAGTTTTTTGAGTTGCTTTTTAGGAAATGATTTTTTAATGAGCCGAAAACCCTGTTGAGGGTTGGGATAACAAAGGATTTGAGTAATAGGTGTAAAATTTTAAAATTTGAAAAACTAAAAAAATATTTGGTTGAATTCGCATTGATTTTCCTCTGTATCTGCTTATAAGGTGATAATTCTGAATGTTTTAGTTGTAATTCTAACATGGATTTTCCTATTTCCCAGATAGTGGATTTGGTTGAATTTGGCATAAAGTTTAGAAGCCTAAATAATTAGCCAAAATAATTAGAAGAGAGTTACACTTTCACAACATAAATAATATTTCGTATCTTCCAAGTAATATATTATTTTTAGTTAATAATTAGTGGACGATATAGTATTGTATCATTTTATTTGCATTTTGACAAATATTTTTAATTTATTTTATGTTATTGTGATATATGTGTGTTAGTTGTTAGACGTTCCTATTTTCTTCAAAATTATTTTAAGTCTTATGGAAAAAGTGTGAAATTAGAATTTGATACAGTTTATATTCAGTAAATTAATGTCATAAACTTTAGACACCCCGATACAAGAAATCATTTGACTTATCAAGTCAATTTTGCTATCCTTAATATAGAAATAATCCTATTTTAAATTAGATTCAATATAAGTTTTTCTCCTCTATTAGGAAATATTCGCTAAATAAGAATTGTTATATAATTCAAGGGGTAATATGAATTACAATAAACATAATACAAGAAACCGTGTTGGATACATAATCGGTTTGTCTATCTTAATGTTCTCATTCCTAATCTTCACTGAAATAGTAAATGCAGAAGATCTTGTTTTACACTTATCATTTGATGAGCTTAATGGAAAAGTATCCAAAGATTCATCTGAATTCCGAAATGATGTGACTTTTACCGGTTCACCTAAACTTGTTGATGGTAAATTTGGAAATGCAATTGATTTCGATGGAAAAACACATGGTGAAGTTCCTGATCATTCCAGTATTGATATTGTTGATGGAATTACAATTGAATTCTGGGCAAAATTAAGAGCTGGAGCAGATGTTCAAACAGGAGTAGAAAAAGGTCCCGCATGGGGTGCAGGTTTATATACCCTCGCTGCCTTCTATCGTGGTGGTTCTATTCTACAATTCTTTGATTTGCCCGATAATTGTGATGATGAAAATGTTGGTGGAAGTATACTTGATGGAAATTGGCATTTTTTGGCGGGTACATGGGACGGGAATACCATCAAACTTTACATTGATGGTGTCTTGAATAAACAATTAGATTGTAAAGGTGAACTTGTTCCAAACAATGGAGCATTATATATCGGTGCAAGGGGAGGAAAAGAACGGTATGTCACCGGCGCACTTGATGAAATAAAGATGTATAACTATGCTCTAACTGAGGATGAGTTGCTTACGGATATGGACAATCCATTACTTCTAAACGTAGAACCCAAAGGAAAACTCGCTACTACTTGGGCACGACTTAAAGGCAAATAAGGTTAATTCATGAAGAAATTTGTTTACATCTTACCACTATTATTTATTATACACTATTTTACTGCATGTTCTCTCCTTCCAGGTGCTAATCAATCAGGAGAAAATGTTGCTGTTCTTAAGACAGAAAAAGGCACCGTTGTAATTGAGTTCTATGACGAATCTGCCCCTGTGGCAGTTGAAAACTTCAAAAAACTAATCAGTATGAAATTCTATGATGGATTAACATTCCATCGCATTGTCAACCAACCAGGATTAAATATTGTTCAGGGAGGTTGTCCGAAAGGAGATGGAACTGGTGACCCGGGTTGGAAGATTGTTGATGAATATACCAATCCAAATCAACGGAAACACATGAGAGGAACAGTTGCTATGGCACGTGCAAACATGCCAGACTCCTCTGGAAGTCAGTTCTACATCTGTCTACAACCACAGCCTCATCTTGATGGACAATATACAACCTTTGGTGGTGTTATTCAAGGGATGCATGTCGTCGATATGTTAGCAATAGGCGACAGAATCACCACCATTCGTTTGGAGGCTAAGTCGAAATATGTTAAGGCAGCAGAGAATTAATGGATATAATTACATCTTTTGGTCCATAATATGTGCATTTCTTATTGGTATTTCCGGTTGTGCACAACAAGATCAACAATCATCTTCAACTACTGAATCAAGTGAGACAACTCAACAATCCGATACTTCGCAAGAAATATCCAAACCAGAAACACAGGTTGAGAAACCCACGCCTCAAGTTAAACCTGCAATTGACCCAGCGAATGCAATTGCTGTAATAGAAACGGAAAAAGGAAATATTGAGTTTGAATTCTTTGCATCTGATGCACCAATCACAGCAAAGGCATTTATTAAACATGCAAATCTTAATTATTATAAGAACGAGAAATTTCATCGTGTAGAAGAATTAATCGTTCAGGCTGGCTCTGCTTTTGTGGATGACACACTACCCATAGAAAAAGGTGATCATCAACTCGTTAAAGGTGTCGTATTGATGGCGAAAGTAGAAGGAGAATCCGTCTCAGATGCAGATGAATTCTTTATTTGTAAATCGCCTATTATATTAGATGATGACTTTACAACGCTTGGTAAAGTTATTAAAGGACTTGATGTATTAGATAACCTTGTAAAAGATGATAAGATTATTAATATCTCAATTCGAGAACGTGATAATGAATGAATTTGGGTAATTAGTTTTATAGCATAAACGATACCCTACTAACAAGGAGTGTTGAATGGCATTATCTGTAATTCGGACTGCGCGTCCGAGTCCAGTTTGGCAAGAAAGTTATGTTAGAGTTGAGAAAGGTCAAAGGATTGTAATTGATGCGGATGGAGCATGGTCACCAGATCTACAAAATCGTACTGGATGGTGTGGTGCTGATGGGGTTGCTAAGACACCTGCAGGAGATGGATATTTACTCCCAGGTACAAATATTGGTGCACTGATTGCAAAAATTGGGAGTGATGTCTTTGCTGTCGGATCACGTTACGATAATCCTGCACCAGCTGATGGTGTCATTTTTCTCGCTATGAACGAGAACCCAAATAACAACAACCAAGCCGGAAGTTTACAAGCACAAATTATCGTTCTTGATGCATAATATTCAATACCTTACACTGTATTATAAAACTGTGATATCAATACATTCAGTTATTCAGTTTTAGGAGAAATGATATGGATGATAACACAATCCAGGAAGATACCCAACTACCCCCGGTGAGTTTTACTACTTACCTGCAAGATCTTGTCACTACTGCACATCTCTATTTAGAAGGATTCAAAGATCCTGAGACTGAACAAATGATTGTAAATCTTGGGTTAGTAAAAAGGGTAATTGATACAATAGAGATGTTAGATGAGAAAACTAAAGGGAATCTAACCGCACCAGAATCTAATTTCTTAGCTAATTCACTATACGAATTGAGAATGAATTACGTCAGAGCAATTAATAACCAAGAAGAGTTATCTAAAGAAACGGAAACAATTGAATCTGAAGAAAATACATCAACACCTGACTCACCTTCCGATACCGATGAAACTTCAAAGCAAGAAACTTCAGATAATGATACCGAAGAAGTCCATCCAACTATAGATGGTGAAGAATCCAAAGAAAACCTATAAATTTCTAACCATCCATCTCCATTTGACAATTATATCAGATTAACATAGTAAAATAACCTTTGTAATATAGTGTAAAGAGAGAGAATAACGAGGAGAGCAACATAACGTAGGATAATGAATTATCAACGCAAGATAATTATCGCGTTCTCGCTATTGATAGGACTATTAATTCTCGGATCCATCGGTTATACAATCACTGAAAGTAACAATCCAACCAAAGATTGGAGTTTACTTGATGCAGTTTTTATGACTGTTATAACTCTGACAACAGCGGGACACACCCTTATGGGGATGAGCGAAGGTGGACGTATATTCACCATGTTTCTACTCATCGGTGGATACGGTGTCTTTGTCTATAGTGTAACAATCGCTATTGCTTTTCTAATTGAAGGACAACTCCTTAGTATATTTAAACATAGAAAAATGATACGTACCGTAGAAAAACTATCAGATCATTATATTGTTTGTGGACTCGGTGACACGGGTATACATGTTCTTGAAGAAATGTTAAAATCCGACGTAAATTTTGTTGGGATTGAAGCAGATGAGGAACGATTGGAACATCTTGAGGAAACCTTAGATTTTCTATATATTGAGGGTGATGCAACGGATGATGATGTACTCATACGTGCAGGAGTAAAACAGGCAAAAGGTTTAGTCACTTGTTTGAGTAGAGACCAGGATAATCTCTTTGTCGTGATTTCTGCAAAAAACCTTAACCCAAGAATACGGGTTGTTTCAAAGGCTGTTGAAAACAACTCTCCTGACAAACTTATCACTGCAGGTGCGGATGAAGTTGTATTACCAGATCATATCGGGGGAATTCGACTTGCATCTGGGATTCTTGAACCCCATCTAATTGATTTTATTTCAAAGATGCAGGAAAGTCGACAAACTGCACGTTTTGCTGAATCTATCGTCCAAGATGATTCAAAACTCGCAGGTATAACATTACGAGAATCAAATATACAAGGAGAAACAGGTCTCGTTGTAATTGCATTAAGAAGTAAGGATGGACAATACATATATAATCCTTCAGGAGATTGGATAATTGAAGCTGGAGACGCACTGTTTGTTATTGCAGATCCAAGACAACTCCAACTATTAAATAAACTCACTGGAGATCCTCATTAAGTTCAACACCGCACTCCAGCGGAGTGTTATGTCTTGATTATATTAACGTCAGTTTGATAATAAAAATGTCAGTTCGATAAACAGAATTTTGTCCTGAAGATAGTCTTTGTAGCACAAACTTTCCAGTTTGTGCACTCTGGTGGTAACTAAAAGTTCGGGTTACAATGTGTCTTATCAAACTCACGTTATATTAAACTCAAACATGAAAAGTGTCCAAACAATCACAGATTTAAATATATACAAAAAGACTATACCTAAGAAAAAACATGAAAGGAATTCATATATGCTTGCAACGGTCCTAAGTAGTGCTGTGTTGGGTATTGACGCTTATATTGTAAAAGTCGAAGTGGACGTTGCTGATGGACTGCCTTCATTCAGTACAGTCGGTTTACCGGACAGTGCAATCAAGGAAAGTAAGGATAGAGTTACTGCAGCAATAAAGAACTCAGGTTTTTACTTCCCACCAAGCCGGATCACTGCCAATTTAGCCCCAGCAGATATACGGAAAGCCGGATCTGCCTTTGATCTTCCGATCGCCATAGGTGTAATGGCAGCAACAAATCAAATAGATCTTAGTAGACTTGAAAATACTATGATATTAGGGGAATTAGCTCTTGATGGTACAATTCGAAATATACAAGGAGGGTTGCCAATAGCAATTGCAGCAAAAGATAACGGTATTCAGAATGTAATCCTGCCAGCAGAAAATTCTAAGGAAGCCGCAATTGTTGAGGAATTAAATGTTTATCCAATCGAAAGTCTTACAGAAGCAGCAGCATTTCTAAATGAAAGCAAGCAAATTTCTCCTGAACCACATACTCTCAGTTCCAGTACTGAGCACAAGGATAATAATACATATCTTGATCTAATTGATGTAAAGGGACAAGAGCATGTAAAACGGTCTATTGAAGTAGCTGCTGCTGGATCTCATAACATTATAATGATTGGACCACCAGGTTCAGGAAAGACAATGATCGCAAAACGGATACCTTCAATATTGCCTACATTGTCAACTGAAGAATCTCTGGAAACCACTAAAATCCAAAGTATTGTTGGGATTTTACCAAGTGATACACCATTGGTTTCGACACGACCCTTTCGATCCCCACACCATACCATCTCTGATGCAGGTTTAATTGGTGGAGGGAATGTTCCTCGTCCTGGTGAAGTCAGTCTCTCACATAACGGTGTACTATTCCTTGATGAACTACCCGAATTCCGGAGAAATGTACTTGAAGTGATGCGACAACCTTTAGAAGATGGTCATGTGACTATATCACGTGCTGCAGCATCACTTACGTATCCAGCTAATTTCATGTTGGTTGCTGCGATGAACCCTTGTCCATGTGGTTTCTTCAGCGATCCGAATCGTGAATGTAAATGTACTGACAACCAAATACAAAATTATGTTTCACGTATTTCTGGACCTTTGTTAGATAGGATTGATATCCAAGTCGAAGTTCCAGCGGTGAAATATGCTGAACTCTCAGCTGACGTTACAGGTGAACAGTCTGAATTAGTCCGTAATAGAGTTGAAAAAGCAAGAAGTACTCAACATCAAAGATTCAAGGGGACGACAATACATTCTAATGCAAATATGCAATCTAAGCAGATTCGAGAGTATTGTAAAATTGAATCACAAGCACAAGATCTGTTACGAGTAGCAATTAACCAATTAGGATTGAGTGCCAGAGCTTATGACCGAATTTTGAAAGTATCCCGTACTATTGCTGATTTAGATGGATGCCCTAATATCAAAAGTGGACACGTTTCCGAAGCTATACAATACAGGAGTCTGGATCGAAGTTTCTGGAAAAAATAGTAAAGTAGACTGTAGATTCATCTGCCACGATTAGTATTAAGGAGAAAGCATGCCAACCAATTTCATTATTTTTCTAACTGATGACCAAGGATATGGCGATTTATCATGTATGGGGGCAACTGATTTTAAGACGCCTCATATTGACAGAATGGCATCTGAAGGTATACGTTCCACTGATTGGTACTCTAATTCACCTGTTTGTTCTCCATCCCGTGCTTCAGTTTTAACTGGAAGATATCCGGCACATGCTGGTGTAAGATCAATTTTATCTGGACATAGAACTGCTACTGGATTACCACCCTCCGTTCCAACAATTGCCACTGCTCTTAAGGAACTTGGATATTATACTGCAATGACAGGTAAATGGCATTTAGGTCTTGCTGAAGGTTCAAGGCCGGAAGATCACGGGTTTGATGATTGGTTCGGTTTCATGGCAGGATGTATTGATTTCTACTCTCATATCTTTTATTGGGGATTGGGAAGACCAGATTTCGACCAAACACATGATCTATGGGAAAACGGTGAAGAAATATATCGAAATGGTGAGTATTTTACTGAATTAATTACAGAATATGCCATCAGATATATCCGTAAATCTGTTGAACTCGGCAAACCATTTTTCCTCTATGTTCCTTATAACGCCCCACACTATCCAATGCATGCTCCTCAAGAATATATTGATAGGTTTCCAGACTTGCCTTGGGATAGACAAATAATGGCTGCCATGTTGAGTGCTGTTGATGACAGTGTAGGGGCAATCTTTGCTGAACTTGAACGTCATGGTATTGCGGAGAATACATTCTCATATTTCCAAAGCGATAATGGTCCCTCTCGTGAGACTCGTAATTGGTTAGATGGAACACAAGATCCTTACTATGGTGGAAGTGCAGGTAAACTAAAAGGTCATAAGTTTAGTTTATATGAAGGAGGAATTCGTTCACCTGGGATATTGCATTGGCCAAAGGAAATTCCACCGGGAAATGTCGTTAATCATTGTGGTGCTGCTATGGATGTATTTCCAACATTCCTATCCGCTGCTAATGGAGATTTATCAAAATATCAACTCGATGGGTTAAACCAAATAGGGATGGTTTGTGATGGATGGTATTCACCTCATACGGATATCTTCTGGGAAATGGGAGACCAAACAGCAATGCGGAGAAACGAATGGAAATTAGTCCTTAACGGTAGATTAGTGGAAGGTGCACCTCCTGAAGATGATGTTCACCTTGCAAATCTTAATGAAGACATGGGTGAAACCAAGAATCTAAAAGACGAGTATCCAGATATTACAGCTGAGTTAACAGAAGCAGCACAGACGTGGCGAAATGGTATCGAAGAGTATTGGGAAGCACATAAGGAAGAACGTAACGGAACAACTGGTTATGTAAAGAACTAAATGCTTACTGACAAACATGATGCTTTTGGATACCTCAGAACACTACATTGAATCAGGTAAGCCTACATATATTGCAATTTTGAAGAAAAAGAGTATATCATGACACCTCTTAAATTCGCTTTTATTACGGATACACATCTCTATCCAAATGCTCCACAAAACTTTGCGGGTGGTCTGCAACAACAGATGAATAGTCTCGCTCTTTATGAAAGAGTTATTGAACAGTTAAATGATTTTGATCCCGCATTCGTTGTTCATGGTGGAGATATCGTTTGTGGCGGGAATAGTTTTGATATGTCCACGGAGAAATATGTAGAAGCACTTAATATTGCACATTCACTTGGGGAAAAACTAAAGTCACCAATTTATTATATCCCTGGAAATCACGATCTCGATCCAGAAACAGGATCTAAAGTTTCATATCTTGAATGTTTCGGTATAAACAATAGAGGTTCAACTTGCTTCGTTAAAGAAAACATTAGATTTATATTAATGGATGCACAAGAAGTTCCAGAAGATCTGACACACGGTTATGTCAGTACAAATCAGCTTGCCTGGGTAGAACGTGAACTAAAAAAAGCTGCTGATTATGGAGAAGAAATCTTCATCTTTACTCATCAACTTCCCTTTCCAAGCGTGGAATTTCAAGGTGTGGGTTCAAGAATTGCAAATTCTGCAGAGATGCTTGAAGTCGTCGCCCCTTTTGAACAACAGATTTTAGGATTCTTTTGTGGACACCTACATCTAAATCGTGTATATCGAGAACAAGGTCTATTATGTATCATTACATCTGGTGTTATATGTTATCCGATGATGTGGCGTCAGGTCCTTGTATATCCTGATAGAATAGAAGTAATGTCTGTTCCTGTCGATTTACCAGATGTTTATGCAGACTCAGAGGCGGTAAATCCAGACAATAACCCATATTTATCTGGCAGACCAAGGGATCAAGAATTTACGATCCCTCGCATAAACAATCAAGATCATAATTTGGGATAATACTCTATTACTATCCATTCTTTGATGATGTAAATCTTTCATCAACACCCAAAATACAAATGATTGAAGTGCAAAACCTCTGCAAAAACTATGGTCCTTTTCAAGCGTTAAATGATATATCTTTTTCTGTAGAAAAGGGACAAATAGTAGGTTTTCTTGGTCCAAATGGTGCAGGTAAAACTACTACAATGCGGATACTCACCTGTTTTATGCCTGCAAGTAGTGGTATGGTTAAAGTTGCTGGATACGATGTCTTTAAAGAATCTAAAGAGGTGAGGAATCGCATTGGTTACCTACCAGAGAACATACCTCTCTACACCGAAATGACCGTAACTAAATATCTGTCATACATGGCAAAAATACGCAATGTACCAAGGAAGCAGCTTGGAGAAAGATTAGATTCGGTTGTAGAATCATGCGGATTAATTGAAAGACGAAATCAGATTATCGGTCAACTGTCACGAGGGTACAGACAACGGGTTGGTTTGGCTCAAGCCTTAGTTCATGACCCAGAGGTGTTAATTCTTGACGAACCTACATCGGGATTAGATCCCCGCCAAATTGTAGAAATACGGGATCTAATAAAAGGTCTCGGTAAAGAAAGAACAATACTCTTTAGTACACATATACTTCCAGAAGCAAAAAATACTTGTGAACGGTTATTGGTTATTAGTAAAGGAAAAATTACTGGGGATATAGAACTATCAAACGGACGGGCAATCACAGAAACTGAAACAGACATTACAAACGTTGATGCGGATTTCTCTTCTGATCAGAATGAGGTAATTGAGAATACATTAACAATTGTCGTTTCTGGTGCAACTAATGACGAAATATTATCTACTCTCAAAAATATACCAGATGTGATAAATGTAGAATTTTCGTCTGATGCACTTAGAGATTCGTTTAATGTTCGCTTTAGTGCTGTAAAGGATATTCGGGCAGAAGTCGCCAAAACTATCGTTGAACAGGGCTGGAATTTATTGGAAATGTATACAAACGAAATGAGTTTAGAAGAACTATTCCTATCTCTAACATCTGAAAATTTAGCACTTGAATAGTAAATGGAGTCATGCTTGAGAACAACATTCAATTTAAGACTCCAACATTAAGAAATGTTGCTCTTACTGCTCCCTACTTTCATACAGGGGACCCGACATTGACATCAGTCATTGAATTTAACAATGCAGGTGGTGTACCTTCAGGTTTTGTAGGAACCAGAGAGGGAACGCTTGAACCCTTACATCTTACAGATAAGGAAATCGATGAATTAGTGAAATTTCTATTAACACTTACAGGCGAATTACCACCTGAAAATCTATTAAGAAAACCCAACCTTCCGTAGATTACTCCTTACCATTTTTAACTACTAACAGATGAAATGATGTTTACTTCTCGTTTCATGGTGATTAATATTAAAGAGCTAAAAGCAATATTAATAGCCAATTTTTTGCTAATTTGATAATTCCCAGATTTACGAGTTGTTAAAGAATAATGTAAATTCTTAAGAACCGTTGCTATTTAATTAGAAAATATTTGACAACTTTCGACATATAATGTATAGTAAATTTATAGGTAGCATGGGGTAAGAGAATAACGACCTTATATTTTTTAGGTTATATTTTCGATTTTTGGGATTTTACTATGAAAAACCGACAAGCAAAATTGACATATAAAATTGAGATGTTAAATGGTTATCGTCGGAGCGGGAACCGCTTACGTACAATAGCCGCAGGCTTTGCTTTAACCCAAGATTTTTCACCCCCCCCCCACGTCACCTCGTTAAACACAACTTTACTTCTGTTAACTATTATAGAGCGTTACAGAAGAGTAACATTAAGAATATTAGCAGTTGTCCTATTTTCGCGCTCGCACGTACTTCGTCTTTCACGGAGTGTTACGTCGCGGGCTTTTTTTGTTGCATTGGAGAGTCCTTCAATGTTTGTCAATTTAGTTGTATCAAGTCGTTTGTCATTCAACTTATCATGTAAAATCAAATAATACAAACTGATTTTAAAATTAGTGGTTGAAAATTCTTAATTTCATTTTCATATAATAAGGAGTGTGGAATGAAAAAAATGATATTAATTATGGCTATGGCAATAGGGTATACTCTTACTCTATTAACTACTCCAATGCCATGTATAGCTTTACCACTTGGTGAAGTAGCAATTTATACTCAACGAGCTGGATGGATGGGGCTCGCTGCCGCAGTTGCAGAAGGTAAAGAATTAGCTGACCTGTTAAAGAAACCTTCAAAGGTTGTTAACTTAAATGACCAAGAGATAGGAGATTGGGCAAAAAAACATACAGATAACGGTTTATCTGATATTATCGTCACTTTTGGGGACTTCCCAGATGCACTTTACCCAAAAGGTAATGCTAAGCCTGACGGCTCGATTGCAGAAAATTTCCTTGAAGGCGGAAATATCTTCCTCAATACTGCAGATTATATTTTTTATGTGGTAGAAGGTGCTGGGACCAACGGTGAACAAGGTTTGAAAAATATGATGGATATAAATGCTGACATGTGGGGAGACAATACCGCTATTAAACCAACAGCAGATGGTGAAAAATACACACCAACTCTCGCTGCCTTCACTACAGCGCGCCCCTTCAAGACTGCCCAGATTGTTGATCCTTGGGAAGTTGAAGTGGCTTTTGGTGACAATGGATCAGGCTTTCTCGATCCTGCAATTGTTCACGACACCGAAACCGGTGGCCGCATAGGAATCCTTTACCAAGCACCTGGTAATGATGCACTCCCACGAGGTAAGGTGTTAGCAGAGATGATAGATAACTTCCTCTTTGAAGTACTTGGTGCTCAAGCGGTTGATCCTCAACAGAAAGCAACAACTACATGGGGAGATCTAAAATCCGATTTTTAACTGGAAATAGAATATATTGAATCATCATGATAATTCAATATATTCTTGTATTATAATACTCAAAATTCCTCTCAAAGGAGACTTAATGAACATGAGAAAAGTGATATTCGCATTTACCATACTTTTTGTTTTCGTCGCTACTACTTCCAGTTGGGCAGGACTTGGTGATGTTGCAATCTTTAGTGAAGGAGTTGGATGGATTTCAAAAGATAATGCTGATATTCAGCGTGCTATAGTATTTGATAATTTGAAAAACGAAGTGTCTTCTGTTGGTGATGTTGTCTATAAAACCGATGCAGAAATCGGACCTTGGGCAGAAGATAGAATTGATGATGGTAAAGCAGACATCATCATTGTCTTTGGGTGGTTTCCAACAACTCTATATACCCCCGGGAATTCACAGGTTGATGATTCAATTGCCGAACGTTTCCTCTACGGTGGAAATATCATCCTAAATTGTGCCGACTATGCTTTCTATGTTTCTGCAGATGGTGGCAATGGTGATAGTGGCTTGAAGAATATCATTAATATCAATGCTGATATGTGGGGTGGTGGTACTGTTATTACACCTACAGATGATGGAAAGAAATATACACCAGCGTTGGTGAATTTTACATCTGAACGGCCATTTAAGGCTAATCAGATTGTTGACCCATGGAGTGTTGAAGTGAAATTCGGTGATAACGGTGCTGACTTCTTCGATCCAGGTATCATTAAATTGAATGATAGCAGTGGTCGTGTTGGAATCTGTATGCAAGAACCAAGTAGAGGTGACTTGCCACGCGGTCAAGTCCTGATTGAAATGATAAGTTTTATTTCAATGCAGGATGATGTAGCTACTCCGGTTGAACCTACCGGTAAAACATCAACGACATGGGGTACACTTAAAGCTGCTTGGTAATGTTTATCAGTTCTTCCAAGTAAATTTCTAAATGAAAAGCGTATCTTCCAAACGGGAGATACGCTTTTTCTATTCAGTAGTGAATAAATTAGAATATTTATCATAAATTAATCATCTACAGATAAGTAATCCTAACAATTGATGCGACACAATAACGTAATATTTTTGTACTGTTTAAAATTGATTTTACACGCTATCTATGATATAAAAGATACATCTTATAAGGAGAAAAACCAGTGAAACTTGTCTCATTTAAAGTAGTATCTCATGACCAATATACCAGAATAGGTGCATTAATTGATAACGATCTAATTGCTGATCTCAATTTAGAGACATCAGATATGACCGAATTCTTTGAACAAGACCTAAGTGAGGATGCACAAGAGCATATTGATACAATTCAAAAACAAATTGATCAAGGATCGGATTTATCCAAATCTGTCTTCAATATCGCTGATGTAGAATTACTTGCTCCATTTCCACGTCCTGCAAGTTTAAGAGATTTCGGGGTATTCAAAACTCATATGGACGCAGCATCCCGAATTACAGGAAAACCAATTTCTGAAGAATGGTACAAATTACCTAACTACTACCGGGGAAGTGCAAGTCCAGGGTCAGTTGCTGGACACGAGGCGATTGTTACCTGGCCAAATTATACAGAAAAGCTGGATTTTGAGCTTGAATGGGGTGTTTACATAGGTAAAACAGGTAAGAATATACCAATAGATGAAGCTCATGATTACATCGCTGGATTCACGATTTTCAATGATATTAGCGCGCGTGATATACAATTTCGCCATATGACACTATCACTCGGTCCGGCAAAAGGGAAGGACTTTGATAATAGTAATATTATGGGACCATATCTTGTAACACCAGATGAAATCGGTGATCCGTATAACTTGAAAATGACTGCAAAAGTAAATGGTGAACTCTGGTCTGAGGGAACTACTGCAGATATGTATTATTCATTTGCAGAAATGATCTCATTTGTGTCCCAGTCAGAGACTATCTTTCCAGGGGAATTTTTAGGTTCAGGAACAGTAGGTATGGGATGTGGTTGGGAACTTGATAGATGGATACAACCAGGGGATGTGATTGAGCTTGAAGTTGAAAATATCGGGATACTTCGGAACACAATTGGTGAACCAGAAGTGAATTCGGCTGCTTGGAAGGAAAAAGTATAACTGTGCGACTTAATGAGAAGGTGGCTATCATTACTGGTGCAGCGTCTGGAATAGGTAAAGCTACTGCCAAACTCTTCGCAGAACACGGTGCGAAAATTGTTGTCGCTGATATTGATACTGATGGTGGTGAATTAACTGTAGCTGATATTAAGGATAAAGGATACCAAGGTAGTTTTATCCAAACCGATGTGACGATCCATGACAAAACACAACAGATGGTGGACCATACTGTTAATCTATATGGTAAACTTGATATTATCGTTAACAGTGCGGGGATTGCAATGCGTCTACCGGTAGACGAATTGCCTGAAGATGATTGGCATCATTGTTTAGGTGTTAACCTAACTGGTGTCTTTCTTTGTTCTAAAGCAGCAATCCCCGCAATGAGAAAGAATTGTGGAGGATCTATAATAAATCTTTCCTCAATATACGGATTAGTTGGAGCTGAAGTACGTGCTGCTTATGTGGCATCAAAAGGTGCTGTAACCAATCTTACACGGGGTATGGCACTTGATTATGCTGAAGATAACATACGGGTCAACTGCATCTGTCCAGGATTTGTAGAAACACCTTTAGTAGCAGGGGTTGTGAAGAATCCTGATGAGTATCAGAAATTGGCAAATAAACACCCATTACGTAGATTGGGACAACCCACTGAAATTGCCTATGGTGCATTGTATCTTGCTTCAGATGAATCTGCTTTTGTAACCGGTATCGCTTTACCTATTGATGGTGGATATACTGCTGGTTAGACAGATAGAGATTAATATATTATCTCAAGACTAATTTATCATTCATTGGTAAGAATAGAACATTATAGTTGGTTGAGGTAAGACACCTCAGCTTTTTATTCATGACACACATTCGTAGATTACCTCTTTATGCTTTTCTCTTACTATTACTAAACAGTTCATACCTATTTAGTTTCGGTGAACCAACCCTCTTCTACATTCTAAATGTACTAATCCATATAATACTTGGAAGTCTTCTCATAATACTCTTTTGCTACTATCTGGTAAAGAATATAAGGAAACTGTCAGTTGTTGGAAGAGTAGGAGTAATTGCTCTTACAATAGGTATTGTGAGTGCTTGTTATTTGATGGTGGTAGGAGCATCAACACCGTATCGTTGGCTTCTTATCACTCATATTATTAGCATTACAATAGGTAGTTTACTATTTAGTCTACATCTACTGAAGAATACTAATCACATTACTGGAAAGTTTCAAAAAATATATATCAGTGTATTGGTATGTGTCCTTTTCTTTCCGATTGGAGCAAAACTTTCCCAACATTTCTTCCCAAATAAGACATATCTTGTCGAAAATCCTGCATTTCCACCAAGTAGTATGTATGATGAAGGAGGAGGAACAACAGGACACTTCTTCCCAGCATCTGTTGAGACAGATACTGGTAATTTTATACCTACAGACTTTTTTCTTACTTCTGAAACATGTGCATCAAACGGATGTCATCCAGATATTTACAAACAATGGAATGAATCGGCACATCATTTTTCTTCCTTTAACAATCAATGGTATCGTAAATCCATAATCTATATGCAGGAAGTAAACGGCATACAACCATCAAAATGGTGTGGCGGTTGTCATGATCCTGCCATTCTACTCAATGGTGTAATGGATAAACCTATTCGTGAAAATCTACATACACCCGCAGCTCAAGCTGGACTGGCATGTACTGCCTGCCATTCTATTGATCGTGTTAAAGATACAATGGGAAATAGTGGATATGTAATAAAATATCCTCCACTTCATAATCTTGCTTCAAGCAATAATCGTTTGATTCGTATTATGCACAACTACCTTATCAGACTTGATCCAGAACCCCATAAAAATAGCTTTATAAAACCATTTCATCGAGAAAATACAGCAGAATTCTGCTCCACATGTCATAAAGTTCATCTTGATTTTCCAGTCAATAATTACAGATGGATCCGGGGATTTAATGATTATGATCAATGGCAGAAAAGTGGTGTATCCCATCAAGGAGCTCTTTCGTTTTACTATCCTGAAAAAGCAAAAAAATGTGTTGATTGCCATATGCCTTTAGTAGATTCAAAGGATGCAGGGAACATAAAAGGGAAGGTACACAGTCACAGATTTGCAGCTGCAAATACTGCTCTGCCATACGTAAATAAACACGATACGCAATTAAAGGAAGTCACCAACTTTCTAAAGAACGATGTTGTTACACTTGATTTATTTGCAGATGGTTCTCCAATACCTATGAATGGTACTACAGTTTCCAGGGACGAGAGTACTCTGATTGAGATAGTAGTTCGTACAAGAGGGGTAGGACACCATTTCCCAACTGGGACAATTGATGCATTTGACATCTGGCTTGAGTTGAAAATAACAGATGAAAACGGGAAGATTGTCTTTTGGAATGGCAGGATTTCTGAGCCAGATGGAAATGGTCCCGTAGACCCAAGTGCACATTTTTACCGTAGTTATATGCTTGATGAACATGCTAACCTAATCAATAAACGTAATGTTTGGGCAATGCGAAAAGTCTTATATTCAAATACTATCCCTCCCGGTGCTGCCGATACAGTACGTTATCGATTAGAAATTCCTCCTGATTGTGGGAATACTCTCAGTGTAGAAGCCAAACTTAATTACCGTAAATTTAACTGGTGGCATACTCAGTGGGCTTACGCTGGTGTACGTGATCCAGAGGATACAGATTTTATGGTCGATAAGGGTTATGACAATGGTAAATGGATTTGGACTGGGGATACAACTGATGTTGCTGGAAAAATCAAGACTATTCCAAATTTACCCATTGTGGTGATGGCTGAAGCGAAGACCCGACTCCTTGTACAATCTGAGAAGAACAATTCACAAATTACAGAATCAACACAGAATCAACTTTTAAATATAGATAATTTACGAGAACGTTGGAATGATTATGGAATAGGTTTGTTGCTTCAGGGAGATTTAAGAAAGGCAGAATCTGTTTTCTTAAAAGTAACTGAAATTGAACCGGGTTATCTTGATGGATGGGTTAATGTTGCCAGATGTCGTATAAAAGAAGGAAATATGTCTGGGGCACAAACAATGTTAAATCAAGCCTTGGAATTACAGAAATCTCTTTCACCGACAGATCCGAATCGTGCAAAGGTTCACTATTTTTATGGACTCGTACAGGAATCTTATGGTAATTACGATTTAGCGATACAACATGTTAAACAAGCTATAGAGCAATTTCCCCGAGACACGAGAGTAAGTAATCTATTAGGACGATTGCATTTTCTAAAGAGGAATTATCAGATCGCTATCTCTTATTTTCAGAAGAGTTTGAAAGTTGACCCTGAAGATTTAGATGCACACTACAATATGATGCGGTGTTACCGTGCACTTAAAAACCCATCTATGGAAGCAAAATCTCATAAGCTTTATTTTCGGTTCAAAGCAGATGAATCAGTTGATGATATAACAGGTATTGCACGGCGTGCCGATACACATGCGAATATTGAACGACAACCAATTCATGAGCATGTGAATAGTTATAAATCAGAATAATTCTTTAGTAAAGGTAAATAACGAAGAAGATTACATCTTTGTTGTGCTTGCCAATTATACAGGGTTGTGTTATTATCACAACGACCTAATATACATAACAAATCACTTAATAGGAGTTTTTTATGGCAGTTTTTTTACATACACGTGTTCGTGTGAGTGATCTCGATAATTCTATAGATTGGTATTGTGATCACTTAGGTTTTAAAGTTCTCAGTCGTAGTGATAAATCACCAGCAGGTAATCAGATTGTTCATCTTGAGTTACCTGGGAATGCACATACTTTGGAACTTACCTATTCACCGGATTTTGACTTACAGGTTCAAGAGGATTTAATGCATTTTGCTATTGGCGTACCTGACATTGTTGAATTCTGCGATGGGTTAGAGAAAGCCGGATTAGAAATATGGCCAGATGAGTGGCGAAAGCAATTTACATCCGGTGGAATGAAGATGGCATTTATTACAGATCCAGATGGATATGAGGTAGAGATATTGGAAAGGAAAGATACATCTGGGGATCCGCTTGATGTATTGGATGAATCTAATTAGTGATTCTAATATTGGATTTCAAACATGAAATAACAGTGTGTGGTGTCTTGAAATCAAATGATCTAATAGATACCACACCTTACTTGGATCTATTCTACCCGATTGATGTGATTAAACAAATGGCCAGAATTGATTCCATGCTGTCATCCAATCTATACCTTGACTCTCCACAGTGACAGGACCGGTAACTTCTACGCCTGGACGGCCCTTGAATGTAGACATTTTATCTACACTTGAGAGTTCTATTGTAATTGTCGTTGGTTTATCTGGTACATAGGGCTGTAGTTTTGATAAATCGGATAGAGCATTTTTCGTTGCCTCTTCAATCATTTCCCGTGCTCTTACAGGCGGTATGTGTTTTGCGCTATATCTACTTAACCCCTTCTTGACTGCTACTATTGGGAGATCATTACCAAGTAAATCCCTTGCTTCTCTGCAAACAGCGGTATCCCCAGTAACAAGAGCAACAGGAACACCGTAATGTCCATTGAGTGCTGCATTAACACCGGTTTCTCCAACCAGGTCGTCGTTAAACCAGAGGTTACGATATTGCACTGTAGAGATTGTATGGCATAGAACACCGTCAGGTGTGTTGTTTCTTGCATGCATACCGATAAGGAGACAAGCATCGCATCCATCTTTCCACATATCATCGAATCTGCCCCAACCGTGATGAGCAACCCATTCACAATTTGGATCAATCTTTTCAGGAATCAGAGAATTAAATGTCCATCCTTGTCCAGCGCCATGACAGTCAACGACAACAATCTCAGTCGCTCCAGCAGTTTTCGCACCTCTGACAGCTGCATTTATCTCTTCAGTATAAAGGAGCCTCCCTTCCTCAAACATTGCAGCACCACCATCAACTTGGTCCCATACAACGATCCCACTAACTCCTTCCATGTCAGACATTATCAGTACTTTCATGACTTATTCTCTTTATTACTGAATTATATATTCTCCTAAGTTTAAATCAACTGGGGTAAAATAGCAAGTTGAAATTATATCACTCCACATGAATGGAAAATTAGATTTGAAATAGCATTGAAATTGGGCATTTAATGAAACAAACACGAGAAGATTTGACACAAGGTAGCCTATTCCGTCATCTTATTAAGCTTGCAGTACCAATCACTTTTGGTTACATCCTTCAAGATGCGTTTAATGTTGTAGATATGATTTTTGTTGGAAGACTTGGACCTGCATCCATCGCAGCAGTAGGAATGAGTGGGAATTTACTCCGATTAATAGGTGTATTCGCACTCGGTATATCAACTGGATCAGGTATTTTAGTTGCACAATATCTTGGCGCGAGAAACTATGCTCAAGCCGGACATGTGGCAATGCAAGCTATTCTCTTAGCAATATTCTCTGCAGTTGCTGTAGGACTAATCGGTTATCCGTTATCAGAATTTGGGTTGCGGTCATTAAGAATCAAAGATGCAGAGGTGATAAGACTTGGAACGACCTATATGCACATTATACTCGTAGGAATTAGTACCATGTTTTTGTCGATGACTCTTGGTTCTATTTTCCGTGCTGGTGGAGATGCTGTAACACCTACGGTTGTGCTAATTTTCTCTACAATAATAAATATTGTATTAGACCCTCTCTTGATTTTTGGCATTTGGAAATTTCCTGAATTGGGTGTTGCTGGGTCAGCATACGCAACAATAATTGGAAGAGGATTTGGAGTCGTAGTACTTCTGATTCTAATTTGGGTAGGACGATCTCCATTATCATTACGACATGTCCAATTACAACCAGATATGATTGAAATGCTTGACATTTTTAGGTTAGGTATTTATAGTTCTATGCAGGGATTCTGGAGACATTTGTCACGTCTTGTATTCCTTTGGGTAATTGGCCCCTATGGCAAATTCGCGGTTGCTGCTTATACGATCTGTATGCGATTACGCATTCTGGTGATGAATCCTGGTTTCGGAATTGCCAATGCTGTTGCACCTGTGGTAGGTCAGAATATAGGTGCGAATCAGATAGAACGGGCTGAATCAACCACACGTATAGGTAATATCATTGGTACAACACTCATGTCTGGAATAGGAATTTTATTTCTTCTATTTCCAGATGTGTTTGTAACTATATTCAACGATGATCCTGAGGTAGTAAGTATTGGATCAATGTATCTTCAATTTCTTTCACTTACATTTGGTTTTATAGCATTTTCATTAGTATTAGGGAAAGCACTAAATGGTGCAGGGGATACGTTTTCTCCTATGATTATTACATTTGGATCACAAATGGGTGTAGGATTGTTGCTTGTCATTCTGTTTTCACGTATTATAGGATTAAATGGGGCATGGATTGGAATATCATTTTCCAATGTAGTACAAGGTGTCTCAATGTGGTTTTGGTATCGTACTGGGAAATGGAAAACAATCAATTTAACTAATAAGCAAAGGTAGTATAGTCTACCTGAAAGAAGGGATTAAATGGGGGATAAAGGGTACACAAACTCTGAACTTGTAGTTTCTGCAGAGGCATTAAAGAATGATATAGATGATGAATCTCTCTGTATTGTAGATACGCGACCAACGCATGAATATATATTGGGACACATACCTGGGGCACTACACCTTGATCTTTTTGGTTTGAGTCTAATTAATACCAGAAAAGATATGTTTGACACTTTTATGTGGATGATTGCATATTTATTCCAACAGAGAGGTATTGATTCATCAAAAACTATCATATGGTATGAGGATATATCTGGCACACGTGCATCACGCGGATTATGGTTCTGCGAATATTTAGGTCACTCAAACACAAAGCTACTTGACGGAGGATTCAAAGCATGGGTGGTTGCTGATGGCAAGGTTTGTTTAGAAGGGGTTGAACCCCCTGAAGTGTCAGAATTTCCTATCAATGCAAATCCAAGTTCACACATGGATGCAGATGTGATTAATGATTTACTTAACAAAGAGGATTTTATCGCTCTGGATACCAGAACGGATGATGAACATTATGGTAGAGTAGCTCGTGCTAAACGACCAGGTGCAATTCCCGGTTCTGTACATATTGAGTGGTTAAATAATCTTGATGAAAACGGGGCATTCAAACATGCAGATGAGTTACGACAGATGTATGAAACTGTAGGGGTGACACACGAAAAACACGTGATGTGTTACTGACAAGGTGGATACCGTTCTTCCCAGTCCTATTTAGCTTTGCGTCTCTTGGGTTATCCAAAAGTTGGCAATTATATAGGTTCTTGGAAAGAGTGGGGAGACCGGCTGGACTTGCCGGTTGAAATACCTGTCGAATAGATACAGTTACTATAAAATACACCTCTATCATAGAATTTCTAAGCATAAATACTATGATAGAGGTGTTCTATTTAATTATATATATATATATATATGCGTCAATTTTGGAGAGAAAATGTTATACCCAGGCCGGTAGGTGCGGTTTCCTAACCGCACTAAATTTGTGCTAAATCTTTGATTGAAAGCCCTTCGTATAATCCGCTTCGGTTAGGAAACCGAAGCTACCGTTCCTGGATGTGCACTAAATTGACGCATATAGTGTTCTATTTAATGATATAACACCATCAAAATATGTACTGGTTATATAAAGATGATTCCGATTATACCCATCCCCGTCATAAGAACTCCAAGAATTGTATACATTGGTACTATAGAACTTTTTTTCTGATCCTTTGACATAATTAATATTGACCATGCAGTGAATGCGATTCCACTGACAAACACCAAAGGTATAAATTGAGGACCTGGTGGATTAATCGTCTTTCATATACTATTTCATTTAAAAGTAGATATGTGTACCAACCTAAGGAATATACTCCTACGGTAGAAGAGATCGTTACCCCCAATTTAACTCCACGGGTTTTTATTATTGGACTTTCATTCATAAAAACTTTCAAACAAGCTAAGAATGCGATACTGTATAAGACCATACTCAATAGGGATATCCAGTAAGGTTTAGGAAATATTTGAACACTCGTCACTATACCTAAAAATACTATGCAACACCCTGATACAATCATAGTAGCATTCAATAGGCGTGATTGTTTGGATTGGCTGTCAACTGATAACGTGGATAAGCTTAATGTAATCCATTTTAAACCTAATAGAACAAAGATAATTCCTAAACTTATAGCATATTTCGGATGTATATAATATCCTGGTAGAAACATAATTAAAAGACAAATTGAGGGGTGTGAGGAATGACTAAACCAAGTATTTTGTTTTTTGAATATATGGTTTCTCAGATTAGTAAAAATCATTGAATATCCTGTGATGGTGTTTTGGTGCTGTGAAGTGACACCACTTCATGTATAGAATTCATCAGGAAGATGCAACTACCTGTTTGTGGATATAAATATATTGTAAAACTATTACGAGATAAACGCAAATTAAATGTCCAATATCGTTGAAATCATAAGGTTAATAGCTCTATTAGAATGGGATCAACTGCCTTGCATAGAGTAAACCAATTACACAGAGAATCGCGGTTAATGTTCGCTTCTCACTGTTTAACGCTCGTTTCCAAGAAAAGTCGTGGGATGATCGGGTAGGATATGGATGTAATTGAGGAAACAAACGAGGAACATCGTCATAATAAGATTGGTATATGGATCCACAGGAATCCAAGAGATAGGACTCTTCAACTGAGATGATCGGTAGATATTGTACGAAATATCCAATTACCAAAATAGGTATGACCCATAACACATTAGCAATAACACATACACCAAAACTTAATATGAAATTACCAAGATATAAGGGATTACGGACATAACTGTAGGGTCCAGTCGTAACCAAATCACGTGCTGCCCCGAGTGCTGTTGCGCGAGTTGTTCCACCAGCATAGCCAACTGCCCACATTCTTAGACACTCACCTAATACGATAAAAAACGAACCGATAGAAACGGAGTACCATGTTGGATCTGAAAAATAGAACATTATCAAAATAATAGGAATTGGCGTATAACTACGTACTTTGAAAAAGAAATTACCTATTTTTGATGATGTCATTCGGCATAATTATACAAAAAAATAATGAGTAATTTATCGGATGGAGTAATTCACAGGTCGAAATAATGATTCTATGGAGCAATTTTGCTATTTTGGTGTACGCCACATGAGGATACAACCAACGACTGCGTAAATTATATTAGTTCCCCAACAAGCTAAAAATGGATGTAGTTTACCATTCTCGCTCAATCCTTCAAGGGTAGCAAAAGAAAGTGCCCAGTAGATAAAGACGAGAAAAAATGCAATGACCAATCCAGCAAAGAAGCCTGCTTTACCAAAACGAATTGCAATTGGAGCTCCTAACAAAACAACCACTACAGCAGCATAGGGATACGCTCTTTTATGATGTAACTTAACCTGTTCAATTCGTGTAATTTGTCCAGCATCCTTTTTATACGCAATCTGTTCTTTCAGTTCACTAATTGTCATGCCTCTGGGATCTTTGTTGCTTCCTATAAACCTTTCTGGATCTTCGTGGCGTTCTAAGGACAGATCCTCAAATGTTTCAAATCCAACTTCAGTATTATCTTCAAATAATCGGATATTACCGTCTTTGAGTTCCCAGCGGGTAGGTGTCCAAGTTGCCTGTTTGGCATAAATGGCACGTTTGAGTTCTCCATCTGAATCTGATTCCCAAATAGTTAGCTTGTAAATACTTTTCTCTTTAACATTAATACTATGGGAATAGAATATACGATTCTGTTTACCCTTAAATAAGAGATTCCTTCCAAATCTCATTGTCACTTTTTTCTGCAGTACATTTGCTTCATGGTATGCTGGTGAAGCAAATCGGTCATAAAAAAATGAGAAACCGATACATATTAATAGGGTTACTACAATAACAGGAGCTAAAATCCTATATACACTAATACCACCTGCTTTCATTGCAACGAATTCATTTCGCTTTACCATACGTCCAAGAACAAAAAAGATTGCAACAAAACCGGAAACTGGAACGATTTCCATTATCCTTCTGGGAGCTTGATATAATACAATTTTTACTGCTGTAAGATATGAAATCCCTTCGTCAAAGTGTTTTATATCCTTATCCAGAAGACGTACGATGATAACAAGTGCACTAAAAAAGATAAATCCTATTAAGAAGGATTTAAGATATTCTCTGATTAGATATTTATCAATTATCTTCAAACCAGATTCCCTATTCTACCTTATGATTCCGCATTTCTATTCACGACAATAGGTAATTTCTTATCTTTTTTTCGCCATGCTTTAAATATACCTTCAGTTAGCATATTGACTGTGAATAAAATTCCAATTACACCAATCACAAGATTTGGTAACCACATAGCCAATGCTGGATGGAATTGTCCAGTCATCCCTGTATTTTGCCCAACTTGCAAGAGAAGATAATACAACAGTATAACCCCTAAACCGATTCCAAATCCGATCATTCTTCCGTTATGTTTTACGATAAATCCGAGTGGTATACCTATTAACCCAAATGCTAAGCAAGCAAAGGGGAGCGCGAATTTCTTATAGTATTCCACTCTTGCATACCGCAATCTATTCATAGCAATATCAGATTTTCTTTCTGGTTTTATCGAATTTTCGATATTTTGAATATGTGATTTGAGTTCACCAATCTGCATAGTTTGAGGATGTTGGGTTTTATAGTCTGATCTTTGAAGATTACGATTAAAATCCAGAATGATTTGTTGCTGTTGGAAATGTGTTATCCTAAATCCATCAGACCCATCAGTTTCAGGTTCGTATGTTTCACCATCGTAAAGAGTTAACTTTGCATTTCCATCCTCAAAACCAAGACTTGCGGATTCGGCTAATGTATACCGGGGTTGTCCTTTTTTATATTCATCCCATATTTTTATTTTCTGTAGTCGTTCAGATTCTTCGTCAGTAGATTCAAACATCCAAAGTTTACCTTCTGATTCAAGCTCCTTCATTACTATTCCTTCTTCTAAAATTACTGCAGGATTATGTCTTTGTATAGCACGTTTAAGGGATACAGAAGCGAGTGTAGCTCGTGGTAACACCAACTCCATCAACAATAAATCAATCCCACTTAAAAGCACCGTTACACATAATAGTGGAATCATTAGTTGATTGAATGAAATACCATGTGCCCTCATTGCTGTAATTTCATTATCTGTTGACATCCGACCTAAAGACAATAGAATTGCCACCAAAACAGCCATTGGAATTGAGAGGACAACCGTTGCAGGCATCACATATAGTAAAGATTCTAATAAATAAAAAGGACTAACACCTTTTTTTACAAAAAGTTTTACAAGACGAAAAAGTTCATCAAATAATATGATAAATGTAAAACAAATGAGTGATATTAAAAATGGTGGTGTGAATTCCTTAAGGCAATATCGTGAAATTATTTTCATACTTCTTATGGTTCTGTTCTTTTTACATATATTTGTTAGATAGACAATTGATTCTTATGTATTAAATAGTTCATCATTTTTATTATCTTTAATTACAATTTACACTAATGAATTAAACGACAATCACATATATTAGTTATAGGTTTTCAGATTTTCTTCAATTTATTTTATGTTTTTTATTAGAAATTGTATGGTTGACATGTTATCATGTGAGTTATGAATATACCTTTGGACGCAATTCAATTAACAGAGACAGACTTGTCTGAGTATTCAGTGTATCACTCCTCGGCACAAGAACTTTATTCACTAACAGCACCAGCTAAACCGGTTGCTTTGTTCGGTTGGCGAGATCGTTGGTGGTTAGACAATTCTGCTGGTAAACAAGTCAACTTGAACTATTGGTTATTTGAATCTCCTGATGATGCTCAAACTGCTGCAGATAATGGACGTGTTCGTTTATCAGCACAAACAATCAGTAAAATAGGTGGACTTGAATCAGTATATCAACCCGTATCTGAAGAAGAATCTGAACTTGGAGATATTGTGTGGCAGGCTGGAGCGAATTGGCTTTTTGTCCACGGTTCTTTTGTTGTATTAGTTGCAGAAGTTGGCGGACAAGTTCCTGCTGAAACTACCCTGGCAATCGCAAAAAAGATTAATAATAAAATAAAGGCGATTCAGTAATAACCATATAATTTTATTTTAGGATGGATAAACCTGACAGTGGAATATATTCATTGTCGGTGCGTATCCATCCTTTTTATTTCAAAATCAATCTCACCTAATAATCTTGAATCCAATTTTCCGATTGATATTCAAGTTGAATATTCTCCACCCCGCCAAAATGTCTATGTTCAAACCATGGTAAAGCTGATTCTGCGGCATCATTTGCATTATGGAAATTTGTTGTTGCCTCGTTTTCCAAGAACTGCGTTACTGCCCCAATATCAGGGAAGTAGTCCACAGCATCTTTCCATATTGCACGGCCACATAGGAATCCACTTGCGCCGGCTTCTGCTGCGAGTTTCACGTTTTCTAAGAACTCATCAATATCTACTCCTGCACTTAGAATTACCCACGGGAGTGTTGAAGCCGTGTCCAGCTTTTTACAGATTTCTTTAACTTCACTTAGACTATAAGCAGAGGCACCTGCATAGAAAGAACTATCCTTATACTCGTCAGTATATTTGAGATCTGCAGGGAATTCTAATTTGAGGATATCAACTTTATACGATGGATCTGTAAATTCTTCCACACTCCGTATAACTAAATCCGGTTTCTGTTTTGCAAATTCCACGCTTTTTGTTGTTCCTTCCAGCGCATAACTTACAAGTTCAAGTAAGAACGGGATATCCTGTTTTTCACATTCATCTCCGACATGTCGAACGAATTCTTGCTGGTGTTTTAATGCTGGTGCTGAAGCATCGGGATGGTAATATGCCAATAGTTTTATTGCATCCGCGCCAGCGCGTTGTGCTTTGGCAATTGTCCAATTTTGAATAGGATTGGATAACCGTTCATTTTCTCCTACACCTTCGCTGACATAACCAGATTCTTCATAAGCCAATAAGAGTGCGACGTCTCTTGGTATTTCTGTGATTGAATACGGATGCCCATAAATCGGATCGGTTAAAACTGCTGTGGAATTGGGTGCAAGTAGTCTCGTGATTAAGGTTTTAATTGATGCGACATCATCGTATTTTACATCTGTTTTTTCAATATTGAGAACTTCGGCAAGTTTTGTGACCATAGATCCTCGTTGGTCGATAGCCATCATTTTGAATCTTCCACTTGCATCAGCAAGTTTCATAATTCCTCTCAATTTTCCAGATGAAATAACAGTAGCCATTTAATTGTGTTCTCCTTACTAATATTCGCGTTCAACGAAAAAATGGATAAGTGATAAAAAAAGATTCTTTGCTTTATTATCAGGTAAGTGTCCAAAATTGTCAGTAAACAGTTCTGCTGCTTGTTTGAGTAAAGTTTTTGAGTGTTGCTGTGCATATTCGATAGAATCATATTTATGCATTAATTTGAGAACTTTCTCAATATCTTCTTCTGTTTTTTCAGATCGAGATCGAGCCATAATTTCAATTACAGCATCTGTTTCACTTGAGGTGCATGAGTTGAATAGGTGTATGAGGACAAGTGTTCGCTTTCCTTCACTAAGGTCCCCTGCAATTTCTTTCCCATATCTACCGACATCGCCAATCAAATTTAATACATCGTCCTGAATTTGGAATGCAATTCCTAAAGACTTACCAATCTCAATAAAGACATCCGTCTCTTGATTTGAAGCACCAGCGATAATTGCTCCTACACGACATGGTGTAATACATGTGTACCAAGCGGTTTTCTGAATACACATAGTGAAGTAATCGTTTTCATTCAAGTTCCACTGATTATTCCGTACCCAACTGAGTTCAATATGTTGTCCTTGAACAACTTGATTACTGAGTTGAATGAATTCGGAAAGGATTTGGAAGGAAAGTTGATGCCCGAGGATATCAGTATTTCGATGGAGTAGTTCCCACATTTTACAATGTAAAGCGTCTCCAACATTGATAGCCATAGGGATACCATGTTTCTGATGTAGACAAGGTTCACCGCGTCTGAGTTCAGATCCATCTTCTATATCGTCATGAATCAGGAGCCAATTTTGTAGCAATTCGAGTGCAGCTGCGGTGTTTACCGCAAGCTTTGCATCTCCTTCAAGAGCTTCACAGATAAGAAGACACAGAGCAGGACGTAAGCCTTTCCCAGCACGGCGTGGATAGTCCAACATCATCTGATAAAGTTGGTGTATATCCTTATGTTCATGTGTATTAGGAAGGAAGTCAAAGATACATGCGTCTACTTTTTCTTTGACTTCATTGAGATAAGCACTGACGTGTTCTTTGGTTGGTGCGGGTTCACACCCAGGTTTAGGCATTGGTCTCTTTGTGTTTCCTGTCCTTCTCCTTTGCAGCATGTATAGTTAAATTATATCACATGACAGGGGTAAAATCAAATTTATTGATTGGTTAGGGTGTGTATAATTTTTGGCATTAAAGTACTGGCAGGTATCTTCTTCGAATCACGAAAAGTTTGTAGTCATGATCGGGGAATCGGAATCCTTCATGATAATTTACGGATAGTTTCCCATTAGACTTTTCGTCCCTACAGCACAAATTAGTCTTGTCTTTTTATTTTTCCCCATGTAGATGTCAATAATTGCTCATTAGGCTTAACAGAAAGAGATGATGCACCTGGATCATACCACACAGGATCAATATTAACACCTTCCCGAGTAAGCTGCACAGTCTTACTGGTTGCTATATCAACAGTGAAAATATGAACTAGACCTCTAACTGACTTACTATATACAAGCTGTTTTCCATTCGGTGCCCATGCCAAAGAATAAACTCTTAACTGTTCTGTTGTAGTTATTAGTTTAGTACCTGTCCCATCACCATTAGAAATATATATACCGTTGTCTATATCACTCCCACTCCAAGCGAAAGCAATTTTCTGACTATTAGGTGACCATCGAGGTAGTGTAAACCAAGGTTGCTTATGGAGTATTAACCTTTTATTAGTATTGGATTCAAGATCATATATGTAAATCTCTCTTTTCTTAACGTTAGAGATGACATAAGCGATCTTGGAACCATCAGCAGACCAGGATGGATCACCCCCCATTCTATGCGTTTGGATGGTTGGCTCAATATTTTGTCCATCTGCAGATGCGATGTGGATATTCCAGTTTTTAGCAATTTTTGAGTATGCTACAAAAGCGATTTGTTTTCCATCAGGAGACCATACTGGTTCACGTTTATAATTCATCTGTTCAAACACAGGTTTCACGTTTGAACCATCTGCGTCCATAATATAAATATCATGGGTTCCACTACGTTCAGTACAAAAAAGTATCTTTTCTCCATCGGGTGACCATGCCAATTGGTTTATTTTTCCTGATCGTCGGAGAAGGATTTGATGATCTTCACCATCTGGATTCATCATCTCTATTGACGAGGTGCCATTTTGCCAACTTACATAAGCAATTTTTTCCGTATTAGGTGCTGCTAACACTGGATACACGAACAACAAACATATACTATATATAAGAATTAATCGTAGAGTTTTCACAGGATTCCTCCAATTATTATACCAATTCTAAGTTCACATTATTGGCATTAGGAAATAGTTATTTATTTCAAGTTATTTCTATAAACATTCCATTCCTTGATTCGCGAGGCGAAAGGTGTATCCCTAAATTGACACCAATGATAATACTATGGACAACAACTGTTGGTCTATTCAATAGAAATCGTTACTGTATTAGATTCAAGTGATGTTTTCCCACGTAGAGATTTTATAGGCAAATATATATCCTGTAGTTGATCCTTATATTTTTCTCTAATGAAATCAATTTGATCTTGCGTGTAGCTAATTGCTTCTTTCTTAGCTTCGGGTGTGAACTGTGGACTTGTGTTATTCTGTATTTTCATTATCTCGCGTTCTAATTCGATAATCTGTGGATGTTGATCTTGGATGGATTCTTTATATACCTCCATAACGGTTGTTACTTTGATGGTATATGTTCCCGGATTAAGTTGAAAGTGTGCAGACAGATCTTCTAAGGAGATGGTCTGGGTTTGAGTTGCTTTTAAATCATAACCCTTAACACACCTCATAGATTTTCCACCTTTGTAAAGTGTCTTTAGGGGAACTGAAGGGGCAACTGGTTTTGCCATCCGTAAGACCTGTCCATTACTATCTGTTACGGATAACTGTTTGAATACATTTGCTGTTGCAACGACTGAAAATGGTACCAACAGATCGAATTTTCCATTTTGAATTTTTAGTTCAAGTGGTATTGATTCTCCAGATGTATAGGATGTTTTCGATGATGTAAGATCCAGAATTGCCAGTGCATCTGATGTCCCATTATTAGATGGAGACGCCTCTTCGACAGGGGTTTGGGTTTCTGTTTGCATACCACCCAAACATCCAAGTATACAAGTAATAATTAAAATATTAAGAATTGAGAGTGATTTCATAAGTTCATATACCCCAAACGATATGTAATGTCAAGATAAGAAAACTAAAGATAACATATAGACATTAACGTCTCTTATTCATGGTTATTCCTAAACCTGGAAGAGTGGATACATCAATAAATCCGTCAGTTATAGTTTCTGGTGGATTAACGAGTGTACTTCGCCAGTCCACTTCTCCCCAGGCATATTCAAGGATTCCGAAGTTTGGAATCGTTGCCATACACTGAACACTTGCTGCAGTTGCTACAGGACCACTTGGGTTGTGTGGCGTAATCTTCACATTGGTAGTTTCAGCTAATGTTGCAATCTTTTTTAATCCTAACAATCCACCAACATGTTTTACATCCGGTAGGATATAATCAACTTTTACCTGTTTTAGTAGTCTATCAAAGTCTTCAAGTGTCCGTAGTTTTTCTCCTGTTGCAATCGGCATTGACGTAGATTGACTGACATGTGCTACAGCATCTAAATCCACCAATGGAATTGGATCTTCAATCCAAAAAAGACTTAGATCATCCAATTCTTTCGTTGTTTGGACAATTAACCCCGGATTAAATCGACTGTGGCAATCTACCATCAGATCAATATCTGGTCCGATGGTCTCCCGTATAGTACGTAAACGATCAATCCCTTGACGAATAGCAGAATTGAGCGAGTTCTTAGAGATATCAGAAGCAGAAACACCGTCAAATGGAGCACATTTAATCGCAGTAAATCCTTCGTCTACTGCCTTTTCAGCATTCTTAGCAAAGCCTTTTGGACTTCTGTCTATAGTTGCACGGTTAATATTGGCATATAACCGAATCTGTGACCGACACTTACCACCCAACAACTGATAGCTTGGAACATCTAATGACTTTCCTGCTAAATCCCAAAGAGCATGTTCTATAGCACTGATTACCGTATGTCCAGTATGTCCCTCGCTATTTCTGAAGAAACGTCTACGATAGGATTCAATATCGAAAACGTTAAATCCAATCAAGTCCGTTTCAAGTTCTTTGATGATCTGCTCTACACGTTCATCGTCTCTACTGTGCGAGGCTTCCCCGATTCCTATTGTCCCATCTTCAGCATGGACAATAACAAACACCCAATTACCGCGATGGTTAACATGTATAATTTCTGTTTCAATAGATTTAATCTTGAGGGTCTGCATCACGCAGTATTTCCCATTATGTTAAGACAATGCGGTATAATAAGCTAATACAATGCGGTATGTAATTAAATAATGCCATTCTTACGATACAGCTGCCCATTTTGCTGCTTGTGTGATGAATTTCTGCATTCCCTCGCGCTCGAATGTGCCTGGACCGTGTCCTAATGTAGTGTAAAATACACGTCCGTCACCGTAACTTTTTACCCATGCCATTGGATGGGATTTGCCGAACCATTCTGCTGTTGCTAATACCTGTAGATTTGGTTCATGTGCGGATATGTAGATTTCATCTTCAACATCAAAATCAGCAATACCTTGGGTAGTAGGATGCTCATTATCTTCAATATTTACCGTGAATGTTGATCCAGGTGGATGCCAATTTGCGTGTCCACCAATTAGGTCCACGGCGCGTCCACCGATCCACCATGCCGTACCGTGAATACCGACCAATCCTTTTCCACCCTCCACAAATTGGAACAATCCATCTTCTTGTTCAGTTGATAAATCAGGCACACGTTTAGTTGTTCCATCTTCTTGTCGTTCTGAACGTGTAAATCCAGTGCCGAAAACACATGCATCGTAATCGTCTAATTCTTTCGATGCCAAAACGGCTTTATCATCAGTTAACGTCGCTGAGATTTCTGCATCATCATCAAGAAATCCGTGAATCACACTTGCACTTGCATTAAATCGGTGGTTTTCACCTGATAGTACGAGTATTTTTGGCATAATTGACTCCTTTAGAAATCGAATATTCTTATAATTTTGGTATATGTTGATAGTTTAGACAATAACCGATTTTCTGTCAATGTATTCTCTGATCTGAATAGTTTCTAGCGAAATTATTTAGTATTTATTACTTGATGTTGGTTAAATGTGAAAAAAGAAAATGTGAAAAAAGTTACACTTTTTGTCACATAGTGTGACATTGTATAATCGCCCATCCGATCTGTTACAGACTGGATTTAGAGCCATTTTATTATAATTACGAGAATTTCCAAAATTGATGAATTTTGTGTCATTTTCTGGTGTTTTTAACCATTAAAGCCATCTGTGTTTTTCTCTATTTCTGATTGTATTTTTATGAAATTGTTGGATTGTCATTTCTCATTTTCCCAAATTACACCTTCTTAATATGATACATTTTCTTTTTCTCTTTTTATACATTTATAATTTTTCATAGTTACCATTTTAGATCATGTGATACTGAAGTGCTCTAACACCAGTTCTGTACTGATTTTAGAGGCTGTCTTCATGGTTTGTTATTTTTCATAGTAACTATGAAAGTTTCTAACTTTCTTACATTGTAAATCATCGATAAACATAGTCTGGCACTTGATTCATGTCTGTTTTTACATTATTGGGTAATAGAAGCGTAACTATGAAAAATATTCATAGTATAACAATTATATTTCATTGAGTTTGTTATAGGCGGTATTTGCCACCATGTTTGTGATAGCATCATATCCGATTTAATGTGATATATATAATTACATAATAAGATTTATATGTCAAGAGAAAAATTATATATTGTGATAGATACATAAATTTCTTATTAGCTAATGTTAGTTTTTTATTATGGGTATTTCTATAATATTATATCTTTAGTTGTGTTATAGTATGGTATTCTTCAATCTTTTTATTTATTTAAGGAAGGATGGAAGGGATATCTGAATCGCGGATTACACGGATGACGCGGGTTTAGCGGAGAAGAAAGGCTATAGTCTGTAAGATTTTCTTTTTCTACTGAAACTACGAATCAAGAAATCAATGATATGAATGCCGTATTGTTTTATGGAATCAGTTTTTCTTTATTTGACTTTGAGTAGAAAATATGTTATTTTTTAATAGAGGCATAAACTGATGAATAATCAGGAACGCGTTGCTGGGGATAAAAACAAACGTTCATCAATATTTACAGTCAAAGACGCTGAAAACACTATATTGTGTTTCTGTATCTATGTTATTATCCTTTTCGTTTGTGTAATTATACACCAGTATTTACTCAAAAATTACAAATTTATTAATTCTCTTTATTTTGTAGTTGAAAATATCTCAAAAATAATAGCTGCATCAACTTTATTGGTTATTTTTGGGGAAGGAATAGACATCATGTTACGACGTTTCAGAGAATATCTCCGGAGAGAACAGGAAATAAAAGCAAAAGCAAAAGATGAAGTTTACGATGAAGTTTACAAAGAGGTGGCAGCGTGGGATCGCCGTCGAAGGGATGCTGAAGCACAGGGTATAGAATTCAATGAACCTCTGCCGATACAACCGCGAGAAAATTCGCAGGATAATTCAAAGAAATAATTATTGGTATCCAAACACTAAGTCAGAGTGATATTCATGCCAAACTTTACCTACCGTTCACACACCTAACTCTGGTAATCCGTTAACAATTTCATTTGTCTCCAGACTTACATAAATCACCTTTGCAATTAGATCCACAATATAACGCGGTTCATCAACACGATTTGGGTCGTTGACAATTCCGCTGCGTTTGTCTGTCTTGACGCGATACTGGTCTATCACCCACTCCAATGCAGAACGTGTTCCGAGACGATATTCATACGTTTTCTCTGGAATACCATCAATCGTCAGAAATTCGTTATATTTCAGTTGTGTCTTATCTTTGGACAATTTCATCTTTTCTACACGCCAATCTACCGGTACACCAGGGGTTTCAATGTATTGGAGTCCATCATATTTCGGTACGGTTTTATAGTTAACATGGATATCAGCTAACTGTTCACCGGCATTTGCGAACCCCCAGAAATCGGGGGCAAATGGTATATGGGGTAAGTCGCGTCGTAGGTTTGCCTGATATTTTTCACGATATTCTGGATGGTGTAGGATTCCGTAGTTATAGTAGAAAATATCCCATTTTGTGATCGCATCGTCTTTGTAGTGCTTTCGGAATTCTTCCAATGCCCAATCGGTTATGTTCTCTTTTCGTCCTGTTCCATCTTCATTATAGGTATAGAATGGAAAACATTGAGAACCACTTTGCGGAAGAAGATCAGTAATTTGAGTAGCCATTAATGAAAACATTGGCCAGTTTGCCCCAACTTTCAGCCAAATTAAGCGATTCTCTTCTTCAGTTTCTTCGGTAGGGAAAAAAGAGGGAAACAGATAAACACAATTATTTAGAACACGATCAAAAAAGAAATTGGTTTTTACATAAGGACGATATAGTAAATTCCTTACTTTGGACTCAGTAAATTCAGCAATCCTTCCACGCTGCATGTGTTGGCGTAATTCCCTATCCCATTTGATTCTTGTGTCATCATATATAACAAAATCATTTACTTTTACTTCCTGTTTTTCACGTCGTTGCCACCTATCCATCTCAGAGTTATAGGTATCAATCATATTCTGGATATTCTTAATCAGAACATTTCGGTGATAATTATTAACCCAAGTGTCACGACCTGTTTTTACACCACTACTGAAGGACTTGAATATCACATCCTTTGTTATTCCTTTCTGTGCTTTTGCTTCCTTCGTACCCATAGGAATAAATGTATCGAATTCAACATGAAGTCCTTCAGTTAGCCATGTGTTTTTCGTGTTTGGTTCTATCTCTTTCCATGCAATATTACCTATATGTTGTTGTTCATTTAGAAATTCAAATTTCTTCGTTCTATTCCACAAGTCATCTGTTCGATAGTAAAATATATGGGGTGTCTCTGTCTGTCTCTGTTTTGATTTAACAAATAAATTAATACATACTCCAACCCGTATGCCGAATACATTTGCATCCGATACCTTCAATCCTTTCCGTGCATTCCCACCTAAATCCAATACATAAATCGAATCAAAATCCTCAGCAAGGTGTTTTCGCATCCCATCAAATGCCAGACCGTCAACAAATCCATTGTTTGTTACAAAAACAACAATTCCTTCTTCACCAATTCTATCTGCTGCCCATCGGATCGCTTTTATGTAGGGATCATATAGTGCACTTTTTAACTGTGCATTGGAATCTGCAGCATAGGTATCCTCAATACGTTTATCCATTGTTTCGTATTTTCGATTCCGATTATTATCACTGTCATTTACCTGCCATGCATTGTAAGGTGGATTTCCAATCACAACAAACATCTCCGCTTTTTTCTGCCGTTCCACACGATCTGTGTTTTCTTGTGTAAACATCTGAATCTGTCGATCTTCAAGCAGTTCAAACGTATCCGCAAGCGTAATACCTTCAAACGGTAAATAGGTTTGGGTGCGTTGATAGTATTCCTGTTCTATGTTCAAACTTGCAATATAGTATGGTAGGAGCATCACCTCATTACAGTGTAGTTCATGCTGATATTTCTCTTCTAATGCTGTACCTTTAATATCCTGCATCAGACGTACTATGAAATTACCTGTACCAACAAACGGATCAATGATATGTACACCACTATCTGATAGAGAACGACCGAATTCTGTTTCCAATATATGCCCCACACTGTTTACCATAAAATCCACAATCGGTTGGGGTGTGTAGACGATCCCGTGTGTGTCCGCAACATCTTCTGAAAATCCTTGAAAGAACTTCTCATAGAATGTGTTGAGGAAATGCTGTTTTTGTGAAAAATCTCTACAGAGAGTTGCTGCTTGTTCTATAGCAACATAAAACCGATCTAACGGTTCAAGGAATGCGTCTCGACTCACTGCCTGACGCATCAAGGCATCGGTAACATTTTCAATCTCACGTGCGATGATGTTCCGTCGGGTAAAATCTGACCTATCAAAGACTGTCCGAAAGATACGTTCTGTTAGGATGTGCTGAATCAACATTTCTTCGACTGCTGCACGTGATAGATCGGGGTTAATTGCTGAACGACATATCTCGTAAAAGTCCATGAACGCTTTTTTAAAGGATGAGTCGGAGTCATATCGTTGTTCTATGAGTTGCTTTAAGTTATTGGCAAGATCAGGAACGTGTTCCCTGAAATCTATAACAGCGTTCTGCCAATCTGCAAGTGCGGGTGCAGTGTATCCGAAAAGGTATTGAAGGGTTGCGATAAGGTTGGCAGGTTCGGTTATTTCCAGATCAAGTGCGACCTGTCCGTTTTGTATGAGGAGTCCGCGTTCTGGTGTTTGAAAAAGGATATTTTCGAGTGGGTAGCCAACATCACGTTTCTGTTGTACGGCTTGGTATAGATCGTCATCTGTGTCTTTTGCTTCCCAATATGCGAATGGAATACCGATTTCATTTAATACTGCCCCGTCAATGACAATCCGATCATCTGATGCGGTTTGCATGGCGTATTGTGGGATAAGGGTTGCATCTACCTGTTTAGCACAAATTGTGAGGAGTGTTTCGAAGGGTGAACTGACAGCACCTTCGTGTGTGACATCGTGCTGTTGGTATTGTTGTAGGGTAGCGTAGTAGTCTTTAATTGCCTTGTGTGACGGTTTTATGTTTAGCTGCCGCATATCGGTATGATAACAGGTATTAGGGATAGATGGCAAGGATAAAAGGGTTCCTTGTAGTTTTTTCGTAGGTGAAACCCAACATTTCCAGTATGATTAGTGTTGCATGTAGTTCATATAGAAATGTGAAAATATGGTAGAAAACAAAATAACCCTGATACACAATCAAATGACTTGATAAATTCCATTGGGTATGATATATAATGGATATAAATATTAAATTAAAAACTTGACCCAGTTAACTTATTGTTATCGGTTTTTACGGATTTTGGATTTGTACTATAAACATTCCGATTCTACCAATTCAAGGAAAAACGGTATGAATCTTACTTATGCATTCCCTTAGATTAAAGTTTGTCTCAACTAATGAAGAATATTCATACAACCCTTTTTGTGAAACACATGGTTGCTAAGAGACTTTTAGAACAAATAGGGAATATTAAAACTTAGGGTAAATTATATGTTCAATGACTTTATTAAAAAAAGACAGTTCGGGCGTTATGTCAAAGGAAGAACAAAAGATATTCTTGCTCATTATCAACTGGTGAAAACTCCTAATACCTCTAATGAAGATGTATATAAAATTCTAATTGCAAATTCGATCGAAATTCTAAGAAGTTTCGGATTTATAGATGGACAAACTCAAGAGATTGATACTTATGTGGAAAGTCTATTAATAGATACAAAGAATTTTTGTAACACACATAACAAGTCATTCGGTTTACAAGCAGTTTCCTCAGCTATCATTTCATCAGAAGCAGGTTTTATGGTAGCTGAAAATGCATGGGCAGAACCTAAAATTATCAGTAAGATAATTGTTAGAAATGTTAGTAGTATCATACCTCAGAATTTATAGGGTATAACTACCACGGCGCAGTTTCCCACTGGAACACATCCTCAGAGGATTGTCTCAATTCCTAAGTTGCAGAGCATTACTTTATTATTAACATCCTCCGCGTGGCAGTAAACTCCCCAGCGGTAAGCGAGTAGAAATACAGACCACTGGAAACAGATTCTCCTATCTGGTTTTTCCCATCCCAATATACTGCACGGTTACGACTCTGATAAATGCCAGCAGCCTTATTACCTAATTCTAATTGTCTGACTATTTCCCCATCTGCAGCATATATGGATATACTAACATCAGCAGGTTTTGCCAGTTGATAAGGTATCCATGTCTCAGGGTTAAACGGATTTGGATAGTTTGGTAAGAGTGCAGTCGTTTCTGGAAGCATCGTAAGTAAGAGGTTTTGTAGCATATGGATACCTCTGCGGAAGGTTGGACTGCCATTATCCGCTTGCATTGCTTGCGCGATCCAACTTTGGATCTGGTCAGCAGTTGGAAGGGGCACTGCTGGTGCAGCCGGTCCTTCCGCTCCAATTTCACTTGCAACGATGACTAAATCCAAAATATTGACAGTGCCATCACCATTGACGTCTGATCTCTCGATTGATATGTCGAACGATGAAATGATTACGAGATCAAGTATGTTGGTTACCCCGTCTTCGTTGACATCAGAATCAGCATAGACAGTGCCATCATCCACTTTAAAGCGAACAATTTCCGTAAAGTTTGATCGTCGTGTATTACCCGCTTTATCAAATACAGTCATCTCAGCAAGTCCCCAAGTGCCCGGGACACTGCCAACAGGTAAAGTAATGTTTAGCTGATAGGTTTTATAGACGGTCGGATCCCCCATAAAATACATGTAGTTATGGTCAGGAGCCCCGTGGTTGTATTGGTGCATTACACCTTGCGGATCACGGAGAAGTATTTTTGCTGAACTATATCCACTAATGTCATCTTTTGCTCTGAAGGTAATATCAACAAGGGTTTCGCCATTGGGGTCTTCAGGACGAGTAGGTTCTGCATTGATCGTAATTTGATTTACGTCCAACACTGGCGGCGTGCTATCCGGGAACCGCGTTTTAATCTCTATTGTGTAAGGTCCTTCGTCAAGCACAAACTGATCGTTTTTGCTTCTTATTACCTGTGGCGATTCTGGTGGAATAAACCAGACACCGACACGGTTCCCCGGAATATCTTCTGTTGAAATGTGAGCAAGTGAATAAGTTCCACTCTGGTGATATTCTGGTACAGTTATCTTAGCCTGGACTTCACCACCTTGTTGTGCTATGGCTTTTCCCTCTTTTTCCCCGTACCAATTACCACCACCTATAGAATAGGTTTCACGATTATTATCATTCATTGAGGTAGCACAAGCCGCGACGCCACTACTTTCAATAACCCGCCAATGCACATGAACGATTTGATATGGATTTCCCTTTTCAGTTACCTCTTGTGACAAAGAGAGTCTCACCGAATTTTTGACATAAATAGGTCCTTCTAAATCCTCAAGCGGATTCTCAATATAGAGTTTCCATCCGATATTGTTTTGGGATTGGTGCCGTTCGTTGCCATTAGCATCCCATAAGTGAATCTGATCTGGTGTCCAAAAACCACTTGATGCATAGCGTGATAAGGTGAGATGTCCTCGAAAAATATGCCCCGCCGGGACAGGTTGACCATTGGAGTCTATTGGATAAAGACGCATCTCTGCAAATGAGTCTTTTTCACTAAACATCCGTATGTATGCTTGATGCGCTGTATCCAAGTCGTTCTCACCATGAATTTCAATCTCAATGTAAATTTGCTTATCTTCCTCGGGTTTACCCTGAACCTGTATGTCAACCCGTATAATTCGCCCCGGATAGACATAGTCAGGATAGAGATTATAGACTTCAAAGGTTAAGTCTTTACGTATCTGTGAGATGTAACGTGTGCCGTGCATCACTCTATTCTGGATAAATTCGTATTTGGCGGGTGATCGTGAACGCAACTTGTCGGGGTTTACTATATAGAAACTTATACTCTCTGCCATATCTTCATTCGGGTTCACGCCATGGGCATAGGCAGATACAAATTCGGTCTGTTTTGTAGTTGACCAACCATCTGGATCATCAGGGTTTTCATACCATCCACCGAGTTCAATCCAATCCTGTTTGAGTTGTTCTTCAAAAAGATGGTCCCAAAGGAAATGTGCTTTTTCATGCAAGATTAGACGGTGTATAGCATCGATGCCTTGCTTTTTAAACGCAATTTCCATAAATTCGATATAGCCAGCACCCGTCCATGCAACAGCACTTGCTTCTGGATAAAGTGGATGTGGTGTTCCATCTAAACGTCTAACCAGATATTTCAGTCCGGGTGTTTTGAGCATACCTTGCGGAAACTCTTCAAGCATTGAGACGAGTGCCATCAGTTCTTCGTTCTTAAATCTCGTGAATCGACCGGCGTGTTCACCCGTTGTATGACGTGTCAGTTCGGTATAATCAGGAACTTCTATACTGACATCGTAACGGTCTCTCAATATCCGTATAAACCCGAATCTATGCGTTCCATTATTCGTTACGAACCGAACGACCGCACGGTGTAGCCTTTTAGAGAAATATCTACCCCGAACCCCTTCGATTTCAGCAAATAGCGGTTTGGTATAGGTAAATGCGTCTTTGGAAATCGTGACAATCTTCGTATCACCTTGAAATTCAATCTCAATGTCATCTTGGATGTGTCTATCAGTGAGTTTCCATACGGAGTTCGCTACCTGATTTTCCGTTTCACGGATGTTATTTTTTGGCTGCGGAACAGATTCAAAGGTCTGTAGTAGTTTGTATGCGTGTTCAGCAGTCCATTCAGTACCGAGATGAACAGAATACCGATGCATCAACCATAAAGATGCGCTATTAGATGATATTTCTATCTGTTCATCTAATATGGTTACTTCTATGGGTTCAATAACGGTAGCACTTTCTTGTCCTTCGGGTGTTTCATCTATTTCCCAAGAAAATTCATAGGCTTTGGAATCATTGATAATCAAAAACAGAGTGGATATAATGACTACAGTTATAAATATTATTCGTAATTTCATGGGAAGTTGTTTATTTCCTTGTAATCTGTTCATTGACAATGGTATGTTGATACAATTAAGGTATGATTTCAATCTCTACTGTTGAAATACGATTAGGTAATTAACTCAAAGTTCATTTATAGGTAAGAATTCTGTATACAATTTTACTCCAGTGGTTAACCGAGTTTCCATTTACCCTCCGAAGATTTTGCTCATGAACAAAACGATAATGCCAATACTTACACCGATGTTCACAAATAAAAGAAGGGGTCGCATCCATTGACATTTCTTATTATAGCCCATTCTCAATGCCTGCCAACTGAGCCATCCCCCTAAGCACAGCAGCGATAGACCGACTAATTCGGTTGTGATAAAAGTCAACACCATACCCAGCAGAAGCAATAGTGTCCCGTAAAAATTAAAGCGCTGTGCCGGTGACCCATGAACTCGAAATAATACAAACTTCATAACGATTGCCTACTTCAGAATTAACATCCTCCGCGTTGCAGAAAACTCACCTGCTATCAATGTATAGAGGTAAACGCCACTTGCAACAGGCTCACCAACATTATTCTTACCATCCCAATATGCAGCACGGTTTCTGTCATGATAAATCCCCGCAGGCTTCACACCCAAATCGAGCGTTCGGATAACCTTAGCATCTGCTGAATAGATCGTCAGTGTTACGTCTGTGGACTTCGCGAGTTGATATGGTATCCACGTTTCCGGGTTAAACGGATTTGGATAGTTTGGTAAGAGTGCAGTTGTTTCAGGTTGTATTTTTCGTAGCAGATTTTGTAGAACATGTATTGCGGTTCTGAATGCTATACTACCGTCATCGGCTTGCGAAATATCTGAAAGTATAGTTTCTATCTGATTCTGGGTGGCATATATCGGTGCAGCGTTGACTTCTTCAGTCACTTCGTTAGCTACAGCGACTAAATCTAAAATGCTTACAGTACCATCATTGTTTACATCTGCATCACTGTTTTGTGTACCAATTGCTTGTGCGACAATAATTAAATCAAGTATGTTGATTTGACCATCCTTGTTCACATCTGATTCAGTGTACATTGAATCGTCTTCTATCTCAAAGAATTGTCTTCTATCTCAAATCGTATAATTTCTGTAAAATCATAACGTTTTGTGTTTCCTGCTTTATCAAAGATAGTCATCTCAGAAAGTCCCCAAATACCAGGAACACTTCCTACGGGTAGAACAATTATCTGCTGATATTCTTTGTAAACGGTGGGATCACCAGGAAAATACATATAATCTCGATTTTCAGGATAATGATAAAAGTGGTGTGTAACACCTTGTGGATCTCTTAACTTCATATTACCGATCGTATAACCGCTGATGTTATCTTTAACAGTAAAGATTATATCAACTTTAGTTTCTCCGTTTGGTGCTTCAGGTCTTGTCGGTTCAGCTTTAATTGTGATGTTGTTAACATCCAACATAGGCGGTTCTAAATCGGGGTTTTTCGTTTTTATTTCTATTCTTTGTGGTTCTTCATCACTTGACTCATCTGTAAAATATATATTTGAAAAGTTTAGTGCAACATCACGCATACCGATTCTATTGAGTTCATAAACTCCACTTGGCATGTAATCAGGAAATTCAAAGTTTACAGTTGCTATATTGGTCTCTTTGTCGTAAGTTCCGTATTCAGTTCTTGAGTATGTATTAGCAAATGTATCATTCATACTGGCGTCAAGTCTATCAATATCTGTTTCTTCTATTACTTTCCATGTTGCTGTAACCTGTTGGTATGGTTGTCCTTGTCTATTTGTTGAATTAGATAGTGAAAGTCGCAGTGAGTTATTCTCATATTTTGGTGGTTCACAGTCGGCTAATGGATTATCTATATAGAGTTTCCATCCAAAATTTGTTTGTGATTCGTGTCGTTCATTACCATTTGCATCCCACAGTTCAATTGTATCTGGGTTCCAATAACCACCTACAGCGTAACGTGATAGTTTTGCTTGTCCACGTAAGATTTGTCCTGAAGCAACTCTTTGTCCATCAGGTGTGTGCGGTTGTAACCAAGCTATATCAAACCAAGTTCCTTTTTCGCTATATACTCTTATATATGCAGTGCTTACACTGTCTAATTCGTTTTCCCTGTGAATTTCAATTTCTACCGTGATTAGTTTATCTTCTTCAGGTTCGCCTTCTACTTTTATATTTATTCGCTTAATCTTCCCTGGATAGACGTAATCGGGATAAAGGTTGTAGACTTTGAAAGTTAAATCTTCGCGTATTTGTGAGATGAAACGTGTTCCATGCATTATACGACTTTGAATAAATTCGTACTTAGCAGGCGCACGTGAACGTAATTTATCAGGATCCACAATGTAAAAACTAATACTCTCTGCCATATCCTCATTTGGATTTTTCCCGTGGGCATAGGCTGAAACGAACTCTATCTGTTTTGTTGTAGACCATCCATCCTTGTCATCTGGGTTTTCATACCAGCCTCCAAGCTCAATCCAATCCTCCTTAAGCTGTTCATCAAAAAGGTGCGCCCACAAGAAATGTGCTTTCTCGTGTAAAATTAGACGGTGTATATAATCAAGTCCCTGTCCTTGAAATGCCGACTCCATGAATTCAATATATCCCTCACTGGGCCACGCAACAGCAGGAGCAGTAGGATATATGGGATGTATCGTACCATCAAGACGTCTCACAATGTATTTGAGTCCAGGTATTTTCAACATTCCTGAAGGGTATTCTTCAAGCATAGATGTAAGTGCTATGAGCTCCTCACTCTTGAATTGAGAAAACCGTGATGCTTCTTCGCCAGTTGTGTCTTCCGTCAGTTCTTCATAATCTGGTATATCTATGCTTAGATTATAACGTTCTCGCAGAATATTCTTGATAGCGGATTTGTCATTGCCATTATCGGATACAAACCGTACGATTGATCGGTGCAGACGTTTTGAAAAATACTTCCCACGCACACCCTCTATTTCGGCTAAGAAAGGATTGGCATGAGTAAAAGCATCTGATGCAATAGTAACAACTTGTACGTCTCCGTTATATTCTATTTCTATATCGTTATGAATATGCTTATTACTAATTTTCCAAATTGAAACTGGTACTTGGTTAGGAAAACGTAGATTGTTTTTTCTTTGCGGAATAGACTCAAAAGCTTGCAATAACCGAGAAGCATAAGCTCCATTCCATTCTGATGTCAGAAGTACAGAATATCGTTTCAGTAACCATATTGAGGCACTGTCAGATGCGATTTCTGTTTTTTCATCAAGTATATTGACTTGTATGGGGTCAACTATAGTGGCACTTTCTTGACCTTCAGGTGTTTCATCTATTTCCCAAGAAAATTCAAAGGCTTTGGAATCATTGAGTATCAAAAACAGAGTGGATATAATGACTACAGTTATAATTATTATTCGTAATTTCATGGGAAGTTGTTTAACTCCTTATAACCTGTTCATTGACAATGGTATGTTTGTTCATACAAATAAGGAATGATTTCAATCTCTACTGATGAAATACAATTAGGTAATTAGCTCAAAACTCATTTTGTAGATATTATCATAATATAAACGATCTAAAACCAGAATATATATTATATGTTCATTAATACTATAACAGGTCTGAATACTACTATAAGTATATGGAATATGAAACTATATGTCAATTAGAAATATGAGATAAGGGTACGTAAATAATTTGCCTTTAATGGTATCAGATAAAAACAAAGATATATTCCGTACACACTTAAGTTAATATCGTATTAACATATGTGATTCACGGAGAATTGGTATCAATAAATTATAAACACTTATAGAATAAGGGTTCGTAGAATTGCTCCGTGAAGGTTTCCGTGAAAGTGCATTCATCTCAGAACAATAATTATTAACACTTTTTCCATTCATATTATCTATCTTACATAGTAAACTTTAGATTTATAGACAATTTACTTGTAGGAGCGACCTCCCGGTCGCGACCAGGAGGTCGCTCCTACAGAAGAGGTGTGAAACGCAAACGTAAGTTGAGCCAATAGAAAATTAAAACAGTTTCCAATCTTGAAAATATCAGACATATCTGCTAAAATACACTGAACTAAGACATATACCCTATAGAATCTTCAACAAATGGATTCATTACAAAAAATGATAAGACAACACTACAAAATAACAATCATACTGCACTATATATTTATAATCTGCCTATCAACTGCTACTGCAGAACTCATCGATCCCAATACATATTGGTTGATGGTGGATACATCGCAAGATGAACGAGCAACGACGCGATTGGATAAGCTAAGCAATTTACTTGTGGATGTGGGCAAAGTCCCAAAGTATAAGATACAACACATCAAGGGTGAGGATGCATCCTCTGATGGAATACGAAACACATTAAGTGATATAGCCGATAATCCTGCTACTATTGAAACAGTAGTATTTCTATATCATGGAGATGTATCAAAACCACTCGGTAGTACTGCGATGCTACTCACCTCATTCTCTGATGAAATGATTCAGGATGCGGAACTGAATAAATGGTTAAAACAAACCAACAAAAACCGTATACTCGTAATTGTTGACGGTTATGCAGTTGATGAGAATATGGGTATCTATTATGGAAATAGAGAAACGCTGGGAACTGGTGCACTCAATGTTATTCACCCAGTAGATTCTGTACAAACAACTGGAAAGAATTCATTCATACAGGTATTGATTGACACCTTATCCAACGAAAAAACAGATGCTGATGAGAACAGACTTATCAGTATCATTGAGATCTATCAACAACTACAAGAAAAAAACACATTCCAACAATCTATTCTTGCACCGACAGGTGATGTTGAAGCTACAATCCTAAAACTCAGTCCAGCTATAAGGGTCGCATCCTTTCCTGAAGGTGCTACAATATCTCTAAATGAAATAGAGACTGGTGAAACCCCTAAGCTTATTACGACTGATATTAAGAAAGGAACATATCAAGTATCAATCAAGAAAGTTGGATATACCATACCAGAACCAAAAACCGCTGAGTTGAAATTCACACAAGGTGAAGTGGTTAATTTAGCATGGGTTTTAAAACCGATTTCTGTTATAGGTATAGTAACAGGCCCGAAAGATTCATCAGTTGTTGGTACAAAAGTCTCTATTCCTGAAACAGACTATGAAACCGAAGTTGGGGATGATGGGACATATTCTTTTGGGGAATGGGGAACAACGGGTCTGCTCACACCGGACAAGGAATACACCCTCTATGCTAAACAGGGTGACTTTTTATACGGTTCAGCGACATTTAAATTTGAAGGCTATGAAACAATAGAACAACCCATTACCTTAACTAAGAAGTCTTGGTTTGAAATTGCAGAATTTGAATTTGGCAGGAATGAAGATCAGAAAGCAGTAAACGCCTTTCAAAATGGTATTGAAGAAACCACTGATTTTCCACCTATGTCCTCAGAGTTAACGGTAATGTTGCTAAGTGCGTTCAGTGATGTTATTGATAGTGGTAAAATTACAAATATAAAATATATAGTCGTGACTGCAAAGTTAGCGGAAGCTTATCAACGTCCAGAACTCGCCAAAAAGTATTGGACACAAGTCAAGTTGAAAGCTGCAAAAGGAACATCGGCAGCAGAATTAGCACGCAAACGTTTGTGGCAAATGAGTCCTTGGCGGAACATCGTTTCCATAGGTGCAGTCGTCATCCTCATAGTTGCAGTCGCCTCTGCCATTTGGACATTATACCGTTATCGCAAATTAAAACAGACCGAAGGTTAACCCTTTAAAACCCGTGATTCTAAATTAAGGAAACCGTAACAAAAGTAATATTGATAACACCTAACTCACGTTAAATTAACTTCTCAAACGGGGGCAATCACATGTATAACCGAACTTCGAAACTAATACTATTAGTTGTGATGTTTACAAGCGTGTTAATGGTTGGAAAAATTTCTCATTCTGCTCAAGCGATTAGTGATGGATTGGTGAGTTATTGGTCATTTAATAAAAACACAGTCCCAGATAAAACGGTTAAAGATATTGTTGCCGGTAATGATGGAACCATAAACGGAAGTGTTGAGGTGGTAAACGGTCATATCCAAGAGGCACTTAAGTTTAGTGGTGGGCATGTTGATTGTGGTTCGGATAATAGTTTAATTGCTATTGGCAATGAATTAACATTAGAAATGTGGATTAAACCTGAAAGACCTGGATGGGCAATTATTGCTGGGGTATCAAGATCCGGTAATAATTCCTATGTGGTTGCTTGGTCAGATACAAGCCGTCTGGATTTTAACATTTGGAATGGCGCATTAGAGACATGGCCGTTTCATAGTGCATCACAACTTGCCTTAAATGAATGGCATCACGTCGCTGGTGTGTATGATAGTACGGAAGCATTAATCTATATCAATGGTGAGTTGGACAATCAGAAGAAATTCGAAGGTGAAATCAAACACAATGGTGAGAATTTCTGGATGGGTGCAAGAAAAGTAGGTGGATTACAATACCACGGTCTCCTTGATGAATTACGACTCTATAATCGTGGTTTATCTCAAGCAGAGATTCAGAAGAATATGAAGGCAGAAGGTCTTGCAGTAGAACCAAACCAGAAATTAACACTTACCTGGGGGTACAATAAAGGTTTCAAGGAATAGTAAACTTTAGATTTAATTTAACACTTTACTTGTAGGAGCGCCCTCCCGGTCGCTCCTACCGTAGAGTAAATTACATCTCTATACAAGGTTATTTGCTGCACGAACAGGTCTAAACAATGTCTGCCGTTTTGGGGGCATTTCCTCAAGCAACTTCGGATGTGGATTCCAGTCGTGCCACTTAGCATTTACTGTATTATAACAACTAAAAATCGCCAACCGATCATTCTCTTCGTTTGTCCATTGGTGTGTGCTATGCGTCAATGCTTCAGTGAAGAACAGCAATGAACCCGCGGGGCATTCATAGGTATCCCATATCTGTGAATCCGGACTTTGGATAGTATCCGGTGCTGTATAAACTGCCTTATGGCTTCCTGTTATAAAGAGTGTCCCTCCCTGACGATACTTCACAGGATTTAGTTCCCATACGATACGGGTTAAACCACTATATCCCTTGCCAGGAATACAGCGATAAAGGTGAGAATCCCCAGGAAAACGGAGTAATCCATTGCCGTTGTGTGGTCCAAAATGACCATCTCCAACTGTACGATAGAACAGACTACAGGACTCCATCCGAAATCCATAACATTCTTGATTTGACAAGGCAGGATGTGCAAGAAATTCGTTTAGAAAACCGACAACGTTCGGATGATCGGCTAATTTCTCCATCGGTCCACCAAGAGGGGTTCGATGGTGTTCTGGAATAGATTCAGGATCTGTTCGTAGACGCATACAGAAGTCTTGCATCTCTTCCAGTTCATCCCCCTTCAACACACCGGGCATTAATATCCATCCCCTCATATCAAACAGATATTTTTGTTCCTGTGTAGGAACAACAACCGATGTACCTTCTGAAGTTGTTTGTGGTAGTTCAGCATTATCTTCATCAAGTGGTGCACCCAAATTCTTGTCAACAATAAACGGTTTTGTATAATGTGTAGTTTCTGCCATAATAATACTTCCTATTCTCATTCATTGAATAAAATATACCTAACCTTGGTAAGAAAATCAACTGTTTATGACTTGGATTTTGCCAGTTTCAATGCATCTTCAGAGACATTCAGTGTCTTAGCAATATCTTCATCTGTATGTGAAATAGACATAAACCAGATATGTCCGGGTGGAAGATATAATCCACCGTCTAATGTTGCTTCATAAAACGCTTGACGAAACTTACTTTGCTCATCATTCTCTGAACTCAAACCGAAAAATGGCATTGCACCAATTCCACCTATACTTGCTTGGTCAATACCTAACCTCTCTGTCATTTCACGGTAACCATCTAAAAGTTTTGTACCCTGTTTCCACATGAATTCGACACCATCTTTTGCTTCTAATTCTGCAATCGTCGCAATAGCAGCTGCAACGAGAGAAACCTCACCATGGAAAGTAGCGGCTACCCATACATTGGACACTTCATCCATAATTTCGTCTCGACCAACAACTACAGCGGTAGCAAAACCATTTGCTAATGCTTTACCGAAGACTGACATATCAGGTGTAATACCGAAGTATTCCTGTGCACCCCCCAAAGCATATCGAAAACCGGTTTTCACCTCATCAAATATCAGCAATGCATCATGTGAATTTACAAGTTTTTTCACATCTGCCAAATATCCATCTTCTGGTAGACTGCTTCCGGAGGGTTCCATAATTAGACAGGCTATCTCTCCCGGATGCTCTTTAAACAGATCTTCAAGTGCTTCTATATCATTAAACCCAACCGAAAGTGTTGATTCTGCACTTGCAGGTAAATGTCCACGTGTGTTATGACACCAATCGTGCCATCCGTGATATCCACATCGTATGACTTTCTCTTTTTCGGTGTAAGCACGTGCAAACTTTAATGCACCTGTTGTTGCATCGGAACCCCCAACAAAGTATGCAACTCTATCAGCTGAAGGTATAATTTCTACAAGTTTTTCTGCAAGTTCGATTTCTAATGTATGTCCAAAGTTATATACATTCCCGCGTTCTAAAGCATTCGCAACGGCTTCGATTACAGCAGGATATGCATGCCCAAGAATCATCGGACCATATCCCATCAAATAATCGATATAATCATTTCCATCTGCATCCCAAAAATGTGCTCCTTTACCACCAGCAACCATAACAGGTTCAGGAGGTTGACTCTGTTTATGCGGTTGTCCACCCCCGACTAATGCAGCTTTCGCACGTTCCCTCCATGCAAATGACTTTTCAAAAGATCTACCCATTCTTTGACCCTCAATAAAATTTGATAGATAGTATACCATACTTTATATTTCGTTGAACGTTTTTGTTGTCAAACGTATATAATTATGACATACTATACTATCATTTAGATTGGAAACAGAAGATTGAATTCGATTCATGGAGGGTACGAAAATGGCAGAAAACCTATTATCAGATGAACAGATGAAACAATTTATCGTGAATGGCTTTGTCACCGTTAACACCTCGTTATCCCCTGAGTTCCACGAGGAAGTCTTTAATAACACTGCTACCGTATTTGATAAAGAAGGGAATCCCGGCAACAATCTATTACCACGGATACCTGAAATTCAAAGGGTCTTTGACGATGCTAACGTAAAAGGTGCACTGACAAGCCTTTTGGGACCGGATTCCTATATGCAACCCCACCGTCACCCGCATTACAATCCTCCCGGTAGTAATGGACAGGGAATGCACCAAGATGGTGGTAAACGGTGGTCACATCATACACGCAGGTTGTTGGTTTTCTACTATCCACAAGACACACCCGTAGAAAGAGGTCCGACAGGTGTTGTCCCTATAAGTCATTACTTTAGTACACAAGAAGGATCACAGATTTCACCTGAAACACCCATCTCTGGAAAAGCGGGTACAGTTGCCTTTGCAAATTACGATTTATGGCACCGTGCTATGCCTAATCAGACAGAGCACAGACGATATATGATGAAGTTTCTCTATGCACGGATGACCGAACCCCATGAACCAACCTGGGATAACAGAGATGTAAAATGGGAGAATGGAACAACGTATGGTCCAGCAGAACATCAGGAGATGTTCAAACATCTCTGGAATTGGCATCTCGGTTCAAAGGGAAATCAAACATCAGTATCACCCAATGGAGAATCGTTATCTGAACTTATTACTGAAGTCAACAGTGAAACAGAATCAAACGGATTAAAGGCTGCCTATGAAGTGTCTAAATTTGGTGAAGAAGCAGTGAAACCCTTGATTCGTTGTCTTCATGAGGAATCTGATATGACGCGCAGAAATGCGTGTTATGCACTAAATGCTGTTGGTCGTCCTGCTGTTGCAGCGTTAGAGAACACCTTAAAAGATGCTCCCGATCATACCCGTGCAAATGCTGCCGAAGCGTTAGGTGATCTTGGCTTGAAATCTGAATCTGCCGTGCCAACTCTGGTAGAAGCCTTACAGGATGAAAATCCATCTGTACGCTCCTTTGCTATCGAAGCATTAGGGACGACAAGCCAAACAAGTTCAGCCGCTGTACCGGGATTAATTGAAGCATTAGAGAGTGAAAATGGTGGGATTAAACGTAATGCTGTGTTCGCTTTAGGAAGAATTGGAAAAAACGCTACAGATGCTGTTGAAGGTTTAGAAAACCTACTTCTTGATGAAAATCGGTATATTAGAGGTGACGCATTCCATGCATTATACAGAATTGGCACCCCTGAAGCAAAGGATGTATTATTGCGTTATCTCCAAACTTCCCGTTGGTGTCCAATAACGAATCGTGAAAGTACGTTCTAACATAGTTGGACACAAACTACATCTTCAACGGTTATATGATTCAGGATAGTCTATATCACAGGATTGGTTGTGGTATAGGACTATCCTGATTTGACAATTCACAAAAACTTTACACATCCTCACATATTAGAAAAGGAACTTTTCTTATGAAACCCAAACAAATATTACAATCAAATTTCTTTTTTCTATTCCTTACCGCATTTCTCTTCCTGTCGCTTTGGGGATGTTCAACAACGTATCAGCAAAGTAGCATCCTTACCCTACAAGGTCCGTACCAAATACCTGACTTGCCAAAATCTGAACTTGCCACTATTCAAATCGATAGAAACTGGATACAGTATGAGGGTCGTTTCGCTTTGGCAATCAACAAAAAGATCGCATTACGTGAAAATTTTAGTGAACACCATACCAATGTTATCAATGATGTTTTCGTTGTCCCAGGGACGCATGACATAGCACTTCTACTGATCACCTATAACTATCCTGCAGGCGAAAGTAAGGAAACGCAAACCACAAAGTGTTTGTCCATTGAGGTAAAAGCAGACAGCACCTACCTGTTGACAGCTGAATATGAAAATGATACAGACGATGAACTATGCTTTCAACTCATTGATAAAAATACATGGGAAGTTGTCAGCCAACCACAAACTGATACCAACGTTTCATTCAATTACAAAGATTCTGATAATCATTCGATTCAATTTGGTGGATCATATAATTTCTAACGGGAAATAAAGATAAAACACCATTTCAAAGTTATATGGTAATTCTTGTTCTTACGCTTACTATAACCGTTTGTTTATCAAATAACATCACACAAGACAGTTTACCCATACAAACAATCTATCCATACGTAAACCATGAAAAACAGAACATTTATACAAAAATACTGGTATTATTTCGTAATATTTTCTGTGTTGATTGGCACATTGTATTCCTTAGGGATTTATTCATCACATCTCAAACGCAAGGAATTTATTGCTAAACTGATATTTATAAAAAAGCCTCCTGCTGATGCTACTCCTGGTGGACATTGGGCTACTGACGGTACATGGAATAACAAACCCTATGTGGAAAAACCGAAATATACACACCATCATAAAACCGAAACAAAAGATCCACAAAGTACATTATCCGATGAAAAACTTAAAGAAATTCAACGTTTAAAGAAAATACAGTTGACACAAGAGCTTATAGAGTTGAAGCAGATAATAGTTGATAAAGAAGTTATGATTGAATATCTACATGCCCAATTACCAGAAAATGAACGTGCTTTTGAAGAAAAAAGAGAATTCTTAAAACTTATTCAGAAGTATAACCAGCCAATCCTGGCATTCGAAGATTATGATTTTCTTTTCTCATACCCAACGCAATCGGAGATATTGGAAAAATATCAGAGCAAAGAATCTTTACAAGCATTCTGCCATCGTGTAAAAGAGTTCCAATCTATGTTATTAGAAGTATCGGGTGAAATTGAAAAACGACCTGCATTTGCAAGACACATGCATCGAAATTATCCAGATATTATGAAAAAACTTAAAAAATTAGCGGAATTAGAATTACCATCAATCTCTGCGGAAGGAATGTAGCAATAATAACGCAAGGATGGGAACAGGATTTTGAAGGATCGGGGAGCGAAATCCCCTCCTACCCAAGAGCCTAATGCTTATATTGACGCTTATGGGTCTCTTTTGTAAACATCTAAGGATAAAATTGGTACATGGTTGTGTTTGTAATTACATTTAATATACTCCATGTTGTCCCCATGAGATAATCACCAAGAACCAATCCAAGAAAGAAGGGAACAACACGACGATAACTTTGTATACCACCATGTCGTAATATCAACCATTTTAACGTTAATGCAATCAATAAAGGAATCCATAAGTCCGACATCTCCTGATTGCTTGCCATGACATATCCGAGGGGATGTAATGGCAACCAAAAGAATTTGACTCGCAAATACGTCAAAACCATCATCACACTAAACCCTATCCCCATGAATATTACGCCTATCCAATCAGTATCAACTGGGTAGTTAATCCAATTCGTTAATCTACTGAAATATTGCCTACCATATCCCAATGCCCAAGGTCCATAGTAACCAGTATCTGCACCAAACTGGTAATACATATGGAGTTGCACCCAAAATGCAACAAGTCCTCCCATAACAGTTGCAATTAATAGAGAATACAGCATTTTACGTTGACTAATATTAGCCACCTCAGAAATTTTAAATGCCTCAAGTTGGTGTGGCATCTGCTGTGGACGGTAATCCCTATTAAAAAAACAAACAGATAATGCTGTTAAATTTTGTGCACCGAGTCTGTGTGTTCCTATGATTGTATTTAAGATGTACCGGGGTGCTTGCCAGTGATAGGCATGGACGAAAATTCCTGATTCAGCACGGATTCGTGTCGTAACCAATGGTGTGATTAAAAAAAGAACAGCGAAAGATAATGCTAACCAAATTGCCATACCCGCTTTGTAGAGTAAAAAAGCAAATATTAGTATTCCTATAACAAAACCCCATACTGCAGTCCGATATGACATTGGATGTGTAGATGCTAGCTCAGGGGGTTCTCTCCCTCTATTAAATGCACTTTTTAATACCTCTTTGAAATGCCTTTTACCCGTCCACCAAAAGAAGAAACATAATCCCACAAATGCCCCAATTGTTTGTTCGTTCAGGTACGGAAAACGCGGAATACTTTTCCAACCAACTGCACCTGCTAAAGCAACTTCGTTTCGATAAAGAAAATAGAAGAAGGTTGTGGAGAAAAGTACATCCAAAGGCATAAGGAACATAATTCCAATTGCAAACGGATAGAAGGCGGTTATGATTGTGCCATAGTAGCTTAATGGGGGTTCACTAAATCTGAAGAAACGTCGTGTTACTGGTATATGAGGTATAACAGGATAGAGATGACTTAATCCATTAAACAGACTGATACCTGCAGCAATCGAAAAACCGATCCACATCCTCTTATTACGAAAAAAGTTCGTCTTTGGATTTGTCATTGCCAGTGGAAGTTGAATGACAGGAAATGTCAACCTTTCACGTTGGGACCACTGTTGCCTTAATATAGTGTTAAGACATAAAAAGATAAAACCGATTACAGTGAATAATAACAACCACCCCCCAACGACAGGTATCCACACTCGTAAATGCTGTGGTAGGTACAGTGTTGAATCACCTTGATAATAGCCACGCAATACGTCTTGGTCTGAGACGGTTAACCAATTTGGTAGATGATGCCAGAAGAGTGTCTGCCATTCATTTTCTTCTGTAGCGAACCATGTACTATGTCCGAGAACTGATAAGACGGCTTGTAAAATATCACAACCTGCTAAAGATGTAGCGACACTTAAGGAGACATAAAGAAATAGAAACTCACCTTGTCCCAGAGCAAAAACCGGCGTTAAGTATTTTAAAAGGGTATTTATGATGAGGATTACTGTGAGAATAAAAATGACATTGGAGAGTGGAACAACCCATGTCGGGAAAGTATACCGAACCAACTCCATTTGGATGAGGAAATAACAGTTTATTGGTGAGAGGATTGTGAAGATGAGTAATACGCGCCAAGTGAGGATACGCTGTTGCGGGAGAGATGCCAATTCGCCTACCTCTGTCACTTCGGTTTAAAGTGATGTTGATATTAGCAGAGATAAGTTAGGGATTCAAGTAAATTGGCTGATAGTGCAGAGTCATTCAATTGTAGATAAAGATATTTTCTGACATAGGTTTCTTCTGTAGGAGCGATCTCCGAATCGCGACTCATAACACGAATGGTCGGGAATCGGATTTCCCTCCTACATAACATGATCTGATATGTGAATTAAATGAAAAGTGTTAAAATGATAGTTAATTTACCAAGGATTTACAATAATCAGACAATAATGTTTGTTTATTTTTTACCACTTACCCTGAACTGGTTTTTCACTTGCCTTTTCATAAAGTTCTGACCATTCTTTCGTGCCATCATCATAGGTTAATTCGAGACGTGTCCCTTCAACATACGCCTCACCATTCCCAGCATTAAAATAACTTAATCCATCACCAGCCATGTGAATACAACTCCCATCGGGATAGACTGCAGTTTTAATCAATCGTGGATGGTCGTGGATGGTATACCCATCAGAATCTAATTCCGCAGATGGAACACGGTATTGTTCGATTGCATCTTCATCTACCTCAATACCTAATCCTGGAGCATCAGGGACGGTATGACAACCATCTGTTACAACTATAGGTTGCTTTAAGAGATGGTGGCTATATAGGTTTAGACAAGTAATTGCAGGCCAGGTGGCATGGGTAAGTACACTACCAAGATGTGCTGCCCATGTAGATGTAATTCCATTACCTACAATTTGGAGCCAGAACGGCATATCCGCTGCAGCACTTTGATAACCTTGATTCATCACTGTTGATTTACCACCACCAATAACAAATCCATTACACACGTCTTCACGAACACAAGTCGTATATGGTGGTGAACCGAAATGCATAGCAATAGGACAATCAACCTTCTGCCGTATCTCTTTATTTCCTTCAACATCTCCCTGTGGAATTGGAGACTCAAAGATAGCCACATTCGGATGTGCAGCAAGTTTTTGCAATATCGGTATGGCAGTTTCTGCATCACGCAAGCAACCGTTTGGATCCAGATCCAATTTAAATTCAGTCGGCACAACTTCTGCGATTGCTTCAACCTGTTCCACAATATCCCACCAGGGACGGGGTTTGTTTTTGAAGCTTGTATATCCATTTTCAACTGCATCTGCTGCTTCTGCAGCCCAATTCTCTGGTGAGGAGTCTATACTCCACCATGAAATAGGGACATCTTCTCGACACTGTGAACCAAGAAGTTTATATACTGGAACTTCAAGAATTTTTCCAACTACATCAAAGAGTGCAATCTGTAGACCGGCACCAAGTGAATCTTCATTCATATATTCAGCAGGACTTTCTCCGAGAACACGGTCCACACTTCCTTCACTCACACGACTATATGTATAATGTATAACTGTTTCACCCCATCCAATATGACCGGTATCCGTGGTAACTTTGATAAGTTCAAGTAATGACCAGTTATAAACAGTTGAAACACTTTCTCTGGTAATATTGTGTTGACGCGGTGTAAAAGGCACATCAACAAGAATACGTTCGATGTTGGTGACTTTCATGGATAGACTCCTTTAATGATTTAAAAAGTCAGGACTTACGGACTTCTAAGGTAGGAAAGGGCAGGAAAATCTATTTATTTCCTACCCTCAAATTGCATGATTAAAAGAATATTAATTATTCTCTGCCCCTTCATTAATCCAATCAACAAATAGTTGTATCTGTTCGGCGTTTAAGGGTACTCCACCGATCGGCATTTGTGGTTGCATTTCACCTTTAATATATTTTACAACCAAACTGCCGTCACCATTCCCAACAACAAAGGCTGCACCTCTATTTCCACCAGCTTTGAAGGTATCGTATTCAGTTAAGTCAAGACCACCACCACCATTACCATCATGACAATTTGCAACGGCACACGTTTCGGCAAGAATTGGATTAATATCATCCTTAAATGAAACCTTCGGCTCTTCCGGCACAACGGGTGGTGGATCGGGTTGATCTGGTGGAACTGTAGGATCAGTAGGTTCGGTCGGTTCAGTCTTATCACCTTCACCGGTTACCATTTCGGTTGGTGAATCACCTTCATCACCACAACCCATGACAAATCCAAAAGATAATACTAATGAAAAAGAAAAGAGTAGAAGTATTAAGAATCGAAACCCAGTTAAATTTATTTGCACTAACAATTCCTCCGTTATGTTATTATAACCTATGCTGCTACATACAAGTATTAGACAAATAATGCCAATATACTATAGAATTCCATAAACTGTAAACTTTGCTCCCGCGGAGCGATATATAGTAATCAAAGCATTACATACATATACAATCACGTAATTCGCATTAATTTGTAGCACCTTTAGTTATTATAATTCCTTAAGTCGTATAATATAAAAAGAATACCATTACATCATGGAGAAGTCAATATGAAAATACTAATAACAGCTGAGATTACTTCAGATCAACAGAAACAAATTCAATCAATTTCAGAGGATTTGACCATAGTCAATCCGAATAGTTCAGATGAAACCCTACGAGAAATAGAGGATACCGATATAGTTTTTGGAGGATTTAACCGTTCCCTATTTGAAAATGCAAAAAAACTCAAATGGGTACAAGTCTGGGCTGCAGGTGTTGACGGTATTCTGTTTAAAGAATTTGTTGATAGTGAGATCATCCTAACCAGTGCAAAAGGATATGTTGGAACACATTTAGCGGATCAAGCATGGGCACTAATATTAGGGTTAATACGTGGTATAGGAAGGTCTGTAAGAGAGCGTACTTGGGATAATAAAATGTCTATCCGTGATCAAACATGGGAATTGTGTGATCGCACACTCGGTATTGTCGGTTTAGGTGGTACCGGTATTGAAGTTGCACGCCGTGCAGAGGCATTTGATACGCGAGTTGTTGCAGTAGATCCTGAATCAGTTGAACCCCCTACCTTCATCCATGATGTATGGAAAATGGACAAATTCAACGAACTACTTTCTGATTCTGACATTGTCTGTATCTGTGCACCATTGACACCTGAAACTGAAGGGATGTTTAACGATTCTGCGTTTGAATTGATGAAAACAAATGCTCTTATCATCAATGTCACACGCGGTAAAATAATTGATGAGCAGGCATTACTTCGTGCATTAAAGAATGGACTCATCGGAGGGGCAGGATTGGATGTAACACCCGTTGAACCCCTACCCCAAGATAGTCCATTGTGGGATATGTCAAATGTAATTATTACGCCACATGTTGCCGGTGGTTCTCCAATTCGTATGGATCGCACAGTAGACCTATTCTGTGATAACTTAGAGCGATATCTTGTTGGAAAACCACTACTCAGTATAATAGATAAGCAGAAAGGATATTAGACTAATTAATAGCATTTTCTAATCTAAGTCTGCTATTTTTACCAATTGTTTCCCAATGTTCCCACCTTTTAGCATACTAATAAAGGCTGTAGGAGCACTTTCGATTCCACCATCATTAATCGTCTCGCGGTACTTTAATTTCCCTTCTCGTAACCATTCTGCGATTTGGGCTAAACCTTCAGGGTGTCTATCGGCAAAATCCGATACAAGCATTCCTTCAATCCGAGCGCGTTTTGTAATGCAATACCACAAAAAACGTGGTCCTGTCTCCGGTTTTTCAAGATTATATTGCGAGATCTGACCACAAATAACAACACGACCTTTAACTCGTAAATTCGGAAAGACTGCATCTGTTATCTCTCCACCAACATTATCAAAATAAACATCTATCCCATCAGGATACAGTTCGGATAACTTCTCTTGATAATTCGATTCCTTTTTGTAGTTGAAACCGTCATCAAAACCCAATTCGTCTGTAATATAGGAAACCTTCTCATCAGATCCTGCTGAACCGACAACATAACACCCTCTAATCTTCGCTATTTGTCCAACAACTGATCCTACAGCACCAGCCGCCCCAGAAACAAATACTGTTTCACCTTCTTGTAGTTTACCTACTTCAAGTATACCGAAATATGCAGTCAATCCAGGCATCCCAAGTATCCCTACACCTGTAGAAATAGGGGCAATATCAGGATCAATCTTTCTCAAGCTATCCCCATCCGTCACACCATACTCCTGCCATCCAATATGAGCATTGACAATATCCCCCTTGCTATAGTCGGAATGTTTAGAAGCAACAACTTGCGCAATTCCTCCACCAATCATGACTTCATTGAATTCCACATTTGGGGCGTAAGAACGCGTTGCATTCATCCGTCCTCTCATATACGGATCCACAGAAAGATATATGGTCTTCACAAGTACTTGTCCGTCTTCAGGTTCAGGTATAGGTGTTTCAACAAGTTGGAAATCAGTTTCTTTAGGATAACCTTTAGGTCGTGCTGCTAATGCTATTTGTCTGTTCATCTTAACTCCTTCTATTAAATTGGACTCGGTCTTTACCGTGAATAACAATTAGTTCGTGTTTAGGTGAATCCCAATCAAAAACTTTCACTATCGGTACGATTACCCTAACAGCCAATCCTATTCTTCGTTTATCAGAACGGTTTGCTTCTGAATGATGCATAGTCCGTTCATTAAAAAGTACAAATTCTCCCGGTTGCATCTCAAGATTGACTATATTGGAAGTGTCAATGTAATTCAAATCACCCATCTGATTAAAAGCCATATCTGAAGTTGCTTTTATATGAGGTATCACTTTACGATGGGATCCAGGTAAGATCTGTAGACAACTGTTCTCAAGTGTTGCTGAATCAATTGCTATCCAAGCTGATATAATAATCGGGGGTTCCACTGGCCAATAATTGAAATCTTGATGCCACGGTATCTCTTTTGCTCCTGGCTCTTTGACGAAAAAATTGGTTCTCCATAATAAAAGGTCTGGACCATAGATCGATGCCATGCGATTAACAATAGTTGGATGGGTTGCAAGCTTATATATCAAAGGATAATCGAGATGTCGATTATGTACCCTAACTTTATGGTCTGGGGCATCAGTTTCAAGAATATCCTCAATATCTGGCTGCATGTTAACCATATCTTCTGGACTACATAGAGTATATGGACCAAGGTACCCCTTTTCCCAAAATTGTTTTTTCTCATCTTCACTTAATCGATGATTTGTGTTTGACATATATTCCTCCAAATTAATCTCTATAGTTTAATGTTAATATTCTTGACATACATGCACTTTTACTGCGCCAGATGTCTTATCTGCTGAAATACGAAAAGCTTCCTGGATTTCTTCAAGTGGATAGTAATGTGTAACCAATTTCGTTGTATCCACTTTTCCAGAGTCAATCAACTCAATTGCTGCTTCAAAATCAGTTTCCATACCACTATATCCATAACAATTTGACCCTATTATAGCCGCTTCAGACCACACAATAGTAGACAGATTTACTTCAAGGGGTTTATAGTATCCAGCAACAAGCACTACTGTTCCCTGTTTTCTAACAATTGTTGTCGCTGTGTTGAAATTCTCTGCACCACCCACAGTTTCTATAACCGCATCAAAACCAATTCCACTCGTAACATCTTTTACATAGTCATTTACATCGGTATTACTAATGTTAACTACATGGTCTGCACCAAGTTCCTTAGCAAGTTTCTCCTGTTGTTCGTATTTAACTGTAATCAAGGTTTCTTTAACACCGGAAGCGACAGCGTCTGCCAAACAAAATTGACCAATTGTACCACCCCCAATAATAGCAATCGTATCCCTTGAATTTACTCCAGATCGCGCTACAGCACGGTGTGATACTGCTAAGGGTTCAACAAGTGCACCTTCCTCAAATGTCATCGTATTAGGCAACTTAAAGAGACCGGTATGATGTGTTGATGTGAATTCCGCAAATCCACCATGCATATTCGGTGAAATCCATTGTCTATGAATACATAGATTATATTGTCCGGTTTCACAGAATTTACATGATCCGCAATGTGAAAAACACTCTACAGCCACTTTATCGCCAATTTCAAATTCTGTCACACCCTCCCCAAGTGCAGCAAACCGTTCCGCAGGTTTCATGTCCAGCTGCATGCTCATGGGATTGTCCCCAATGACCAAAATAACTGTGCAGATCACTACCACAAATCCCTGTCTGTTTGGTATCCACAAGGACATATCCGGGTGGTGGAATATCCCTTTCTACCTCACGCACCTCAATCCCTTCTATTCCTGTATATATCGCAGCTTTCATTTTCATAGAAAACTCCTTACAGTATATAATTATCGTATCAAAACCATATTCATTAAGAATCTTTATCCAAATTAGTTACAATTTGTCGTATTGCCTGCTTATCTGTTTTTCCAACGCCACTTTTTGGTATCTCTTCAACAACTATGAATCTGTCTGGTATCCAGAATTTTGGAAAAACTTCAGTAAGATAATCATTCATTAGAAGTGAAATTTCATCAACGGATTCATTTAACACAAGGATCGCAATTGGACGTTCCCCCCAAGTATCATCAGCAATACCTACAACAGAAGCATCCATAACAGATGGATGGGAGATTATGGAATTCTCTAAAGCTACTGATGAAATTGATTCTCCTCCACTACGTATAATTGATTTTGTCCGATCAACAATGTTCATATAACCTTCAGGATTAATTGTAGCCAAATCTCCAGTACGTAACCATTCATCCTGTGTCAAATCATCCTGAGATCCACCGTTTTTGTAATATGCATTTGCTGTCCAATGGCTTCTTACTTGAACTTCACCGATTGAAGCACCATCCCACGGAAGTTCTACATCCTTTTCATCAACAATCCGAATCTGTACCCCAGGAATGGGACGACCTTGCATCGATTTAATTGTCCATTGTTCATTATCTGACAAGGCTTGGTGAAAACGGTTCAGGTTGCAGATAGTTCCCGTGGGTGACATTTCTGTCATACCCCATGCATGACGAATTTCAACATCTAATTCTTTCTCAAACGTTTCAATATGTGCTGCTGCAAAGGCTTCGCCTCCAACGATTATTCTACTTAATGAGGAGATTTTATCTCTATTCTTGAGTAATTCAGGTAGTAATCTTATCCAGACTGTAGGAACCCCTGCAGCAATAGTAACACCTGTTTTGGATATCAAATCTATGATCATATCTGTGTTTTTTCCAGGGAGAACAATGTCTGCCCCAGCAAACATTGCTGCATAAGGGATTCCCCATCCTAACGCGTGGAACATTGGCACAACAGGCATGACAACATCATTCTCTGTAATACCAAATCCATCTGCTTGATTCGCCGCTAAAGTATGGAGAAACATGGATCTATGGGAATAAATAACTCCACGAGGATCACCAGACGTACCACTTGTGTAACATAATGCCATCCCCAAGTTTTCGTCTTGGATATACATTCTTGTCTTACCGCTATTAGACATTAGGCTTTCATAGTCTAATTCGTTCCTTCCTTTATTATAGTGTATACATTTTGAATTTGTTTCTATTATTACCGTACTAATAGGATTAATCTCTTGTTTAAACTTAGAATAACCACCCAACAGATCACTATCAACAAAGATCATTCTATCTTCAGCATCATTTACAATTGTTGCAAGTTGTGGTGATGAAAATCGTATATTTAATGGATGGATGATACCACTAACCAACGGTATAGCAAAATATAACTCAAGATGTTGGTAGGAATTAAATGCGTATGTAGCAATTCTGTCTCCCTGTTGAATACCAAATTCTCCTAATGAATGTGTTAACGAATTAACACGTTCATATAGATCTGTATAACTATATCTATGGATTTCTCCATCATGAAGTTGGGTGTAGACCTGTTTATCTCCATGAATTTTGTATGAATGATCCAAGATCTGATCAAGTGTCATCGGATAATTCATCATTGTACCGTACATATCTTTCCTTATATACAACACTATTAACGTTGATTTTGAATATAGAACTTTAGTTCTTGTGTATCAAGTCACGTCTGAACGAAATTTCTATCTAAAATGTATCATAAGACTCTTTGAGTTCTGTAGGAACGAAATGTTTATAGAAAAAGGTTGATAAGATTGTTTGAGTCCCGTAGGGACGGAATGTATATAGATAGCAATTTCCTCAATACTAAACTCACCTAAGAATAAACCTATTTTAGTTTATCATATTCACTTAGTTTTTTGATAGATTAATATGCATAAAACCCACATTATATCTCATTCAATTCAAATGTTAATTCTACAGACCTGATTAATTTATATTTGCATTCTCAATTAGAATAAGTCATAATTATCCTTAGTAACGGTACATTCTATATGTAAATTTGGTTTTTAAGATAAATGACTCTATTTAAAAAGATGTACCGAATGATGAGTTAAGAATACTTAATAACGTGAACTCGACGTAAGAGAATTAAGTGTTAAATCACTAAATCCTGTTTTAATTGCCACGGTAGGTGTGGTTTCTAACCGCACCGAAAGTTTGTTTTCACTGCCACGGTAGGTGTGGTTTCATGAGGATTAAGTTTTAAATTCGGTAATTCCTATTTTCCAAACTCGGTAGGTTCGGTTTCCTAACCACGGGGAATGCTAAATAGCATTCATACCGTTGATTCGAATTTCTAACACATTACCGAATTATTATTTTAATCTTCATCTAACCGCACCGATACTAATATTTCTTATAACGTGTTCAAGTTGTTAATTAAAAACTATTTAAGGAGTTCTAAGTAAAAACTATTTAAGGAGTTCTAAGGAGAAATTTATGCTGATTTCAGGGAATTATAGGTATTTTAGTCTTGTGATGCTTATTTTGGTATTATTTGTAATATTACCTATAACAGCAAATGCAGAGACACTAAAAGTAATCATAAAAGATCAAGATGGGAGTGCAATCTCATCTGCTAAGGTTATGATCGGTGGAGAAGAGAAAACAACGGATAACGAGGGTACAGTAGAGTTTACTGATGTGTCAGGAGCTGATTCAGTTCAGATTACTGCAATCGGTTATGCTGGTAGACGAGTGAATATCACATCTGGACAAACAGAACTTATGGTTGCTCTTGCACCAATACAGACAATCGAATCTATTGTTGTTGTCGGTACAAGAAGTATTGGGAGACGAGCATTACAAGCACCTGTCCCAATTGAAGTGGTAGAAAGAGAACAACTAAGTTTGACTGGACAATCTGAAACTGGAAGAATTCTACAAATGTTAGTTCCATCATTCAACTTTTCCAGTTCATCTATTAGTGATGGAACAGATGCATTACGGCCTGCAACCCTTCGGGGTTTAGGTCCAGACCAAACATTAGTTCTTATTAATGGAAAACGACGCCACAAAAGTGCCTTACTACACATCAATACTTCTGTCGGACGCGGAACATCTGGAACGGATTTTAATGCCATACCATCATCAGCAATCAAGAGAATCGAAGTCCTACGGGATGGGGCTGCTGCACAATATGGCTCAGATGCTATTGCTGGCGTCATAAATATTGTATTGAAAGATGATGTTGATACTGGGGATGCAAACCTATATTGGGGACAAACCTACGAAGGTGATGGAGATACATGGATTGGGAACGCAAATTACGGTATGAAGGTTGGCGAATCGGGTTATATTAACCTTACCGCAGAATGGCGGGATAGATACCGAACAAACCGTGCTGGACTTTCAGGTACACGACAATATGATTGGTTAGAAGAAAATCCTGGTCGACCAGCAGACAGCATACTTGAAATAGAAAATGATGATGGCACGGTTACAGAAAAACCTGTCTGGTATGATTCAAGAGAATATACTTTTGATAGACAGAACTTCCGCATCGGTGATGCTGATTCATCACAAAAGGTCGGTTTTTACAACTTTGGCTTACCACTCGCAGCAGGTATAGAACTCTATTCATTTGGCGGTTATTCAACACGCCAGAATAATAGTGCCGGGTTTTATCGGAGAGCCAACCAAGCTGAAAGAACTATCACAGAGATATACCCAGATGGATTCTTACCTGAAATCAATACTGGGATTGAAGATGTTTCATTAGCATTAGGTATGGACTGGACACATGAATCTACAGATTTGAATGTTGATGTCAGTGTGAATCACGGACAAAATATATTCGACTTTTTCATTTCTAACTCACTTAATGCATCATACGGTGTCGGAAGTCCCACTTCAGCAGATGCCGGTGGTTTTGAACTCTCACAAACAGCATTTAATTTAGATGTCTCATATCCGTTGGAATATCAGTCATCCTTAATTAATTTGGCTGGTGGTTTGGAGTTCCGTCGTGAAGGTTATGGTATCAATGCTGGTGAACCAGCATCGTGGATAAATGCAGGTCTCGGCCCGGATGGAGCTGCCTCTGGTATACAAGTCTTTCCTGGATTCAGACCAAACCAAGAAACTGATGAAAATCGAACTAATATCGCGGGATATGCTGATTTTGAATCATACCTGAGTGGGCAACCTGGTAGTGGACTACTCGTCGGTGCAGCTGTTCGAGGTGAACAGTATAGTGATTTCGGTTCCACTATTACAGGAAAAGCTACTACACGATATGACTTGAGTAAACAAATCGCTATACGCGCAGCAGGAAGTACTGGTTTCCGAGCGCCTTCTCTACAACAACTCTATTTCAACAACATCAGTACACAGTTTAAGATCGATACAGATGATATCAATGGTAATGGTGACACTACGGAATTGATACCACTTGAGGTGGGTACATTCAGAAATGATAGTGATGCTGCCCGCGCATTAGGTATTCCTGAATTGAAAGAGGAAACAGCATTTAACGTCTCTGGTGGGGTTGTATTGAAACCTATAGATAAACTGTGGTTGACAGTTGACGGATTCCTTATTCAAATTGATGACCGAATTGTATTGAGTGGAAGTTTCAGTGCTGATAAGGTTCCAGGTTTAGCAGAAGCCGGTGCCAATAGTGCACAGGTCTTCACGAATGTAGCACAAACTCGTACACAAGGGGTAGATGTAGCTGCAGGTTATCTCTACGCATTTGAAAATGAGTCACTTCTAAACCTGAAAGTTGCCCTGACACTTGCTGATACTACCGTAATAGGTGATGTAGATGCCCCTGAAATCCTTGTTGGTTTAGAGGACACACTCTTCCCTTCACAGGAACGATCTATGATAGAAGAATGGCAACCAAATACTCGTATCAATATCAATGCTGACTATTTAGTTGGTGATATCACGCTTGGTGGAGCATTACGCTACTTCGGTGAATATACTGTACAGGAAGGTAGTGGTGATGATCCCGCACGCCAAACTTATGGCGGGAAATGGCTAACAGACATCCAAGGTAATTACCGTCTGAATGAAGGTCTCTCCCTCACCATTGGTGCGAATAACTTGTTAGATCAAGTGCCTGATGAAAACCAAATTGGACAATCTCGTGGCGGAACCCTTGTAGATGGTAATGACGAAGTCATTGTAGATTCCCCAGGAGTCTTCACATATTCAAGAAGGGCTGCTCCATTCGGTTTCAACGGTGGACTCTACTACGCGAAACTATCCTATAGTTTCTAATAAGAATAGCAAAAAGAAAAAGCGTTATACTGGTAACTGTTTGTACCTGTATAACGCTTTCTTTATGTTAACTATCCTAACCCAAGTGGGCTACTAACGGATGTGAAATTCTCTGTTCTATTGAAATAGGTGTAATAATGGTTATTCTTCGAGTGTATCCGTTTCAGATGTAAGATAATAATACCCAACGATAATACACATTTCGTCTTCAGAGGTAAATCCAAACTCAAGCGGTACATCTCGATCATAGTTGCTATAGGTACACTGAAAACTAAGTCCATCCGTAGCATCAAGCATCAGCGGAGGATTATAGAACGTTATAGGGGCATCATCATAAGCAATGCTCCTATGTAGCAACTCATTTGTTGACATCTGAGTAATTTCAAACAATTCACCATGTCGATGCATGTGAGAGGTCAGCATCATTATATTCACGACTGCATCCGGGGCTATACCTCGGAGGTCAAGTTCATCTTCAATGTACCAGTCCATTTTAGCAATACGGGTGAGTCCGGGAGGAACGTTAATAGTCGTGTTGGAGATAAAAATTTCAACCGCTTCATGTTTGACTTCTTCAGGTGGTAACGTATAGAGATTCATATATACCTCACCTATGAGTGTTTTAGTACCTAACAAATTAATGTAGTGAGAATTCAAATCGAATATAGTATCACCGGAGAGTCGAAGTGCAACACCTTCTGGAAATTTAAAAGAGAAGTCTTTGCTTTGTGTCCCGCCAACGAAATACCGGTGTGTACCAAGATTACCAAGTGCTTGCGCATCGTCTGGATTAAGTTCACGGAAAACATGATTCGGGTCAACTCCTATTCCCGGGGTGATACCAGTATGAATAATGTCTTCTTCTATACCCCTTTCAGTGATTCTATATAAAATAAAATGATGGCTTCCTGTTGGGTAAAAAATTTCGTATCCGTTGATGAATATATCACCTTCTATCAGATCCCCATTTTCATCACGGATCTGTGTTGCGTAAAACACCTCACGTTCGGTACCCGGCTCGATTGTGTAAGGTGGTAAATGTAACTGATACCCTTGTCCAGGTAGCGGTGCTGGCGGTGGTACAAATGTTTCATCGGGATCTCGAAGCACACCAAGATCGCCAATTCCTTCTACTTTTCCTGTCTGTGGCGCACCGGCAGCAATCCATTTACGAATCGCATCTATTTTACCGTCGTGAAGCACACCACTACCAAGTGGCATTATTGACCCATACTCTTGTGATATGGGGGCAATCAACTTCGTCAATAAGAAACTATTTTCAGGATTGCCCGGATCAACAAGTTTCATTCCAGATGCCAATGCCGCCGGGTTCTCTGGTGCTTGTCCTACTAACTCCTCATAGGAAGACGTATAGGTAAGGTTCAATCCAGCAATATTTGTCGGTGCCGCATGGCACGCACTATTCGCACAGCTCTTATCAAAAATATACTCTTGTATTGAGTGATAAGTTGAATGCTCATCCGGTACTGTTTCTCCAAAACGATTGCTGACGCGAACAAGATCAAGGATATTGATAACACCATCACGATTCACATCAGGGTCATGTAAAGCAGTGCGATCTCGCGACTGGCCAATAGCAGCAGCCACAAGCACTAAGTCTTGAATATTTACAACACCGTCTTTGTTCACATCCTCTAACAAACTCGGCGTATCACTGTGTCCAAACACAGTACAAGGCACAGTCACCATAAGCACAAAAAACACAAACAAATAAACTATCTTTTTTAAAATCATTAACATCCTAACTTTCTATAGTTGTGTCAATTATTGCAACTAATATATATAAACTAACCTGAGTTGATATAAACAAAAACTCTGATAAATAGAGAACTCCTAAGGTATAAAGAAATTATACATAAATCACTATCATAAGAAGTTCTGTATGTCTATTATACAATTTTTTTGGGATATTATCGACTCATAATTGACTTTGAAACAAAACCCCGATCCTTCAAGATCCTTTTACCACCCTTGGTAGGCTTGGTTTACGGGGAATGTCTTATGAAGATTAATTTTTAAATTCGGTAATTCTAATTCCCCAAGACCCAGTAGGCGGGAATGCTAAATAGCATTCATACCGTTGATTCCTTGATTCCTTGATTCCTTGATTCGCGGGTGAATCTTTGTAGAAAACGCTGAAACCCACTAAATAAGCCCCAGCGGGGCGAAAGGTGTGTAGAAAACGTCATAACCCTAAACAACAAGCCCCAGCGGGGCGAAAGGTGTGTAGAAAACGTGTTTATCCACTATCTTGAGTTCCATAGAGACGGAATATCTATAAAATACCTATTGAAGTAAATTGACTTTTTCGAATGCTAATAATGTAAACTAATCAATAGAATTAGTATAATCTATCTGATAATTATCCAAACTATAGTCATTTAGTAATGAGTAATCATCATATTAAATGGTATAATGTATAATCAATATATGAGATGAGTATAACTCCTTGAAGTCGTGTTGTAGAAGATGAATCTTGGAATAGTTATTGAGATTCAAACACAAAAAGCCTGAATTCATGCTAAAAACTTTAAATACCCAATTTCAGCAAATCCATTGCATGCATTTATCATGTTTGTTAAAATAAACCAATATGCTATTGCTGTATCGTCCGAATTTGTAATAATTCCATTTAGGATGTTTAATAATATTCTATGATGATACCGATATAATATGATATGATTTAGATTTCATCCAACGGAACTCTCGCAAACACTATATTAGTCCCAAAACATTGGGATAGGTAGTTTATGACACATGACATCATTTGCTGGTGCCTGCAAGCAACGAAATTTCAGTATATTGCATACTTGGTTATCAAGTGAAAATGGTCCTATATTAATTTACAGATTTGCATATGGACTTTGGTGAAATAATTAGAGGAAGACATATTTCACAAGTCAGTGTTCCACTATTGAGTGATGAAAATACCCAGCGGGAAATAAACAATACAGTTTTGGAAGCGATTCAGAATCGAACCGAAGTCTATAACTTGGAACAGAAGGCGTTGAGGATCCATGATGAAAAGGTTATCTAAGCACATTTAACTTCCGTTGAGGTAATTACACTACTGCCAAGTGTCGTGGGTAGTTAATGAAAGGGAACTAATGGATAAGGAAAAGAAAAATCTAGAAAATAGAAAGGAAGATTGGATAGCGAGTGTTTTAAAAGCAACCCTTGCTCCTTTTCCTATTGTAGGTCCTTCACTCTCAGAATTAGCGAGTAAATTAATTCCGAATCAGAGAATTGACAGAATTGCCTCTGAACTCAAAAGTTTAGAATCAAAGATAAAAGACATTGGTGAGACCGTTGATCTGTTGAAACCGGAATTCGCTGAAGTTTATTATATTCGAGGAGCTAAGGAAGTTCATCAAGGGAAATATGAGAGTGCTATTGACAACTATAATAATGCGATTCGACTCAATTCTGAATTTGCTGAAGCCTACAACGATCTGGGTGTTGCGCAAACCATGCTTTCTCGTCATAATGAAGCTGTCCTAAATTTTGACAAAGCGATTGAACTCAGATCGGATTTTGCCATAGCATACTACAATCGAGGCCACTCAAAATTCTATCTTGATCAATATAGTTCAGGTATCTCTGACTATGATGAGGCGATTCGTCTGAAACCAGGTTTGTTTGGTGCCTATATCAATAGAGGCAATGTAAGGTTCTTATTTGGACAGTACGCTGACGCCATTTCTGACTATAATGAGGCAATTCATCTGAAACCAGATTCAGTTGAAGCGTATACTAATAGAGGCAATGTAAAAAGCAAACTTGGGCAGTATAGCAATGCTATTTCCGATTATAATAAGGCGATTCGTTTGGAACCAGATTTTGCTGATGCTTATATCGGTCGCGGTATTACGTATTCTAATTTTGAAAAATACAAAGAAGCCCTTGCTGATTTTAACAAAGCGATCCATCTAGACCTGAATTCCGCTTATGCCTATATGAATCGTGGTATCACGTATGCTAAACTTAAAAAATACAGAGAGGCTATTTCGGACTTTGATGAGGCGATAAGACTGGATCCTGCTTCCACTAACGCCTATAGAAGTCGTGGTAATGTGAAGAGTTTTCTTTGTAAATACGACGATGCAATTTTGGACTATAACGAGGCGATTCGTTTGGATCCTGCTTCCGCCAATGCCTATTTTAATCGTGGTGTCACGTTTGCTCAACTCAAAAAATACAAAGAGACTATTTCGGACTATGATGAGGCGATTCGTCTGAACCCGGATTTCGCTGAAGCATACATCAATAGAGGGGCTACAAAGCAAAGTCTTAGTAAATATGAGGAGGCAATGGTGGATTTCCAGACAGCTTTAAAAATCGCTGAAGAACAAGGGAAAGCACACCTCAAAACTCATATTGAGCAAGCGATTCAAGAACTCAAAGACAAAGAGTAGTATTTTACTCAAGCGGAGCTAAAGAAGGGAAAACCAAGACCCGTGTTCTTCCAGAATTAAACTTTCACGGCATTCCCACTCAAAACGGCACCCCAAACACAAAACACCCCATCATAATCCATAATTTCAAAACAGCGATACCCCATCATCGGTGTCTGCAAACGGTTCGTGAAATCCCAACCCACGAGACTAAAACCCGGAAAACAACCCATCAGGATCGGAAGCAGAATGAAATTACTATAGTTTGGACAGTTTGAGCGGTACATATTTCGCCCCTCTGGGGCTTAGACCTTGGTAAGGTATGGCGTTTCTACAAACATTTCACCCCTCTGGGGCTACACTTTGGTCCATCCGAGTCTATTTTCAAGAGTTGGATTGGTGTGAGAAACGTGGAGAAAAACCACAAACACTTTCAAGATAGGTGAAGCATCTCTCACAAATTGTCCATAATATAGTATACGGTATTAACTTGTAGAAAATCTATCATATATAAATAAGAACAGCCCCAGCGGGGCGGAAGGTGTATCCATAGGATAACATTGATATGACTAGTTCTGCTAATCAAGACCAATCTAAGAACTTTAAACTGTCCAAACTATTGTGAAATTATCCAATCTTTCCCACTCATGCCGTGTATGGTTCGGTACTGGTAAATATCTTCATTGATGTCTCAGAAGAATCCGCACGTTATCACGAGACACGATCCAAAAAACGATCTTCCTTGCGAACAAGAAGTCTGTCTTGAAACCGAGTTCTTGATTGTAGAAGTCTATTGACTCCGTCAAATTTTTGACATTAAGACTGGGTAGATTCATTCAAGTGTCGTATTAAACATTATAATGAATTAGTTTTAAATTTTGTTAACCTCTGTTATACTGACTTATTATCTTTCGAACAAATATTTTCTGGGGTTTTTATTTTGCGAGGGTTACCAGGCAACTTTTTTATCTGCGTTGGACATTTTTTGAGTTGCAAGTCTACAATTGAAAAGAAGACGGGCGGAGGTGAGTCGTAAAAGCATGCATTTATGTGTGTTGCGGAGGTATATAAGGAGAATTGATATGCCAGAGAAAACGGCACCTAATCTTGGTGTTGAAGACATAGATCATATAATAAGAAAAATTGTTGATAATCCTACTTTTTCTAAGGAGAAGATAAACGAACTAGCGGGTATTGGTTCTCGGCAAAGTAGAGAGAATCTATTATTAACCCCTTGGATATTGGATAATACGCGTCTTGTCTTGGGTGAGGATATTGATTTGCGGCAAAATGAAGAACTTCGCAGTCTGCGGGATGATAAAATATATCCTGATTTGGTAGGTAAAGACCTCCGAGGGTATCCTATTATTGTTGAAGTGAAATTTAAGTTCGATTATCCAGAAGATAAAAAACAGAATCGCACAGATCCTGAATACATGGCTATTGGTCAGATTCTTCAATATTCTCGTGCGTATAGGAGAGAATATCCATCAACTGAAGACCTGCGTTTGTTAATTGTTAGTATAGATTATTCGCCAGATGTGGAGGATGTTTGTAAATTCTTACGATCAAAAAGCATTGACATTCGCTATATTTCTATCAAGAAGATATTATGCAAGTGATTTGAGAGGAAGTACACCCAGCTAAGCCCGTGTCGTTACGGTGGATTAGCGGAAAGGATTGCTTTTGTTGACTCTTTTTAGTTTGCCTAATGCTTGTTCCAGCGGAGATCGGAAAGGATTTTGTTGTTCAAGTCTGTTTCTTCCTGTGAATTTTAGAAGTTTCTGCAATGGTGTCTCTAAATCGGGGATGTTGACAAAGACAAGGTCAACGTTTACCGGTAAGCGTTCAGTTATTTTGGGTGGGTATATGATCCCTATGAACTTCTCAATACCCCTTAGTGTATCCGTGTATTCGTCCGTGGATACATTGAGCCAATATCCCCATGGTATAGTAGCCCACGTCACATAGAGGCTATAACGTTTATACACTTGAATTTTCGGATCATTAATATGTTCCCTCAACCTATTTTTTATTTCCCCGCTTCCAACTTTTAGTATAGTTTGCGGATGAGTATCTGCCCAAATTATATAATTCCCCGTTACACTTAATCCCCAAGGGAATTCAAGTCGAGGATTATCTATTAGTGAATTATTGAAAAAGTCCGTCTGTCAATGTAGTTTCATGTACATGATACAACCCTTCATAAAAGTTGTGGGTCGCCAGTTTGAACTGACGACCTCGTTGTGATGCTGTTATTCTTTTGAATTCTCCTGTGATTTTTCTTCTGGATGTATCGGCGGGGGTTCAGTGAACTCCTCGCCTCGATCCTCCGCCTCTTTCCGCCGACGTTCCCATTCTGCAAACTTTCGATAAGCTCTTGCTTCTCCTTCAGCGATTCCTTCTGCTTTGGCAGTTTCTATGGCAGCTGCTATCCGCTTCTCACGTCTTGCTTCAATAAAGTCTGATAGTAACATGATTAGGTCTATGCCTCCGATTATCATTGCAACGAGTGCCGCACCCACCGGGATAAATGCGGAAATGTCTTTTGTGACATTTTGAACAGAAACGTGTTCCTTCCAGCCTTGTGTTATCTCATAATCCAGTGCGATATACCCGTATATGAGAGCGAAAAGAGAAATTAGGAATAAGGCAACGCCTGTTTTTCCTGTTCTCCAGAAGTCTCGGACGGCGTGCCAGAAGGTTCTAATCTGTTTCAAAATGTGCTCCGTTCTGTTGTATACAATATAACATATTTCAGATAAGTAATCAAGGCAAATCTACCTAAAGGGTGTGTAAAGTTTTTGTCACATTACTAAGTACCAAAAAAACTCAATTCCATATACCTTCATTTAGAATTTCACATTTACAGTTTATTCATCACTACACTAATGCCGATTAATATCCCTTTCTAATTTACCCCAAAATATATTTATTGAAAAATAAATTGAAGAAAACAAAAATATCTAACAACTAATATACAGATATCACAATAACATAAAACAAATTAAAAATATTTGTCAAAATGAAAATAAAATTGTATAATACTATATCGTTCAATAATTATAAACTAAATACAACAAATTACTTGGAAGTTACGAATTTAGAACTTTTTGGGACATACCGAATTATAGGAAAATATTTGATGAAATGTCATAACACTCATAATCAGAAAGAAATAACAAATACTTCTATGAATACGTCTCTTTTTGCGGAAAATAGAAGTCCTAAACAGAATGGAAACAAAAGCACAAAATCACACTTTTTAGATTTTTTTATAATTTCATTTAAAATTGCTGTAAAGTCAGTATACAAAAGGGTTCATAGCCCATATTTGCACCAATTTCAATGTCACACCATGTGACAAAAAGTGTAACTTTTTTCATTTTTCCGAGGCATAGACTAATGCACCAACAACTCGATCTACTGTCTGAGTATTTAGGATTAAATGACTGTTTTTAGACCTTATTTTTTGTCTGTATATTTGGAATTAACAATTCTAATTCAGGGAAAACTGAGTATCTAATGATAAGTCTATTTTTTGAAGTTTTGTATATCAAAAATACCGTACTCCAGCGGAGTGCTATGTGCCGATACACTTCGTATGAAAAACATATTAGTACTTAATACACACTTAAGTTATAGTGTGATTAACGTATGTGATTCACGGAGAACGGGTCTACTTTAAATTATAAACCCTTATAGAATAAGGCTTCGTAAAATTGCTCCGTGAAGGTTTCCGTGAAAGTGTAAAAAATTCAAGACGACAAATATTAACAGTTTTTTACAATACACAGTATCCATAGATCTAACATAACTGGGGTTGAGATGAATACTAAAGATGATATTGGAGATAAATATTGGTATCCAAGTATGATAGCAGCGTAATGTATAGTGATAATAACTTAACATACCCAATTTCAGGAAATCCATTGCAAGTATTTATCCTGTTTGCTAAAATAAACCGATATGCTATCGGTGTATCGTCCTAATCTGTAATTATCCCTTTTTGGTGTTGGATATTCGTCATTGATTATTGCGATACAATATTGAATAGCTTCAGATAAAGGGAGAACAATACATGAATCGGACAATATATATAATTGGATTAACGGTGATAGTTATTGCTGTTGTCATAGGAGTATCTATTAAATCCGTTGATAGTCAGAATGATATGGTAGAACGGGGTAAATACCTTGTTGATGCAGTGGCAGCCTGTGGTTTCTGTCATACACCTCGTGCTGGTGCAGAATATAACGCAGATATGTACCTTGCAGGACATGCAGAAGGGGATCTCTATTCACGTTACGATCGGAGTTTGATGCAAAGAGGTATATTTCTTGCATCACCCCCAACTCTGTCAGCATTTTCAGGTCCTTTTGGAACAAGTTTCGCGACAAATTTAACACCTGATAAAGAAACAGGACTGGGGGAATGGACTGAAGAGATGTTCATTAACGCAATGCGGACAGGACATCATCAAGGAAATGTAAATAATCGGAAGATATTCCCACCAATGCCGTGGAAACATTATGCACAAATGAATGATTCTGATCTCAAAGCTATTTGGGCTTATTTGAAAACAATTAAACCTGTAAAAAATGAAGTTAATCCTATACTAAATCCAATGGGTAGACCATATTAAAAATACCTATGTTATAGGATGTATCTTAGATAATATTGGAGATAATATATGGCATCGAAACAGAAAAAAGTCCGGGTAGCAGTGGTAGGAATGGGAATTGGTAGACCGAATGGTGCTGCACTATCAAGAAATCCAAGAGGTGAAGTGGTTGCACTTTGTGATCTGGAAGAAGAACGAATGAAAGCATTCGCTAAGGATTTACCGAGTAAAGTTGAATTCTATACTGATTACAAAAAGATGTGCAAAGCAGATGACATTGATGCTGTCTTTGTTGGAACACCAAATCAATGGCATGCACCCATCGCTATGGAAGCAATTAACAATGGAAAGCATGTGATGGTTACCAAACCGTTAGCAGATTCTGAAGAAGCTGCTGCTGAATTAGTTGATGTAGCAGAAGCATCAGATGTGGTTAATATGATGTCTCTTTCCACACGATTCGGTCGCCAATGTCAATACCTTGGTAAACTATATCGTGATGACTATTTTGGTGAGATATATTATGCCAGAGCAAGAAGCGTCCGTAGAAGTGGTATACCTGATTGGAATCTCGGATTTATTCAGAAAGGTGGAGGTGCATTCCGAGATATGGGGGTACATGTTCTTGATTCTGTTTGGTGGATTATGGGGATGCCAAAACCCGTCTCTGTTCTTGGGGCTGCAGGTGCAAAATTCGGTCCGAAAGGTCTCGGATATTGGAAGGGAGTAAAAGCAAAGAAAGAACTCTATGAAAAATACGATTCCGATGATTATGCTGGTGGCTTCATTACCTTTGAGAATGGTATAGGTTTACAAGTTGAAAGTTTCTGGGCATCACATCAACCTGGAGAATTTCAGATCGAACTGTTTGGAACTGAAGCTGGAGCAACAATGGATCCACTTAAAGCCTACCGTACTGATAAAAACGGAGAATTTGAAGATATTGATCTTAAACCACCAAAAAGCAAATACGAACAGACATGGGATGCAATCGCAGACCATTTTATTGAGTGTATTTTGGATGATGTGGAATGCCAAGCCCCCCTTCGTCATGGATTAATTGTCCAAAAAATGATGGAAGGTCTACTTAGAAGTGGTGAAACTGGACGTGAGGAACTTATTGAGGTTGAATAATGAGCATTGACAAATCAACATTACAAAGTGACTTTGAAAATACCGGATTCGCAATTGTACCTAATCTGTTTTCACGTGATGAAGCACAACGACTAAAGCAGGAATGTATTGATATTCTAAAGGCTGTAAAGGAAGAAACAGGGCATGAGGCAGGTAATGGGGTATTAGTAGGATTAGCTGCGCGGAGTCCAGTATTTCAAGAAGCTGTAGGTGATGGACGTTTACTCGATGTATTAGAGAAGATACTTGCACCGAATATCGAATTTCTAAGTGATAAAGTCGTATTTAAAAGTGAAACCATGACATTTGCAAGTCCATGGCATCAAGATTGGCACTATTGGCATGGGGCACACAAATTCTCTATTTGGGTAGCTCTCGATGATGCTACTGTGGACAATGGTTGTCTAAAACTCTTCCCAGGCTCACATAAATCCGCAATTGTACATGATGGTGATGCAAGTGATGGATACGGTTTCGGAAATAGACTTCGACCAGATGCCGTGGATGAAAACCTTGCTGTAACCGCAGAAATAGAAGCAGGGGGTGCTGTCTTCTTTCATGACCTTACACTCCACTCAAGTCATCCGAACATCTCTGGTGAAGAACGATGGGTATGGATACCAACCTATCGTGATGCTAAAGCAGAGGATAACGATTATCCATGGGCTGTTGCAGCGAAAGTAGTACGCGGGAATAACTAATACTATTTCTGAACATAAAAGTCTCTTTTATGTAGCATAAACTTTCAGCTTGTGCAGTATTTCAAGTTATACATAACAACTATTCATGGGATAAACATTTTTAAAAAAGGTATAACATACCAACTACAAATTACGATCACACAAGTAAAAAACTGAATTACAGGAGAGAATATGTTTAAAAATCTAAGTACTGGTGCAATTGGAATAAGTGCAAACATGCAAGAAGGTTTAGAACTGGCAAAGAATGCAGGTTTTGAAGGATTGGACATCAATATCGGTGAAGCACATCAACTGGCAGAAGAACACTCCGTACAACACGTTAAAGACTTATGGTCAGATGCTGGAATTAAGATGGGTGGTTGGGGTTTTGGTGTCAATTGGCGCGGTTCTGATTCGGATTATTATGCAGGCTTAGGTCAACTCCCTCAACGCGCCGAATTCGCTGCTGAACTCGGTTGTTACCGTACAAATTGTGTTGTTGGTCCATCATCCAACGATATGACTTTTCAGGAAAACTGGGATTTTACTGTCAAACGTCTACGTTCAATTGCTGAAATACTCAAGGATTATGGACATTCATTAGGTCTGGAATTCATTGGACCTGCTACAAGTCGGAAGGGGGCAAAACATCTCTTTGCCTATTCAATGGATGCAATGTTAGGATTAGCTGCAGCCATCGGTACAGGAAATGTTGGTTTATTATTTGATACATGGCATTGGTACACTTGTCACTCAACTTTAGATGATGTACGAAAACTATCTGCATCGGATGTTGTTTATGTCCATATCAACGATGCTCCTGATGGTATTGAAACCAACGAACAGATTGACAACATTCGTTGTTTACCGGCTGAGACAGGTGTAATTCCACTCACAGAACTGATGCAGATTCTTGCTGAAATCGGATATGATGGTCCAGTAACTCCTGAACCGTTTAGTAAGAAAATCGGGGAGATGGAACCAGCTGACGCAGCAAAAGCAACTGCTGAATCCTTAGATCAGGTATGGGAAAACGCTGGCTTATAAGCTACAACTGAATTACATAAGAAGGACACAATGTGAACTTAATTGATAAAGATATCATTCTTGCCATTACACAAAAATGGGAAGGGGATCGGTTTCCAGATGGACGTCCACGCGTTCCTGATGACATTCTACAAAGAATGAAAGCTATTACTATTGAGCAAGCGTGGGGAGTTCTTAATGGAAACGGTTATAAATACCAATTCGCTGGTGAGTGGATGAACCTACATCCAGACAGAATTCTGGTTGGTAGGGCTGTAACCTGTGCATTTGTACCTATCCGTCCTGATTTCAATGACGCTATTTCGCAACAAGGTGAAAAAGAAGGACGCGTTGGGGGACAAAATTCTTGGGTGATTGACACACTTGTAGAGGATGATGTCATTGTTGTAGATTTATTCGGTAAAGTCAAAGAAGGCACTTTTGCAGGGGATAACCTTGGGAACTCTATCTTTGCAAAAACCGGAACAGGAATGGTTATTGACGGTGGTATTAGAGATTTAGATGGAATTTATGAACTACCAGATTTTTCAACTTTTGTTCGAGGTGTAGATCCAACTGGTATAGCGGATGTCACACTTACCGGCATCAACATACCTATTCGTATTGATGAAGTAACAGTATTACCCGGTGATGTTGTATTAGGCAGACGTGGTGGCGTGATTTTCATACCTCCCCAATATGCACAACAGGTTGTAGAACAAGGTGAAGAGGTTAACCTACGCGACCGTTTTGGACATCAACGATTACGAGAAGGAATCTATACACCCGGTGAAATTGATAGAAAATGGAGTGAAGAAATTGAAAAGGATTTTGAAAAATGGCGGTCCACTCAAGAATAATACTAACTACTACCTCACATCCATATTTGAAAGGTAATCTCTCAATTGCGTGAATATTCTAAAATAATTGATCGGTTAAATGAACTCGACCTACCTAAAAATATAATCGGTACAGTTCATAACTACCCTATCTTTAAACTGTACCTACAATCATCAACCAAAACACAGAAACATGTGCTAATTACAAGTGGGTTACACGGTGATGAACCTGGTGGAATTGAAGCATCATTACAGTTCCTATCAAGAGATAACTCTAATCTTCTAAAGACATTTAACTTTATTGTTATACCATGTATCAATCCTTACGGTTATGTTCATAATACCCGTGAAAATAAAGATGGTATTGATATTAATCGTATGTTTGAGAGTGATGAGATTAGAGAAGTAATGATTATTAAAGAAGCTTTGGATGAAACACAGTTTTCGTTTACAATTGATTTTCACGAAGATTATGATGCAACGGGTTTTTATCTATATGAAGGTAAAGATGATGGGAAATTGATTGGACCTGAAATCGCACAACAAGCTACCTCCATCGGTCCAATTGATACGGATGATTCTGGTGAAGATACTACAAGTATAGTTAAAGGCGTGTATAATGTTTCTCCGAAATGGGGAGCAAAAGGTTTAGCACCATACCTATTAAAATACCATACTAAACATGTTCTCATCACAGAGACGCCAACTGTATGGTCTATTGAACAACGTACTTCACTTCATTTAGGTTTATTAGATGCTGCATTGACATACTATTAAGAGGAATATCTATGGAGACACAACCAAATCTATCGAATGTAAATACCGCTTCTTGTCCATCAGAATTGAAGATAACTGATATGCGTATAGTACGTACAAAAGTTGGTGGACCAATCCTAAAGTTAGACACAAATCAAGGAATCCATGGTCTTGGGGAAGTACGGGATGGTGCCAGTCCAACTTATGCATTAATGCTGAAAAGTCGGATTATAGGAGAAAACCCGTGTAATGTTGATAAGATATTCAGACAAATAAAGCAGTTTGGACACCATGCCCGCCAAGGAGGTGGTGTATGCGGAATTGAAATGGCATTGATGGACTTGGCTGGTAAAGCTTACGGTGTACCTTGTTATCAACTTGCTGGTGGCAAATTCAGGGATAAGATACGGTGTTATAGTGATACTCCATCTTTGAAAGACGCAGAAGCAATGGGGAACATTCTTCAGGAACGGATTGACAGAGGATTTACTTTTCTTAAGATGGATATAGGTGTTGGCTTACTACGTGGATTAGATGGCACACTTTCTGCCCCAGATGGTAATTTAGATACAAATTCACTGATGCACCCTTTTACAGGTATTCGTCTAACAGAGAAAGGTATCAGTATCCTGTGTGAGTATGTTGAAACAGTCCGAAACATAATAGGTTATGAAATTCCATTAGCAGTAGACCATTTTGGACATATAGGTATTGAGGATTGTATTCGACTTGCAAAAGCATTAGAAAAATACAATTTAGCGTGGTTAGAAGACATGGTACCTTGGCAATTTACAGACCAGTATGTTAGACTATCGAATTCCTGTGCAACACCAATCTGTACAGGTGAGGATATCTACTGTAAAGAGGATTTTATGCCATTATTTGAAAGTCGGGGAATTGCAGTATGCCATCCTGATATTGCAACCTCAGGTGGCATTTTAGAAACAAAGAAGATAGGGGATCTTGCAGAAGATCACGGAATTGCAATGGCACTACATATGGCTGGTACACCTGTATGTGCAATGGCAAGTGTTCATTGTGCTGCAGCGACTTCAAATTTTATGGTTTTAGAGAACCACTCTGTGGATAATCCGTGGTGGGATGAGATGGTAACAGGATTGCCAAATCCAATTATACAGGATGGTTATATCACAGTCCCAGATACACCTGGATTAGGTATTCAGTTGAATGAAGAGATAATCAAAGAACATCTACATCCAGATGAAACTGGATATTTTGTACCTACAACACAATGGGATAACGAACGTTCACATGATCGATTGTGGAGTTAGCGGTTGGTAAATTATAGTAATTCCGATAGTTTTGATCCACACCTTGCTATTTTGATATCTGATGAATCACCTCTAAGTACCACTCTGGAGTAAGATTTTCTCAATTGTCTAATCTCAGAATTGGAAATACCATTGTGGAGAAGTAAAGGAATGCATATAACATCTACATTCATGGGGATATAGCCTTTAGCGAAATCAACACCACCTTTTAATTGTTTAACTGCTTTATTAGCTTCTGCATTTCCTCCCTTGAGTTCCATTGGTACTACTACAAACTTATTTGACTGGTCAAAGTAAAAGAGTACACACTCACATTGATTTTCACTATCACGTCCATCTGGATATACAGAATCAAGATCAACAATTACTCGATCATCCTCTGAAACATTAGTTAGGTTAACTCTACATTTACCTTTTTTAAATATGTTCCCTTTAAATAAGTGCTCTTTACCGATTTTATTCCGTATACTCTGTAGTATCTTACTCTTCACTCGTGCTTATCTCCTGTCTTTTCCATGAGTAAGGTTCGTAGATCTACAGATTGATTGTATAACCCCTCCGCAACTTCCCCATAATCCATCGGTTCAAAACCGTTAATTGGATCAAAAATTATTTCCTCAACTGGTTTGTCAGAATGAAACCACCATGTACCAACCTCATCTGCTGTAAGCCAAGATTCTGACTCGGTTTGATTCTCTCCTCTTTTCTTCATTTCACCAATGCGAACTAAGTTACTAATCTGTTCAAGGAACCACTCACTATGTGTTGTAATAATCACACGGACTCCTGCTCTTACTAATTTAGCTAATGTAATTGCTACTTGTGTCTGAGCACCAGGATGTAAATGGGATTCTGGTTCTTCAATTATGAGGGTATCTCCCCGTTTAACAATTCCACGTAAAAACAAGACCAATGGAGTAAGTTCTGATACCATAGATGAGGATTGATTCATTTGAAAATTCTTATTTGTTTTATTTGGGTGATAAAGGAATTCTGGGTATGCTGACGGAGCTGTTCGGTTAACTTGTATCTTCCCTCCCAGTACCTCTTCCTCTAATTTATCTGCGATTTGTCGTATTTTATTGTCACTTCTACTTCGTTTATTTTGCTCTTTATAATGTATGATAAACTTAAGAAAATCTACAATCATACCTGAAAATGTAGATATTTCAGGAAAAAGTTCTATTCCTATACGAGATGAACGTTCTACAAGTGAACTGGCAATTACACCATGACTCTGCATAATTCCACTTCGTGCAGCAGGTAGGTAGTATGATTTTCTTCTCTGTTTAAAGAAAGAAGAATGTAGATATTCATTCAGCTCCTCAAGACCAAGTGTCTTTTGTAACTTCTTCTTACCACTAGACAATATTACTAAATCCGGATTTATGATTCCTTCTACTACGGGTTTCTTAGTACCAGAACAATTCAGACTAAAATTCCAAAGATTCTTTTTTCCATCATCAACTTTTATAGAAACAGATAGTCGACTTGACTTATTGCCTGTATTACGTCTCAAGTTAGAGATTGACTCGTGGTCAAAACATCTCTTAAGCTCTTCTATCAAAAAAGATGAATCCTTAAAATCTGAGATAAGATCGGTATATATTCTCTGTGGTAGATCAGAAAAAGTGAAGGGTTGATCAATATTATTCAGTTTTTCAAGAGTATTACGTATATCTTCCTTTTCTGATTCAGTTTCTGCTTCGTTAATCCTATAGAAGTAGTTTTGAATGAGAAAATAGTGTAATTGATAATGAGTAGATATAGACCAAGGAAATTGTGGAAAACCATCAAATGCACGATGCATGGCATAAATGAGTGCTGAAAGATAGGTCTTCCCTGAATTACTTTCTCCAACAAACACAGTTAATGGACGGAGATCAATTTCAGCACTTTTTATAGGTCCAAAGTTTTGAGCTGAAACTTGAATTTTCTGATTTCTTGAACTTCTAATATTTCTCATTTATATATTATATAATATTATAACCCAAATTGCTATCTTGTAGTATAAACTCATCGCACACACTTTGATAATCCATCCACGTGGTGGGATCGGTCGTTTTGCCTTCTGTCCACTAATCTGATAAAGGATCTTAGTCGGTTTACCTTCACGAGTGATTTCACACCAGAGAACCCACTGATCTAATTTTTGAGTTCTTTAGGGGCAGCCGTATATGGGTCAGTATAATTCATACCTAACTATTTTTACTTTACAAAATCCTTCCAAATATAGTATCCTGATTAAATCATGAAAACTTGGTAGAGATTCTTACCCGTGTCGCAAGGCGCGGTCTCTACCATCAACAGTCTGAAGACCGGAAGTTCGTGATCGTGGTGGTTCGTGACTTCCAAAGTTAACATAACCTACAAACGCATAAATTAATATACCTAAACCAATTAAACTCTTTACTGAGTTCGTGATATGTGGGGATAATACCCCTCACGCCAAAAAGGGAGAATACCCATGAAAAAGTTTGTCGGAATACTGATAACTCTGTTTATTATCATGACTTTCTCAGGATATACGAAACAGGAGACACCTGACGTTAAAATTGGAATATTCGCTGATGTAAGATGTAATGACAAAAACATGAAAATATTAATTGAACGATATATTTCCAAAGAATTAAAGAGTTTAGATGGTGTCCACTTAGGACTTACAAGTTTAGGTGAAATTGTTCTCTTTGCTGAAAATCTATCTATAACTCATTATTTGCATATCCTTGCAGTTGAAGCTGAACGGATAGGAATTGGCAAAACTGGCGAGATAGCAGTTTCCGCTGCTTATACTGAAATTATTGATCCTGCTTCAGAACTTGCACCTGTCCTTCAATCTCGTTTATCACCTAAAACTTACAGTGACGTATCAAAAGATCTCGCTGGGAAAAAATGGCTACTATCGCTTGAAGTAATGCGTGGTCATTTTCTAAAGCTTGGTCATAAAAGAGACTTGGAAAATATCTGTAAAAAAATTGTTAATAACTTTGATGAAACAACATTCCATTCATCACGAAAAAGCAGATGATTTATGAAACGTCATCCATTACTTGACTTTGACCCTGATACTGGTAGTCAAACACCGAAGATGGATTTAGATTAGAAAATAGGCTGTTTCGGTGTAGGCAGTTTCTATTTTTTGATTGCCCTGATTTTTTACCATATTTTCATAAAAGGGTGTTGAACACCTCCGTTAATCAAATCAAGATTATTATTGTAGATATATCAGATATGTTAAAACATACTAAAGTTTGGACATAAATTGTCCAAACTTTAGTATAGTAATAGTTTATAATAGATAAAATTAATCACATCTATGATTGGCACAAATTTACGAGTACAGAATGCACCATTATAGCAGACAGTTATATTAACTTACCGTTTTAGATTTCCCCAAGTTGTAGTCAATTTGCCGCGGACAGAAACAACCAGTGTTTCGTTGATGATTTTCTGTATATCCGCTTCTGATAAGGCATAGTTAGCTAACATGAGTTCGTCCATACTTCCTTGAAAGAATCTTGGACAACATCCATTAGCTTCACCACCAAACCTTAAGACTCGATCAGGCGCACTTCTACCTGGACCTTTTTGAGGAATTACTTTCCCATCGTGTTCACCGTTGAAATAAAACTTTGCTTCGCTGCCATCCCATACAAGTGCTACATGTGACCACTCTTTTGCTTTTATCTTCCCATCAGAAATATGATATCCTGGAGAAGTAGTGTCATAAAAATAGTATGCAAGTTGACCTGCTCCCGGTTCAATCTGTAAATAATAACTGTTTTTATAGAAAATTGTACCTTTATTTTCCTGACCTCCAGCTGGGAGTTCATCCGGAAATATCCATGCCATCATTGTTATCGCTGCATCAATATCAATTTCATTTGAATTGGGAACTTCAATAAACTGGGACTTACCCACTTCTCCTGACATTTTTACTGCCTTCCCAAGTATCCCATCTGTCCATTTGATATCTCCGTTAATTTCTCCCTCTAAACCAGCAGTTGCGTCTTTAACTTTATTTCCACTTCCTTCATCAAAATGCCACACATATAACTTTTTGCCGAGTTGTGCCTGATTTCCTTTACCTCCAGCTGTGAACCCGTCATTGCAAATAGTTATACTTAGAAAAAGAATCAATATTATCCAAATATGGAACTTCATTGTGCTCCTCCATGTATGTAATTATGTTAGTATTGGTAATGTGACAGGATTAACTATAGAATTTTTGAGGTAGAGGGTAGGTGAATTACCTACCCAAGGTTAAGTGAGAGAAGTGTTACAGTGAATTACAATATTTAAAGTAAGTAATTATTCTTTAATATCCGCCCAAGTTGTAGCCAATTTCCCACCCGGAGATACATCAAAGAATACACCTTTATTCATATCACTGTTGATTTCATCTTCTGATAAAGCACGGCTGTAGACAGCAACTTCATCAACCATACCGATCATCCCCGCAAGACCTGTTTGACCTTTTCCTATATGAAAGACAATATCTACGCTGGTAATCTTACCTGCGGGTGGTTTGAATTCAACATCCAATTTTCCATCTATATATTGACGTATCATATCACCATCATAGGTTGATGAGACATGATGCCATTCTTTCAAGGCAGGTTTAATCGTTTGTTTGTTACGAGTTCCTTTCCAACCGCTTATGTCAATCCACGTCTCAATTTGGGGAGCACCTGTAAACTGTGCACTCCATTGTAGACAATATCCACCTTGGTTACCAGAGGTTCTACGACCCATAAGGTTTGAATCTCCTTGAGATTCTTCTGGAAAAAACCACGCCTGGATTGTGAGTTGATCAGTTATATCAAGCTCAGGAACTGCACCTATCTCAACGAATTTTCCTGTTCCATCCAGATGTATACAACCCCCAAATTTTCCGTCTTTTGACCAAGTTGCTCCATTAAAGGTTGCTTCAAGATTATTACCACTTGCATCTTTAGCTGTATTACCTGTCCCCTCGTCAAAAGGAAAATACATCATGAGATCTTTGTCATCATTAATGCCCCATGCATTATAAGATAGGGTAATAAAGAAGATTAGGGCTGAAATAGATATAATTTTCATTTGGTTTACTCCTTACTGTATTGGTTAATACATATCCAATATCTTATTAAAGGTTAAATGAGTGAAGTATTTGACTGGATTAAGTACATATTGTTCGAAACAAACTAAAAGTAGTAATAATGCTAATTTAGAATCTTGATATTTCAAGTTCTTTTGATGTAATGAACTCCAATAAAACAGGTACACCTTCTTCTGTCTTTTGGATACCGCGTTTTATTGCAGGTATAATATCTTCAGGAGATTCGACTCGTTCACCGTAACCACCAAACGCTTTAGCCATATCTGCATAATTGCCAGATATATCTGTTGATCGGTATTTCTCAGTTGAGACTTGCATGATAGGAATTTCAATTGCCATAGAGAAGTTATTGAATAACACAGAAAGTATGGGAATTCTTTCGCGTACTGCAGTCTCAAAATCCATGCCAGTAAATCCAATTGCTGCATCACCCCAAACATTTACACAAAGAGCATCAGGTTTAGCAAGTTTAGCACCCATTGCTAAACCAAGACCGTAACCGAGTTGTGTGGTTTTACCCCATCCTATATATGAGAGTGGCGTAACAGATTCCCAGAAAGGAGAGAGTTGATCCCGCGGACTACCAGCATCATGTGTGATAATTGTGTTCTTAACATCAACTGTCTGCATCATATCCCATATTACACGATACGGGGTCATAGGATTTTCGGTTGAGGTAAGTTTCGGCATCCACTGTTTTAACCATTCCTTTTTAATGTCACTTATTTCTGTAGTAACCGATGTTGCATCTCTTTCAGGTTTTCCTTTTATACGTTCACGAATTGCCTCTACCAATCCTTCTAAAATTAATCGTGCATCACCAACCAGAGCTGCATCTACTGGAACATCTTTGTTTATATCTTCGGGATCTAATGTTGCATGTATAACGCGTTTTCCATCTGGAATAGTTACCCCGAAGTTAGTTCTTGTGAAGCTACATCCAATTCCAAATAGTAAGTCTGTCTTTTCGAGAAAATGATGTAAAGGTTTTGGGATGGAACGACCACCAGAACCAAGGGATAATGGATGATTTTCAGGGAAAGCACTTTTACCACCTAAGCTTGTTGTTACAGGGGCAGCAAGAAGCTCAGCAAGTTCAATCAGAGAATCCCATGCTTGGGCATAATGAACACCTTGTCCTGCATAGATGACGGGACATACAGCATCAATTAATGCAGCTGCTACCGCATCAATCTCAGAACTATCAGGAACATAACGTACTTTTGGCACAGGTATTGGATCAAATGGTTCTGGTACTTCTGCATTCATCAAATCTCCTGGTATCTCCACAAGAGTTGGTCTGGGTCTACCGTTCCTTACCTGTGTAAAAGCACGTCGCATTACCTCTGGAAGTGCCTCAGGAATCGTCAATTGTTCACAGGATTTTGTTACATTTCGATAGTTCAAAGAGGAATTAAAGTTGGGTTGTATCTGTGTTAATGTTCGAGCGTATCCCATAGGTAGAACAACAATAGGTGCTGAATCTCCATAGGCTTGTGCAACGCCTCCAAAAGCATTTTCAGATCCTGGTCCACTCTGCATACAAAAAACACCGATCTTTTCACCAGAAGTTATTCTACTTAATGCATCAGCCATGTGTAAACCGATACGTTCTTGCCGAACAATTATAGGTCTAATATCAACCTTTGCAGCTGCCTCTATCAAATGGTTCACAGGATAGGCAAAAAGATATTCTACTCCTTCTGCCTTTAAAACTTTAGCAACCGCATCAATGACTTTCATATAATAACTCCTCTGTTTCTATTGTGAAGTGGTAGGAATACCCGAATCCATAACAAGTGGAAAATGGTCACCTGCCAGTTTTTCTCCATTATTCACAGTGACAAAAGGTTTCATTACATGATTGCCACTCTCATCATATAATGTCTCGCTTGTCATATAATGTACTGCTATCGCACGTCTGGGACTTCCACTCTTATTGTCATGAGATCCATGCCAAGTTAGTGAGTGATGATAATGGACATATCCTTTTGGTACAGGGCAAAGTTCCACATCCAATTCATTATCCTCAAATTTTTCTGGCATAGAATGTATATCTGGCACAGTATGTAAGAATGAAATCTGATTTCCCCATTTATATGAACCTGGGACCATACGCATACACCCATTACTTTCATCAACATCATCTAATGCTACCCAACCTGTAACTTGACTTGTCTTTGGTGTAAGTATAGGCCAGTAGGGTGAATCCTGATGCCACATGTTAACACCACCTACCTGCGCAGGTTTGTATTGTATCTGATCATGCCAAACTCTAACTTCTGTGGCAGATGTTAACTGTCCTATCTCTTCAACAATAGAAGGATTGTATACCAATTCATGATAGGCAGAACTCGCTTCCCAAATATTCACTATTTGCCAGACAGGAGTCTCTTCCTTACCGCCAAGGTTAACAATATGGACGGGTTGTGGGATATCCTCTTTTTTGTAATCATCTATGACCCGTGTCAATTCAGATCGTAATTCGTCAACCTGGTCATCACTTAATACACGACTTCCAAGGACAAAGCCCTTCTCACTAAATGTGTCGATTTGGGCTTGATTCAGCATATTTATCTCCGATTCATAGTTATTTAATAAGATTGAATTATATTATATGTATGAAAGAAATGCTAATTACTTCTCATCTAAGGATGAAAATATGGTAAATGACTTATTCACATAATGGTGATATTACGATACTGCTTTCGTTGGATTACCAGATTCCATTACAAGCGGAAAATGGTCACCTGTAAGTTTATCTCCATTATTGACGGTTACAAACGGTTTCATTAAGTGGTTTCCACTTTCATCGTAGATTGTCTCACTGGTCATATAATGAACTGCTATTGCTCTCCGAGCAGCATCGCTTGTGTTGTCATGTGAACCGTGCCAAGTTAAAGAGTGATGATAATGGACATGACCTTTCGACACAGGACATAGTTCCACAGATAGATCATTCTCTTCATAATTATCAGGCATTGTATGTATATCTGGTAGTGTCCGTAAGAAATCCATCTGACTACCCCAGTGGTATGATCCTGGAACCATTCGCATACAACCGTTATTTTCATCAACATCATCCAATGCAACCCAGGCTGTCACTTGGCTTGTTTTCGGCATGAGTATTCCCCATAAAGGAGAATCTTGATGCCATCGATTAACACCACCTATTTGTGGGGGTTTGTATTGAATTTGGTCGTGCCAAACACGTAACTCTATCGAAGAGGTTAACTGCCCTATTTCTTCAACAACGGTTGGATTATATATAAGTTTGTGAAAAGCATGACTTGCTTCCCATATATTTACAATCTGCCAAACAGGACTCTCTTCTTTTCCACCAAGATTGGCAATGCGAACAGGCTGTTTTACATCAGGTTTCTCATATTCATCAATCACCCTTGCTAATTCAGAGCGCAATTCCTCAACTTCATCATCAGATAAAACACGGTTTCCAAGGAGAAACCCCTTCTTTTGAAACAAATCCACCTGTGATTGAGTAAGCATATTCTATTCGTCTCCTAAGCAGTAAGTCTACGGCATTATATCATTTAAGTTTCTTTGAGTCAATGTACATAAACACTATCCATTCATTACACGGTTTTTCAATTCAACCCATTCATCATCAGAGAGTTTTGGTGGATACTCAATTCTGTTCCCAATTAGAGCAGACCGATATGCAGCCATTATTATGTCAAAACCGTGTAGTGCATATTCAAGTCTGTTACGATGTGGTTGATATTCATCATCAAGCCATGTAGCAATAGCTTGTGTGAATGCTTTCTGTCCAACTTTATCGTCTTCACCAAAGTGGGTAGGTTCAACAAAAGGATCAACCATACCGTCAAGATGGTATCCCCATGAGCCATTTTCGCGCCACCATATACGCCCCTTGGTACCCCAGAAATCTACATTACACCTTGGATTACTGCCTGGGAAATCTATTGTGCCAAATGCAGATCGGGCAGATTCAAAGAATACTCTGGCACCATTCTCAAAGGTATATTGTGCCATGAGATCTTCAGGACATTGACGATCTGGTACATCATAAATCTCACCACCTTCGACAACACCCCATACATGTGTAATTGTTACATCTTTTAATGCGAACAGAACAACATCCATTAAATGTGTGTCCATATCTGTGATGTCTCCTTCTGTACAGGCGCGTATAAAGTGTATGTCACCAAGACTATCTTCAGCAAAAAATTCAAGCAATTTTTCAGCAAATGGTAAATACCTCCGTTGATGATTTACGATTATTTTTAAGCCTGTTTTTTCATGAACATCGGCAAGTGCTTCTACTTCACTTGGACGAAGAGCAATCGGTTTTTCAATTACCAAGGCTTTAACACCGGCTGCAGCAGCAGGTTCAACCCATATATGACGAGGCACAGTTGGAGCTGTTACAGCATGGACAATATCTGGTTTTTCAACTTTTAACATTTCCTCATAATCAGAATATCCAGTAACGTTTAATTCTGAGGTAGCAGCATTACGTGTATCTTCATCTATTTCACATAATGCGATTACCTTCATATTATCTATACCCGCATAACAGCGAGCATGGTGGACTCCTCTTCTTCCTCCAACAATTGCTGTTTTATAGGTTGTCATATTTCCTCCATATTATCAGTTGATGACTGATACAAATTAGAGATCCTTCTATATGCTAAGTATTTCCTCTATATCGTTTTAAGATAATTCCTTCAATTGAACATTCCTACCGGGTACATTATATCAGAATTCATTTTAGAGCATTCTATTATTTACACAAAGCTTATATCTAATAGGTAATCTTATTCGGTAGAACTTCATACACATAGGATGTATTAACAGGTATGTTCATAATGACTTTCCACATCTATAGACCACGTTTTATTCTTTTTTACTTCTTTATATTTCCTTATGTTGGATGTTTCTATTCTTTTCTAATATGCAGTGGACTGAACCCTACATGGGTTTACTACTTTATGGCGTAATCAATCAAGAATCCGTTACGTAGACTATTCACCAGATGAAAAAATGTTTACTCTGAGGGTATTAAAGTCTTAAGATTTATTAGATGTATTCTGCAAGGAATCCAATTGATTGAGAATAAACAGGATTTTTGGTATATTACATTCAAGGACCTTAAATTATCTGACCTATAAGGAGAATTAGAATGGCTGAACAACATCATGAACTTGGTCATGTTTTTTCTGATCCAACACAGACTGTTAATGATGCAAGAGGAGCCGCATCACGGGATCTAAACACACCGTATACCTTTCCTAATTATACTAAGGAAGAATGGATAAAAAAGTCTGAATCGCTGAGACAACAAATACGGGTTGCCAACGGTTTATTACCTGAACATGAACAATCCCCATTAAATGCACAGATATTTGATAAAATTGAACATGAAGATTATTCTGTGGAGAAAGTATATTTTGAAGCTTTTCCAGGTTTCCTTACTACTGGTAATCTCTATAGACCAATAGGTAAAACAGGACCATTTCCAGGTATTGTTAATCCACACGGACATTGGAATCGAGGAAGGATCGAGAATATTGAACGCGGTTCAATTCCTGCACGTTGTATCAATTTTGCAAAACAGGGATATATCGCTTTCGCCTACGATATGGTGGGATATAATGACAGTGGGAAACAGATGGAACACCGCTATGGTGGTGGAAACGAAGCATTATGGGGTTTAAGTGCCATGGCACTTCAATTACAAAATGGTATTCGTGCCATTGATTTTCTTGAAAGTCTACCAGATGTGGATAGCGAACGAATAGGGTGTACCGGTGCATCTGGTGGTGGATCTCAAACTTTCATATTGACTGCAGTTGATGAACGGGTCAAGGTCTCTGCCCCCGTGAATATGATCTCTGCGACGATGCAAGGTGGATGTATATGTGAAAACGCTCCAAATCTACGATTAGAAACAAGCAACCTTGAAATAGGAGCATTGATGGCACCACGACCACTCCTCCTTGTATCTTGTACAGGTGATTGGACATCCAAGACTCCCACAGTGGAATATCCTGCAATCAAGAGTATATATTCATTTTTTGATGCTGAGGATAAGATACATCAAGTACAGGTGGATGCAGAACATAATTACAATTTGGCAAGTCGGGAAGCAGTATATGCGTGGTTTGCTAAATGGTTATTAGGGGTCGAAAATACATCTTCATACAAAGAAGTTCCGTATGAGGTAGAAACTGATGAGGACTTTTTGGCTTTTGCTAACAGAGAACTACCTTCTCATTCTTTGAAACAAGAGGAGATATTACCAGCTTGGATAAACCGATCAGTTATAGCGATTGACAATACTAAACCATCAAACGAGAGTGAACATAAGGTATTTTCAGATGAGATGGGTTCCGCACTAAAACATTCACTTGGATTGCATATCCCAAAAAGTAGTAATATTACCCAATATGAACCTAAAGGTGCATTCCCAACAAGCTACCAGACAAATTTCTCTGCACAACACTTTGTTATAGGAAGGAAAGGTATTGGGGATGCAATTCCTTCAGTACTTTTCCGTACTGAGCCATTGGTAGGTCATGATCCTGTTGTCGTTATTGTCCATCCTGAAGGTAAAGAAAAAATGATAGATGTAGAGTCTGGTGAACCCTTACCCATCATCACAGATCTCATAAGTTCTGATCGTAAAGTATTGACTATTGATGTATTTGGGACTGGAGAACATAGGGAGTATGAAAGATCGGAAGAAACAGGTTTTTTTACAACTTATAATCGAACAACAGCTGCATTACGTATTCAGGATATTTTAACAGTCCTTCTATATTACTCTACCAGAGGTGATGTATCTGATGTGAGTTTAATTGGTATTGGAGAAGCAGGGTTGTGGGGTTTACTCGCAGCAGGATTTACAAATATAAAGAATGTTGTAGTAGATGCAGCACAATTTGATAATAGTGTAGACATTTCATTCTTAGAATCATTACCTATTCCGAGTATCCGTAGAGTAGGTGATTTTCGTACTGCAGGAACATTGATTGCTCCTCGGAATCTGATAATACATAACACAGGTGATATTTTTGACAGTTCATGGGTTGAAGATGTATACCGAAATATCGGAGCAGAAGAGAATCTACTTGTGAGAAAGGATGAGATGGATGATAGTGAAATAGCAGGCAGAATTGCTGAACAGTAGAATGAAGTAAGGACGGACATAGTGTCCGTCCTTATTACAAAATAGTTGAATGACACTATAGAATATCATTCATGTATATGATATTTATAGATTATATCCACGTTCGTTGTGCTGTGATAGATCAAGCCCCATCATTTCGTCATCGCCCTCAACGCGTAATCCAACAATAGCGTCAACGATTTTTAGGATTATAAACGATAGTATTCCACTCCAAATAATGGTTATGATAATACTGAGTAATTGTGCCCAGACTTGTTGTCCTATTGAGATACCTTCGGTTAAACCAGCACCGCCTAAAGCTGCATCAGCACATATTCCTGTCAATACAGCACCTACTATCCCACCGATACCGTGTACACCAAATGCATCTAACGAGTCATCATACCCAAGTTTTGCTTTTAAAGTTGTAGCACCCCAGAAACAAATAGCTCCTGAGAGGAATCCTATTATCAGTGCACCGATCGGTCCAGCAGTTCCTGAAGCAGGGGTTATTGCAACCAATCCGGCAACTGCACCAGTGACTATACCTAATACACTGGGTTTACCGTGTTTAATCCATTCAATAAACATCCAAGTGATTGCAGCGGTGGCAGTAGAAACTTGTGTAACAAGTAGTGCCATTCCAGCAGTACCATCTGCAGCCAATTCACTTCCAGCATTAAAACCGAACCAACCTACCCAAAGCATTGATGCCCCAACAACAGTAAGAGTTAAACTGTGTGGTGGCATGGCTGTAGTTTGATATCCGATTCTTTTTCCAACTAAAATTGCTGCTACTAATGCTGCAATTCCTGCATTAATATGGACAACTGTACCACCTGCAAAATCAAGAGCACCAATTATGTCTCCAAATAGTGAACCATCACCTGACCATGCCATATGGCAAAGTGGAGCATAGACGATAATTGACCATAGAATCGAAAAGATCAACATTGCTGAAAACTTCATCCGTTCTGCAAAAGCACCAGCAATCAAGGCTGGTGTAATAATAGCAAAAGTCAACTGGAATGCAAGAAAAACTGTTTCAGGTATAGTTCCATGTAAACTGTCAACATTAACCCCAGTCAGGAATATTTTATCCAATCCTCCAATAAATGAGTTGAATGTAATTTTCCCTGCTTCCATACCAGCAGTGCTAAAGGCTAAACTGTAACCACAGATGATCCACAATACAGTGATGATTCCTGTCAAAGCAAAACACTGCATGAGAACTGAGAGTACATTCTGTACACGTACAAGTCCACCATAAAATAATGCAAGTCCTGGTATCGTCATAAATAACACAAGTGCGGTTGCGGTTATCATCCAAGCAGTATCCCCTGAGTTGAGTTCGGACGTTGCTTCCGCAGTAGTTTCCTGTGCAAATAAAAGGTTGGGTAATCCTGTAAATAAGAATATTAGAACTAAAGCACCAATTATAGTGTAACTAATACGTTTCCTTGTAAATTGCGATGCACATCGTTGTTGCATCTGTTCCTCCTTAGTAGAAACAAGTTTGAGTAACTTGTTTAGTAATAACTGTATGGCAGACTTAATTGTCTACCTTAGGTTTTAATATTATACTTGAAATTCTTAGAACTATATCTATAGGTATTGATGTACTTATTGAGTAATGATTTGGAATTTTAGCAGAATAACATTCAGGTATCAAGTAATATGACCAATTGATGTGGTGTTTATACCTAACAGGAATAGGAACGACTACAGACTCCGAAGTAAACCCAGGGATAAGTTTATCTTCCTGCAGACGTCCCTATTCTTAATTATCCTTCCAAATTGGAAGGTATTTGCAGAATTAATCTATCTTATAGATGAAACATTGAAGTCTGGATAGGCATTGGCACCGTGTTCACCATAATCAAGTCCTTCCATTTCTTCCTCTTCTGTAACACGTAAACCAGTCACTGCTTTAATACCATAGAAGAGAATGAATCCTGTAACCAGACACCATACAAATACCGCTACAACACCAACTATTTGTGCCCAGAGGAATCCGAAACCACCCCCAAAGATAATGCCTTGTTCACTATGGAAGAAACCGAGTAGGATGGTTCCTAATGCACCACATGTTCCGTGAACAGAAATCGCACCAACTGGGTCATCAATACGTAGGTTTTCAAGTAGAAGCACACTGAGGACAACGACGATGCCACCTAAAGCACCAATTATGAATGCCGAAGAAGGACTAACGAACGCACATCCAGCTGTAATTGCTACGAGACCGGCAAGGGCACCATTTAGTGCCATACCTGCATCCGGTTTACCAAGAAAAATCCAAGCTGTAATCATAGCAGTAATAGCACCTGCAGCGGCGGCTATGTTAGTGGTAATTGCAATTAGAGAAATATCTGCAGCGTCTGCCCCCATCTGACTGCCGGGGTTGAATCCAAACCATCCTAACCAGAGAATGAACACACCGAGTGCTGCTAACGGTAGATTATGACCAGCAATAGGTCTGGGTTTTCCTTCGTTATCATACTTACCAAGTCGGGGACCTAAGACAATAGCACCAGTCAAGGCAAGCCATCCCCCAGTAGAGTGTACGACAGTCGAACCCGCAAAATCGAGCATACCATCACCGAAACTTGACAGCCATCCACCACCCCAAATCCAATGACCAACGATAGGATAAATTAGACCAGTAATAAAGACACTATATATTAAATAACTCTTAAATTGTGTTCTTTCAGCCATAGCTCCAGAGACAATTGTTGCGGCAGTTGCTGCAAATACCAATTGGAAAAGCCATGCTGCATAGGTTGGAACTGAACTCCATTCTAAAGAACTAAAAACACTAGTACTTGTATCTGCTCCTGCTGTTAAAGATTCAGAAGGAACAAACCACCCACTCGTCCCCATAAAAGCATTGCCTGCACCAAACATTATGGCGAACCCGATTGCCCAATAGGCGATGGAACCCATAGAAAAATCCATTAGGTTTTTCATAAGGATGTTTACAGCATTTTTTGCACGTGTGAAACCCGATTCCACCATTGCGAATCCTGCCTGCATGAAGAAAACAAGAAACGCAGCGACAAGCACCCAAAGCGTATCACCCATGTATTTTGAATCCTCAACCTTTTCGAGTTTGCCATCAGAATCGACTAAACCGTTTAGGGCAAAGGCGTTAAGACTCAATAAACATGTTAAGGTAAGAACCGTAATGATTATCCGTTTATTCATTTGAAATAGATCTCCTTTTAACATCCAACTTTCTTCATAGACAGAGGAAATATGACCACATACGATAATCATGAACCATTGTATTCTTGAAGTTCGCGAATCAAGGTTCATGTATTTTCTTGATTCGCGATGGACTAACTAATTACACCTTACCAAGTACGAAGGAAGGTCATTCTTCCTGTAAGTCCAGATTCTTCGTCTTCTTTCTGTGTTTCAAAACCACCAAAGATTCCAAGTGTATTGTTTTCACCGTATCCCAGATTCAGACGCAAACCAACAGCCAAACTTCCAAGACCACTCTCATCACCTAAATCAATAGTAGCTTCGACTTGAGGACCAATAGCCACGGTATCGCTAAGTGAATATGTGATAAAATCACGTGTGTAAAGCGAATCAGCGGCTTCTTCATCAAAAGGGGTATTGAAGAATCCTTGGATCCAAGATTCAAAATAAATGGAACCTGCACTTAGAATTGTAAAAAGTTGAGGAGCAATAAGTGATGATGGTCCGTTTGGTGTTGCATAATCAAATCCGATACCAACCATTGGAGTAAAACTGAGTGACAATGAATCACTTTCAACAGCGGTAAGTGCCAATCCAAGATCAAACTCCCCAAAGGTATCAACAACATAAATATCACTTGCGATTGAAAGACCACCCAAGGAATGGGTTGCCCCAAACCAAATTTGTGTCCCTAAACTATCTGTATCAGTACGGAACCAACCATCTATACTTGACTCTTCCATTTCCATCTCTTCACCTGCCCCATGAGCATCAGCAAAAACGATAGGAACGGATGTTACTGCGAGAATACAAACTATTGATAATAATTGAACTAACCATAATCCTTTAATCTTCATTAGAATCTCCTTAGTATTTTCGATTCAAACTTTTTACGAGCATATTGAAATCATCTATGTCAGTCATTGAAACTATTCTTGATTCCGACATCATCTTGTGATAGAATCTGTGCTTAGTTGCACTATAGTGCTTTGAAGCAATATACGTGCCAATTACTTAAAATCCATTTATTATATCTATTGTTATCCTCTTCAAACTCCTATCAACCTAAGACACCTTATAGTTAAATCCCTTTAATGACTATCTATGATAGATTTTATGTGTGAAATAATTGGATTTTATTCTGTACCTATTGTAGTAAAATCAGGTTAAAAATGCTGAAAATTTCATCAGAAAACTGCCTAAAAAATAAGCATATAATACTAATAATTATAGTCTTTATTGGAGCATTTTTACGATTTTGGAATCTTGGAAACTGGAGTTTTTGGATTGATGAAGTTCTTACTGTACTTGATTCTAAAGAAATCTCTCTAAATAATTCTCCCATAAATCCAATTCCATATTTTGCAACAAAATTCTCAGTTTATATTAGTGATAAGCTATCATTCCTATTAGGTGGGAGTGAGGAATGGAAATACAGGTTTATCTTTTGCATTGCAGGTATACTTTCTTTATGGGTTATTTTTTATCTTGCACAGACCTTATATGATAAGAAAGTTGGAGTACTTGCTGCCTTATTTGTTTCGTTATCTAATTGGCATATATTCTGGTCTCAGAATACCCGTTCATATATATTTACATTTTTTTTTGGGGCATTGACTGCATGGTTTTTCTATAGGTCGTTTGAGAAAGATTCCTTACTATTAACAATAAGTGCGTTGCTTTCTTGTGTTTGCCTGATCCTGTCACATCTTCTTGCAGCTGCAATTATACCAGCGTTAGCAGTCTATTCAATTTCTCTTCTGTTAGAAAATAGAAGTCGTAGACGAATCATCAACCTTCTTATTTTTTTTATTCCTTTTACTCTCCCGCTATTTTTACTATTAATTCCGTATATACGAAGCCATTTATTTTCTGGTTGGGGACATAATGAATGGGGTCGGAGTCCATTTTATATTATACTAACTCTGGTACAAGGGGTCACAATACCTATAGCAGTTACAGCTTTCATCTCTGGTCTTGTTAGTCGAAAAGATAAACCTACCCGCTTTTTACTCTGTTTTGCTGTTATACCGCTTATTCTGCTAATTGTAGCATCGCAGTTTCAGAATGTGGCTGGTTATTATCTGTTTTGGTCAACACCTGCATATTTTATACTCTCTGCATTTGTTTGTATTCACCTATGGGGTGTAATAGGTGACAATAGGCATATCTTATTAAAGTCTCTACTCCCGTTAGTATTAATTATGGGACTTGTATCGCAGGATTATCTGTATTTTAAGTATGAGAACGGAGGGAGACCAAAATGGAGGGAATCCTTTAATTACCTTGAATTACAAATGGATGCAGAAGATAGGGTAGTACTTTCAGAACCACGGATGGGTGAGTTTTATCTGCCAGAAATGGAGCAAGTTTACATAGGAGAATTGATAAAGGATAAGGAGGATTTTGAAGAAAGAGTTGCATCAAATAAGAACCGTTGGTGGTTTCTTGTGGATGTCGCAAGTTTTAACGTTTTTGATGCGGATCAGAAAATTAGAAATTGGATAAGTAGACGTTGTCGTATGGTACATTCTGTGCCAGCATTCTCTCGTGCAAAAGATAGAACTATTCATATTTATCTATATGAATAGTTCAGTAAGAATATAGGCGTGGACAGATTCCACACCTATATCGTAGATTACCATCTCCGAGTAAAATTCATTCTACCGGTAAGTCCGGTTTCATCTTCCATCTTTTCAGTCTCATATCCAACATATATACCGAGTGTATTATTCTCACCATAATTAAGGTTCAGACGCCCTCCAAAATTTAGAGCCCATAGTCCACCTTCATCACCGAGCCCCATCACTGTTTCAAACTGTGGACCAACAGCCACTATATCGCTTATAGCATATGTAATGTAAGTCCGGTTGTAAACTTCATTCAAGCTTTGGTCATCAAATATGGTTTTGAATGTGCTGATTGTCCAATGGAAACCAAAGATTTTACCAGCAGGTAGGATAGCGAAGAATTGTGGGTATAAAGCATAAGGTCCATCTGAGTTGGCATAATTAAACCCAACACCGAGCATTGGTGTTAACAGAAGTGCCATGCTGTCATTTGCGATTACAGGGAATGTAATACCCATATCATATTCACCCAAAAACTGCCGTGAACCATCGGGTCCAGGATTACCATTCACATAGATATTTGAATCAAATGAAATACCGCCGCCGAGTGGATGACTGGCACCAATTAGAAAATAGGGACCTAAACTATCCACATCGATCTGGAACCATCCAGTAATCTTCGGTTTTTCTTCCATTGCTTCCTCTTTGGCTTCATGACCATCTGCAAATGCACCAGTCCAACCAACTAATACCATACCTATGATTAAACAATAAGTCACAAAACGAAATCTGTAAAATTGCATCAATTTCTCCTTTACTTTTGACACATTATTTTTGTATATTCATTCAGGTAACAGATAAAATAATGTAAATAAGTTATCTACTACCATTTCAAGAGTATATATAACAATCGAAATAATCAGTTTGAGTATTTCGCTTTTCTAACCTGATCCATTAAACGAATAAGTTTTCCATTATCCTTGACACCTTTACTTGCTTCAACACCAGAACACAAATCAATTCCGTATGGATTCATTGTTTCAATAGCATTCTTAACATTCTCAGGCCGTATTCCACCAGCAAAAAATACAGGTATAGGACTACCATTAATTAATTCAGATGCCAGTTCCCAATCACACGTTTTGCCTGTACCACCATATCGATGGGGTGTCTGACTTGTATCCACAGTATCAAATAAGAGATAATCCGCGCCAGCATTTGAATATGCTTCCATCTGATCATGTATCATAGATTTATCTACACTGCTAGGATCACCAGCAGGTAAATAAACTGATTTCCATAGTTGACAAGACACCATTTTTCTTAGTTCTTCAACTTGTGAAGCTGTTTCTTGTCCGAGAAGTTGTAGTGCAAACGGTTGAATTTGGTTAACAGACTCTTGTATATCTATTGTAGTCCTATTATATAATAACAATACAGTTGGTATCGGACTATTATTAGCGATTCTTTTAGCCTGATTGACCTTCAGTGACCGTTCAGAAGATGCAACATCAACCAAGATTCCTACATAATCTGCTCCAGCATTCTTAGCAAGAGAAGCGTCATGTACTGATGTTATACCACAGATCTTAACTTTACATCTACTTGTTTTAGACATAATTAATTACGTGTTTTGGATTATTTATAGATTGTCATAGACTATTCATCACAGAAAACAGTCTGTCTATCAGCATCAGAATAGCAAATAATCATTGTTACTGGTTGCCATCCAGTATTTACAGCATTATGTTTAATATTTCGTGGTATACGCAACATCATACCTTGTCTTAGAGGTATGATTTCATCACCCAATTTGTGGTCACATTGACCAGATAGGACATAGATGAGTTCCTCACAATTCGGATGGTAGTGTGTTGGATTTCCCTCACCTGCGTTAATATAGACAATACCGAATGTCATCTCTGCATCAGGATCAATTTGGTCATTACATAACCATTTGATTGCACCCCATGGAAAATCCAATGCATCTTGTTCATTGCTATTTGTAAGGGTAATCTCCATTCCACTCTCCTTTCTGATAATTCTATATTTAATCATCTAAATATATACAAGTCAAACTTCGTTCAGCATAGGTTTTTAATCCATCCAATGGGAATTCATGCAGATACCCAACTGGGGAACATACCACTCTAAGATTATTAATCATTTTATCAACAGTTTCATGTAAATGACCGAAAAAAACATGTGTTACAAGTGATTCTTGTGAACATATTTCTCCTAATCCTTCACTTCCCATAAAAGCGTGAAAATAATCAGAGGACAAATCACCACGGTATCGCATACATTGTCGAAAAGGCACATGATGTGAGACAACTGCAATTCTCTCAACCTTATTTTCTATAGAGGTTATATGACTTGAAAGATGATCCTCAAATCTTTTTGCAACCGTTTGATCAGTATCCTCCCATTTTGCGTATCGTTTATCATTCCAGATTTTTCCTTTTAATTGTTTTTTCTCATATTGTTCTGTAGTAACATTGAATTCTTCAGAGGCAAAGGAATAGTCGTACCAACCTATAGTTCCACAGAACCCAATGTTATCTTCAATATATGGTTTATCAATTAAGGAGTGGAAACCATGATCCTGACAGATTTCAGAAATAATTCCGCATTTCTGTGTACTGGTCATCTTTGCATTTTCATTCACCCAAATGTCATGATTTCCCGGAACGAATAACTTACGACATTGTAATTGCGTCTGATTAAATTGATCTAAAATATCGTAGAATTCAGTTAAACTTGATGTTATATCCCCTGCGAGAATAAAAGCGTCAAGTTCTGCAGCTTCAATTGCAGAGATAAGAAATGGAATTAAATCTTTGTTTGCTTGTGTTGCATCGGTATGTAGGTCAGAAACCAATCCAATTTTCATTTCACATGTTTGAAATAACGAACCCTCAGCATGACACTATACTCTATAGTCAAGATACTCTTATTCGGTTAGTTCTGTAATTCATTATTATCCTGAAATGACAAGCTGTTGAATACCTCATCCAGGAATATACGAATTGCAGAATCATCTTCTTGAAAACGATCACGTTGCCGTTCAAGCGCAGTTATGGAGGGTTTATCACCTATTTTTGCTATTGCGTCTACGAGAGTTAGTTGTATTGCAGGATCAACAGTTGAATCCAAAGTTTTAATCAGAAAATCTCGTGCGATTTGACCACCTATTGTTCCCAAAGAAGAAACAATAATATTTTTCCCAGCATCGTCTGCTTCATTATATACAGAAATGAGAGTGTCAACTGATGGATCTCCAATCCGACTCAACCCTAATCCTGCTTGGAAACGTATGCCGGGTATTTCGTTGTCATCTATTAGTACATTTATAAGAGGTTGAATAGAGGTCTCTGGTTTTAAAATTCCTATAATTGATAGGCATGCTCTACGTATTTCTTGATCTGGTTCTTTAGATAGTTGTATGTGTTTTTCTGCCACCTCAACAAGTGACCCATCATTTACTTGTTTGAATAACTGATCTGATCTTCGCCGAAATTGTATACCAAATGGAGCTTGAAGAGTCGCAGTTTTTGCAGTTTGATCAATCATCAAGAGTCCAAGGATTTCAGCTGATTCACGTAGTTTGGGGTCAAGACTATCAGTCGGTAATTGATTTACATTCTGTTCTCTATATTTTGCGAAAAGAGGATTGAGACCACTTAAAATTACAAGTCTTTCAAGGCTTTTTACTGCAGATTTCCTTAAAGACAATTCAGGATTATTTACTAATACATCAATTAAAGGGTTTACTGCTCTTGCATCACCTAAATTTCCAAGTGCAGTCACAGAGGCAATTTTCACACCGATCAATTCTGAAGTCCTGAACTTCAGTTCAGAATTGATCTTAGCAAATTCAGTGATTGACTTTTTATAATCTGCCAGACTGAAGATTTTTCTCTCATCTTCAATCTTTTCTATTATATCACCAACTTGAATGTCAGGATTATTAGAAGCCGGTGTCCCCGGTATTATATTCTTGATTCGAACAGTATCCCTACCTTCTACCTCAATGCCAACTTTATCACCGATCTGTCGTATAGCAATTCGAATTGGTGGTTTTTCTTTGATATATAGAAGTAAATTGTTGTCTTTAGCAATTGCTTTTTTTATTGCTCGTTTGAAGTCTGCTGTACTATTGATTGGATACTCACCAATGATATAGGAAATTAGTTCTCCTTGTACTAGATCTGCTTTATTTGCAGGTCCATTCTGTTTGATATTCTTTACAACCACACCACTTGTAGACCATCGGTTTTCAAGATCTCTATCAAGTTGCTGGACTTCCATTTTTGAATAATCATCATAGTAAGTGTTTTCACAACCTACTATCAAGAGAAGTGAAACAAAATACAAAATTATAGGTGTATACCTATGCATCAACGTTCCTTTCAAAATGGATGTTTTGAGTAATTTCATTGATAGTATCCAAGTATGTTTATTAATTCTGAAAATTAACAATTACTTCACGACTGCTTTTTTCTTGTAATGCATCCAATAGGGGTTGCACTGCTTTTTCATCCCCAAGTGTTGATAATGCACGAATTGCGTCAACTCTAAGAGATGATCCTTTATTTTGTGTGATTTTTACAAGTTCAGGAACAGCCTTACCCCCAATTTTCCCAAGTGCAGCCACTGCCAATTGGCGTACTTCCGGTTCTTCACGATCAGATTCCCGTTTTGCAGAACCTGAATCTACTATTGTAGCAAGGACAGGTATTGCATCTTCACTTCCAATTTCACCCAATGCTTTTACGACATTTAGGCGTGTCCCCATTTTCTTATGTTGTAATAGGTCAACCAGTAATGGAACAATTGTAGATGGATCAGATTTACCTATATTTGCCATTACCCAATGCGCATCATGTCGATCTCTATTGTCATTGGACTTAATTGCTTTTTCAAGTTGTTTTAAGAGTTGTCTACGGTCCCCCTGTTGATAAACAAGAGTTAATGCTTCTAAAGCAGCATTCTGTACATTTACATCATCGTCCCTGAGTGTATCAAAAATCAATATTTCAAGATATTCAGATGGATCTTCTTGATATGCCTTAAACATATGCTGTCCCCGTTTGGCAATTGATGCATTGTTCCAGTCAGGTTGATTAATATCGTAATATTCTTGTGAATCATAAAAGCCGAGTAGATAATGTGCCTCAGCATTATCACTCTCGATTTCAATTGCCAGTTTAAATTCACGAACTGCGCGTTCTTCTTTTCTTCGTTTATCAGATTTTATTAACTCTTTTCCTTTTGCAAGGTGTTCATTTTGATTGCCACACCCACATATAAATACTATAAGCCCAATTAATAGACATATTTTTCTCATCTTGTGTACCTGTCTGTTAAAAACAATACTCATGAAATAAATTTATTCCTGAAAATAGATTAATTCTCATTTAATAGACTTTGTTGTTCTGCTTCAGGAGCGTCTTCTTGTTGCAGTTCATCTGTATCTTCTTCAACTTTATCATCTTCAATGACAGGTTCAACTCCTTCTGTAAGAGATTTTTCTAAAGTGACAATTGGTTTCTCAGAAAACCCCCAATCCTTGTATCTTTGTATCACAGGATTATCCGTAGAATTGATTTCGATTTCAAGTGTATTCAATCCTGCATCTTTCGCTGCTGACTCTGCAGCTGCAATCAGGTGGTCAGCCACCCCTAACAATCGAAAAGGTCCTGAAACAGCGAGATTATTAATCTGTCCAGTTCCTTGATTCGTTGGATGTGGTTCTACTGAAATATGTCCGACAGCATAACCGCTTGAATCAGCTACCAATCGTATCGTATTGTTGTCATCTGATAAATCAGTTTTTAATTCTTCCATGACTTCTGTATTAGTCTTATCTGGAAAACAGTATGTTTGTAAATGAACAGCATCATCTTCACTGGCTATTCTAACTTGTAACTTGCCTATCAGGTCAAAATCTTTATTATCCATATTCGCCTCCAAGTTTACCTTGAACAAACAATTCGGTCTATATAGTATTATATTATATGATTTTCTGTTGTTTCTGTTGTATCAGTATATTCTATTGATTGTAATAAATCTTGTTCTTGTCCAATTCTCAGTTGTCGTTCAGCGTCTACTATATCACGATTTATCTTGCCAATACATCTATTAAGTTTTTCAGTTAATGTGTTGTGTCCTGTCATTGACCTGCGAATCTGACGCAGTTGGTCTATAACTAATCTGAAGGATCTTACAAAATCCCCATCATCAATATCCGCATATTCGGTTAATTTATCGAATGAGCAACCCCGACTCCATGCTAACATAGCAGTACATAAGCGTGTTTCTAAATATGGAACTAATTCCGTTACTCTTAGTTTTTCTTCTAATTGCCGTATGTGTATAATTTCATCAGTAGCAGCGCCAAGAATAGATAGCATCTTTTTTTCTTTAAGTTTCTTAAAGTATCCATCTTTTCGTGGTTCTGATACAATTGTTATCATGAGACAATTAATTTCATCTTCTGTCATTCGTTCAAAAAAACCGCTATACAATAATTGGGTTAATTGGAGTTCGTATCCGTAAATATGTGATGCAGTGTTTCCTCGTGGAAGGAGTGTTTCAGATTCAATATAACCAAGTGACTTAAGTACATTAAGGCGTGCCCCTATTTGGTCCTGATGATAACTTTCTATAGATGTCTGTTTCTTCTTTAGATTTGTAATATACTGTTCATGTTTACGAATTGCTTGATACCTACTCAAGCACTGTTTCCGTTGATGACATTCAGTACAAAGGTTTTTTGAAAGCTCACTTTGTAATCTCTTCATCTTGTAGTTAATAGGTTCAAATTTCTCTTTCCGTTCTTTCTTTCTGGATTTCCCTTTTGGTAAATGTGATTTTAACGTTGCCAATTCTACATACAACCTTTCAAGGGAATTATCCGTATTCCGTTTTTGTCTATAGTATCCCTCTATCTGTCTCATTGCATCAATGTTATCATGGATGCATGTAGGGAGTGGTAATTGTTCTCGTTTCTTATCCTGTTGGTCAATCTGTTTTTTTATTTCATGAATTCTTTTATAATTTTGATGGTTACTAAGGCTCATCGTATAGACATCATAAATACCTTCAGCGAATTTCTCATACAAATTCAGAATGCTTGAATAGGATAAATTAAACTGGCTATTGATGGGTTCTATTGTTTTCGAAACTGCTTTACTTACCTCAGGAAAAGTTGCATATATAGGTTCAATTTGTGAATAGACGTATCCGATTTCGTCAATTCCTCGTCTTCCTGCCCTTCCTGCCATCTGGTGATACTCTCGAGCCTTAAGATAACGGAAATTGACTCCATCAAATTTTTCAAGACTGTCAAATACAACTGTACAGGCTGGCATATTAATTCCAACAGCAAATGTCTCTGTTGTGAACAGTAGCTGGATCAAACCCGAAGTAAACAATCTTTCAACAACTTCTTTGAGAGTAGGTAACATTCCTGCATGATGATAAGCAATTCCACATTGTATTAATTCCCGAAAGTCTTCAATTTTCTTCTCTTCAATAATATCAAACTGTCTACAAAGAGAATCAAATTCCTTTAGAATCAATTCTCTTTTACTTTCCTCAAGAAAATTGGGTTCACCTAATGATGAAAAATAACGTGCGTTACTTTCACATCTTTTACGACTAAAACAAAAATATAAACAAGGAAGTCTTTTTTCATCATGTAAGTATGGAATTAGTTCTTTCGAAAGAATACCTTTGGGAATAGTATCTTTATCTATCCTATTTTTTCCACTTGTCTTTTGAGATTTACTATTAGATTTCTTTTTTTTACGACTATTCTTAGCAATTCTGCGTAGATCTTTGAGATGTTCTATATTTCCAATACCAAAACCCTGATAGTAAAGATTATGTTCTAATGGAACTGGTCGTTCTAATTCCTCAACAACTTTGATATCAATATCCCTTACACTTTGCATCCATTCTGCAAAAGATCGAATATTGGGTATAGTAGCACTAAGACTTACGAATTTGATATGTTGTGGAGCAAAGATAATACTTTCTTCCCAAACAGTACCGCGTTCAATATCATTTATATAGTGAATTTCGTCAAAAATAACATAAGAAACATCTTGTAGTCTTGTAATATCATCAAAGATTGTGTTTCTAAATATCTCAGTTGTCATTAATAAGATTTGTGCATAAGGGTTTAGGACGACATCACCGGTAACAATACCGATTCTATCACCATATACTGATTGAAAATCTCTATATTTTTGGTTGCTTAGTGCTTTTATTGGAGCGGTGTAGATGACACGGTTGTTGGTTTGAAGACACTTTTCTACAGCATATTCTGCAATAACTGTTTTTCCTGCTCCAGTTGGGGCAGTAACTATCACCGATATATCATGATTAATCGCTTCAATTGCTTCTACTTGAAACGGATCAAGTTTGAATCCTTTGTATTGCATTAATGCTCCGTTTATAAATAATATAACAAAAATTAGTATATCTAATCTAAGGTAAATTGTCAAGATGGGTATGTAAAGTTTTTGACATGAATTCCCTTATCTTGTGTTTGGATTACGCGGATTACACGGTTAACGCAGAGAAGATGATAATCGTTTTTTCTAAACTCTGGATACTACAAATGCTACTTATACTTTCAAAGTGAGATAAAATACCTAATTATGTTAGATGTATGAACGATGTGATTTGAAAAAGTGTTAATATTTTTTGTTCTGAGATGATTGCACTTTCACGGAAACCTTCACGGAGCAATTTTACGAACCCTTGTTCTATAAGGGTTTATAATTTTAACTATACCAATTTTCCGTGAATCACATATGTTAATCGTGTCATAACTTCAATTATCAGGACTAATTAAAAGAAAAGATCTTAGGCATTTGTAATTGAGATTTCACTACTTCATTGTGCCTTTAGATTGCATCTCAACAGACAAAGAGGATATGAAAGTCCTATAAGAGATTATCTAAACACATTTGTCCTGTTGGGGTTATTATCCTATATATTTACCTTATTTCAATGATTCTCAATAGTTATATTTATGTTATTTTATTGTTGAAAAAAGTTACACTTTTTGTCACACGGTGTGACATTGGTAAAACCTCTCTCCCGTCAGTACTACACTGGGTTTAAAGCCATTTTTTTAATGTCACAAGAATTTGTCACAGTGACGATTTTTGTGTCTTTTTCTATTTTTCTTATCTATTGATTTGACATGTTAGTTTTCATTAGAAATGTTCGGAATCCAGGAATCCAGGAATCAACGGTATGAATGCTATTTAGCATTCCCCGGGTATGAATGCCATAAATCAACGGTATGAATGCCATTTAGGCATTCCCCGGGCATTCCCCGCCTACAGAAGAGAAGATTGCGTAATTCAACCAATAGGGAGGTTCCGTCCCTACAAAGAGGAATTATATTAATTAGAAGTATTCTAAATAATGGGATATTCTGTAGTAAAATGAAAAAGTTACACTTTTCGTTACATGGTGTAACTTTGAAAAAACGCTCTAATCCCTGTTCCAGACTGGATTTATGGCTATTTTCTTGAAATTTAAGAATTTTGATTTTTGTGCCATTTTCGGGTTTTTCTGATTGTCTTGACTTCTGAAGCCATCCGTTATTTTTTCTATGTCTGATTGTATTTTTATAAAGATTTTGGATTTTCATTTCTTTTTTCCTATTTATTGCTCTTACGTGATTCTGATAAGACACATTGTAACCGGGACTTTTAGTTAATACCAGAGTGCACAAACTGGATGAAGATTAATTTTTAAATTCGGTAATCTTAAAGATAAGATCCCGTGCGGTTAGGAAACCGCACCTACCGGTTTGGGAAATTAGAATTACCGAAATATTTTCTTAATCTTCATGAAAGTTTGTGCTACAAAGACTATCTTCAGGACAAAATTCTGTTTATCGAACTGACATTTGTTATTATCAAACTGGCGTTATTGTAACCTAATGGGTTGTCCATCCTAAAATTATAAGTATCAATAAATCATGTCGCGACCAGGAGGTCGCTCCTACAAAAAAAACTACTCACAAAATTAACGTGGACAATCCACTAAGTTGCCACCTATTCACTTACATAGCACTCCGCTGGAGTGCGAGAATGTGCCGATAGTGTTTTCTATAGACATAGCACTCCGCTGGAGTGTAATACCATTTCTATAAATGATTCTCCCATGATTAGGTGATAGTTGTGTCTTGAAATACCACACAAACTGGAAGTTTGTGCTACATTAAAGAGATTCTATTAAAGAGACTTAAATTACCAGAAATGGTGTAAGAATGTCCTGTATGTACGATTCAATTTATGAGATACCCTGTTGTATGGATTCCTTACTATTCTCGGACATTGTGATTTTATTCAATGTCTGAATAGTTTTGGTAATTGAATTTGTAATCAGGTAAATATCTCTGGCAGTAATATCTTCTTTTTCCAAAGCACTCTGCATCTGTTTTACATTATCAACTAATACACTAATCTGTTCAGCTGTATTCGTTAAAGGTAGGTTTGTAGTCAATTCAATTTTCCTACGGCGTGCGTCTCTCCATATCTCTCCATACTTTTGTTCTGGCCAACGTGGATGTCCAGGTTTGAGATGAGCTAACCGTTGAACTAATGCCCTTCGTATTTTTTTTATTCCTATTGCATCTTCTAATGCTAATCGTCGCATTGCAGGATTTTCCTCTATCATTGTATTTATGGCTTCAGTTGTAGTACACCCTTGTGCATGATATTCCACAACACTTCTTCGTATATTTTCCACAAAAAAACTGGTGAGATATTTGATTAATATCTGACTAACAATACTCTGAATAATTTCTATTGTCCCCTCGTCTGACTCTTCAATTGTCTCAATATCCATGATTGATAGAATATTGCTAATAACGTATTCCTGTACGGCTGCAACAAATTCGTTAACAACAAGATCGGTATTCTTAGCAAGTCGAAGTATATCCATTATTTTATCTGGAAGATTGTTAATATACTTAATATATTGGACTTCATCTTCTAACAGCAACGTTCTTAGCTTAGTAGTATGTTCATTGGTTGACATGGTAGTTCTCCTTTATAGGTATTAATATTTTCATAACAAAATATTTAGATGTGAAATTTCAAACTGGTCTAAAGTCAGTCTTAGTAAGGGTTTATAGATATTTCTGAAAAATGCGTTATTTTTTATTTTTTTTACTAATTTCATATTCTGCTGTTGTTTGAACTGTTCTAAACCCTGTTCTGGTATGGGTTTGTAGGCATATCAGAATATGATTTCCTTTTCATAACTGTTATGAAAGTTTCATAACAACTTCTCACGACCTGATTTTAATGTGATATATATAGTAACATAATAAAATTTATATGTCAATCAAAAAATCATATATTGTGAGATATATTTTTATTTTATTTACTGATATTAGTAATATGTTATGAGTATATCTACAATATTATATCTTTAGTTGTATTATGGTTTGGTTTTCTTCAATAATTCTTCAATTATTTCTTGGTTGTTGTGTTTAAGTTGAATTTTTCTATGTGTTAATTCATTTTTTATTTGGGAGCTTATAGGGAAAGATGGCTTATCGTCTGAAATGCGGATTTCACGGATTGCGTGGAAAAGGTTGAGTTTCTGATTTCCTGTTGCAAGTATAGTGATTTGGTTTCGCAATAAGTAGATACGGGCTTATATATGTATGTGAGGATTTTTTTGTTTGTTTGTTTAGTATGATGCATTGTATTCTTAGGAAAAAACCGATACCAAAATTGAGTTTTAGACTTGCGAATTATGCATAAGTTCCTTATGATTGTATACATAATCAGGGGGCTTCGCACGACACAGATCAAACAACCATAATTCATTCATTGATACCAATGTCAATTTATAACAAATTAAACCTAACTCACTTACCTATCAATTGACGAATTTCCCCAGCAGCATAATCTATTAGTTCAATTACATGTCTCTGTTTTATAACAATGCCGAGCCCAAGTATCTGCTCAATCCCAACACCAGACATATTTGCGGGCAAAATTTGAAGTTGTGAATTCTTAACCATCGTTTGACAGATAACACCAAGTAATAAAGCATCATGACCAGACTTAACAAAAACTGGACTTCCACTTTGCCCTTTAAACACTTGTGCATCAATAACAACTTCACCTCTACCATTAAAATCTACATCTGGCATTGATGCTATAGTTCCTGTCCTAATCAAAGGTAGATTGTTTACGGTATCATATCTGTTTTCTGGATAACCAGCAAACATAACATCACTACCTAGAGCGATTGTCCCATAATCTATAGGCTCTAAATTCCGCTTGTCTAAACATCTAAAATGAACATTTTCATTTAAAAAATCAGTAACATCTAAACATGCTAAATCAATATCTGAATCTGGATGGGGATAATACCTGTACCTAAAATCCTCTATAACAAACCCTTCTATATTCCCTAAATCTGGTATTTCATTATCCTTTTTTCGATTCAAAAAGACAGTCAATTCCCTATCCAATTCAGACATATCTTCTGAACCAAGAATTACATGTTTATTCGAAATCAGCATTAGTTTTTGAAAATTTACATCATTCCAAATAACATCAAGATGGAAAAAGAAACCTGTTCCAATTAAAAATTTATCTTCAGATACCTTAACATGAATTTTTGTAGTTAGATACGGTAATTCCTGTTGTAAGCTCATTTATAACATCCTTTTTATAATAAGTTTGAAAATTATACGCAAGTTCCTTATAATTCGAGACAAATACTAATGAATGGTGTAAAAATGACAGACACACAAAATGACAAATTGGAATACCCAAACCTTAGAGAACAAATGGGTGATGAAGCATACGAGAAAATGGTTGAAAAAGTGAATTCAGAGTTCAGGGAATGGCTTGATAAAAGAATTCAAAAACGCCTTCAATTTTATAAAGTCATAAACGAAATTGCTCTCTTTGCTGCAAGAATTGTAGACGAACCCCATTGCTGCAAGTGCATCGATAAATGCTGAATCTCGTTTTGCTATTGCCCTGTTATATTTCAAAAACCTAAACTCAGGATATGACTCAGATAAATCATTAAACTTAGTTATACCTTCATCAAACTTTCCTTGAAGGCATAATACTATTGCTACCCTATTTTGTATTCTCAAACTATCATCTATATAACTATTATCTGTTTTAGTAAAAATATTTATATTCACTGTTAATCAATATTTCTTCAGGAAATTTTTCAATCGATTCTTCATTTTCCATTTTACATATCTCCGTTTCTTACTCAAAAACCACCTATTTGAATCATATCTCATCTATCATATTCAACAAGTCCTCTACAAGAATTATGTACTGACATTTTTTATCAAGAATAAGTTCATCATGAAGATTCCATACAGAGACAGTCTTCTCATTTTTTAATCTGGTATCAGATATATTTGTATGTGTTTTAATATAATCTTTTCCTGTATGAAGAAACCAATCCAATTGAAGATGTTTGAAAATATCTAAATATCCGACATTTCTACATCCACCATCAACAATTGATCCGCTCCAATCCACCTTAAAAAAAGTTATAAATCCCTCTGGCAAATTATAATTATCTATTTTTCTTACAAGGTTGAATAAATACTCTATAGATTTAACTGTTTTATTTCCAAAGAGTTTATCTCTTTCTTCAATTCCATCATCAAATTGCATATCACTTTTTAGAATCTTTATTGTATTTGACACAAGAGGTTTTAGAATTTTGCGGTCATTTTCTCCTATTTCTTTTGATATATTTAGGAATTCTTCCAGCGATATATTTCTAAGATACAAACCCTGATACTTATAATCTTTATCCGACATTATATCAAGATTCTCTATTACAGAATGATCATGAGTTTTAAAACCTATACGAAATTCTATATGATGCCTTATTACATCTATAATTTTTTCTAAAGTAATATCTATATCTTCTCCACCGCCAACTTTATATAGTACAGATGAATTTATATTATTAGATCCATAATCTGGTATTACTTCCAATATTTTTTTCAATATGGTTGACACACAATATAAATGAACCTGAACTCTATCTATAGCAAACATTCCAAAAGGCGAAAATTCTTCTACTCTATTTATTTCATACATTAACTTTTCTCTAAACATTTGTAAATTCATTTAGGATAATCTCCTTTATCACAAATCAGTTTAAAACAATTCATTGGCATATATTTCCAACAAATTATATAATAGGTGGTGAACGGAGAAGATTGCTCGCTCTTTAGGAGTTTTTACTTGTTAAAGTAGACAAAGTATTTAGAAGTAATTCAAGAGGAGGCAACTCATTCATCTCTGGACAAAGGGTTGAATAAAAGCAACAGCTAAACTGCCTTCCCCTTCAATCTATCTATTAATTATATCCTGTGTCTTTACCGATGTCAATTTGATGTCAATTTATAATTGGCATATCAACTGAACGAAATACACGCCCTGTATATAACAGAGGCGTGCGAAAAATATAACCATAAAAACAAGAACGTTTTTATAATTGTGAGATCATAAATGAAGTTTAAAAAAATAATTAAGAAACTTTTTAGAAACAAAAAAAAGCAAAAAATACAAGAACAAGTTTTTAGACATTCCTTAATGAATCAATAAAACAAAGCAAAAATTCAAGGTGATTTATTTGCCATTGCTTTGTCTGTAAGTTCTTTTAGAAGTTTTTTAGCTGTCACTAAATTTTCTAAAAAACCACACAGTTCTTGAATTTCCGAAAGAATTTCTTCATAATTTTTCTTATTCTTAGCATCATATTCCAATTCATGAAATTTAGAAGCAAGAAAAGATGATATTGGATCATCTTCTTGATTGCTTTTAACAACTTTTTCACTCATTAGATTCCCCTTCATTCGTGTAAAGCAGACAAACATAAATCTACCCGCTTTTAATTATGTTTTACTTCAGTATAATCATTTTTCGTATTGCACTGAAGTTACTTGCTTCTAACCTATAAAAATAGACACCGCTGGATACCTTCTCCCCACCGTGTTTTTTCCATCCCAATAAGCTGCACGATCACGAGTTAGATAATATCCTGGAGCCCGTTGCCCAATATCCAATTTCCTAACAACATTTCCATTAGCTGCATAAATTGTAAGGACTACATCGGCAGTTTCTGAAAGTTGATAAGGTATCCATGTTTCAGGATTGAACGGATTTGGATAGTTATTCAACAGTAACGTTTCCATTGGAGCATCAATGCCAAATAACCGATTAAGTGTTGCTATACCCTTATTAACCACATTTGTGGGCAGAGTCTTGTAGGCTTGTTGATACTCAAAACCCTTATTTGAAATAGAAGGTGCACCTTCTACTTCGGGCATATCTTCTGTAACCAAAACAATGTCTTTGACATCAACAACACCATCACGATTTACGTCTGGATTAGGAAATAGATCACCCGTTATCTTTTCACCATATCTTACTGCAACAAGCACCAAATCAACAATGTTAACGACACCGTCATCATTGACATCTGTATCCTTTAGACTCACTTCATAAAAAAGTTTGGAATTTGCCAAAACGAAATGATCACAACCCCGACCACGTATAGCCTCTGATACAGATATAGAGAATTTCTGCGTTTCAGCAGGAATGTCAACAGATAACATATACTTATTATCTTCATCTTCTACTTTTCCAAGCAATACACCTGAATTATAGATTTCAGCATCATCTGCATATAAAGAAAGTTCCACTGAAGCAACCTCAGTATCACCCTCATAATCAGCACAAGAATTAGGTAGATAAAAGATCGCAATAAGTAGTTTCGGACTTGCAATGTTTATTAGGACGTTTGTTTATGTGACTCCTTAAAACATCTTTTTCTTAAGATAGAATTTTGGGCGTGATTAGGTTTTAAGTTTAGTTAAATTATAAATGGTGGTATTGTTTTTCTTTAACAACTTACTATTGTTGCTATTATTCCAGCAATTCCAAATATTACAGTAACAGCAATCGGATTTAACATTATTTTTTTTGCTTTTAATCTTGCTTTTAACACATAATGTCGTATAGGAATTATAGGTTTAAATGCATCATACTGTATTCTTTCTATTTCACCCGCATTCCAGTTGTTTAATATTCGATAACCATCCTCTTGCATTCCACGCCCATAAGAAGAAAATTCAACTAGATCTCCAACATAAATTTTATTAAGTACAATAGGTTCTTCTACATTCAATAAATCAACATCTAAACTACATTTCTCAAAATTACTTGGTGGAATTGCTATTTTACATGAATAAACTCTTATGCGTATAATCTCATTAACATTAATAGACATTTCCCCTTTATGATTAAACCCATTAATTTCAAGAAATTTTGAAATTTCTTTTAAATCCACTGTTGTTTTTATTACCTTGCCTGTATATACTCTCATTTGTGGCATATTGTAACTATTGCTCCAGAATTACACTATATATACTTTCGGAATTAATAGATTTGGACTTGGTAGTTTTATTTTTTCAGATTTCTCACGTCACACCATCGGTGAGAAACTTCTCAAAAATGTTGGTTTCTCGGTAGTTATACTTGTAGCATACTTCTGCGAGATATAATACCATTTTTAATTGACAAATTACCATAATATATTGTAGGTCGGGTTGAGGAACGAAACCCGACAGGACACTATAAAAAGTCGGGTTTCGCTACCGCTTCTACCCGATAGACGAATTAATATAATAATATCATATAGAAATGGCATAAGGACGTGTATCCTGTTGAATAATTCTGAATAATTCATTTAGTAGAGGATAACAAATTACATTGACCTTTGAAGTATGGACATTTATCTATAATATCATCAATTTCTTGTACTGTGAACCCAATCAATTTAAGAAATTGGAGTCGAAAAAGTACATTCATTTTAATACAAAGAAAATTTAATAGCTGCCCTTTAGCAGATTCTTGCTCTAATTCTGGATTAAGATGTGTGCGATAGTTACGTGTTTTAACAATCTTGTCAATCATCCCTGGTCTTCTGTCTCCACACATATATTTTTCAAATGGATCGGTCAATTGCTCTATCCTATCTCTTAGTGGCATTTTATTACCTGTTAGGCTATGGAATGCTTCTAAGCCTTGTATCAAAGTTAGAAAATGCATATTCAATGATGGTACCGTACCAGTTTTTGTACGGAAGTATAATTCTAAGGCAGGTGATATCTCATCGTAATTTTCTATCCATAGATTTATCATACTTTCAAAACGCTGTTGGTAGTCTGTAAACTTAAACAACATATCAAGCTGATTGATATCGGGTTCATTTTCAGCATAAGGCCAAGTTGGATTATAAACCCCAACAGTTATCGGATAAGTGCGTCCATCTCCAAAATCTTGTTGTAGACTTTCAGATGTAGTTGACATGTTATCTATAGACACTATTTCATTCATAACAAAACACAGAAATCCTGCAATCATATTTGCCACAGATATGAATTCGTCTAACCCACAACTATCCTCTGAAACCAATTTGAAGTAAGTATTTTCGATCACTTCTGCATTCCTAACTATTGGAAGTATAGGAGGAGTGTATGCAAAAGTTATATACAACTGCATTCCATTTCTAAGTTCGAAATCTAAATTTGATGGTCTTTTATAGGATATTGTCAAAGCATTCTCTAAATTGTCTTCAACTTTAATACCACTGATTCCCACCCATTCTTCAATTCCTTCTACAGAAAAACTGAAAGTATTAAATTGTAGATTTGGGTTTTCATCATAAGGAAAACTGGTTAATAACCTGTCTGCTAAAATAACATCACCTCCCATCACTCTACCATGTGTAATATTAGTCCTTTTTTGTTGGCTATAACACCTATCAATTAGAATAGGTCCATCCTTTTCAACATGACCAATTATCTGGTTTAAACCTTCAGTTGGTCCAAATATTGATTCCAAATTGGTATCAATCGGTTGCATAAGGTCAAGTTTTATGGTACCACCATCTGATATTGTAAGGGTACCGTCGATTTCTCTTTCTGGTTTAGAAGGCAACCAAAACCTGCCGGATCTCTTTATCTCTTCTTTAATTCTCATTGGATTTTCCTTACTGTTTTCTTATTTCATATAATCGTTTATGATTGAGTGTATTGTCATAGTATTCAATGAGAATTGTTCAGGATTTTCTCACAAGTACTTGACATCTTACAACTAAAATTTCGTAGTTAAATTTGGGTTTTGGAATTTAACCCCTTATGGGTTACAATATGTGTTAACTATCAAATTACGTTGTCATAACTATTAACATTTCAACTAAATGTATAATAATTAGGAGAAATATAAAATGCAAAGAATTTACACCACAACAACGACTAAAACTGGGATAAATGGAACGATCTATCGGAAAAAAGGTGAAACTAAGTATATTCGAGTAGGTAAAATTACTGGATGGACTTTACAACTTAAACAAGAAAGAATCCAAGCAACTTTACAGGGTGGAATTGAAGACTTTTCTGGTCATCAAGACTGGGAAGTGGATGTAGATGGAATTTTCATTGATGATGTTACCAAAATCGGTGAAGTATATCTAAAATTACACTCCTTTGAGGGTACAAAAGTAACTTATGAAGGAACTGGAATTTTACAGGATTTCTCTCCCACAAATGAACCAGATAAATTCAGTGGAAAGATAATGGGGAATGGTCGACTTGAAATTTCAGAAACATGATTTTTTCAAAACAGTCATCAATAAGAAATCCAATGGAAGTTGGTAGGATAGCATTACTCATCAGTTATCTCAGAAGGTAAACCCTCAATTATCTTAGTAGACTCAACACTTACGTAAACAATCCGTTCTATCGCAGTGATAAGGTCCCGAGGATTTTCAAACCAACCGTTTGGATCATTGACTATACCACTTTTCTTATCTGTTGTTATTTTATAACGATTGATAAACCATTCCAACGGAGTTCTCCCATTGACTACATAACGATGTGCTTCCTCTGGAATTCCTGATATTTGGATATGTTCATTAATGATGAGCACATCTTTCTTGTTTTTATCTTTGTATTTCATTGCCTTTGTTCCCAGTAGGAAATACTCAGGTTCCTCTTGATACAGTAATTGTTGTTGTTGTTGGGCAGACTCAACTTTGAGATTGGAGTATTTTTCACATGTTTCATAATTAAGATGTAGATCTGCAAGTGCTTTACCAGCATCTGCAAAGGCGCGGAAGTCTGGAGCATAAGGGATACGTGGGAGCATCTTTGACAAGTCGTTTGCGAACTGTTCTTTATAACTTGGAGAGTGTAGGATCCCGTAAACATAGTTGAAGATGTCATTTCTTGTGATTGAGTCGTCGCAGTAGTTTTCTTTGAAGGCGTGCAATGCTGTATCTGATATGTTGTCAATACGTATTCTTTCGTTTTCCATCGTAATTTGCGATTGGGCAGTTGGTTTGAGATAACGCCATCGAGGGAAGCATTGTGCTGCTTCAACAAAATGCAAGTCTGGCATTTTATTAGTTATAAGAGAAGAAAATAACTTGCTACCTCCTCTTCCAGGGAAGCATATCACGCGGTTTTTACTTGATTTATTTGGAAAAATTAAATCCTGCTGGTATTTGCAATTTGCAAATGTGTAGTCAACATAACCATTTGATTTTACAAATGGTCGGTAAGCCACCGTTCTTATATAACTCTCATCAAATTCGGTAGTTCTTCTTCGTCTTAGATTATTCTCAAGTTCCCTATCCCATCTGACATTTGCTGTGTGTCTACGTGCCACAACGTCCTCTGAGAGTTCAGTATTTTCCTCAAGCTCAGAAAGTGCATTTAGATAATCCTGTGTCATTAATTCGGCATTTGCAGCACAAGCATTCCGTGAGAAATTATAGATGTAGGCATCTCTACTCGTAGCCAATCCTCTTGAATATAACACGAATATTGCATTATCTGCTTTTCCTGCTTTTGCTTCTTTTGTTCCAAGTGGGTAGAAATCTGTAAATACATCGCTGCGTTGATTAATCCAATCGTAGTATTGGTTTGGTAGGATAACTTGCCAATCATTGAAACGTTTTACTGAAGCCGTTTCACTAAGTATTCCTAACTTCTGTTTACGTTTTAAATGTCCCCCAATATCTCTGTAATGAATTCGGTATTCCTCGTGCACAGCATCTGTATTTTTTACCAGTATCGTGATTGCCACTGGTGATTGTGTAGCATTACCGAAGACACCTTCTCCCTGATATTTTCCTTGTTCTCCGTGTATCCTTGCATCTCCTAATAAGTTAAGAACATAAATTGAGTTGAACTCTTTTGGTAAACATGCACGGATTCCCGCGTCAACGTTTCCATCTATCCAAGAAGCAGGTGTGACAAAGGCGACAATTCCATTTTCTTGTTCTTGAAGTCTATCAGTTGCCCACCGGAACGCCATCTTGTATGTGTCATAAAGGCTACTCTTCAAGGTAGCTGTCGTATATGCTGCGTAGGTTTCACTAATACGCTTTTCAAGTTCAGGATACTCAACGTTAGGGTTATCATCCGCAGAACTTTTTTGCCATGCTGACCATGGTGGATTGCCCATAATAACCTCTATCGGAATATTTTGCTGACGTTCAACTCGTTCGTTGTTTTCTACCATCTGTTGTTCTTCAGGAAGAAGGGGTGGGTCTTTCTCTGCTTTGTATAGATTGAATGTATCTGTTAGAACGATACCGTCAAAAGAAACATGTCTTTCGTTTTCTCCATGCTGTCCTTGATAGGCTTCTTCAATATTAACAGATGCAATGTAGTATGCAAGTAAGAGGATTTCGTTTGCGTGGAGTTCCTTCTTATATTTCCTTTCGAGATCTTCAGATTGGAGGAGTCCAGACTGCAGTAATTGCACAAGGAATGTACCAGTACCTGTGAACGGATCAAGGATATGAACACCTTCATCGGTAAGGTTCTTGCCAAACTCCTCTTGTAAAACATCATTAACACTATGAATTATGAAGTCAACTAATTCAATAGGTGTGTATGCGATACCAAGTCGTTCGGATTCCTTTTTCAATGCTTTTCGAAAAAACTGTTCGTAAAGATCTGATAACACCTTCTGTTTTCCATCTCTGCTTTTAACACCACTTGCTCGTTTGCGGACACTATCATAGAAACCTTTTAGATCTCGCGTTTCAGTCTCAAGTCCAAATTTCAAAAATACATCCTCTAATTTATTTAAGGCTTTTGATACAGGATTCCTGGATGAAAAGTCATAATCTTCAAAAAGGGCATCAAAGACAGGCCGTGTTATAATGTGTTGTGCAAACATAGCAATAGCATTTTTATGAGTTATTGAAGAATTAATCGTTTTCTTCAATTCAGTGTGGAAACTTTCGACTCGTTTAGTCAATGTTGCATTATTTGGATTATTCAGGAGATTTTCAATTCGTTCAACAAGACGTTCAAAAATGTCTGCGACTTCCTTTGCCCAATTCTCCCAGTATGGTTTGTCGCCACACTTGTCAACAATTTTTGAAAGTATTGACTCTACAGGAATTTCAATTGGCATTAGTGGTAACTGTGTTCCTATCCAATCAGAACCATTACTACCTGATCCCCCAATAACTATAGAGTCAGGTAGTTCTTTATTCAGATCAATACTGTTAATTTTAGCATCAAGTCTATCATCATGTGAACGGAGGGCGTTTAGGACACTCCAGACATTTGAGAATCTTTCATTGTCATCCAGAGCAGCAGCAGGATCTCTATCTTCAGGGATTGCAACGGGTAGGACAACATAACCAAATTCTTTTCCAGGGGCTTTACGCATGACGCGACCTACTGCTTGTACAACGTCAATATGTGATTTTCGGGGTTTATAGAATATCACAGCATCAAGTGCAGGTACATCTATACCCTCAGAAAGACATCTTGCATTAGAGAGGATACGACAAACACCATCAACATTACTTTTTAACCAATCAAGGTTTGCCTTCCGATTAAGTGCATGTACTGTTCCGTCAACATGTTTTGCTTCACATTCAAAATTGTATGGAATTTCATCATCTGATAGATTCTTAGTCGCATCATCAATAACATCATTCCAATAGTGTGCCAATGCCCTTGATTCGTCAATTCTATTTGTAAATGCAATAACCCGTCTTAGAGGTCTGATTGTTTCATCATTCTTGTCTTTATCTTCTGGATTTTGCAATGCACGCCAACACCCTACGATCCGTGTCGCATCGTTTATGTTGATTTCACCACCGTATAGACCAGTATCACCTTCCAAAGCAGAATTGACTTCAGATTCAGATATTCCAAATATAGCAACCTTGTAATCAGAAAGTTCTCCTATTTCAACTGCTTTAGAGAATGGTAATCTGTGAAATTCAGGTCCATATTTTTCCTCATCATCCATAGAAAACACGTCGACATTATAATCAGCTGCTTGTGTCTTAGCATTTGTAGTGTATAGTCTTGGAGTGGCTGTCATATAGAGACGTTTATTCGCACGGATTTTATTTGTATCATGAACAAGAAGAAAAGGTGATGTCTTATCACCAGGTTTGTCAACACCTGTTGTTTTATGTGCTTCATCACAAAATATAATATCAAACTGTGGAGCACCATTTGCTTGTGCATGTTCAATGAGAGGTAATGACTGATAAGTGCAAAAAACTACCGTCATTTTTCCTGTTTCGGTATTTTGTAATGAAGTGATGATAGATGCAGGGTTCGTAGTAACAGGAATTTTGAGTTCTTGAATGGATGCATCCTCTGAAGTATCTCCAGCTCTGGTATCGGAACAAATACCTATATAACTATGGTCAATACCACGTTGGTCAGACCACTCTCGCATTGATTGTGCTAACAGACTAATAGAAGGAACAAGATACAACACTCTACCATCTTCACCTGAGATTTCTTCAGCAATTTTTAGTGCGGTAAAGGTTTTACCAGTTCCACATGCCATTATGAGTTTGCCACGATCATGCTCATTTAATCCCTTAACTACATCATCAAATGCCTCTTTTTGATGTTTTTTTAGACTGTATAGTCTCTGTTTATATGAGAGCTGCTCAGGTTCCTGTAAGCTTAAATCTGGCCACTCATAAGGACTGTTTTCCAGATCATTGAAGCGGACGACTCGGAATCTGTCCCCTAATGGTTCGACCAATCTTAATGCATTAGGTCCCAATTCACCACCTGTATTTACAAGTATACGAAGATTATCACCAAATGGGGGAAGTGATGCAGTTGCAAGAAATGAGTTTAGATCACCCATAGAAATCCGAGTTTCAGGGGAATAACATTTACATTGGATTGCACAGAATCCGCCATCGTGTTTTTTCGCCACAAGATCAACACCAATGTCTGTACCGTCAAACTCTGATCGTAGTTGTGCCCATTGATTCCAAAGCCATACTTCAGAGAACTGTTCTTTGTAGTCTGGATCTTCACTGAAATATTTCAGCATTAAGCGTTCAAATAATTCCCCTTTTTTCCTCTCGGACTTGGCCTGTTCCCTGATGTAATTAAGAATACCTTGAAAGTCAGGATTTGTGGTTTCTGTTCCGAAATCAAAATAGGTTTGTGAGGCTTCTGACATACATTTCTCCTGTATACAATATTACTGCAAAACACAATCCACTTCTTAGGAATGATGGTTAATCTTTTTGTATAAATTCATTCATAGATTACTGCGTATTGTAAAATATGTCAAGTTATTAGAGTGTGATACGTGTGTTAGATTCTTGCTTCCATACAATCCTTATAACCGATAACCTTTCCGTGAAATCTGTGTAATACGCAAGTAAGATAACTGGGTAACAAATGGTTGTCAGTTATTAGTTGTAGGTAGGTGTGACTAATTGATTTTGGATTACGAGATTGAAACAGTGAAGATATGATATTGGTTGTATTGGTTAATATATCCGTAGAAAATTAAAGATTCTCGATTACGTTGAAGGATCGGAATCCCCTCCTACAGAATGTAAGAAATATAAACTGTAATACCATTTCTAATAAATTATATCACATTTTGAATTTTAGTTATATAATCATACTTTGTTATACTCTCAATAGCGATTTTCGTGTAGCTTCGTATGATCTCAGTGAGTTTATCCTACATCTCTTGTGATGAAGTCAGCACATTAAAATTACTCTTACTATGTAAGTTTTATTAACAAAAAACCCTAAGACTAAGTGTCTTTAAATTAATTTCCCTACTCTTACTCAATTGATAAATATAATATTGATACTCATGATATTTCAAATTTATTTTATGAATTACTAAGCTTGATAATTCCACAAGCAATTTAGAGTTTATAGGGATTTATAGCATAAGAATAGTATTAAGTTATATTAGTCCATCTTTGTCTCATTGGACTACTGTTTACTATTTGTTATATATTCATGGATTTTATAGAAGGCACATTTAGATATGATAATTAGACATAATAAAATATATTTGCATTAAATAAAATCTTATGTTAAACTACATTTCACGTTTTCCATTAATTTACCTCTTGTATTCATAATTAAATTGATTTTGTAGATATACAGATTCAATTTACTGTTGTTGGAGAGGGACGCAGAATCATTTACAAGAATAAATTATAAATATTCTGGAAGACGTAACATGAATTTTTTGTATCAAAATCATTAAGGTTTTGCATTCCTTAATCTTCAATATACATACACCAAAGGAATTACAACATGAGTGATGAAGTCATTTCGCGTATAAAGCAACGCCGTCGTGAGCTTAAAATGACACAAACGGAATTAGCAAAAGCAGCGAATTTAACTCCTGCTGCTATTTCCCAGTTTGAGTCTGGAACTCGTAAACCTTCTTTTAATACACTTTCAAGTTTATCCGATGCATTGAAGGTTACAACAGATTTTCTGCTCGGAAAGAAAGAGCGGGGTTATGACGACTTATTGGCTGATCCAAAGGTCAACTTGATGTTCAGAGGAATGATGGAATTTACAGAAAAAGATAAAGACACACTTTATGAATTCTATGCATTTCTTAAGTCAAAAGCAGAATCCGTACCAGGCGAAGGTTCAGAGGATGCTGAGTAGTCGATTCAAATATACGAAGGGTAGCCCTGCAGCTAAAGCATGGGGTATCCTTCGCTCTTTAAAAATACAAGACTTTCCAATTGACCCCAGATGTATCGCAGAATTACTCGGTATTGTAATTTGGGAGCGAGAACTTCCAGATAACTGTGATGGTTGTTTGATGCGTGTTGGGAGTGCATCGGGTATCCTCGTCAACACACGTATACGATCTGAAACCAGGAGAAAGTTTACCATTGCCCATGAAATAGGACATTATCTGTTAGAAGACGATACCACTGGAGATCAACGAAATACAGTATTTGAGAAACCAAATGAATACACCATTAAAGAAAATTCACAGAAAAAATCATATCTTCAAAGTGAAAACAGAGCAAATCAATTTGCAGTTGAATTGTTGATGCCTACTCCCATCTTTTTAGCTGACTCATCCATACTTTCACAAGTAGGCTTACCCGCAATCACCGTATTGGCATCACAATATGGTACATCTTTTACAAGCACAGGGATTCATTATACTCGGTTATCTGATCATGCTTGTGCAATTGTGTTCTCTGAGGCAGGGATCATTCGATATTTTGCGTATTCCAATAAATTTCGTAAAAATAGAGATTGCTATCTGGTAAACGGGCAGCCAATTCACCCAAAGGCATTAGCATCTCGATTTGCTAATGAAGTTTGTATTGATGATGAAATGGATGAAGTTCCCTTAGAATACTGGTGTCAACCTAATCAACACCGACCATATAAGGATCATTCGGCAGGTAAAAATAACAAAATTATTGAACATTCACGTCGAATCCCAAATACAAAACAAGTAATTACTTTCCTACGTCTCCCCCAATAAATTACTGATATTTATCTCCCATCACAGTTTCAACAATAAATCAACATATACACTCGGTTCAGTGTGTCTTGTGCGTAAGTATGATTTGTGTTAATACCATCAATTTTCTTTTATTTGATCTAAAAATGCTTCTGCTGTAAGAATAGACACACCTAACTCAACCGCCTTATCATATTTAGATCCTGCACCTTCTCCAGCAATAAGAAAATCTGTCTTTCCTGTTACACTGGATGTAACTTTCCCACCCCGTGTCTTAATGTGTGTTGATGCTTCCGTCCGTGTCATATCTGTAAGACTACCAGTAACGACGAATGTTTTTCCATTAAAAAAACTGTCTTCTATAATATGTGGTTTCTTGACAACTTCTTCTGTAAAACATCGTAAACCAGCTGCCTTTAATTTCTCAATCAATTGATGATTTTGCGTGAAAAAACTGGACACACTCTCAGCAATCTGCGGACCAATACCCGGAATTGCTTCAATCGCATTTGCATCTGCTTGACTCAGAGCATCTATAGATAAAAAGTGATCAATTAAGAGTTCCGCGACAGTATCTCCGACATGAAAAATGCTTAATCCAACTAATACCTTTGCTGCGGGGGCATCTTTGCTATGCTCAATTTGATGGAAAAGATTGTGAGTCAGTCCAGGACCCATTCGTTCCAATTTACGGACTTCTTCAACCTTTAACGTGTAAAGGTCTGCTACATCCCGAACGAGTTCATTATCTACTAATTGATTTACTGTTGCGGGACCGAGTCCTTCAATTTCAAGTGCGTTACGAGAAGCATAATGCTCTATCCTCCGTTTTAATTGTGCAGAACATGCAGCATTTACACATCTAACTGCAACTTCAGTTTCACTACGTTGTACAGGTGTATCACAGGATGGACAAAAATTAGGAAAGCTAAACTCAACTTCATTCCCTGTGCGTTTTTCTTTCAACACATCGTTAATTTTAGGGATAACATCTCCTGCACGCTCAAGAACAATCGTATCACCGATGCGAATATCTTTGTTACTAATTTCCTGTTCGTTATGGAGTGTAGAATGTGTAATAGTTGCACCTGCAAGTTTTACAGGTGCTAAAATTGCTACTGGTGTTAAGACCCCTGTACGACCTACCTGGACTTCTATTTGCTCGATTGTTGTTGTAGACCGATGCGATGGGAACTTGTAGGAAGTAGCCCAACGAGGACTTTTGGCTGTTGATCCAAGTTCGTTCTGTTGTGAAATATCATTAACCTTAACAACGATTCCATCAACTTCATAAGGTATATCCTCACGTTTCGCCACCCATTCATCGTAATATGCCACAACATCTTCAAGGGAATCATGTACTTGTGTATAAGGATTACATTTGAATCCAAGAGATTTAATTTTTTCAAGTGCTTCACTATGAGTCGTAAATTCAAAGCCTTCAACATAATTAAGAGAATAGATAAATATATCTAAGGGTCTTTTTGCAGTAACAGAAGTACTTTGCGTACGGACTGACCCAGCAGCGGCATTTCTGGGATTGGCAAAAGGCGTTTCCTTTTGTTCTTCACGCTGCACATTAATTTCATCAAGTAAATGTTTCGGTATAAATACCTCACCGCGAACTTCTAAGACTGGTGGAATAGCATTGGTATCTGACCCTGTGAGCCGTAAAGGTACAGCACGAATCGTTCGTAGATTTCCGGATACATCCTCACCGAATTCCCCATCCCCACGTGTAAGACCTCGACTGAATACACCATCCTCATAGAGTAATGACACACCTAATCCATCTATCTTTAATTCTGTAACATATTCTACCGGTGCATCCTCTAATAATCTATTTATCCTGTCGCCAAATGCTAACAATTCCTCTTTACCAAAACAGTTATCCAGGCTTAACATTGGACTACGGTGAGGAATACGCGAACCTAACGATACGCTTCCGCCAACACGCTGTGTTGGTGAATCTGAGGGAATCTCGTCTGGGGAGGATTTTTCGAGTTCCTCAAGTTGACGCATGAGATTATCAAACTCAGCATCGGAAATCTCAGGATTGTCATCAACATAGTATTTACGTTCATGATGGTGTATGAGTTCTCTAAGGCTATTTATATCTGTATTCATTTCTTTGGGAATATATCGGTGCTGATGATACCTTCGGCTGCGTCTTGGTAGAGTTTAGACCTATCAACAGGGGCTAACTCTACTGCTTGAGAGAGAGTAAATTGGACATTGGATTCTATACGGATAGGCATATCCAACAAAACGTCTCTATGGATTCTTTGGTTACAAAACATGGATTACGTTTGGGGAACTGAAGCTGTAATAAAAAAGAATGTGGTGTAAATTTCCACATTCTCTTGGTATAAATATATGGTTTTAACGGAAGCAAGGTTTTCTGCGTAGTGTGAGTGATTATTTACTCTGGATGACGTTCTACTTCGATCTCAAGCCATGAAGACCAGTTATTTATTTCGGCAATCGTTTTGGCATACTCCACCATTCTCTTAATAATATCTTCCAATTCGCTTGACTCAATATCTTTAGGATAGCTAACCATTAACAAAAGAGTTTTTCCATCATTCTTTGGAAGATACAACCTACTGATTTTTCCTTTTAATAGTGTATCCATATATGGTGATAATGAATTCAGCATAACTGTTAGCCATTCCAACCGGGATGGGATGTAATCTTCAAAACCGGGTGATCTTTCTGACATCTTTAATCTCCTATATCTATTATTTCGAAACTATATTCAGAATTAAAGTAACAATTACACCAAGAATGCCAATGCCGCAAGCTATAACGAGATTAGTCATCGTCCGCATGGTGTTTCTTATCTCTTTTATGTCATCTTTCAGATCTGTTTTAGCTTCTCTGATGTCTTTTTCAAGGTCTGATTTGAGCTGTGTAATGTCACTCTTAAGATCTGTTTTAACTTCTTTAATCCGTTCTTCAAGGCGCGACTCGACCTTAATTAGCTCAATGTCAGACTCTTCTTTGCTTTCCTTGTAGCCTTTTAGGTATTCAAGTATATTCTTTTGAGATCCCGCCATGACCTGCTCCTTTTCTGGAAGTTGGAACTTGTATTATACACAGTTTACCAAAATATATCAAAAATGTGACAGAAAGATAGACCGGTATTTTCCCTTAATATTTAGCTTTACATATAATTCCATAGGGACAGTTTTAATGACGTTTTGCACGAAAAATCAGATATTGATTAACGGTTTGCTAAAGAATTCAGACAATTTGCGGATATCTATTTCCTTGATTTAATAACAGCCCACTTTGTAGTAAGTTTGTCCATGGGATTTACAGCGAGGTCAAATTGGTCAGCGATATCCTCATCGACTGCACAATTTACGCAGATAACATCTTCATCTTGAACAACATTTTCGTCATTTTTCTCATCAGGCGGTACGTTCAATACTTGTGCATTTCCGAAAACAAAATGATCACAAGTAATACCATCGCCCGCATCTGTTATCTGTATTGTAAACTTCTGAGTATCTTTGGGAATATTAACCGACAAGTGTTTGTTTTGTGCAGCCGGGGGACGCAATATCCCTGAACGGTATATTTCTTCATCATCAGCAAAACAAATAATCTGAATGCTTGCCGTACCCCCACACGGATTTGGTAAATATAAATCGGCAACAAATCGAGTGTATTCTCCACTGCTAATATCATATACAAAACGGCTTTTTGCGTGTGAATAAAACCAACTATTCCATTCATTTAATTTTGGCACATCAATATACCAATCAGGTAGGCGTGGTCGAGGTCTATTCGGTTGCTTTTCAAAAATACCTGCGTGTTCCCAACCACACCATTCGTTTTCATTGTTTATAGGTACGAGGGAATCAATTCGCCTGTCTTTTATCGTTAAGTATTTCAATGTACCATCGTTCGCAGATATAGGTTGCTCGGGTAAAATGTAATTTTTATCATACCACAACCAATTACCATGATTATCCATAAGTTGTATCCAGAGAGTCGTATTATTTTCCACGTGCCTGCGTTCTATATCAAACACTGCTGTATCGTTGTTGCCGTTCAGAAAATCCCAGCCGACGATGTTTGTATTCAAAAACGCATAGGCTTGATGTAGCCCATTGGGGTCTGATATATCTACTCGGAATCGGTTATCATCATCACCAAATGCTTCTGCACCATGAAACTTCACAATACTTGGTGCGAAACCAAAAATCCATCTATCGTTGAAATAATAAGACTTGGATAACCACCTTGCTTCGTGCAATGATAGTTTTTTGCCAGAGCCTAATATAAATTCTTGCGGATCATATAAAACTATATGCCATAAGCCAAAAGCATGTCCCAACTCATGCAATATAACTTGCTCTGTGTTCGCTTTCGTGGTTTCTCCACTAAGAACATAAGCGTGATCTTCTCCTTTATTCCACCATCCGCCAGGACTGGTACTTGCTACGCCACCAGCTTGCCCCCACTGGAGTGCAGGCATACCTGCCATAACAATGACATATATGTTTTTCTTGTCATTGAATCGTACCTGTAATTCTTGTCTAACTAAAGACATTGTGTCGCCACTATAGTGTACCTTGTTATGTCTGCCGTTGAATTTATGAACAATAACCTGTCCTTGATTATCGGTTTCTAATCTAAAAGTCTTGTCGGGAAACCCATGACGATCCATTTCACTTCTATATACCTCCTGGTTAGTTTTCATGATATCATCTAAATCCAACCAGTCGGACTTGTCAATACTATCCGTTGGCATGAAATACACGGTTCGCACAGTATAAGGTTCTACTGCATCCGTAGACATTGGAACAAAAAGCATACCAAGCAGTAATAGGATTGTGATAACACTATATTGTTTTTGCATCGTCACCTTATATTCTTGTTCAGCTTCGTTCTGGACAATCTGTGAGTCTTCAGGATTTTCATAGCGATGCCCGGTTGCCTTCAGTTGTTCCGCGTAGTCATACATAAATGTCATCTATACTGTCAATGTCAACTCTGCAATAGTGTCCTATTTCATCTACTAAACGCAGAGACTTTTGTGGTCCGTTGAAATGTAGACGACATATAATCTTTGCCCTGCCGCCAGTTAGGATAAATGTTAAAGAATTGGGGTAATAATCGTTTTGTCACCTTGACACGCAATAGTGTTAAATAGACAGGTAAGGAACAAAGTCATATCCTTTGCCCTACCCTGAAAACTGCTAAGGGTATTTGCCAATGTTTGTCTTAATTATAAACGACACAAACTGGTCGTGAACAACCTATTTCTTTCACAATGTATGTGTGGATAAGTCGTTGGCAAGGGTTAATCGTCTTTGACGTGTAAACGTTCGGGGGCGGGTGTATCCTTCACCAGTAGGTCCCGGCGATAGTCATTGCCAAAAATCCTTCACCTTCTAATCCACAAGATGCATACGAAGGTGCATTCACAACTACAACACTACACTTCATAGCTTTAGTGTATTGTGTGATTCGTGCTGTATTATTAGTATGAATCATTGCAGTATGTCCTCTTCCACCGTCGGCTGTAACAGCACCTTTAAGGGCTTCATCAAAATCATTAACACGAACTACTGGTAGAATTGGCATAAGGTATTCATTGATTACAAATCCATGGTCTGCCGGGACTTC
>CBDBFU010000012.1:0-457917 GCA_965205025.1 Candidatus Poribacteria bacterium
TTTTTTAATTCGGTAAATTTTATTTTTGTGCTATCCTCTTGTTCAAGGAGGTATTTTATTCATGGCAAAACATCATAAACTTGAACTCAGTGAAACTGAACGACAAAAACTCGTTGAACTCCGTGATAAAGGCGAACCGGCTTATCTACGAGAACGCGCTGCTGCCCTTTTGAAAATAAGCGAGGGGTTTTCCCCTCACAAAGTCGCCCGAAAAATGCTCTTGAAAGAACGCGATCCTGATACGGTCTATTCGTGGCTTCACCGATACAATGAAAACGGTATTCAAGGTTTATTCTATACACCCGGTCGTGGTCGCAAACCTGCTTATTCCCCTAAATCCCCCGAAGAAGCAGAGGCGGAGGTCTATAATACTATCGCACAGGGACCTGAACAACATAATCCGCATCAAACACGATGGACACTCCGATCCCTTGGAAACATCGTCCCTTGGCTCAGTGATGTGTCTGTGCCGGGTATTCACAAAATCCTTAGTCGACTCGGTCTCAGCTATAAACGCGCTCGCTTATACATACATAGTCCGGATACAGACTATGCCCAAAAAATAGACAGGGTCCAGCAAGTTTTGGAAGAGACCCGTCAACATCCACAGACCTGTGTTGCGCTTTACCAAGATGAGTTCTCGTTTTATCGCAACCCTACCATAGCAAAAGACTGGGCACAAACAGGCACGAAAACACCTTTAGCCCGTCAGAGCTACAGACACAACCAAACGTGCTATGGGATCGGGGCTCTGAACCCACATACTGGAGATGTTGTTTACCAGCAAGTTTCACGCTGCACTGCTGAAGCACTTCATTCTTTTTACACCGAGATTTGCCAACGCTACGCAAACAAGCAACGGATATATTTGATACAAGACAATTGGTCAACCCACTTTCAAGCTAACTTATTGGAAGCACTTCTCCCGCAAACAGCATCGTTTGTGAAACCGAAGCCACCGAATTGGACAGGTAAACCCTCAGAGAAAATCGGAACACTACAAAAACTTCCGATTGAGATAATACAACTACCGACTTATGCGCCGTGGACGAACCCGATTGAAAAGTTATGGCGATGGGTGCGTCAATCGGTTTTACATAACCATCGTCATTGCGATGATTGGGAAATCGTGAAAGACAAGGTGATTAGTTTTATGTCGCAGTTCATAGGAGGATCACAGATGCTGCTACGCCAGATCGGATTATTACCGAATTAAAAAATTAATCTTCATATGGCATTCATACCGTTGATTCCTGGATTCCGATCTTAACTACTTTACGTAAGATAATTAACATTCAAACAACTCCAAATCAATGGATTAGAAGAAAAGTAAAAGACACAAAAATACATCATTCATGCAAATTCTCGTAACCTTAAGAAAGTGGCTATAAACCCAGTATAGGACTAGCGGGATAAGGGATTTATTGATGTCACACCATGTGACAAAAAGTGTAACATTTTAAACATTGAAATAACATATATATTACTATTGTGAATAAGTTGAAAGGAGGGGATTTACAGTATAATAATTCATTGGTTGAATATAATGAACACTTAAAGGTGTGTAAATATAGTAAACTCTGGATTTAATTAGACACTTTACTAGTAGGAGCGACCTCCCGGTCGCGACCAGGAGGTCGCTCCTGCAGAAGAGGTGTGGGACGCAAACGTAAGTTGAGACAATAGAAATGTTGTAATCAGATGATAACCAAAGATGCATTTACATCTGCTTAAGTTATATAACAATTAACATATGTGATTCACGGAGATTGGATGCATTTAAAATTTATAAACCCTTACAGAATAAGGGTTCGTAAAATTGCTCCGTGAAGGTTTCCGTGAAAGTGCAACCATCTCAAAACGAAAAATTTTAACACTTTTAGTCATCTTATTATAGTGTATCTTATAACTACGCATCGTTTGTGCTGATATAATTCCACTTCGTAGGGGGTCTCCCCACCCGATATTTGTATCGCAATCTTCCTGATTCCGTCTTGCGGTATAGCACAAACTAACAGTTTATACTACAAAATTTACGCATATAGTGACAAATTATTTACACACCCCTTATTGACATTCAGATTGAGAGTAAGTATACTTATAGAAACAGGTCGTTATCCGTTATTAAAATAAAATCTATAACGGCAAATCTAATACAAATAACAATTTAGAGGAATTAAAAGATGTATCATTTTAGATCTACTCGTTATTCATGTATCATCGTTTTAATTACAACACTTTTGATTCCATTAGTTTTAGCGGAGAATGAAGTGGAAAAAAAATAAAAAGCTTGAATGTCGGGATGGTTGCTCCTGATTTCACACTAAAGGATGAAACAGGAACAGAACGGAATCTCACAGAATTCTTAGGTAAGAAGAACGTAGTACTTGCTTTTTATCCAAAAGATTTTACAGGTGGTTGAACTGCTGAACTACAATCGCTCCGGGATAAATTGAGCGAAATAGAAAAAACAGAAACTGTTCTCTTTGGTGTGAGTGTTGACCCTGTTGATTCACACAAGAAGTTTAAAGAGGATGAGAAATTCGGTTTTTCATTACTTGCCGATACTGAGTTTGATGTCAGCAGACAGTATAGTGGGATAATGGAAAGGTTCAACGCTTCAAATAGAGTCACCTTCATCATTGATAAGGCTGGATATATTCGAGCAATTGATAAAGAAGTGAAGGTAAGAACACATGGTGAAGATGTTGTAAAAATGCTTGGTAGTGTCCTCCCAAAAATAGAAGTAGGAGAGATGGCACCAGACTTCATTGCTACTGATAGTGAAGAAAAACAGTATCAACTCAGCAAATTTAAGGATAAAAAGAATGTAGCATTAGTCTTCTATCCACGTGATTTTGGTCGTGGCTGAACGGCTCAAGTCTGCTCGCTCCGTGATGAGTCGAGTAATCTTGATGAGTACAATGTACAAGTATTTGGAATCACCTCAAATGATGCTGAATCACATCAGAAATTCTCAGACGAAAATAAATTAAACTTCCCACTGTTGTTAGACACTGATAGAAATCTTGCCTTATTGTATGGTGCAACTGACAAGTTAGAAGGAAGATTCAATCGTATCACAATAGTAATAGATAAATCTGGGAAGATAATCCAGATTGACAAAGATGTAAATCCAGGAACACAAGGGCCAGATATAGTAAACTTTATGAAGTCGCATAAAACGAACTAATGATTCAGAAGACATTCTCGGGTTTTCCCGAATGGGTAGCGTTGGGCACGTCTGTTGTTTTTAGTCCGTTTATTGTTCCAATTGTTACGGCTGTTATTGTTATTCAAAAATATGCAATGACACGTCAGGATGTATTACTCTGGTTAGGGATTGTTACTTTATTTGTCACAGTTCTCCCAATTGTTGGTATAGTTCTCTTAGTTAGGTTTTCTAAGGTAGGAAATTTGCATCTTCCTGCCAAAGAAGAAAGACTGATTCCCCTATGTTTTATAGTACTCAGTATGATCTCTGGAACTATAATCCTATACAAGATTGGTGCGACTGAAAAGATAATCCTTGCCTGTATTGCGTATATAGCAAATAGTATAGTTTTCTCTGCGATTACGCCACTCTGGAAAATCAGTTTCCATACCAGTGTGACAACCGGCTGTATAATGGTGCTGGTATTCCTTGTGAATACCAGTTTCATTTGGTTATTTCTACTCATCCCTCTAATTGCATGGGCAAGGATTTATAGAGAGCGACACACCTTCCTACAGACGGCTGTAGGCACGCTATTGGCAATAATCAATACCGCTCTCGTTTTCCATTTCTTGCAGTAAGTGATTGTAAACTACTATTATATAAGCAAAATCTACTTTAATAAATTATGTGACTCTGTACCAGCACTAATGAATCCTTGCTATTTTAGTATGTGAAATGTATAATTTATATATCTAATGATATTATTAACTAAGAGATTATATATGCACAATACATCAGAATCCATTTTGGAAGCATTCAATCAACTACCTGAATTAGAAAAACATGCTATTGGTTCTGAAATCATCAAACAGGTGGCTTTGTTGGATTTTCCACCTGTATCAGAGGACGAACTCACGGAAATTGCGGATATGGTTTTCCTAATGCATGATGAAGCAGAGAAGAAGGATGCCGAATCCTAATCGCGGAGAAGTATAGTTAGTTGACCTTCGACTAATCACCTATTACAATACCTACTATTTATAGCTTTCATTAGATATTCCTTTCACATTCTGTATATTGGGTGTGTAAAGTTTTTATCACCATAGGTGTTAATTTACTCATTAGACTCTTCTCTTCCTCTTCGTAGGGGCGGGGTCTACCCGCCTGATATTTGTATCGCAATCTTCCAGATTGCGTCTTGCGTTATAGCACAAACTAAAAGTTTATGCTACAAAATAGACGCATATAGTGACAAATTATTTACATACTCTGTATATTCATTTTGTTTGTATATCTTACCACTTTATGATATACTATCAGTGTGTTATTCCAACTTCATCATACTTTTCTGTATATACCTTGGACAGACATTTTCCATGTTGTGGAATGAATTATAAGAAAGGAAACAGATTATGTCAGGACACTCTAAATGGTCAACAATTAAACATAAAAAAGCTGCAAACGATTCAAAACGAGGTAAATTATTTTCAAAATTAGTCAAAGAGATTACTGCTGCAGCACGGTTAGGTGGTGGTGATGTTGACATGAACCCTCGTTTAAGGACCGCTATCGCAACTGCCAAATCAAGCAATGTTCCAAATGATAACATTGAGAAAGCAATCCTCCGGGGAACTGGTGATCTTGAGGGTGAATCAATTGAAGAAGTTGTCTATGAAGGATATGGACCAGGTGGTGTAGCCTTAATGATTGAGGTGATAACGGATAACAAGAATCGCGCAATCGCTGAAATACGACACACATTAGGTAAATATGAAGGTAGGATTGGAGAACGAGGATGTGTTGCATGGGGATTCGACAAATGTGGTTTGATAGTTGTTGACGCAAATACTATTGAAGAGGATGACTTGTTCTTGGTAGCAGCAGATGCTGGGGCAGAAGATATAACATCTTTGGAAGAGGCGTTTGAAATTATTACACCTTTTGATCAGTTTGACAATGTTGTTACTGCTATTCAGTCCACCGATGCAGACGTACAATTAGCAGAAGTGAGTATGATCCCCCAGAACACAATAAAACTTGAGGGAAAACAAGCAGAACGAATGCTGAAACTGATGGATGCCCTGGATGAACTTGATGATGTACAAAAGGTCTATGCAAACTTTGATATCCCTGATGATATTCTCGAAGCTGCAGCATAATTAGGGATACCTTGATGATAATTCTTGGAATCGACCCCGGAATCGCAAATACAGGTTACGGTATCGTCAAATCTATATCCAATAAAATACAGCCACTCCACTATGGTCATATAAAAACCAGCCCCAAAGAATCATCTGAACTACGATTAAAAATTATATACGATACAATATTAGAACTCATTGAACAGTTTAAGGTTGAAGAGGTGGTTATTGAAGATATTTTTTTCAATAAAAATATCAACAATGCATTTGTTGTCGGTGAAGTAAAAGGAATAGTAAAATTAGCAGGTGCTAATACAAAATCACCCGTAACTACATATACTCCCTTACAAGTTAAACAATCCGTTGTTGGGTATGGTAAGGCGGAGAAAATACAAGTACAGAGAATGGTTCAAGCCTTATTAAAATTAAAAGAATTACCTAAACCTGACCACGCTGCGGATGCTTTAGCTTTAGCAATTTGCCATGCACGTTCTCACAAACTCCTACACTTAAAACAATCAATTTCAACAAAACTCGCTGAGAATAAAAAGGATAACTCTTCAGTATGATAGCTTATGTCAATGGCACTCTTTCTGATATAGGTGAAAAAGAGGTCGTAGTAGATGTTAACGGTATAGGTTATTTGGTTGAAGTTGCACCCCGAACAGTTGACGAATTACCTACTGTCGGCGAACCAATATCGTTTTACACACATTATAGTCAGAGTAGAGATAACGACATAAAACTCTACGGTTTTACTTCACGAGATGAATTAAGGATTTTTGAATTAGCTTTAACTGTAAAAGGCGTGGGACCATCATTAGCACAGAACATTGTCACAAGGCTATCCCCACCCCAATTCCAGCAAGCTGTTATGCGGGATAATATACCTGTCTTGATGCGTGTTCCTCGGGTAAGCAAAGAAATTGCACAGTTATTAATCTTAAAATTAAAAAAGAAAATAGCAAAAGTAAAATTAGAAGAGAAGGTTGAAGTTGTTGCCGCTGGTTCAGACCAACAATCGGTCATAGATGTCCTAATCAATCTTGGCGCATCAGCTATTGAGGCTGAACAAGCTGTCGAAAAAGCACACAAAACACTTGGTGAATCCGCTGAACGAGATTCCTTAATGAAAGAAGCACTCAAATATATCCGAAATTAGATAATGGAACATAATCTAATTTCAATACATAATTTCCAAAGACCGCACAGAGTACATACGATTAGGAATCATAATGGAAAATTACGATATTCACGATACTACTGAAGATGAATTCGGATATAGTCTACGTCCTGAATCATTGAGTGAATTTATCGGACAGGATCAAGCCAAGGAACAGTTGCGAATTCACATTGAAGCAGCAAAAACACGGGGTGATGTGATTGAACATGTCTTACTCGTCGGTCCTCCAGGACTTGGAAAAACAACACTCGCAAAAATCATCTCAAATGAATTCGGAACTAACTTCAAACAAGCAATTGGAACTGAAATGGACCGTCTCGTCTTAGCATCAATATTGACGCAGCTTGAGAAAGGAGATATATTATTTATTGACGAAATACATAGAATGAAGGTAAATGTACAAGAATCCTTATATCCAGTTCTTGAGGATTTTGTCCTTGATTTATCTATTGGTCATGGTCCGGGTTCTGATGTTGTTCAGGTCGATGTGTCTCAATTTACTCTTGTCGGGGCAACAACAAGGGAAGGCTTGTTGGCTGGACCCTTCCGTGCAAGGTTTGGAATTCATATTCATCTTGATTATTATGAACCAGAAGATTTACAACAAGCTATCCGTATTAACAGTGGTAAACTGAATATCGAAATCGATGAAGATGCAGAATATGCATTGGCACTACGTTCACGCGGAACGATGCGGACAGCAAATAAACTCCTAGCAAACGTTCGAGACTATGCAGAGGTAAAGAGTGGTGGCGTTCTGACACTTGAAGTAGTTGAAGAAGCATTGGAGTTTTTTGGTATTGATGAGCGTGGATTAGATTCTCAAGACTATGCATATTTTCAAGCACTTATTGAGAAATTTAAAGGAAGGGCTGGAAAAAAGGCTTTGGCAGTTGCATTGAGTGAAGATGAAACAACTATCTCTGAAGTATATGAACCACATTATTTAAAAGAAGGATTTATAATGCTAACACCAAGTGGACGCATAGCAACTGATGCAGCATATAAATATTTTGGATATACAACACATAGCCAACCTTCTCTGTTTGATTGATGGTCACCTATCCTAAGAATCCATCCTTATGTTTTCATTTCTATTTGTTATAAAATGAAACTGACAGATTTCAATTACGATCTACCTTCAGATAGGATTGCACAAACCCCATTGGAATGTCGTGATGATTCTCGACTCATGGTGGTGGATAGAGAAACTTGTGAATTTAAACATACGCGATTTAACAGGATAGGAGAGTTTTTACCCAGTAATTCTCTATTGGTTTTGAATGATACCAAAGTCATTCCCGCAAGGTTAATTGGGAATAAAAGCGTTACAGGTGGTAAAATTGAATTACTGCTGATTCAAGTAGTACAAAAAGACACATGGGAAGTTCTTGCTAAACCGCGACGAAGTTTGAAGGTTGGGATAGAGTTAACTTTTGGTGATGGAGTATTAGTAGGTAAGGTATTGGATTTATTGGATAATGGACATTGTCTTGTAGATTTTTCATACGAAGGTGATTTCTTTACTCTCCTCTCTAAGATCGGGTTGATTCCTTTACCGCCTTACATACGTCGTCAAGCCAATGAAGAAGATAAGGTTCGTTACCAATCCGTTTATGCATCATCAGAAGGGGCAATTGCTGCGCCAACTGCTGGTTTGCATTTTACCAACGATCTATTAGATACATTAAAATCTCAAGGGATTGAAATTGCAAAATTAACACTACATGTAGGCATTGGTACATTCCAACCCGTCAAAGTTGAAAATGTGGAATCCCATAAAATGCATGCAGAGTATATTAACCTATCAAGTATAGAAGCTCAACGAATTCAATCCGCACGTGATAATGGGAAAAAGATCATAGCAATTGGTACAACTGTCGTACGTGCGTTAGAATCAGCATTTCAATCAGGTACAGTTAACCGATTTGATGGATATAGTGAGTTATTCATTTATCCTGGTTATAATTTTAAGGTGGTAGATGTATTATTAACCAACTTCCATCTACCAAAATCAACATTACTCATGCTCGTAAGTGCTTTTGCTGAAACTTCACTTATTCAGAAAGCTTATGAGGAAGCATTAAACCATCAGTATCGATTCTATAGTTATGGTGATGCAATGCTTATTATATAAAAAAGAAGGGAGACTTAGTTTATGGAAGGTAATCCTCTATTTAGTATGTTATTTATGCTGGTCCCTATGGTTGCGATCGTTTATTTCCTTATGATTCGACCAGAAAATAAAAGGCGTAAAAAACATCAGAATATGCTACAAAATCTGACAAAGGGTGATGAAATTGTTACCAATGGTGGTCTTCACGGGAAGATATTGGGGATCAGTAATGATAAGAAGGTAGTGGTTATCTCGGTTGGAGAGATGAATAATCAGGAAGTTAAGGTGAATATTTCACACAGTGCTATAGCATTTGTGAAGAAAGGTGGAGAGTTAATAGAAGGTGAATAACTAAGAGACACTTAGTTGGTAACAGATACCTTGATAAGACAGTAAATTGGTGCGGGTCAGGTCTGGTAAGCATAGAAGGTCGTTGTTGCTCAGATCAATTCGCGCCGATTGATTATTGGGTTCAATCAGTTTGATTGAAGCACCATCTTTTTCGTTCTGAAATCGAAAAAAACAGATACTTTCACCCACACTCTCATTCAATATCTTTGTTTCATCTATCTTAATGTCATATTGAGATGTATCTTCATTTAGAAAAAGATTAGATATTACTGCGGTCGTATCCAAATGTGAAGTCTTTCTAACAATAGCAATTTCAATACTCTCATCAGTTGTAATTATTTCATAAGTTGTATGGTGAGGTATAAACGCTACTGATGCTTTTCCAGAAAAAACATTAGACCTATTCCCCAATAAACCTATTGCTTTGTTTCCATTATGACCAACTAATAATTTACACTTTCCACCCAGTGTAACCAAGACAACTTGGCAGTCATCTGTATTGCCAGAAAAGGTTGAATCAGGAGTAAGATTGAGTAAACCAAATTCCAGCGATTCAATCCCATACTCGCCTCTACTTAGAATTTGGTTGTATCCATCCATTAAAAGATCATTGTTACTAATATGCATCCGATTAAAAATCACTTAGCTGTTCTATAAGGCTTGCCAAAGGTAGTCCTACGACATTAAAATAACAACCTTCTATTCGATTAACAAAAGCAGCACCTCGTCCTTGAATTCCGTATGCTCCTGCTTTATCCAATGGTTCACCACAATTTACATATTCCTCAATTTCCATTGGGTTAAGTTCTCTAAAATGTACCTTTGTTACCTCATTCCATGTTACTTCTTTACTGAGTTCAACATTAATTAAACAAACACCTGTCACGACTTTGTGTTTTTTACCACTAAGTTTTTTAAGAATACTACGTGCATGTTCTGGATTATCTGGTTTACCTAATAATTCGTTTTTATATGCTACTAATGTATCCGCACCTATAATTACCCCTTCAGTATAACGTTCTGCCACAGATTTTGCTTTCATAGACGCAAGTTGTTGTGTGGCGGATGCGGGGGTGACAGAACCATTAAAAGATGGTTCTTCAATATCGCTTGGATAAATCTCGAATGTTAGTCCGATTTGAGATAAAAGATCAGCACGCCGCGGGGAAGATGAGGCTAAAATCAAACGTGTTGATTTAATATTGGGCATATGTACTTATTTTAGGCAATACCATTGATCACGATTCTTATCTTGTACTTGTAGGAGATTTGCATCTATTAACTCTGTAATTCCAGAATCAATATCTGCCTTAGAAAAACCTACTTTCCCAAGAATCTCGTCTCTATTTGGTGTCCGAAACCATTCTGGCTTTTCGAGTGAATCAGACTTCCCCCGAAATACATCAAGGGCACTATACAAGCGCAAAGTTCTTGATGATAATCCGAGTAGAGGATTCATATTTGCATAGAACTCAGTTGTTTGTTTTTCCACTTTATTATCCTCATGTCTTGTATTTATTATGTTCTTTCAAGAAATTGAACGTGATTCAATAATATAAGGTTACATTTAAACTTACAAAAATTCAATTATAGTATATTCAAAATCAATTTATTGATACTTTTATGGTCTAATTATGTGATAGAATCTATATTTCAAGTATACAAAGGTTTTTATTTCAAATATAGTTACATTCTGATAAAGGTCTTTTCTGTCAATTGAATGCTTCTGTTGAGTAATGCATCTGTCTTGATTCTAAGGTTTTATTCTGATATACTGATTACATTAATCAGTAACGATATTAGAGAGTATAGGATTATATTTAATAGGTGATGATTATGTCTCGTTATAGAAATAGACAACGTTCATTAAATGCTCTCCTCATCGCTGGTATTGCACACATGTGTTTTGCTATCTCAATTACTATATATTATTACAAGCATACAATTAATGAAATTGAAGATGTTGTTGGTGTTGAATTAATCGACATGAAAGCACTTGAAAGACAACAACGCAGGCTTAAACGTCAACCCAAAAAACTCAATACCCCACAAAAGACAAAAGAACTTACTGAATATAGTCCAAGGAATATATCATTATCTGCTACTTCAAATCCAATTGATGAGACAGTCCGTCCTTCTGAGGAAATTCTCTTGAATAGTGCTACAGAAACTGTTTCTGATTCAATAACAGATCTTCCAGATGTAACAACACACGCTGAACAACTCAATAGTAGCACTACTGCCTTACCAAAAGCAGTGGCAAGTCCATTTGAAATTACATCAGGTGCTGGTGAAAAGAGTCTAAGACAACGGGTTAAAGGAGATGGTGAGAGTGGTTTTCATAGATTTAATTCTACTGGAACATCAGAAATTGGTGGAATTGGTGATGGATTAGGACAAGAAACTGGAGGTGGAAAGGGTGATGGAGCTGGAAGTGGGGATTCGACGAATCCTTTTGCCGAGGCACTAAAACGAATTGCTGACCACATCATCGGTACACGGACTCTTGAAAAAGTCAATATAGTCTTTGTCCTTGATACAAGTGCAAGTATGCAAGATAACATCCAACAGGTGGCGAAGAATCTATACAGCATGACAGATGAATTTGATCTAATAAACCTTGAATATCATATAGGGATGACAGAATTTAGTGTACGACGAGAAGGACAAGAATTAAATACTCGCTCACTTGTACCGGATGTTGGAATCGTAAAACGTAGAATGGAAAAAACCCAACTAAGTGGAGATGAAAATGCACTTGACGCTCTGATGGAAACATTGACATTTATTGATTTTCATCTTGATGCAGATAAATTCATTATTCTGGTAACTGACGAACCAGCAACAAGTATGCGAAAAAACGAACCCTTGGAAACTATTCGCGAAAAAGTAATTGACCAATGTAAATCACAAGAAATCCGTGTAAACATTCTCGGTTTCCCAGAACCTTTTCAGGAAAAATTATCGCAGAATACTGGTGGAATTTGGCAGGAAATTCCTGGTGGAACCAGAAATCCTGGGTCTCTTCCAACCAATCGCGTTGGAAATCAAAAGCTGCTAAAAACCTTTCGAAATATCGCTACAGACATTCGTAGAAACGGTGGTAAATTACTCTTTAGTCTTGATTTACAGTTCGATATAGAAATTGAAGGTGATGATATACCCTTAAAACAAATTAGTGATGCATTTAGAAAAAATGGAGTAGATTTAAAGAACGATACATTCCGTTCTCATCATGTAGATATAATTGAGAGAAAAAAGAATGATTTGTGGGTAATCACGGATTACGACATTGGTCAGGTTTTTACAGTTCGCAGGTTTGGGAATAAACTACATGTATACGCAGGAATTACACCAGATAATTGGAGTTTTTTAGCAAATACTACAGCAACAACACAGCAACAAGGGAAAAGATGGACGATTAAAGATGAGACAAACAACCAAATCTATACATTAAAGCATGAGAAAGACAGACTAAATGTCTATACTGGGGGACACCCCGGGACAGCATCCAACAATGCATCTGAACCCATTGTAGACATAGTAATTATGTTAGATTACAGCAGGAGTATGGGAGGAAAATCCCAAGCACTCATGCTTGGAATAAGTACACTTATTGGAAATCTATCAATTTTACCTATCCAATATAGAATTGGACTAATACGGTTTGCTGAAGCTAAAGATGCAATTAAAGTAATCGATGGTGCTGTTGTTACACAGATGCCAATCAACGAAGTGATAATTGAAACACTGATGCAAGACCCGTTTGGTGGAGATGAGCATCTAACAGATGCAATTGTTGAAGGATTACCTAAGATGAAGTTCAGTCCGTACGCACGACGTTTTATATTAATTCTGACAGATGAACCAACTACAGGTAAATACTCCACTGAACAAGCACTTGAAACATGTAAGTCTTTAGGTATTACAGCGTATGTGGTAGGACATCCAAAAGAAGACGATTTTCAGTCCACACTTGCCAAAGAAACTGGTGGACTATTCTTTACTATGCCTAAATATACACCGAAATCATATCCAAATCAATAATATAGAGGAATTTAATGTCAACTTCTACAAGCACACAACAACACAGAGAAATTGCAGCTGAAGAAGGTCCAGTATCTGTTGCCATAGTAACAGTAAGCGATTCCCGTACACCAGAGACAGATACTAACGCTGCTTTTCTACGTGAGCAACTTGAAGCAGAAGGTAATGGTGTCACTGCATATCAAATTATCAAAGATGAACCTGATCAAGTGTCAGAAGTCTTAGATAAAATGGCAGATACCAATGCTCAAGTGATTATATTTAATGGTGGTACTGGAATCGCACCCCGCGATACTACCTTTGATGTTCTTGATCGTAAATTAGAAAAGACCTTACCCGGGTTTGGAGAACTATTTCGAATGTTTAGTTATGATCAGGTAGGGGCTGCTGCAATGTTATCTCGTGCTACCGCTGGTGTCTATAGAGGGAAAGTTGTTGTCTCTACACCTGGTTCAAATGCTGCAGTTCGCTTAGCATGGGAAAAACTTATAGGTCCAGAACTTCAACACTTAGCTTGGGAAGTTGGTCGTTAGGAATAGTCTGTCTCTCAAGACTAAAACTATAATACCTCTCTTGTAAATGTGTATACACCTCTTAACCAAGAACCATAATATAGGTTATTTGCATAACAAAAGTATAATACCTTGAGACCTATTACACATACCATACTTATAGCAAGTACACCAAGTAAAAAATAATCCAATCTTTTCATCAGAGAATCTCTGAGCGAAGTCCTCTGTGATGCGGTATCAGGTGAAAATCCACGACTTTCTACCGAATCCCCAAGGTTTGATGCATGCCTTATATTTCCTGCTATTATAGGTCTAAAACTGTTTACTGCTCCACGAAATACTTTAAAAAGATTAAGTTGGAGGTAACGAAATCCGCGTAATCTTTGGGAACGTATTACAGTAGATGCCTCATTTGCTATCACAGGAATAAAATGAAGAGCAGTTGTTACCATAAATGCAAGTGCCCCAGGCATGCGTAACTGTCCGAACGCAAGCAATAGATCACGGGGTTGTGTAGACCAAACAATATAACAACCAAGAACGAGAGTCGTGTTGAACCTTAATGACTGGATGATTCCGTGATACATTCCCTCACGATAAATTCGGATACCTCCTGTCCACTTTCCAATTATCGGTATCTCTGCTGGAATAATTGTAAATAAAACCGTCCGAGGATAAATGTTATAGAACATACCTTGACTATAAATCAAACCCCAAGTAGTTAAGAATAAGAATATCACCAGTAATCTATACTGCTTAAGTGTAGGTTTTGACAGTAAAAGAAGGATCAGACTTGATAAAAAACAGAAGATTAAGGCGGTAGGACTATCAAGGAGAATAACCAAAATACCAAAACACATCATGATGAGTATTTTAGTGCGAGTGTCAAGTTTTGTATTGGTTTTAGACATATTCACTACAATTCATTTATACAATAATGATTTTCAGTGTCATACTAAATGTTTGTTAGACCATTTCTAATAATTAGTGTCTCTTTAATGTAGCAACAAACTTCCAGTTTGTGCGGTATTTCAAGACAGGTGTAACAATTCTTCATGAGATATACATTTATAAAAATGGTATTACAATCAAATATCTCTAAATAACAAAATCAGGTGTGTTTCCTCCACTGACCATCTGTAACTCTGTCAATCAACAAACGTGCTTTTTGACTCTCACAAACCTGTTTCTCTATTTCAATTGGATCCCACTGTTCTAACAGTTGGGATTCAAGTGAATCACAGATCTCCTGATATTCACCATTATTCGCAAGATTATTGAATTCCTCAGGATCTTCAGATATATCATATAATTCAGGAGGATCTCCAAGACTATAATTGTATTTATACTTCCCTTTTCGTAACATTGCCATGGGACGTTGTACACCGTGGGCAAGATATTCAGAAAAAGCAGAATCTTTCCAATTCGAATCAGTTCCGTGAATCAAAGACAATAAACTATCTCCATCCAACTGGCTGGTAACCTGTTCTCCAGAAAAGTCAATCAGCGTAGCAGTCAAATCAACAAGAGACACAACTTCATCAATCCTACTACCTGCATGAAGACGATCTGGGAACATAATCTGCAGTGGTATACGAACAGAGGCTTCATAGAAGTTTGACTTACGCCACATACCGTGTTCACCATTCATCTCACCGTGATCACTGGTATAAATTACTATCGTATTTTCTAACTGACCTGTCTCCTTAAGCGCTTGAAGAAGATTTCCAATCTTTTCATCCAGATATGTAATCAATCCATAATAACCCACCCGTGCACGACGCACTAATTCCTCTGGAAAATCTATACATCCAAACATACTTCGCATACGTTGGTATACAGGATGTTGGTTCTCTAAATGTCCATCTGGTATATTTGGCATGTCAATTTCATCAATTGGATACAGATCCCAAAATCGTTGTGGTACAACAAGCGGAAAATGTGGTGCGATAAAAGATACGTTTAAAGCCCAAGGTTGATTCTTCCTATCGGTTTCACGCAGATATGTTATAGCCTGTTCTTCAACAAGGTCATCTATTTCAATTTCTTTTGTTGTACCTGGTCCTGCTTCTGCCAATCCTTGCCATGGACGGGCTGCAGGTGGCGTACCTTTCTCCCAATCAGTTAATCCGTGTTGTCGTTCAGCATGTAGATCCCGTGCAAGTTGTGCCCGAAACCCGTGCAATTGATCCATTCCTCCATAGTGCTGTTTACCTGACAATACAACATCATAGCCAGCAGAACGTAAGTAATGTGCCCATGTTACTGCATCAGGACGTAATGGTGCCGCATTATCCCATGCCCCAATCTTATGGATATACCTACCTGTCATAAAAGACATTCTTGACGGCATGCAGAGGGGTGAATTGCAATATGCATTCGTAAAGGTAACCCCATTTTCAGCAAGTCTATCCATATGTGGCGTTTGCACAAGTGGATGTCCATAAGGACCACTATACATTGGGGCATGTTCATCTGACATGATGAGGAGGATATTCGGAAGTTGGTTTGCAGACATGGGTTTATAGACTATTGGTTATTGCATTACGGGCACATTATTTCTTCAAAGATATTTCTATATCTAATAAGTCTTACAACATCATCACGTATCTGATCTATCCAATTATTCCATTTCTCCAATCGTTGTTCCATGACTATTCCTTTTATGTAGATGCTTAATGTTCCATACTTTGGAAGGCAAATTCAATTCTAATATAGCATCTAATCTGAACTTGATCTCTAACATGATGTGTTCTAAGTCATCAATTTTAAATAAGGTATTGTATGTTTTAAATCTTACCATGCAAAGTTGAGTATGTCAATCAATGCCAATTCAACGTGACCCATTTACGGTAATATGATATACTGATAAAAAATCTAAATTATGTGGAGATTATATCAAAATGAGTAATGAATGGGTTGTTTATGAAGGAAACAATGGACCTGGAAAAGGTAAACATATTGTACTGGTAAGTGGTGATGAAGAATACCGATCAGAAGAAGCACTACCGATGTTAGGAAAAGTATTAGCAACACACCACGGTTTTAAATGCACTGTATTGTTCGCAATTAACCCAGATACAGGTGAAATCGATCCTGAAGACCAGACGAATATTCCAGGACTTCATCATTTGGAATCCGCGGATATGATGATATTGTTCACACGTTTCCGTGAGCTACCCGATGAACAGATGAAATATATCATTGACTATACGAATGCAGGGAAACCTGTAATGGGTCTACGGACTGCAACACACGCATTCAACTATAGTCGTAACCAAGATAGTCCTTACGCAAAGTATAGTTTTAACAGCCAAGACTTTGACGGTGGATACGGTAGACAAGTTCTTGGCGAAACTTGGATTAACCATCACGGACACCACGGACATGAAAGTGCACGGGGTGTAATAGATGAGTCGAATAAAGACCATCCTATACTAAAAGGGGTTACCGATGTATGGGGTCCGTCAGATGTATACGGTATAAAAGAACTGACTGGTGATTCACAGGTATTAGTTCACGGACAAGTGTTAGTAGGTATGGAACCAACTGATGAACCGAAAGCAGATACCATTACAATGCCTATGGCATGGATCAAAACCTATACTGGGGATACAGGGAATACTTGTCGAGTATTCAATACAACAATGGGAGCATCGGTAGATTTAGAGAGTGAAGGCCTTCGTAGACTTCTTGTGAATGGATGTTATTGGTGTATGGGGATTGAAGAGGCAATTCCAGATGAGAGTGTAGTAGATTATGTGGGAGATTATTCTCCAACATTCTTCGGTTTTGGAACATATCAGAAAGGTCTTAAACCCTCTGACCATTCATTGTAATTCAATCAATTACATCCCGATGATAGTCAAACCCAGTTGATATTATACGAACTTTTATAGTTGAATTAAAAGAGTCGGACTGGTTATATACATATACCAGTCCGACTCTTTTGAATGTTGGAATTACAATGAAAGAATTCCACCTTCAACAAGCATGGGTGCACCGGTCATATATCTTGATTCATCTGAGGCTAAATAGACTGCCGCCCAAGCTATATCTTCCGGTTCACCAATTCCTAAAGGATGTAAATCTGTGATTTCCTTGTTAATTCCTTCTGGGTCGTCCTGTTGTTCTAAGAATTCCTTATACAGTTCCGTATTTATAGTTCCTGGACATAAACTATTTACTCGGATATTGTCCTCAGCATAGCGAACAGCCATACTGCGGGACAGGTGTACAACAGCAGCTTTAGAGGATGTATAGGCAGGATGCATTGGAAAGCCAACAAACGCCGATTCACTCGCCATATTTATAATCGATCCACCACCAGCATCTCTCATCAAGGGGATAATTGTTCGTGAAACAAGAAAAATGCTTTTCACATTAACATTGTATTGTCGATCCCAATCTGCCTCTGTGATTTCCTCTAATTCACCTACTACAGCAATTCCGGCATTATTAAACAAAACATTTGGATTGCCATATTTTGACTCAACTTGACGAGATGCATTCTCTATCTGAGCTGAATCTGTCACATCACATTCACAGAAAATCGCATTTCCACCGTTTCCATTAATACTGCTGACAACCGTTTCACCACGTTCACTATTCACATCCCAAATCGCAACGTTTGCACCTTCATTGGAGAATAATTCTGCACTTTTCGCCCCGATTCCTCGGGCTGCCCCTGTAATTATGGCAGTTTTTCCTTCAAGTCTATTTGACATGTGTATTCCTGATTTTATTTTGAGTGAGTCTTGCCACTACGATTACAATTCCTTTAAAATCTTAACCCATCGTGTCCATGCATCTTTTGTTGCTTTTTTCTGTGCTTCATTGGCATTCTCATCCATACCACGTCTTAAGAACGCATGTCCAACATCTTTGTAGATTACTGGTTCATACTTTACACTTGCTGCATCTGCAGTCTCCTTTGTAGAATCAATTGTAGCATTAATTCTATTATCATTTTCACCATAAAAACCGTAAACAGGTACAGATATATTTGCTACATCTTCCACTGATGGTGCAGAACCGTAAAATACAAACGCTGCTGCAATCTCATCTGATGCAACAGCATATTGGAAAGATTTACTACCACCCCAACAAAATCCAGATACACCTACCTTATCACTTGTTGATGGAAGATCATGTACATATTTAAACACCGCATCCAAGTCAGTTTTAACGCGTTCTGCTGATAATCCACGAATAGCACGTCGCACCTCATCACCAGAATCAAAACTTTCTGTTCCACCACCATCTGGTCCCATACCTGAAAGTAGATCTGGACATATTGCGACAAATCCTTCAGCAGCAAGTCTATCTGCAACAAGCCTTATCCAATCGGTTAAACCAAAGATCTCATGTATTACTATAATAGCCGTTGCTGGTTCTTTCACTTCTGGGTATACAATAAATGAATTTACCTTGTGATTATCTGAAGTAACAATTTCTACCCATTCACCATGTCGAGGTGACTTCTCTAACTCATCCTTAATACTGTCGGCATACAGATTTCCAATTATAAATTGAGTTGTCAGTAATACTGTTAGCATTAAAATTGGACTATATTTCATAATTTCTCCTTAGATTAAGATTAGTATTTTAACCTGGGTTCCCACCCATCAGGTCCATTTGCCAGTAGATCAAATAGATGCCATGTTGGACAAAATAGGTCCCCAGGACCAAAATACGCATTTTGTATATTGAATATTCTACCATCAGTTTTGCTATGAAAAGTTGATACTCCTGGCAACCAACCTTCCTCACCTCTGAAACCTAAATCCTCAGTAAAGGTAGATCCGTCACTTGAATATATCTTAAATTGCCAACCTCTTTTCACGGCAAATTCATTCTGTGTATCAGGGGTGTCAGGTGACACCACTACAAATCCGGCACGGTTTTCCAAATGTGGTAGCAAACCATTGAATCCATCTGCCCACATTGTACAATATGGACAACTTACACCCATATTATGAACAACAATCAGATCTGTCTTATTCCCAAACAGTTCAGATAGTCTAACTTCCTTACCACTAACACTTTTTAATTTATAATCCTGAACTGATTGATGTTTAAGTTGACTTTTTAACTCGATTAATTTCTTCTGTTTTTCAAAAAGATACCTCTCTAAACTATTAATTTCATCCTTTAAAGACTTCTCATCACTTGTCATAATATTCCTTAATTTAAACTCTGAGAGTACAATTTAAAAAATCGTCTCCTATTTGAAATTGGAGACGACTATTTTACATGTGAACCTACCAACAACTAAGTAGGAAGTTTAATGAAGTTAATTTTTTTCGTGTGAATTACTGGAGTATAGACTCAACTATCTTTTCCATTTCAATTGATGGTATTGGACCTGCTAAGAAGAATCTAATATCCTTATTTGACCAACTGTATGCGTTAGTTGAACCCCTGGAATGTTTAAATACAGTTGAGTCACCTACTACAATTTCAGTCCACCCTCTATGGTCACGATCGTCAGATTTGTCCTGTTTAAGGGTTTCAAATATATTAAAGTCCAACAACCCGTCTGTATACTTTAAACGAACGGGATGTCTCCCTCTATAACTATGTTTATATACCCGTTGTAGTTGAAAACCTGATGGTAAGTATGTAGGTTGGATTAGTTTTTTCTTAAGAATCTTATTCGCATCATCTATAGAAATGACATCATAAGTTCTCGGTCTAACTCTTATTTCTTCAGAAAATTCACTCCATTTCTTTGACACGGTATCAGGATCAAAACTAATACGTGTATAAACAAACATACCGCGTAACACGCTTGCAGCGTCTAAATCCTCTAATTTTAGGATAAGGCGGTTTTTATGTGCAAAGTAAATATATTTTGTTGGTCTACCCTCAAATTTGGGTTTAATAATTAATATATCTGTCTTATATCCCGCTATTTTTTCACCCCATTGCTTATGTTCCAACTCATAATTCTCTGCAATTAATTTGATTTCAGATATAGAAAACTGACTCCGTTGACGTTCCCACCTTTCTTCTCTATCACGACCTCGTCTCCTGTCTCCCCCTCTTCTCTCGGGACGATTGTCTTCATCAATTGGCTTTTCTTTACCAAGAATTGATATAATCTTACGGTATGTATCTGCCCCGTTTTCATGAATCACTACTTCTTCCACAGTCCGAGAGTCATTAGTTCTAAGTCTTACACCTACATAACTAAGTTCATGTTCTGCTTCTACGATTCCCTTTAGTATATCAATATCGGCAGATAAAGTTAGACATAATGTAAGAGAAATTGATAATGAAAAAATGAAAAGTAGCGTTTTTTTCTGTCTTGGCATAGTTCCACCGAAGAATAAGGTAATCCTTATTATTCACCCAAGTAGAAATTGAATAACGTATCCGTATCTTCTATAATTTCCTCAGTATCCACTGTTTGATTACTAATAGGTACGACTACATTGGATTTTAACGGGTTATTAGATATCTCTTCTGTTTGAAATCCAAAATAGTATTCAAGGAGTTCGTCATATTGTGGATTAGGAGCAGGATTCACATAGAATAAAGCAATGATAAGACAGATAGTTGAAAATGCAGTTGCACCAACTGTAAAAGGACGAAATATCCATTGTCTTACAACTGAAAGTATACCTTTCTTTGATGCTGCTTCAGTTTCCTGTATCTTTGCCAATACGGCATTCTTCATCGACGGTGCCGAATGTATAAGTCCAGCAATTTGTTGCTGGTTAAGCTGGAAATCTTCCAACAATTTCATACATTCCGGACAAGTTGTAAGATGCTTATCAACTACTCTACGTTCTTCTGATGTCAATTCATTATCAAGATATGCAGATAATTGGTTTTGGATTTTTTGATGTTTCATATTTCTAAATATGGTTATATATCATTGTATAAGTTAAAACATATATTACAAATCAATTCGTTCAAGTTCAGTTCTTAATGCCTTCCGTGCTTCATGTAAACGGGATTTCACTCGACCAAGTGTACAATCAAGTATTTCAGCTATTTCTTCATAAGAAAGTTCACGTAATTCCCTTAGGATGAGAATAGTACGATAACTCTCCTTTAATTTATCAAGTGCCTGATGAAGTATCTGATTTCGTTCACTCTGAATTACCTCTTGTTCAGGTGTGACATTATCAAGCGGAATCCAAGGTTGACTGTCATCAATTTCCATAGGCTCGGTTTTACGTCGTTTACGTTGATCAATAAGATTAAGACACTTATTCTTTACAATTTTGTATAACCAAGTAGAAAACTGGGATCGGAATTGAAACTTGTTTATATTTTGCCATACAGATAGGAAGACATCTTGTGCGACATCCTCAGCATCTTCATGGTGACCAAGTAACCCATAAGCAATGTTGTAAACCCAGTGTTGATATTGTACAACTAATGTTCCCATTGCAGATGTATCTCGTTCTTGGCATCGTAAAATAACATCGCGTTCCTGTTTACTGTCAAATTCTTCCACTTGGGTAAATTCCGAATAAGTTTCCATATCAGCAGTAAGGGTAGTAACAGACATTAATCTCCTCCAGAATTCTCGTGCATATCACTTAGTATCTCATTTATTTTATCTTCTCTATAACTATGTGACATAACACAATTCGAATTGTTCGTTCCTTTTGGAGAATAAAGAATGAGTTAGTTATTTTTCCGATTTTGCTTACCTGGTGTCATCTCTAATACCTGAAATGGACCAGTTGCATTAGGAATTCTTCCTATGGCACTGTCTCTTTTTAAATCAGTAAATGAAATTGAATCTATCACTTTATTGCCACGCTCATCAGTATCCACTAACATTACCAATTCCCCTTTACGAGATAATTTGAAATTCGCATGGAGACCTTCTTTAGCTTTTCCATCTTCATCTAACCATACGATAATATATCCATTTGGTGGTATACTGGAATTATCTGGAAATTTCCATTTTGTAAGATTATCCATTTTATCGGTTAGGTACATCCCAGTTAGCGATACGGTTGTATCCGTGATATTGTGTAGTTCTAACCAATCCTCATAGTCACCTTGTGGATCAACAATACTTTTTGTATTTGCCGCCATCAACTCATTAATTACAACAGATACTTCATCTGCTTTTGGGGTGACGACAGTATATTCAAATGGATTGAATTCAGTCCGCGTGGGCAAAAATGTTGTTGTACCGTGTGTTTTTACAGCGTTTGCCTCAACATAATAATAAACTATGCTACCAGCAGGAAAACCAGGTATAGATCCAACATAACTCTCATTATGTGGAGACATTACAATATTATTAAAAACGCCATTCTTATCAGTGCTATAATATAATAATACGGTATCTGGCACAACCACTTTATCAATATTAGTAATGATATCAACAGTTTCACCAGAAAGAGGATTCTCTGGAGTTGAAACAGATATTATCTTTGGTGTAGGTTTGTTTAGTTCCGGATGATTCAATAGATATCCTCGCCTTCTGGTAATATATTGCTTAAAACTTGGAGTGCGTCCACCTTGTTCTCCTTCAACGCTATTCTCAAAATCATCGTAACTATATAATTTCTTATCATCTTGCTGAACTTCTGAGTCTATAAGGGCATGATATTCCAAAATAACGGGTTCTATTTTATTCCAATCAAGCCAATCATTCATTACAGTTTTTACATGAGCAATATATCTTGCTTTCCATTCTGGAACTCCAATCAGTCGGCTGATTACTGGTCGCAAAGGATTATCTGCATGAGTCAGTGGAGTAGCCATACTATCTTCTAACTCACCCCATGACCAACCTCGAGGACCGCCTCCCCCAGGTCCACCACCGCCTCCACCACCACGAGGGGCACGACCAAACCTAAAAGTTTCATTATTATCATGGGAGATTAGGTGAAATCTATCATTAGGATCTTTATATAAACTAAAATCACCACCTTTATGAATATAACTATCATCATCCATAAACACATTCGATACGGCAAGTTGCCATAGGGCACGGTCTATATTAAAAATCGATGAAAGATCTGATTTTAATTTACTATTAGGGGTTTCTGCGTCTAACATTCTACAGAGTTCTATCAACTTTTCCCACGGGTTTTCAACGTTACCCGTTTTTAATTGATATGTATTCTGATAACGGGTAACATCATCACCAGTATAAGTCAATGCACCTCCACCCGGTCCTATTTTCCATCTGATACCATCTCTGGTATCAAACCACTCTTCAAGGAAATCTTTGTTATACTGTTGAAGATTGATATAAATTCCCCAATTCTCACCATTTATCACCAGTTTTACCAAATTGGTTTTCATTGCGGGAATATAGTCTCGGGCAATTCGATTGTAAAGTACTTCTCGAATAAAAGAACTATCTACATGTCCATTGAGTAAATTCAGTGTTTTATATCCAAATAATCGTTGACCATCATTTCCATAGTCAATAGCTATATTAAAAGATTTCTTAGCTGATCTCACGGTAAAGTAGGATGATGTCCCTCGTGCTCTTACACCAACTTCAGAATAAACTTTTCCGTCTACAACCAATTCAGCTGGAACTTCCACATCTGTCCGATAAAATGCATTGAGTTGAGAATACCAATCTTCATCATGAAACCTAAGATACAGTGTACGAAGAGTAAGAGCGTCATAAAAGGATGGCGAGTTTGAAGGGCTTGAAGCAATACTCTCTTTTATGTCACTTTCTATATTACCTTTTGGAGTTCCTGCTACCTGATCAGGTTGATATGCGTCACCTCGAGACTGAAGTGCTGCTTTTCGTTCATCTCCTGTAAGTTTCCCATTCTTATCAGTATCAAACTTCGATACTATTTTTACTGCAGGACGGGGTCCCCCTCTTCCTCTCCTGCCACCAGGAGGTCCTCCCCCAATTCCTTGTGGTGGATTGTTACCAGCCTCTACTATAAGGTTACCTCCCATTCTTTTTATCTCTTCATCACTTAGTTTGGTTCCTGAAAATGTTTCAATATTTACTACTTGTAGCATTAAGGCGTTTTCTTCTGGAGTGAGTGTGCCATTCCCATCAAAATCAAATCGCTTCTCGTCGTCAGTTAGTTGAGCAGTTGTATTACTCTCTTGAGCATAAACATTAGTTATCTGCCAAAATAATATACATAGAATTATAAAAGTTCTTATTAGTTGCATGTTTTCTCGTTTCTCCTAATTCCTTTTTCAGAATATGACATTCTTCAGATTGTGATGTTCGTTCTTTTTAAACTTTATCAATTTTTACATCTGTGATTTCCTCTACTTCAGAAAGCTCTTTGAAGAACCTAATCCATTCTGATGGATCTGTCATTTTTACACGGAAATTAAGCTCTACAACCTGTGATCTCTTTATCCTTTTATCTATTAAACTATCATTCATAGTATATTTATCGAATATTGATCGATAAGTTGTCTCTATGTTTAAGTTAGGTGGTATACAAAATTCAAGGGTGAATTCGTTATCTTTGGAAAAATGTCGATTCCAATAAAACATACATAAAAGGATTACTCCAATTACGAATGTTGCAAGAATTGCAACTGCCGGATTATCAGCACCAACAGCCATCCCAGCAGCTAAGGCATAGAAGACAAATCCTATATCTCGAGGATCTTGAATTGCAGTCCTAAAGCGAATAATTGATAATGCACCTACTAAGGCAAATGCACGAGCAATACTATCATCAATGATAATCATTACCACAGATATCAACATACATAGCATGATTAATGTATCTGTGAATGATTTATCTGGACCTCGTAAATGAGTCCACTGATAGATTATAACAATAAAACCGGCTAATACATACGCAAGTATTAATTTTAGTGTATAAATACCAAGTGTGATAACTGACGGAAGTGTGAAAAACTCTGACAAAATGTGTATACCTTTGTAGGTAGTTGATTCAATGGACTCTTTTATATATTACTGCCATTTGGACTGAAAACAACTGCTCTGACATTACCCTCAAGTTCCACACTTCGAACATTTACGTCTGCTATATTTACGTTTTCTATATCTCCCCACCAAGTGTCTACTTTCCAGAGTCTTACGTATCCATCAGAGTCTCCTGTGGCGATATTCCCACCATCGGGACTGAAATCAACAGAAATACTATCACTATAAAGGTCATATAACTTAGTTTGAGCAGAAGTATTTTGAAATGCGGCGGTTGAAATAAGTACAACCAAAGTCAAAAAAATAAAGTTGCGTAGAATTGTTCTTGGCAAAATTCCTCCTTTAAATTAAGCGGGTGAAATCGCCTGCAGTTGCTTGTTCCTCCAACGTTTCTAATACGATCAAAATATCTTCACGATACACCGCACCATCTTCGTTAACATCTCCCTGTCCGAAGGTGGCATTGAAGACACCGAAATTCACTGGAACGATGACTAAATCTATCACATTCACGATCCCATCACCATTGACATCTGCTGATCTGCTGGTTCTCTCAAATGCCGCGTGAACAGTATAATCTCCAGTTTCCGCCTCATAACTTTCAACGCGGAAGTAGTATGTCCCCAGTGAGACTTCAGCGCGTTCATAGTGAGTTGGGTTGCGGTCTCTGCCATATTACAACATCTGATACAGTTTGTTAATCATCTGTTTGTGACAGATCCCACAGCAGCACTGTGCCATCCCAACTCCCACTTCCGAGGGTGTTTCCATCAGGACTGAACGATACGCTAAAGACCGTACCTGTATGCCCTGTGAGTGTGTGAAGGTGTCTACCCGTGCTCACATCCCAGAGACGGATGGTGTTATCCGAACTCCCACTTGCGAAGGTGTTTCCATCAGGACTGAACGCCCCGCTATCAACATCGTCCGAATGCCCTGTGAGTGTGTGAAGGTGTCTACCCGTGCTTACATCCCAGAGACGGATGGTTCTATCCGAACTCCCACTTGCGAGTATGTTTCTATCAGGACTGAACGCCACGCTATCGACATCGTCCGAATGCCCTGTGAGTGTGTGAAGGTATCTACCCATGCCTACATCCCAGAGACGGATGGTGTTATCCGTCCCACTTGCGAAGGTGTTTCCATCAGGACTAAACGCAACACTTCTGACGGCACCTGTATGCCCTGTAAGTGTGTAAAGGTGTCTACCATTACTCGCATCCCATAGACGGATGGTGTTATCCCAACTCCCACTTGTGAGGGTGTTCCCATCCGGACTAAACGTTACGCTACTGACCCCACCTATATGCCCTGTGAGCGTGCGAAGGTGTCTGCCACTGCTTGCATCCCATAGATGGATGGTTTTATCCCAACTCCCACTGGCGAGGGTGTTTCCATCAGGACTGAACGCCACGCTATCGACATCGTCCGAATGTCCTGTGAGCGTGTGTAGGAGTCCACCCGTGCTTACATCCCAGAGACAGATGGTGTTATTCACACTCCCACTAGCGATTGAGATTCTATCCGGACGGATGGTGTTATGCACACTCCCACTTGCGAGGGTGTTTCCATCAGGACTGAACGATACGCTACTGACCGGCCATGTATGCCCTGTGAGCGTACGAAGGTGTCTACCACTACTCATATCCCATAGACGGATGGTTTTATCCACACTCCCACTTGCGAGTGTGTTCCCATCAGGACTGAACGATACGCTAAAGACTGCACCAGTATGCCCTGTGAGCGTGCGAAGATGTCTACCACTACTCGAACCCCATAGACGGATGGTGTTATCCCAACTCCCACTTGTGAGGGTGTTTCCATCAGAACTGAACGATACGCTATAAACTCTGCCTGTATGCCCTATGAGCGTGCGAAGATGTCTGCCACTGCTCGCATCCCACAGACGGATGGTGTTATCCACACTCCCGCTCGCGATTGTGTTTCCATCAGGACTGAACGATACACTAAAGACCTGATGTGTATGTCCAGTGAGGGTGTGTAGGTGTGTTCCAGTGCTCACATCCCAGAGACGGATGGTGTTATCCCAACTCCCACTTGCGAGGGTGTTCCCATCAGGACTGAACGATACGCTATTGACACTTCGTGTATGTCCAGTGAGTGTGCGAAGATGTCTGCCACTACTCGCATCCCATAAACGGATGGTTTTATCATCACTCCCACTTGCGAGGGTGTTCCCATCAGGACTGAACGATACGCTAAAGACATTACCTGTATGCCCAATGAGGGTATGCATGTGTGTTCCAGTGCTCACATCCCATAGACGGATGGTGCGATCCGAACCCCCACTTGCAAGTGTGTTCCCATTAGGTGAGAATGCCACGCTATTGATCCGATGTGTATGCCCTGTGAGTGTACGAAGAGGTCTGCCACTACTCACATCCCAGAGACGGATGGTGTTATCCCAACTCCCACTTGCGAGGGTGTTCCCATCAGAGCTGAAAGATACACTATTGACCTCACCTGTATGCCCTGTGAGCGTGCGAAGATGTCTGCCACTGCTCACATCCCAGAGACGGATGGTTTTATCATAACTCCCACTTGTGAGTGTGTTTCCATCAGGACTGAACGATACGCTTCTGACCACCCCTGTATGTCCGGTGAGTGTGCGAAGATGTTTGCCACTGCTCGCAACCCACAGACGGATGGTTTTATCATAACTCCCACTTGTGAGGGTGTTTCCATCAGGACTAAACGCTACGCTACTGACCCCACCTGTATGTCCGGTGAGCGTGCGAAGATGTTTGCCACTGCTCACATCCCATAGACGGATGGTGAAATCCGCCCCCCCACTTGCGAGGGTGTTTCCATCAGGACTGAACGCTACGCTATTGACCATACCAACCATATGACCTGTGAGTGTGTGAAGGTGTTTTCCGTTTCTCACATCCCATAGACGGATAGTGTTATCACCACTCCCACTGGCGAGTGTATTTCCATCAGAACTAAACGCTACGCTATAGACCCAACTTGTATGCCCTTTGAGCGTGCGAAGATGTTTTCCATTTCTCGCATCCCATAGTCGGATAGTGTCATCACCACTCCCACTGGCGAGTGTGCTTCCATCAGAACTGAACGCTACGCTATTGACCACACCTGTATGCCCTGTGAGCGTGCGAAGATGTTGTCCATTCCTAACATCCCAGAGACGGATAGTGTCATCACCACTCCCACTGGCGAGTGTATTTCCATCAGAACTAAACGCTACGCTATAGACCATACCTATATACCCTGTGAGTAGGTCAAGTTCTTTACCTGTCTGAGCGTTATAAATCCAAATACCAATCCTACTGGCAACTGCAAGGAGTGTGCCATCAGGTGAATACTTTACTTCCCTTATAGTCCCTTTACCGAGACGCGCTTTTACCCCTTCGGGGAGATGCCATTGGGGTGAATCTTGGGCATAACTGAATGGTAGATAGACCGTTGAACCAAAAAGTAGTGTCAAAATAATAGTAAAAAGTGTTCTTTTCATTTTTATTGTTGTGTTACTTATTTCCTTATTAACATTTTACGTGTTGCGTTGAAATCCTCTGCTGTGAGTGTATTAAAATAGACACTACTCACGACAGGTTCACCGAGTGCATTTTTGCCATCCCAGTAAGCAGCACGGCTTCGGGTCTGATAAATACCAATGTTCTAATGCCCTAAATCCAGTATATATTAGATTGACTATATGTAATACTCTTAGTATGGAAGGATTGAAAGGTTCATTTTGATAAATGAAGTTAAAAAAATAAAATAGGTAATTTGGACCCAGAGCTGGTAGGTGCGGTTTCCTAACCGCACCGGATTCTACAAGAAACTGGAAATTACCTGAATAAATTCTTTAACTTCATAAATCAAAATTACATTTCTAATCAACAAATTACGAAATCTGATTATACCAAAATTTGACAAAATATCCAACAATTTGTTGCAGAAATATAACATCATCTTTCCTTGCGAATGAGTAAACCAACAAATATAGCAGAAAAAACGAGAATTACAAATGCATAAGGGGCAGCTTGTGCAAACATTGCCTCCTCAGTATAATCCCATACATTTACCGCTAAGGTTTCGTATTCAGGTGGTCTAAGCAGTAGAGTTAACGGAAGTTCTTTCATTGTCGCAAGAAATACAAGGGCAATAGCAATTAACATGCCACGAAGTAGAATCGGTAACAGAGTTCTGAGAAATGCCATTATAGGTGAACAACCAAGCGAACGCGCGGCTTCCTCTAAGTACGGTGATGCTTGATAGAGTGGACTTCGTACTGGACCTATAGCTTCAGCAAGAAAATGAAGCATACAAGCAGTGATTAGTACTAAAACCGTAGCATCTGTATTAACAAAAAAGATAATTGATAGAGCAAATGCCAAAGGCGGAATAGCATAAACTATATAAGGGATACGCGCAATTGTGTTTGAAAAGCGAGTGGAATACCGTACATTGATATACGCAAACGGTACAGCCATTAAAGCACAACCTAAGGCTACCGGAATAGCAATACTTATTGAACCAAGAAATGCCTCAATAATTCCTTCTAATGACGAAACTTCAAATCCTCTGAACAACCATAAAATTACTGCTAAGGTGGGAATACAAACTGTAGCTAAAAATAATACACACAAATAAGTATAACCTACATACTTCCATCTTCGTAAAGGTATGATAGATGGAGTACGGGACGTACCATGTCCCGCTTTATGAAGGTCTACCTTATATAACATACGTGCTTCAAGACACAGAAGACATCCCGTAATCGTTAGTAGGATCAAGGCAAGCCAGGATGCATAATTGTGTTCAAATAATAGTTTATATTCGACAAATAACGCATAACTAAATGTCTCATAACGCATTAATGAAACAACACCAAAGTCCCCAAGAACATGTAGACAGATGAGTAATCCTGCTGCATAAAATGCTGGACGTAGTTGGGGCAGTATGACATGAATGAAAACTCTCCATTGACCATAACCAAGACTTCGGGCAGATTCTTCAACACTTGGGTCTAAACCTAAGAGAGCAGTCCGTAAATTTAAAAAGAGATAAGGGGTTGTATAGAAGGAGAGAGCGATCAATGCACCCCAATAACCATGCAGACGAGGTATATTCCAACCAAAAAACGATGCGAATATTCCGTTGTAACCACCAAGTGCTAATAATGCATAAGCTATGACATAACCAGGAATGGCTAATGGTAGAGTGCAAAAAACACTAAAAATACGCTGGTATTTGATATCTGAACGACTCGTTAACCAAGCTGCAGGAGTTGCTAATAAGATATCCGATAGAAGAACTCCAATCGTAAGTAACACTGTATTTAGAAAGAGTTTTGCATTACGCCATCGAAATAAATTCTCTACAAGTGTACTACTCTCCAATTGAAATGCTTTAGCTATCAGATATCCTAAAGGAATAAGTCCACAAATACAGATAACGACTGCAGGAATGAAAATATACCATCTCTGACCAATGTATGAAATGCTGTGTTGCCTATTGATGATGCACCTCAATCACAGCTTTTACCTACATTATGCCGACTTTACGAAGGAGTTTTACTGTACCTTCAATATCATCCATTTCATTTAGATCGAATTTCGGTACTATTTTTAGCAATTCATCCAAAGACACCAAATTAGGGTTTGGTATGACACCATCAATGACAGGATATTCAAAAACTTCACTAACGAAGTATTGTTGTGCTTTGTATGAAAGTAGATACTCAATCAATTTAAGGGAAGTTTTCTTGTTCTTACTATTCTTTAATAATCCTATTCCGGCTACATTTACCAGATTCCCAGGATCTTTAACTTTAAAGAATGTTTGTGATACAGGAAATTTTGAATTACTCTTTTTAAACCGAAAAAGGTAATAATGATTTGGTAAACCAAGGTCTATTTCACCAGCAGCAAGTGCTTCAATTATAGGAGTGTTCTTTGGGTATGCAATTGTTCCATTCTTCTTCATATCACGTAACCATTTTTCGGTTTGTTTATCTCCAACCTGTCCTCGCATAGCTGTTACAAAGGCTTGGAACGAAGCGTTTAGTGGTGCCCATCCAACTTTACCTTTCCAATTCCGTTTAGTTAAATCAAAAATACTATCTGGAAGTTTATCTGTAGTTAGTCTATCAGATGAATATGCCAATACCCGTGCTCTACCACTGGTGGCAACCCATAAACCATCTCCATGCTTAAATGTTTCTGGTACCTTAGAGAGTATATTCTTGGGAAGTTTTTCAAAGAGACCTTTCTTACTCACTGCACCCAATGCTCCGGCATCTTGTGCCCAAAATAACGCAGCTGGACTTTTTTTTCCTTCGGTAATGAGTTTCGAGGCTAATTGAGTGGTATTTGCAAAACTTACAATTACCTCTATTCCAGTATCTTTTTCAAACTGCTCAATTATTGGTTCAACAAGACTCTTACTACGACCAGAATAGAGTGTGATTGTTTCTGATTGAATTGATCCTAAGATTAAAAACATAACCAAACTATGTATTATAATATACATTCGTTTTTTTTTCATATTTAACTCCTCATATTTTAATTGAAAGTAATTTAAGGTAATTATTTTATCCACAATATATGGATCTATTTTCTGAGTACAGACAGTTTTCTATGAAATATGTTCATGGACATAATTATTGATATGTCTATCAAGGTAAAATGTCTATATTGTTTGCTACTTCATAAATTTGTCAGTACGAACCATGATTTCCTATTACGAAAATCGTATGAACCTACAAGCGGATGTGTCATTGAGACTCAATTTCATAATTGTAAGATCTTTGTAGGATTGAGAAATTATCATACCTTTTAGATGATACCTTTTAGATGGAATTATGTCAAATTATTTCCATTATACATTCTATTGATAGTATGAGAATTACATTGATATAAATCAGTAAATATGTAATTAATATATACCACCCATAGATAATTACAGTTTTGAGTATGTTTTTTCACTAAGTTTAGAATACATCATAATTCTTATGGATAATAAACGTGCAATAGGTAGATTTTACACACGGGGTAATCCGTTTAAATTACATCCTTTCAGAAATTGGGTATCTAAAGCAAATATAGAAGAAAAAACAATATTAGAACCCTTTGCTGGCGCAAAAGACATACCAAATTTAATTGATTCTGCAAAACTAAAATACAATGACTGGAAATTATACGATTTACATCCTGGAGCAAATGGGATACAAAAACGCGACACACTGACTGATTTTCCTATAGGATATAAGGTATGCATAACAAATCCTCCTTGGTTAGCGCGGAATTCGGCCACTCGTAGAGGTTTGTCATATCCAAAAGCTACTTCTCATGACGATATATATAAATATGCACTTGAATTGTGTATTAATAATTGTGACTGGGTAGCAGCAATAATTCCTGAAGCCTTTATCAGGAGTAATTTGTTCGAAGAGCGATTGAGTGATTTTATTTCATTAGTTCCAGAAAAACATCATACGACGTCAAAAAATGGTAACCACCTTAATAATGTAAGCAGAATGTTTGAGGATACTGAACACCCTGTTGGATTGGCACTATTTACACCAAATGAGACATCCGATGTAATGATATGGCGTAATAGCCAGCAACTTGGAAGGCTAAGAGAATTGGAGGAATACCTACCACAACCATCTCGTAACCGAAATATAAGATTTAATGAACCTAACGGAAATCTTGGTCTTGTGGCAATAGATAATACTGTATCACCATCTATTAGGTTTTGTCCTCCAAAAGAATTAAGTGAATATACTGTACGTTATCACGGTCGTTCAATAACTAAAATTTTGGTGCCATGGGAAGTGGATGTAGAGGAGTTAAATTCTCGTCTTAACTACATTAGGCAAAAAACGCATGATGTTTTTCTAACTGCATTCAAAGGATTACGACGAGACGGATTCTATCGCAGACGATTAGACTGGGGATTAGCACGTTCAATAGTTGATGAAAATAATCTTAAAGAAAATTGATATATTCTCATAGATTTTAGAGTAAAGAGAAACTACAAATCTAAACTAAATCGTTGTATTCTCATATAATACCATTTTCAATTGATACACTTACATTATGATTTAAGTGAAACAGGAACAATCATATACAGATTTATAGTCCCGTATGAAGTTAAAAAAAATAAAATAGGTAATTTGGACCCAGAGCTGGTAGGTGCGGTTTCCTAACCGCACCGGATTCTACAAGAAACTGGAAATTACCCGAATAAATTCTTTAACTTCATTAGGGACGAAATGTCTATAGAAAACATCAAACATACACTCTTGAGTCCCGTAGGGACGAAATGTTTATAGCACAAAACACATAATCCGTGAAAACAACAAATACAAATAGTTAACTGGCACAAGTCGTTAAACTATTATATGTTTAGCAAAGGGATATTTCATGATTTCATGAGTAGAGGAATACGAAATGAAAGTATTAGTCATCGGAGGAACAGGAAATATTAGTCGTGGCATAGTCGCGGCTCTACTGGAACGGAATTACGAAGTCGTACTATTCAATCGTGGACAACATGTCGACAAACCACCACAAGATCTTCGAATAATTCAAGGAGACCGACAAAACCGTGAGGATTTTGAGGAAAAAGTTGCAGCTGAGAACTGGGATGCTGTCATAGACATGATCAGTTTCAATGCTGAAGATGCGGCATCATCGCTCAGAGCTTGCAAAGGGAAAGTAGGACATTTCATACACTGTTCCACAGTTATGACATATGGACCTCCTTTCAGTGGTATTAACATACCTGAAACCGGTCCCCTACAAGGAGTATCTGGATATGGGTTGGGTAAAATAGCTGCGGATAATTTACTATTAGATGCACATAAAAATGATGGTTTTCCTGTAACAATCTTCAAACCATCCTATACACACGGACCTGGAATGAATCTCTTAAGACAGGTAGGAGGAGATGGAAGTTGGATAGATCGGTTACGTAAAGGGAAACCTATCCTATCTGCCGGTGATGGATTGAATTACTTTCAATTTTTGGCATCACGAGATGCTGGTGATGCATTTGCAAATATCCTTGGTAAAACGCAATGTTTTGGTCAAATATATAATATCGTTCATCCACAAGCACGAACATGGGATGAATGGCATACAGCAGCTGCAGATGCACTCGGTGTTAACATAGAAATAGTACATGTTTCACAAGAAACACTTATTGCCATCTCACCAGAGCGGTTCAGTGGTTTGAGGGGGAATTTTGGACATACGCAGATATTTAGTCATGAAAAATTGGCTTCAGTATTACCCAATTTCTATCCAAAGATTCCTGTCATACAAAGCGTAGCAGAGAATATTGAATGGATGGACAAACACAATCGAATTCCAGACAGTGATACAGATAATGTTGAAGATAGAATTATTGAAACAATTCGAAACTTACCGAGAATTAAATAGATATAGGTGAAGTAAGATGCAAATAAAATCCGCATTAGATTCAGAAAGACTTGATCATGTTGAGAACGATCTCCGAGAATTGGGATACCATATAATCGAAAATGTCATCTCACCTGAAGAAGCAGATGAAGCACGGGAAGTGATATGGAAATTGATTGATGAAGATATAGAAAATGGACAGGATCATAGTTACGGAGATGGTAAAATTCGACGGGTTTGGGCAATTGTCGGTAAATCTCCCATTTTCAGATATTTCATCCAACATCCAACAGTGATTGCAGTCTGGAAACGTATGCTTGGAGAGGATGTAATTGCTTCTACTTTTACCGCGAATGTTGTCGGACCTGGGGCACCTGCTGGCGGATGGCATATTGACTACCCATATTGGGCAATGCAATCTCCATTTCCAGCTGGTTCAATGACAGGACAAACAGTCTGGATGTTAGATGATTTTACAATTGAGAATGGAGCGACAGCTTGTATTCCAGAATCTCATAAAACCCTTAGACGACCCGAATTAGGTGAAGCAGAAGGAATGGAGAGTGTTGTTGCTACCGCTCCAAAGGGATCAATAATGTTTACTAATGGAGCTATTTGGCATCAGTCTCGACCAAATAATACAGATTCTCCACGAGTAGGGTTACTTGGAATGTATAACAGATCTGTAATCTATCCCCAAGAAGATATGCCACGCCAATTGACTGATGAAGAATTGATGGAAGAGAGTGATGTCCTCAAACAATTATTAGGCAGAACTATTCCATTCCGTGATCCAGATCATGGTAGAAATTGGCATCGTACAGAAGATGGATTTCGTTAAGTGCAGATGAAATATAGTGAAAACTTAGTATAATCAATGTATGTCTAATGAGATGAATTCATTGAAAGAAATTCATGCAGACATAAACCCTTCTCCTCTGCGTAATCAGTGATTCAGAAAAAACACCTCTTTGTACCACAAACTTTATGAGGATTAAGTTTTAAATTCGGTAATTCCCATTTTCCCAAACTCGGTAGGCGGGGAATGCCATAAGGCATTCATACCGTTGATTTGGCGGTTTCCTAACCGAACCGAATTATTATTTTAATCTTCATTTAGTTTGTGATCTTACTCCTACCCTCTCCAAACACTCTTATCCGCGTAATCTGTGTAATCTGTGATTCAGAGAACTCAAACATACATAAAAATAAACTAATATCATTAAATTAACACTTATTAACACCAAAGGTGACAAAATTATTTACACACCCAAACGTAAGGGTGTGTAAAGTTTATGGCATTAATTTACGGAATAGAAGCGGATCAAATACTTTTTTTAGTATAAACTATATCAAAATCTAATTTTACACTTTTCCATAAGTCTTTAAATTAATTGAAGAAAACACAAATACCTAACAACTAACACACATATATCACAATAATATAAAATAAATTAAATATAATTGTCAAAATATAAACAAAATGTTATAATACTATATCGTTCACTAATTGTAAACTAAAGATAACACATTACTTGGAAGATACGAAATATTGTTTATACCGTGAAGTGTAACTATTTTCTACAGGACTTACGCATTTCATCTTAAAGTCCCCCTGATAAGGGGGATTTAGGGGGTTAAAACAATGAAATGACGGCTTTTTAAGTCAAATTTTACCTATTTCTACTTAAGTTGCGTAAGTCCTGTTCTAATTATTTGGGCTTCTAAACTTTATGCCAAATTAAACCAAATCCACTATCTGGGAAATAGGAAAATCCATGTTATACCATTTCTAATTGAAAATGCCTCTTTTTGTACCACAAACTTTCAGTTTGTGACCTGAAAATGACTACCATAATAACCACCTAATGAGACAATAATTTATAGAAATGGTATTAGAATTACAACTAAAACATTCAGAATTATCACCTTTTGAGAATCGTCCTCAAAACATATTTATTCAAAGCCTAAAAAAGCGGATACTGAGGAATATCAATGTGAATTCAACCGAATATTTTTTTAGTTTTTCAAATTTTAAAATTTTACATCGATTCATCAAATCCTTTGTTATCCCAACCCACAACAGGGTTTTCGGCTCATTAAAAAATCATTTCTTAAAAAGCAACTCAAAAAACTTGAAAAACTCAAAAAACTCAAAAAACTTAAAATTAGACCGACTTCAAACAAAACAGACTATCATGCACAACAGTAAACTACACTGTATCTCATTACTACGAATCGTCCATACAGATATAATTCTCTTCATAGAATTGGTGTTTCCCTGTCCGTTGGTTCAAAATATTGCAAATGGCACGTACAAAGAATCCTCCGAATCTATGATTTATCGAATATATTCTAATACCATGTCAAAATGGATGGATAAGAAACTTCACATTCAAACAATCCTAAATCAATGGATCAAAAGAAAAGTAAAAGACACAAAATTCAACCCCCACTTTATAATTTTTACAAATTATTGTAACCTTAAAAAAGTGGCTCTAAACCCAGTGTAGTACTGACGGGAGAGGGGTTTTATCAATGTCACACCATGTGACAAAAAGTGTAACTTTTTTGAACATATTAATAATATTTATATAACTATTGTGAACAACTAAAAACTGTAAACTAATAACTATCAACTATAAGCTAATCACCCTATGATCCGTGACATTCATGCCAAACACTTTACACCGTTTATTTTCCATACCTTGATAATTCCTAAAGAATGTGATAAATTAACCCAATAAGTGATATAATTCAGTATCTATTGATGGATTTCATACAACTGACATTTCTATATGAAATTCGATTTAATAGTTCATATAAAACAGTTATCATACCTACATAATAAGTACATCATAGATTTAGTTTAGGAGCGTTATATGCCGGTTGTTTCTCACATTGTTCTGAGAAAGTTCGTATGCGATATATACAAAGCTGCAGGTGGTACCGAAGAAGATGCCAAAATTGTTAGTGACCATGTCGTTGATTCAAATTTAGTTGGACACGATTCACACGGGGTAATCAATGCTCCAAACTATATCGGTGGCATGGCAGGTGGACCATCTGTTGATAAGATGGAGATTGTCAGAGAAAGGGGAGCAGCAACTGTAATAAATGTTAATGGTGCATTAGGAATGGTAGCTGCGCGAAAAGCTATGGAAATGGCTGTGCAAAAAGCTGGATCATGTACAATCGGAGCGGTTGGACTCCATAGATGTGGACACGCGGGGCGGATGGGTGAATATCCACCAATAGCAGCAAATGCTGGAATGATCGGTATTGTTTTACTAAATGGTGGAGGACGATTTATGCATCCACATGGGGGTACTTCACGTAGATTACCTCCCAATCCAATTGCTATTTCAGTTCCCCGTGCAAATGGTGAACCACTCCTACTTGATATGACACTCAGTGTGGTAGCAGGGGGTAAACTCCTTGTTCAATCTGCACGCGAAGAACCGATTCCAGAAGGATGGATGATAGATTCTGATGGTAAGGCAATCACTGACCCTGATGTATTTCGAGATCGTCCACAGGATACCGCAGTAATGCCGCTTGGAGGTTTTCAGTTCGGTCATAAAGGGTTTGGACTTGGAGTTATGATTGATGCTATTGCTGGGGGTCTATCATGGGCAGGTTGTAGTCGTGAATCACCAACACGTGGAGCAAGTGGTATTGTAATGTTTGCAATAAAAATAGAAGATTTTATTGACTTAGTAGATTATCAACAAGAAATCGAATATCTTATTGAATGGGTAAAATCATCTGCAACATTACCTGGAACTGAAGAAATTTATGTTCCTGGGGATTTTGAACAACGAAGTCGTGAAAAAAGAGAAAAAGAAGGGATACCCATTGAAGAACCTACTTGGAATAAACTTGTTGAATCAGCCGAACGCTATAATGTACCTATTCCTACCACGCTCTTCTCTTAGAATCTAACATAGATGGATAGGTAATCTCATAATCTACAATAACCTAATTAGGAGATTCCAATGAAACATATAACTCTATTAGCAATTCTGTTTATTGTAGTTTTAGGATGTGCAGTCCTAAATCAACCAACAATTGAAATACCTTTTACAAAACTCAGTAGTGTTACAAATCCCAAAATGGTTGATGGAAATTTAAACACAGTCAGTACATTCATTGCAACAGGACATGTTGAGAAAAAATATCAGAATGTACGAGTTACACCTGGTCGATTCATTCAAAGCGAAAGAAGATATACTACTAATGTAATAGGACGTCGTACCGTAGCAGAGATAAAACTTGATGAACCCACATATATCTCCTTTGTTGAGGTATATCCTGCTTCTCGTATACCTAATTTAGCCTTAATTACAACATCTGAAGATCCTCCAAGATTTGATACAAATTTCGATGTAGTTCGTGATAAGTATCATTTCAATGTAGAGGGAACAAAACCTGTGAAATTCGAGATTAACCGTGAGATTTTATACCTGCGATTGACAGCAGATGGAATTGAAGATAAATTTAACTCTACACGAGAACGGGATAGAGATAAAAGTGTACATATACCACTTAAGGGAGCTTCAATAAGAGAGGTAAAATTTTATGCTCGATAGAAAATTATACATAATCACTACTGCAGTATTCATACTGGCTTTTACTCTACAAGGTTGTGCGATTCTTCAAAATGCACCTGTAATGGAGGTACAACCATCACGACTAACATCTTCTAACCCCAATATGGTAGATGGTGATTTATCCACAATTGGAACTTTCTTGGCAAAAGGTAAGATTCGTAAGAAGTATTTTGCTGCAAGAACACTTCAAGCCTTATCTAACCGTAATAATTATCAAGTAGAAATTGACGGAACACTAAAAACAGATACTTTAATCAAACTGGATAAACCTACATATATCGCATATATTGAAGTCCATACTGCATCGGATATTCCAAAACTTGCTTTGGATTTTACTGCAGAAGAGAAATCTCCTCAATGGAATAATTCTTTTATTCAAGTACAACAACACAGACATACTGATGTTAAAAACCACAAAATTATAAGATATGATATTAGACACAAGATTCTATATCTACGGATCACAGCAGATGGAATTGAGGATATACAAAATAAGACTCGTTCAAATATTTCTAACAGTATATATAGGAATGAAACGATTACTCCTTTGAAGGGTGGTAAAATACGAGAGGTAAAATTCTACGAACGCCAATAATATAGTACTTGTTTTATATTTCATATTTAGGTATAATATCTCTGTCATTTCAAGCTGAACGATCTGTTTGCTTTACTCAATAACTACATAATTAAACGACGATATTAACTTTGCTTTAATCTTATTCAGAATAGTGTGAATTTACACATTAATCTTAGGAGGATAAAATTCCATTTGGAAAAACAAAAAATAAAGGGTGTTCCGATTCAGAACAACGCTGAAGTTCAAGCCTTATTTGGCAATAGTGACGAATTCTTAAAAATAATAGAGGACGATTTTGACGTTCGCGTTGTTTTAAAAAGTGATTCCATTGCTGTTCTTGGGGATAATCAACAACAGGTAAATAGAGTCATATCAGTATTGGAATCATTACTTTACCGAATACGGAAAGGTGAACGAATACTTACAACAGATATAAATTACCTTATCCGTGCATCTGAGTCTGATGATACAGACACTTTAGATCAAAGTTCGACTGAATCTATTCCCGTTTTTTCGAAACGAGGGGTAATTCGTCCAAAGACCTCTGGACAAAAAAGGTATGTTGAGGCAATCAAAAACAACGATCTCGTATTCGGAATAGGTCCAGCTGGGACAGGAAAAACATATCTCGCTATGGCAATGGCTGTTTCCGCCCTAAAAAATGGACAAGTGAGTAGAATAATTCTAACCAGACCCGCTGTTGAAGCTGGAGAAAGACTCGGTTTTCTACCGGGTGATATTGCAGCAAAAGTTGACCCATATCTACGACCATTATATGATGCATTGTATGATATGATGCCTCCTGATTCACTTGATAATTATATCGAACGTAATATTATTGAAGTTGCTCCTATCGCATTTATGCGTGGAAGGACATTAAACAATTCATTCGTCGTTCTTGATGAAGCACAGAATGCAACGATTGAACAAATGAAGATGTTTCTTACACGCCTCGGTTTCGATTCAAAAGCAGTCGTTACCGGTGATATAACACAAACTGACCTACCTACACACAAGACCTCTGGACTCGCAGACGCTCAAAATGTACTCGATGGTATCAAAGGTATCCATTTCATCTACTTTTCTAAGGAGGATGTAGTACGACATGAATTAGTTCAGCGAATCATTGAAGCTTATGAACAAACTACTCCTCCACCTGAAATGAAAGAAATATTAACCGAAACCAATGAAACTGAAGGGTAACGACTTTGATCGACGTTACCAATGATAATAATAATATCTACATTGATGTTGAAGTGGTCTATAATGCAATCAGAATTACACTAAAAGCACATAGTCTTGATGAGTATGAAGTAAGTGTTCTGCTAACTGATGACAGACACATTAGAGAATTAAATCGAGATTATCGTGGAATAGACTCACCTACCGATGTGTTGGCTTTTGCCATGCATGATGATCAAGAAAGTAAAAAACTAAATCCCAATATCCTTGGGGATATTGTTATATCTCTCGATACAGCAGAACGACAAGCAAAGGCAGCACAACATTCATTTAATAAAGAAGTAGTAGTTCTTACAATTCACGGAATACTTCATCTGATTGGATATGATCATAAAACACATGAAGAAGCAAATATAATGTTTGAAAAACAGAATTACCTGTTAAAGAGTATTTGGAACGACTAATCATAATCTATTTTAAATCTATCTGTATGTTCAACGAAGTTAACACTGAGTATTCTAATTGTATTTATCATACATAATTAAATGATATTGGAGGTGTGAATTCACGTTTGGATGACCTACATTTAGCTACAAGATTAGTTCTTTTGGGAATACTGTTGATATTAAATGCTCTATTTTCTGCTGCTGAAGCATTGCTTGCTCGGTTGACACGTACTGATATTTTGGAATTTGCTGAGGAAGGTGGCAAAAGGTACGAGGTGTTAACATCTCTATTGCGGTACCCCCGTCGATATTCATTAACTATTATCACAGCAAAAACCTTATTGATAGTTGCCAGTGTCTTGCTGATAATACAGTTTCCATTACACCCATTAATAGAAGTTGGTATTGCTGCTTTCCTACTAGTAGTTTTTACTGAGTTATTCCCTAAAAACTACGTCCAAGGGAGTCCAAGTGGGGCTACTATTCGAGCATTGCGTGCTTTACGTGTCGTATATTGGGGTGGATTTTTGATACTAACCCCATTAAATTACATTGTTAATATACTTGTGCGTATTTTTGGAGGAAAAAGTGCTTCAGCACATGATAGTCTTGTATCACCAGAAGTATTAGAGACACTGGATAACGTTGCAGATAGTCAAAATATATTAGAACCCGATGACCGTGAAATGATTTCAAGGATATTGGATTTACCTGACAAAGTCGCCCGTGAAATCATGGTTGCTCGAACGGATATGGTTTGTCTTGATCTTTCAACTCCTGAAGAGGAAGTATTACAGACTACTATTGCATGTCGACATACACGTATACCTATATATGAAGAAACTATTGATCAGATCGTCGGGATACTACATGTCAAAGATATGTTGGATTGTTGGGCAGAGGATAAACCAGTAAACCTGCATCATCTTATAGTAGATCGACAACCATTTTTTACACCAGAAAGTAAAAAGATCTCTGAGTTGTTTAGAGAATTACGCGAACATAAACAACACATTGCAATTGTCGTTGATGAATATGGGGGTACGGCTGGAATCATAACTCTTGAGAATATTATTGAAGAGATTGTCGGAGAAATACAAGATGAAGATGAAGTAGACGAACAAGAGGAATATATACAAATTAGTTCAGATGTTTACTCTGTTGACGCAAGATTAAACCTTGTTGAATTGAATGAAAAGCTTGAGACCGAACTTGAAGCAGAAAATATAGATACAATTGGTGGATTTCTTGTTGACCACTTCGGAAGAGTTCCTGACCAGGATGAAGTATTTACATATAGAGGAATTAACTTTACCATATTAGAGTCCGATGAACGAAGAATTCAAAGAATACAAATTCAGATGCCTAAAACAACATCTGTTTCTGATGATATTGAGGATAAGACTTGACATCTCTGTATAAAGAGATGTATAATTTACACGATTACGGGGCGTAGCGCAGCCCGGCTAGCGCGCCTGCTTCGGGAGCAGGAGGTCGGAGGTTCAAATCCTCTCGCCCCGATAAAATCCTTCCTAAATAATAGTGTGTTAATAAAGTTCTACACACATTAGAAACATGCTTGTTCATAAAACACCTGCAGTTGTAATTCGCACCTATCCATTTCAAGATTCCCATAAAATAATCACTTTCTATACACCCGAATATGGAAAAGTTAAAGTCGTTGCTTACGGTGTAAAAAGTCCTAAGAGCAAACTTAGTGGTAGTTTAGAACTACTTAACCACGGAATGCTCCTTTTTAATTATAAAGAAAATAGGGATCTTCAAAGTCTCACTGGTTTTGATTTAATTGAAGGTTTTGATGGAATTCGTTCCGATTTTACACGGATCACATACGGATGCTATTTTGCTGAGTTAGTTGATGCAATTACGATTGAAGGGGATGCAAATCCTGATATCTTTAATTTATTGATATATACATATCAATTCTTATCCGAAATTGATGATGTGCCATTGCTGGCAAGAGTTTTTGAAATAAAGTTTTTGGAACTTGCTGGTTTTTCTCCACAACTTACTCAATGTGCCAATTGTAGTTCAGAGGTGACTGCATTCCTACCTAAAAAATTGAAATCAAATTATTCTGGATCACCAGAAATTGTATTTAGTGTTGGACACGGAGGCGTTCTATGCATTGAATGTCATCATAGGGATACCAATGCTTTCTCAATTGCTCCTGGAAGTTGTGAACTTTTAAAGACATTAAGATCATCTGACCTAACTATGCTAAATCGGATTCGTGCTTCATCTCGTAATCATCGTGAATTGAAATTATTACTTAGTAGTTTTATTCAATACCATACTGAACGAAATATTAAAAGTCTAAAATTTATTGAAAACGTGTTAGATACATAAGGTTTACCCCCTTACTATATGTACAGCTGCATGTTATTCAGAGAAAGGAGTTAAATATTGAAAGTTGATAACATTTTCAAAATACTGCTATTATCTCTCATTTTAATTTTTACTATTTTTATATTCAATATCCATTATATCAATGCTGCAACAATTGGTAAAATATCTGGCATAATAACTAATGAAGCTAATAATGCACCTATAACCAATGCTATTGTAACGATTGTTGGTACAAATACTACCGCCACAACAAATGAATCTGGATATTATGTAATGACGAATATCCCACCCGGTGGGTATGATGTCAAAGTTGAAATTACTGGATACCGGACCAAGACTGTTAAAGCAAATAGAGTTTTTGCAGGTCTAACTACCACAATAAACTTTACATTAGAAGCTACAGAAGTTGCTGAGTTAGAAGGTGTAATAGTTACTGCAGCTAAACCTCTGATAAAGAAAGATGTAACACAAACAACTCGAATTGTTGAAGCTGATGAAATTGCATCTATGCCGCGTGATACCGTAAACGGAATATTACAAACTCAACCGGGTGTGGCTGTGTTAAACTCGTCAGGTTCATTGCATGTTCGAGGTGGTAGATCGATGGAGATAAAATACCTTATAGATGGTATACCTGTTAATGATCCCATAGGAAGGGGTTTAGGACTGCAAATTAGTACTAATGCTCTTGAACAGATGGAAGTTATCACAGGGGGATTTAACGCTGAACATGGTGATGCACAATCAGGTATAATTAATCTAATTACAAAGGTTGGTACACAACATTTTTCTGGTAGATTTAGGTATCGGGTAGGACAGTGGAATGAACACCATGGTGATCCATTATTTGGTCCGTGGTTGGACCCAGATAACGATTTCCGTCCAGTTGCACTTGAACCCTTTAGAGGTATTTTCATTGGAAAACCGTTTGATTATCAGACACCTTATCGTGGAGACGACACTACTGTGGAGGAATTGGCAAACAAAACAGGAGATGAAAAGGTGGAATTCACTGAAATCTTTCCCGGTGTCTATGCCGATAGGATAGAGAATCCTCTTCAACCTGTAATAGATCCTGAAACTGGTGAATCTAAGGTTGATGCAGATACTGGTGAAGTAATTATGATGCCTCAACCCTTCAAAGATTCAGACGGAACAGTCATCGATTATGAGAAGAAACAGGTAACACTACTTGATGGTTATATTGTTGACTTAGAGGAATATAGTAACCTGTATAATGATACAAGAAAATATGACTTATCACCAAGTCATATTGGGGAATTTGCACTTAGTGGACCAATATGGGATAATCGGTTGACATTTTCATTTGCAAGTCAATTACGTAGGGATACAAGCTATCTACCAAATAATGATGGGTCAGGATATACACTTCAAGGAAAACTGAAATTTGAGGTAACACCTGAAATCAAAATCACTGGAAGTGGACTCTTTGATAAACGGGAATTCAACAACTATGGTGGTGGTCTTCGGTATTGGCATCAAGCAGTTGAAGTAGACAATAGAGATGGTAGAAGCCTTTCTGTTCAACTCTCCCATAACTTGTCCTCTGGAACATTCTATACCGTTACATTCGGACAATTCCATCGAAACTTCAGTAGTCATCAACCAGGTAAAATTTGGGATCCTCTGAATAAGACTTTTGAGGAAAATGCCTACGACCCAAAGAAATCTTTTGAACAGAATCAATCTGAAGGACGTATTAGAAATCCTGCTCAACAAGCATATAACGATTCAACCTTCTCCATTGCTGGTGATAATAATTCCTGGACCGATCGTACTTCCACCACATCACTTGTTAAAGGGGTTTTCGCAAGTCAAGTGACAGAAAACCATCAAGTACAAACAGGTGTCGAATTCTCAACAAACCATCTTTACAATCTCGGTGCAACAAACTATGGAAGTTCAAATCTCTATATGGAGTTTTATGATGTTACTCCTACATCCTTTAGTCTATATTCACAAGATAAGATGGAATATGCAGGGATGATTGTCAATGCAGGTTTAAGGTATGATCTATATAAGCCAGACGGTATTTCTCCTGAAGATCCACTGGATCCTCTTGAACTGAATGACGATGGTACAATCAAACTGGATAAGAGCGTATATAATGTAGGATTACCTATTATAAAAAACCCTGTTGAGCCAACTACAAAGCATATGGTCGCTCCCAGACTCGGTATTTCCTTCCCAATTACGGATCGAGCAAAATTACATTTTACTTATGGACATTACTATCAGATTCCAAGAGGCGATGATCTGTATGAGAATCTAAGCTTTGACATGCGCGGTGCTATCAGAAGAAGAGGTAATCCTGATATGGATCCAGAAAAGACTATTGCTTATGAAGTCGGTGTAATCCAACAATTTACTGAGGATCTCACTGTTGATATTACTGGTTTTACAAAAGATGTGGATAACCTCGTCAGTAGTGTTCATGTTGATATTACGAATGATTATAGTTATTTCATTAACGACATATACGGAAGAGTACAAGGTTTTGAACTCTTAATTCGAAAATGGCGTACTGGAAACAGTCCAGTTTCGGGGATGATTAGTTACACTTATTCAGTTGCTAAAGGAAAAGGTTCCAGTAGAAATTTAGGATACCTTACATATTACCGACAGCAACCTGAAGTAACAGAAAGTCATCCTTTGAATTGGGATCAACGTCATATTGTTTCTGCTGCCTTAGACATTCAACTACCATTTACTTCTGCTGTGAATCTGGTAGGGAGATATGCCAGCGGTTTACCTTACACCCCGAATCCAAGAGCACCCATTAAACCTGCAATCAACTCAAAGCGGTATCCTGCAACATACAACGTTGATGCATTGGTTAGTAAACGAAGTACTATCGGTGGATTTACATATACTTTCTTTGCAGATATTAGAAACATCTTTAATACAAAGAACTTAGACAATTTACTGGATGCAGTTACCTATGACCGGTATGGTATTCCACTTACCGCACAGAAACATACCAGTCCTATATCATGGAGTTCACCGCGCTTGATTATGGTGGGTGTGAGTCTGGATTTTTAACTCAATCATTGGTGCATATTAGATACTCCTTTAACAGAATATCTATTTATGAATCATAAGGTTATCATGGATGTAAATACCCTTTCTAAATTGAAATTCTAATTTGATAGAATCAAAATATCATTAATACTGGGGATTAAAATGGATGAAAAATGTATTATAAAGACGGATTTAGAAGCCGTTATTGAAGGTATAAAAAGGTTGGGACCGAAAGTTCGAGGATTTGGATCTGTAGATCCAGCATGGGGAAGACCACCAGCCGTACTTGTAATAGACTGTGTCCTATCGCTTAATCGAAGATATGATAGTTTTGTTGTTCCTCGAATAGAGAATTTCATGGAAAAACACCCTGATATACAGAGTGTTAACGAATTAAGGATTTTAATTGCAAAATATCCTACTCCACATGACTTTATGCATCAAGAACTTAATTATAATTATGAAGAGCGTGCAAATACACTACTGAAGGTTGTTGATTTTCTATCTCAGATTATTCGAAATGCTTCAAATATGCAAGAAGACGAAGCTCTTAAGCAATGGGCAATAAAGGCAAAAGTTGAAGAATACCAAGCTCTTAATATAGTAGGTTTTGGTATTGCGGGTTTTCAATATCTTCGTATGTTATTTGGAGCAGATACATCAAAACCTGATGTACACATAATCAGATTTGTATCAAACCTAATTAATCGTAATGTTTCACCTATTGAAGCACTAAATCTATTGGAAGCATCCTCAGCATACTTAGAACTTTCTGTTCGTGATGTTGACACCTTTATTTGGGAGATTAGTGCAAGACCACAGCGATAAGTGGTTGTGGCAAGTATTGATTTCACATCCAAAACAAAATATAGAAATTTCTGGACACCAATCCTTGAAGGAAAATATGGACTAATGCTCGAAGGTAAAAATGATAGAGATGATTGGGATGAAATCCGAGAGGAATTGGTTCCCATGGGAACTGATATTTACAATATAATTGACAAATCTGGTCTATAGAGGAATTAACCATTAGCGTCAATTTTAGGATATAATGCCCTTGCTTTTGGTAAACTGAGTCCCGTAGGGACGAAATGTCTATAGAAAAACGTGTTTGTCCACTATCTTGAGTCCCGTAGGGACGAAATGTCTATAGAATACCTATTGAAGTAAATTGACTTTTCCGAATGCTAATAATGTAAACTAATCAAATAGAGTTGGTATTATCTATTAACTTCGATTCAAATAAGGACATTAATGAATCTCCAAAAGAATATACCATTAACAGATATATACACCAACGAAGAAGAATTCTCAGCAGATCTCGCAGAAAATCTGGACGCATTCAAAGTTGGTAATTTTGAAAATCCTAAGATAGAAGTCAATGTTGATGCTCTTAAAGCAGACATAGTTGCTGAAGGAGAAGATGGAACTTTGGTGGTTGAAAATCAGTTTGGTAAAGCAAATTGGGATCACTGGGGTAGACTTGAGGCATATGCGCGGTTTTTAGAGGTGACGGTCGCTGTACTTGTAGCTGAAGATTTTGTAGACCTGATGATTACGACATGTCGTTTACGTAACAACGAAAGTGAGGTTAATTGGTATCTAATTGAAGTTAAAGCAAATTCACATTGTGAATTGTCTTTTCGACATGTTGCCCGGCCATCAATAGATCCAGATGTTGAATATAGTGAGTTTTGGCAGCCAATTCGTGATGGCTTGTTTGGTGAATTATTCACAGGAACTCCAGTTCCTATAAATCAAGAAAGATCTATAGGGAAGCAATATAAGCGTATACGATTAACTTTAAATCTACTCAATGATAGCTGCTATATCCAACTAAAATTTCGTGGATCTGATAGGGATGAACGAAGGGAAGATGTAATGAAGTTATTTCAAGAGTCTGAATACGATTATACATATCGTGATTCTGCAAAATTTTCCTCAGTTATATTCACAGTCATTAACAAAGGTAAAAATCATCAAGAAGATTGGGATGAAATACGAGAAAAATTGGTTACTATGGGAACTGATATTTACAATAAAATTGACGAATCTGGTCTATAGAGGAATTAACCATTAGTACAAATAAAGAAGAAGGAAATGACAATGGACAAAACCTATAACGTTGCAATCATAGGATGTGGTGGGATTTCACATATGCATGCCGGATGGTATGTAAATGAACCAAGAACAACTATAGCTGCAATCTCCGATATTGATGAAGAACGATTAAAAGCTTACGGCGAAAGATATGAGGTAGAAAAACAATATACCGATTTTGTCAAAATGCTCGAAACAGAAGATATTGATCTTGTATCAATTTGCACCCGTCCAAAACACCATGCCCCTTTAGTGATAGAAGCAGCAAAACATGGTATAAAAGGCATTTTATCCGAAAAACCTATGGCTGAAAACCTTGGACAAGGTAGAGAAATGCTTGATTCCTGCCAACAACACGGTGTGAAACTGGCAATTGACCATCAAGTTCGATTCAGTGCTCCCTATCAGCATGCACGTCAAATGATTGCTGATGGTGCAATCGGTGACATTTTTCGAATTCATGGTATTTGTGGTGGAGGTGACCTTAAGGACAACGCTACACATACTGTAGATCTTATGTTGTATGTTTATGGGGATCGTCCTGTCAGTTGGGTAATTGGTCAAATTGAACGTATCGGTACTCCAACGAAATATGATTTACATTCTGAAGATTTCGCAGTTGGTTACTTCAAATTTGAAGACAATGCACGCGGGATCATAGAATCTGGTAATGATACTGCCCCGGGTTATCACCATATCTATTGCTACGGTACAGAAGGTGAAATTGAACTCGCCGCACCGGGTGGACCAGGGATTTCGATACAGAACACAGGAAACAGGTGGAGAATGGATGTCTCCTGAACTACCATCGGAAGTCACACCAGTGCATGACATGATTGATGCTATTGAGGAAGACAGAGAACACAGATCAAGTGGTTATCAAGGATATGCAACCCTTGAACTACTGATGGCAATATATCAATCCTCTCGAACCAGACGTCGCGTTCAACTACCTATGGAAGAGATGGAATCCCCCTTAACATTGATGATTGAAGATGGTTGGGTATAAAGAGTATTAATCTAAACAAAGCATAATAGAATTATGGATATAGATCAATTCCTCTCAATTTTTAAAATCGTTTGTCCAATATTATTCGGTACAATGTCAACTGATTTATTAGTAATTGCACTTAGAGGAATCATTACAAGACGACCTTTCTTAGTCTCATATAGGTGGCTGCTATATTTAAAGTTTGTTTGGTTTATACCATGTATTCTATTATTCTTATTTCTTCCTGTAATATCCTCATTCTTACTCTTATTCAAGTGGTTAATGCCCGTTGTTTTTACTGTTGGTCTGGTGATTGGTTGTTTTGTGTTAAAAGGTTATTCTGCTTATGGTGTTTCAGACATCACTTTTCGTGAAGCATTAATCACTACACTTGATAAACTACAGTTGTCTTATGAAGGAACTCTCTCATCAATACGACTAACATCAATACGACTTACATCTGTTGATGCGGATCTACAGGTAGCTGTCGTTTCTTGGCTGGGATCTGGAATGATCAAGATCAAACAACGGGAACATAGAACATTACTAACACAAATTGTATCTGAAATGAATACTTACTTCCGTATGTCATCTACACCATCAAACCTTATTCTATGTATAATCGAATTGGTTTTTGGAATCCTGATGTTTAGTGTCGGTGTTGGGTTGACATTCTTATTGTTTAAAATACCATAAATCTATTCTCAATACCTTCACCAATTATCCTGGATTTAGTTCAGGCTGTGTGTGATGAATAGCACCGATAGAACAGAGGAGTTGTGTGATTTACTCAATAACAATAGGTTCAGGTTTTTATGGATTGAATATTATTGGAAACTATCTTCTGTAGGAGCAATCTCCCGGTCGCGACATGGAGATTGACCCTGCCAAATCTCCACAATCAATGCGACAGTATATTTTAGAAATGGTATTACTATTAAATAGTTTTAATCTCAACAAAGCATAATAGGAGTTATGAATATGGATCCATTCCTCTCAATTTTTAAAATCGTTTATCCAATATTATTCGGTATAATGTCAACTTTTTTCTTAGTAATTGCACTTAGAGGAATCATTACAAGACGTCCTTTCTTGATCTCAAGCAGGTGGCTGCTATATTTAATGTTTGTTGTTTTTATACCAACTATACTATTGTTCATATTTCTTCCTGTCACATCCTCATTCTTACTCAAATGGTTTAACCCTGCGGTTTTTACTGTTATTCTTGTCATGATGTGTATAATGTTAAAAGGTTTTTCTGCTTTTGGTGTTTCAGACATCACTTTTCGTGAAGCATTAATCACAACACTTGATAAACTACAGTTGTCTCATGAAGAAACTCTTTCATCAATTCGACTAACATCAGTTGAAGCGGATCTACAGGTATCTATCCACTCTTGGATAGGAACTGGAATGATCAAAATCAAACAACGGGAACATAGAACATTACTAACACAGATTGTATTAGAAATGAATACTCACTTCCGTATGTCTGCTACACCATCAAACCTTACTCCCTGTATATTATATTTGGTTTTGGGAATTCTTATGTTGGGTGGCGGTGTTGGATTGGTATTCTTATTGACTTAAATTGTATGAATCTATTTTCTATAAGTGTTTAAAAATCAATACTCAATCATTGTAATTCGTATATGAAATATATATGATCATAATTAACCTATACCAGAGTACAGTCAAAATTATATAAAAAATATGAAGGAAGTTACACTGATAAAGGTCATATTAATATGTATACTGATTAGTGCGGGTCTATTGGTGTTTCGAAACCTTGGACACAGCAAGATTCATTTTTGGGATGAAGCATTTCATGCTATTGTTGCACGCAACCTAACAAAACATCCAATAAAGTTTACACTCTATGATCAACCATGGTTGAAATATGACTATAAGGGATGGGGAGAAAATCATATATGGCTGCATAAACCACCCGTTGCGATGTGGGAAATCTGTATATCCCATTTCATCTTTGGAATAAATGCTTTCGCTCTTCGGTTTCCTTCGGCAATAAGTCTTGTATTGTGTGCATGGTTAACATATAGAATTGCTTCTGATCTTATAGATAAACGGACTGGATTAATTGCTGCATTTTTTCAAGCATTTAATCCATTTCTGTTTGAATCTGTTCACGGCTACCGTTTTTCTGATCACATTGATATAGCTTTACTACTATGGGTGCAAGTATCATGTTGGTTTTTACTTCGAGCAATTCGTACAGGAAAAAATAGGAATTACATATTATCTGGCATCGCAATGGGGATAGCCTATCTTTCCAAGAGTTATCTTGCCTTGATTACTATCGGAATTGCCTTTGTTGTTTGGTTTGTGGAATGGTTCAAACAAATACGGTATAACAGGAAGAATGAATCTGATAATAATGAATCAAATGAAACGGATTCAATTGAGAATTTATCCTATATACCAACTGCACATATCAGGCTAAAGGATTTAGGGATACTCTTCTTAAGTGGTATTGTTACTGTTGCACCATGGGTAGTTTATTGTCTGATTTTTCATACTAAGGAATATATATGGGAACATAAACGAGTTATTGATCATCTAAATACGAATGTAGAGAATTGGGCGGCAGCATGGGATAGACCATTATTTGAATATATGCCTTTGTTCTATCCATTCTTCTATGCTATTATCTTTGCTATTGTTCTGTGTTTAATTGTTGTATTGATTAGACGATGGCGATTACCAGAATTATTTCTGTTAGCATGGGCAATTGGGGTTATCGTACCACATACATTGGCAGAAACAAAGACTCCTTCTGCAACGATGATAGCCGTTCCACCATTACTGATCTGTTTGGCTTTTGTAATTAGTAAAGCATGGGAAAGAAGGGATTGGTTATACACCAGTATTTGGGGATCGTCAATGCTATCATTAGTTATAATTACTTATATAGCATCCAAGTACAACGGGAAATATTCGTTTCGTAATATACTACCAATTGAAGGGATCAAAGGGTTTTGCACCTTTTGTCGCCAAACATATATGGATAGTGGAACAGCTTATCGGATTTACTCTTATCCTTATAGTAATCTTACTGATTGACAATCTAATTCGTCGGTTGGATTGGAATAGATGGGCATGGACAGGACTACGAATTATCGCACTCATACTTACTGTTTTCTACGCAGGAAAATATGTGCATACAGCATACAATGTAACAAGTAGGAATGTTCAAATTCCATTATATGTTAAAAGTGGAGAAAGAATCCAACGAGAGCTTCCAGAGAATGCATGTTTTTTCACTGATGATGAACGCACTGGAGCACACTTCGATTTAATGTACTATGCAGATAGATCTACATATCAGATAAACAACGTCCATAGGAAAACACCACGTAATTACATATCACAAGCAAAAGAGGCACGGAGTGCTGGAGCGATTCCATATTTATATTCTGTAAAACAGACAGATTATAAATACCCACTAATTATTGATGAAGAAATAGATATTGGAAATGGGAAAAAACAAAGGTATAGAATCTATGAAATTGTGGAATGACCATTTTTATTATTTTGATAGTCTTTGTTAAAATTGACAAAAGTTTAGTTCTTAGTTGATTTATTAATATAGATGATTTTATTTTTAATCATGAATTTTATTCATTAATAATATAGTTGTCTTCACCAATTTGGAGGTGATCGGTTCTATGAAACTAATAAGTTATTCGATATTATTATTATTGTTTTTAGTTCTCATTACAATGACTCTAAATGCAGCAGTAGACTGGAAAGCTTTAGATGTAGGAAATTTATCATCAGCTGTTTTTAACACAACTGTCGTCGGTTATCCGAGTAATCCCACAGCTAATCCTTCCGGATGGTGGCCCGCAGGTACAAACGATTCATACATTTTTGAGGGAGATATATGGATTGGTGCAAAAAAGAACGGAGAAGTAGGTGTTGCTGAATCAGATGGTAGACAAAGTGAAATATGGCCTACCGATGATGCACCAGAGGTGGTTTCTAAAAAACCTGGAGTGACTTCAAAAGGAACACCTACGAATCAATCTATTTGGTTCAAATGTTCTGACACCAATCCTGAAGCAAATAAAGGATTAATACTCGGATTAGAGATTGAGGTTAATGGATTCCAATGGAGTTATGCTCCACTGTATGACTTCTTCATCCTTGAATATAATGTGAAGAACATAGGGGAAGACACCCTTGAAGACCTATTTATGGCGTTTAGGTATGATGTTGATATTTCAAGTAATGAAACAGGCACAGCCAGTTATTCAGCAGATGACTTTGTGGCACTTGATCAGACACCAGATAGTCTAAATCCAGATGACCATCCAAACCGATATCTATCATACGGTTTCTCGAATGCTTCAGCACCAGGATATATTGGTTTACGTGTTCTCAATGCCTATATTGGTGATGATGCTGAAGATGATTCAGCTACAATTCCTTTCACAGCTCATAAGAGAATTACAATCGATACCGATCCATCAACAGATGCAGAGATGTATGCATTAATCAGTACTCCAGGTGTGGAACCCCTTCCTGCTAACTATGATGATCAACGTTTTATACAATCATACGGTCCAGTCGAATCTTTTGCACCAGGAGATACTTTTAACGTCATCATCGCAGTAGCAATTGGAGAAGGTTTGGCAGGTTTGCAGGCCTCATCAGATTGGGCACAGAAACTGTATGATGATGATTATATTGCTCCTGCTCCACCACCATCCCCTCTTGTGACTGCCTATCCTGCAGATGGTCAAGTATCTCTGATATGGGAGAGTACTGATCGTTGGGTGACTGATGGTGTAAATAAGAGTATAGAAGAATATATTGACCCAACTGATTCAGAGAAGATATTTGAAGGTTACAGAGTTTATAGACGTGATACTTCTTACGATGAGAGTACAGGTAAACCTGTAGAAAATTGGGAAATGTTGATGGAATTCGACAAACCAAGTGCTACAGGTAATTTCTTCACTGTTTCACACGTTGGAAAGCTATCAGAAGCAACTATTGAGAGTATGGGAGTCGAACCATCTTTTGCAGACTTCTTTAAGAATGCCACATACGCTATAAAGTTTAATTCAAGTACGGATTTTGAAATCATCAATACTACTTTATGGGAAGTCTTGGCATTTAACGAATCATTCCCAGGTGATGGTGGGGGGTATGTTGTCGTAAAAGATCCAAATTCAGGTGAGCCATTTCCTGATGGTACATATCGGTCTGGAGAACTAATCTATTTTGGCGGACTCTATGTCAAGATTACTGATGGCCCCTCAGGTCCACCAGTTGCAGGAGATATTTTTCGTGTTGTTTCTACTCCGTCAATTGCGTTAGGTGAAGACGCAGGTATAAAAAATTTCTATACTGACGAAGGTCTGATCAATGGACTTCAATACACTTATGCAGTCACCTCCTATGATACAGGAAATCCTAAGAAAGCATTGCCTTCAATGGAAAGTAGCCAGATTGAAACGATGGTTCATGTAGTTCCACGTTCACAACCTGCTGGGTATAGAGAACCGACAGTAAACGTAGAAATGCCCGATGCTGTGACTGTAACGATCGAACCAATGGTCTTAGCACCAAAGAAAGTAACGGGACATCAATACAAGATGGTCTGGTATGGTGCAAAGCAAACTGGTCCGGGGGCATACATAACAGGACCAGGTTATCAACCACCCTCTTATGAGATAATCGACACAGTCACTAACCAGACTGTCGTAGAAAAACAAATCTTTGACTGGTATGATGCTAACCATTATGCTGCTTTTGAAGCACTATCACCGATGTTTGATGGTATCATCTTGAAAATGAAAGGTGTTGATATAACCTATGACACTCCTGATGAAAACCCAATTAATGACGTTAAACTTACTGCAGGTTCAGTTACGGATTGGTCAGTAAAGATTGAATCCCCAGGTGCAGGTGAAAATACTTGGCCAAACATTTTCTGGGCTACATATTATCGTCCACATATATACACTATTACATTTATTGACGATACACATGTTAAAGTTGTCGATGAGGATATGGATGAAGAAATCGAATTTAATGACCAACGGGCAGATGGATATGCCATTCTAACAGGTTCAGGTTGGAGCGATGAATACATACCGGCAGATACACAGGGTTATTTTAGAATCTTCATCCGTGGAGCGTATGTCTATATTTTTGATCCTAACGGAGAATTATCCACCGGAGACGTTTTCACGGTAGATATGGGTGGAATTAGTGCACCCCAAGATGGGGACGAAGTTCTAATTTCAACACAAGGTGAATCACTTGATTCTGAGAATATCAAGGATGACCTTGATGATATACGTGTGGTGCCAAATCCGTATTTTGTCACTAACAAAACTGTTACAGCAGAAGGAACGGATCAAGTTTTCTTCACCCATCTCCCACCACGATGTACAATCAGAGTATACACATTAGCAGGTGAATTAGTACGAGAAATAAAACATGAAAGTACAACACTCTTCAACCCAGATGAACGTTTAGCACAAGGGGATAAGGGAGGTACAGCAGAATTCGATCTGCTTAACCGCTACAATCAAGCACTTGCAAGTGGTGTGTATATATTCCATGTTGAAGCGATAGATGAAAGCAATGCAGTTATTGGAAATAAGATAGGTCGTTTTGCAATTATACGATAATGTTTTTGTTCATAGACAACGCTTTATAGGAGTGATACATGTATAATTCTATTTTTGGTGAACATATAGAAGATAATAATACCAACCTAAGAAAGATAGTTAACATGAAGATTGGCACTTTTACATTTTTGCTTTTTATCATCTTTGCACTGTTTATATTTTACAATGTTCCAAGCCATGCTACTACAAATGTAGGGACTGCAGGAGCACAGTTTTTGAAGATTGGACCAGGTGCAAGGGTTGATAGTCTTGGAGGGACGTTTGGTGCAATTGCCAATGATGTTACAACAATCTATTGGAACCCTGCAGGGTTAAGCCAACTTAAGAAGACCAGTTTTTCTGATACACATACACTCTGGATTGCAGATATTCAATATAATTATCTTGCTTTTGCTACCCCAATTGAGAATGTAGGAACTCTTGGGGCGAGTGTTACATTTCTAAATGTACCAGACATAGAAATCACTACCCTCGCAAAACCAGATGGTACAGGTCTTATGTATTCTGCCTGGGATTCCGCTGTTTCGTTGGCATACTCCAGACAACTCTATGAAAAAGATTCTGGTGCTAAACTATCCTTTGGTATAAATACTAAATACATACACCAGCAAATTCATAGAGAGAAAGCAACGGGAGTCGCATTAGATGTTGGTACATTGTATCATACTGGATGGCGTAGTCTAAGGATAGGTATGTCATTTTCAAACTTTGGTCCAGAAATGAGTTTCAGTGGACCGGATCTTGAGACAGGCGTAGAAGAAGCAGGAGATGAACGAAATGCTGAATATCATCCATTTCCAGATACAACCAATCCAGCACGAAAAGCGGAATTAAAAACCATCGAATATCCACTACCTTCTAATTTTAGACTCGGTATTGCTTATGATCTTATTGATTCTGATGCCAATCTTCTTACAATCGCACTTGATGGTAACCACCCAAATGACAACAGTGAACGACTTAACTTTGGTATGGAATACTGGTATAAGAGGATGGCAGCGATTCGCGCAGGGTACAAACTTCGATTGGGTCCAGATAGAGTTGATGATCAAGAAGGAATTACTCTCGGTTTAGGAATACACCTAAAATTCTCTGAAACTACGCTATCTCTTGATTATGCATTTGCTGATTTTGGTCATTTACAACAAGCACATAGAATTAGCTTAGGACTCAACTTCTAAAATCACAGATATGGCATTAATTAACATATTATACCATTTTCACTTGAGATATAAATTACGTCTTACAACTAATAGAACCAATTAGATGTAGAGTTAGAGTCCCGTAGGGACGGAATGTTTATAGAATAGACAACTTCAACATAGATTGAGTCCCGTAGGGACGGAATGTTTATAGAATAACTTTTGACCTAAATTGACTCTTTCGATCTACTATTAATCTAAACTGATTAAGTAGAATTGGTATTACTTTCTAACTGAATATACTTCAAATATGATTTCCAAACCGAATATCGTTTACCTACTTGCAGATCAAATACGTGCTTCTTCACTCCCTATATATGGTGAGGAACAAATTCAAACACCACATATTGATCGACTTGCAGAAGAGGGCACAGTATTTTCTAACGCAATAGCAACTGCTCCAGTATGTACTCCATACAGATCCATGCTATTGACAGGAAGACACCCACAGACAACTGGACACCTTATTAATTTTGTAAGGACAAGACATGATGAAATTGGTATTGGTGATGTCTTCAGTAGAAATGGATATAATACAGCCTGGATTGGAAAATGGCATCTTCACACGGGTTCATTTCCTGAAATAGGGGGTCGTGATTATGTACCTGAAGGACGGGATAGACTTGGCTTTCAACATTGGAGAGGTTACAATTTTCATACCGATTATTTCAATGGTACCGTAAACCTTGATGATTGGCGTAATGAAAGATGGGAAGGTTATGAAACTGATGCGTTGAATCAATATGCCTTCCAATTTATGGATCAGCAGAATGAAGATACACCTTTTTGCATTTTTATCTCTCCACACCAAGCACATTCCACACCTTATGAATATGCACCTCAAGAATACTATGATAGACTCCCATCAGACCTACATCTTCCAGAAAACGTGCCGAATTCGGTAAAAGAGCAATCCTTAAAAGTATATCGACACTATCTGGCAATGACTTTGGCAGTAGATGATATGCTTGGTGATTTAATGTCATATCTTGAGAAAACTGGTCGTGTTGAGAATACACTGCTTATCTTTGGATCGGATCACGGTACACAGGGTGGTGCACAAGGTATCAACTTCTGGGCAAAGAAAAAACCTTACGAGGAATCCATCAAAGTTCCACTCATTATGAGACTTCCAGGTGTATTTGAACGAAACAGAATCTGTGATACTCTTACCTCACCTGTCGATCTGTTCCCGTCTCTTTGTGGTTTATGCGATATTCAACCCCCAAGAACTGTTGAAGGTTATGACCTATCTGCATCATGGCGAGGTGAACCAAATGCTTTTGAACAGAACGCAGTACTAACTATGAACTTTGGCGCGACTTATGATTATCTGGTTGATGGTGACGAATGGCGTGGAGTTCGTACAAAAACACACAGCTATGCCCAATGGTTGGATGGGAAACGGATGTTATATAAATTGGAAGAAGATCCGCTTCAAATAAATAACCTAATTGACAGTGCAGAAGCCAAACCATTGATAAATGAAATGGAGAATACTCTAACAGAATTGATGAATGTTCGGAATGATAAACTGCAACCTGCCACTAATTATACGGATTGGTATGATGCTCAACGTCGTATCATTCGAAATGCTCACGGTCCTCTTGGTAACCCTGAAGATGAACCGGATTGGTCTCTGTTGTCAAATTTTACATTCCCTAATTATGGTTGAGATCCATTATTTTATTCATCAAATTAGGTACTAATTCAGTTTACTGTAGTACGAAAGCTAATGTTTGATCTGAATATTAATTTCTGTCTGCTTCGGATGAGATAATCTTTGTAGATAATTTATCCCGTTGAAATATGGTAATCACTCCACTGAAATTGAGTCGCCCGTAAGTGAATAGATTCAATCAGGAGATTTTTCTACTGATTGAATCGAAATTCGTACCTTTTGGCATAACAAAGAGACATTGTCCATTACTGCGTGCTTCCCATAATTCACCTATTTCCCGTTTTTCTACAGCATCATCAGCTGACCAAAGATGGCTTCCTTTTGACTCAACAACCAAATAGCGTCCATCAGTCAAAAGACAAACAAAATCAGGATAAAACTTGTCAGTTGAAGTTTGAAGCCAAAAAGAAAATGTCTGTTGTCGTTCTATATTTCGCACCCAAAACTTGACTAATTGATGCATGTCGATAAATTGGGCACACTGGAATTCTTCACCACCATCTTTCAGATCACCGACAGATGGGTAATAATGTTTTTTAAATTGATAAGAACCCTTATATCGAGTATTACAAGGATATCGCTGTGGATCGAAAGAAAAGCAGTGGTCAGGAGATACAACAACTGGTGTTGCACATTCAGGTAATAATAGATTCCGATATGCATCAGAGTGTGTCTTTTGTCGATAACTATCAATCTTTGTTGCTGCAGCATTTTTGAGAATATATTTATTACGGATTAGGACTTCTAGCGAAATACCACGACCATCAACAAGATAATTGACTAATCGTTTAAGAAAGGGAAGTGATTCACTGCGTAATATATCTAAATGTACGATAGATCTATCAAGCCAGTCTGCAAGACGTGATGCATCCCAGTTCTTATCAGGCGCGAGGAGAGACATTTGTTGATGTAAAATGCCTATATACTGTGCCTCAACTCTACCTTCTTCAGAAATACCTATCTCACCCCTTTGTCCTGTTTCAAATTCAGATGGAAATTCTTCTTCTGTAAGTTCGGCGTTACATTCTGACAATTTCCATATAGTCTCTAAAAATCGAGATGATTCAAAATCCAGAATGTTTTGATCATTTTGAACCATCAACTTTGGTACTCTAAAATATTGACCTTGTTCAGATGGTGCAGGTTCCTGATTATGTTGTGCAATTCCCTCAAAAAATGGAAAATCCATTTGTTGGTCATTACTTGGGCGGATAAGTTCTGCAGCTTCCTGCTTCTCAAATCCGTTTTGAACGAGTCCATCAACCAAGGATAAGGCAGCATTAGAGAAATTTTGAGAGGTAACATAAGCATAAGCACAATTTAGTGATTCGTGCTTTTTACGCTGTGCTTTCGGTAACCTCATGACCCTACCTAAGATCTGTTCAACGGTAGTTGTGGACTTGATTTCTGCTACAGAGCAAAGTATGTATGCAAATGGACAATCCCAACCTTCCCTTAATGCTTGTACTGTAATCACATAACGGATTTTGCAATCCTTATCAATAATGTCAACATCGTCAAGATCTTTATCCTCCCCAGTAGCACGAGCGACATGTTCCTTAGGAATCTGGTGTTCCTCAATCAAACATTGTTCAACAACTTCGACAGTCAGAGTTTCTTTGTTCTTACTTTTTGGTTGTGCCTGAATCAGCATAATTGGACGAATGTATTCTCCTGTTTGCTGTTGTTCATTCTTAGCATCCATTTCCAAAGTATTACGCTGTGCAATTGCTGAACTAAGCAGTTGTTTCCAATCAGGCATTGTTTCTAATTGGATAGGCATTTTTATCATATCTTCCGCATGCAGTTCTGCTGCAGAGACAGAATAGAGTACATTAGATGGATTTGTTGTAGTATCTGGGGTAGCAGTAAATTCTACTATTGCCGATGGATTGAATCGAGCGAGTGTATCAAATGAGAGTGATGTCCGTGCATTATGTGCCTCATCAACAATCACAAGTGGGCGTTTAACACATAATAGATTCGCAAGAGAGTAGATTGGTTTACCATCTTCATCGTGTTCAAGTTCTGTCAGTGTATCTTCAGAAAGGTGTGTGAAGTGTCCCATTAGTGCCCCTGACTGTTCATAAACTTTTCTGCCATCTGTGTCTTCAACACGAAAAGCTTGCATGGTAGATACAATAATCGTAGTTTTAGTATTAAGGACATGTAGCGGAAGAGATAGTGCTTCACTTATAGTGAATACCTCAATGTTATGTCTTGCGGATACAAAAGCATCTCTATAGGGATGTTCTCTTGTTTTTAATGCGTTAAGTGTCTGTTCTCGGATTGCGTTTGATGGAGTGAGCCAAAGAACCAACGGATTATCGGTTTTTAATAGTTCAGAGGCTGTAATACTGACAGCATGACAGGCAACGAAAGTTTTTCCACCGCCTGTAGGAAGACGTAGACAAACGTAAGGAAGGCCTGGCAAAGCTTCAACTGCAGCATAGGGTCGCTGTGTTAATTCATAAAATGCCGTGTTAGCATTCTGAAAACCAAGACATTTTTCATAATAGGTTTTTAATGTTTCAAGTGTGTGTTCTTGATATTCTTTGAGAGGTAGGTGCATTGTTTTTGTTTTGGGTTACATCTATTCATTCTTCAGTTTTCTGGTTGATTACATAGAATCACAAGGTTATTGTTCTCAGATTTCTTTATTTCTTTTACACATTAGAGAGTAGATTTATAAGATCTCTATTTATATAGTAAGATTCTCTTCCTGTCTTAACCCGATCAAGTATGCCAAGGTCTGTAATTTCGTTAAGATATTTCGTCGCAGTTACCCGACTACACTTCAATTCTTTCTCAACTATATTAATCTTACAGTAGGGCCATTTGAATAGTAAATCGACAAAACCTTCTCGCTCAACCGCTTTCGTTTTACCTTGAGCTCGTATGGTAAAATTATTAATGAGGTTGTTAATTTCTTCTATCATAAGTGCGGTTTCCCTTGATGTTTGTTCTACTGCTGCTAATACATACAGTATCCACTGTTCCCATTCCCCTTCTTCTGTCACTTCACGTAAGTATCTGTAATACTCAGAACGATTTTGGATAAAGAACCGACTGAGATATAATATTGGAACATCAAGCAATTCTTGATGCATCAGATACAAGATATTGAGGATACGTCCTGTACGTCCATTTCCGTCTGTGAATGGATGTATTGCTTCAAATTGGTAATGCATGACCGCCATTTTTACAAGTGGTTCGATTCCGTCTCTTTCATCATTGATGAAGTGTTCAAGGTTAGTTAACAACCTGATAATGTTATCGTATCCAGTTGGAGGGGTATATATGATTTCATTTGTCGTAGGGTTTTGAATCTTGACATCATATTTACGAACATCCATCTGGACATCCAATACACGCGTACATATTTGCTCAAAGAGTGGTGTATTAATAATGGGTCGGTCCCTCATGTTATACATTCCTGTCCATAGTGCCTCACGGTAACGTAGTACCTCTTTTGTGTTTGGTGTTATTTGGATTTTTTCAGATGACATAGCGCGGTATAGTTCATCATTGGTAGTCACTATGTTTTCAATTTCCGAACTCCTACGGGCTTCCTGTAGCGGTAATGTATGCACTAAGACAGCTTCGTTTGGCAATGTTCTCATCAAGGCATTTACTCTGGCAAGCTCAGCCATAGCGGTGATACAAGTTTTAAGTATGTTGTAGGATTCAAGTTCAGCTGCAGGTGGGAGTATAGGAATATCGTTCCACGGAGTATTTTGATCAAACCCAGGTTTAAGCATCATGTTTCACAACCTTCTTAACTGACATGCATAGTTTTTCACAATTTCTATACATATTATAGGTAATATGTATAAATTCTTTACATATCATAGTTGACATGTATAGTTTTTCGCAATTTCTATACATATTATAGGTAATATGTATAAATTCTTTACATATCATAGTTGACATGTATAGTTTTTCGCAATTTCTATACATATTATGAATATATCCATTGCAATTAGTTGTCAAATTATCCTTTACACCAAATTATATGGCATCTGTCTGAAGGTAATCTGCAGTTGCTTTAGAGTAGTCTCGGTTAGTTGTGTGCCACCACAATGAATAACCTTTCTCCCGTCATGACGCGGTATACGGTCAATGAGTTCTTCATTAAGGATATCATCATTGTTTAGAAGATAGACTCCGACTCCATCTACGCTACCTAAGAAAGAGTGTTGATGTCTTTGAGAGACTACTGAAGATGAATACGACCGTCCATTCCCTTCTATAAGAGCAACGGTAGTGTCTGTTGTAATTGATGTACCTGTTTCTTTAAAAAAGAGGTATTGTGCCATTTCATGAAATGGAATTTCCGATCTTTCCATGAATGTCTCACCAAGGTGATAATATGAAAATGTCTGACCAGTGTTGCACTCCGAGAGTAATGTTCCATCCTGATTATTCGTAGCATCTTCACAGACTCGCTTGAGACGTGTAGCTAAAATCTCACGTGATACCTTCGGTTCTAGTTCCACTAAAATGAATTGACGATTTCCATTGTCTTCTTGATTTTGAGCAATAACAGCCTGCCCAGTTGTTCCACTGCCTGCGAAAGAATCTAAGACAATTGAATCAGGATCTGTGGTTAATAAAATCAAACGTTTTATTAGTTGTAGAGGTTTGCTATTGTCAAAAACCTTTTTGCCAAAAATAGCTTTTTGCTCATTTGTAGCATCGGTTGTAGTTGCAAGATCATAATATATACTACGTTCTTTAAGAACTTTGGCTTTGTCTCGGTTTTCATCAAAATAAATCACTTCGTATGGAGTCCAACGTCCTTTTCTTTTTTTCCATTGAATATGATCTTGATCTAAAGCAGTTGGACGAGTTCTCCAATTTCCTTCATTTCCGTCAGGAGCTTGCGGAAAAAAAGCGTTCCCATCTGGATCTTCAATTGGATAAAACATCGTCGGTCTATCCTCCCTATATGCATTAGATCCCCATTTTTCAAGTTTCACGAATTTACATTTTCTTCCATTCTTAACTTTAGGATATTCTGCGGAAGTTCTCTTCTCTGTCCTAAACTTCATAGTAAAAGCATCACTTTTGCGATAACAAAGGATGTATTCATGCTCTCTTGCATAATACTCTGAATCTTGTCCACCTCCTGTTTTTTTCCTCCAGATGAGATTAGCGACAAAATTCGTCTCACCAAATATTTCATTCATTACTAAACGTAGATTTGGTTGTTCATTGTCGTCAAGTGTAATAAAAATTACACCGTCTTTACGGAGGAATTGATAGAGTAGACATAGTCTCGGGTACATCATACATAACCATTTATCATGTCGTGAAAGATCTGCTGCCAACCCTCCAATTGTTTTTCCAAGCCATTTCTGGATAGTAGGATTGTTAACATTATCGTTATATACCCAATTTTCGTTCCCAGTGTTGTAAGGTGGATCAATGATAATACATTTTACTTTACCGGCATAATACGGAAGGAGTGCTTTGAGTGCTATAAGGTTGTCACCTTCAACGAGAAGATTGCCTGTACCAAGTGGTTCATTATTGTAACCAAAAGACCGACCATGATCAAGTGTGAGAGAATGAATTGGCACTTCATCATGGTGATTGATAACTGCTTCTTTCCCAATCCAGTCTAAGGTAGGCATATAGTTAGTATCCTGTAAAATGTAGTAAGATTGGTGTTAAGATATAAGTCTATATCACAAAGTTATGTATTCAGCTTGAGTATTTCTTGAAATCTCATATCTTAGGTCGTGGTTGCATTCAATCAATGTAAATACTAAAGATGTTAATATAGTGATTGATACTAGTACTTACATTAAAAATAAACTCTTATCTCATACGTAGGTATGGTGAGTGTTAATCTAAAAGAGGTTATAGCCACCCTTTTTAAACTCATCCAGTTAGTATTTTTTCATTGGATCAACATAATCAATGGCTCTTTCAAGATGATTATATCGTATTAATCTTGAATGTGTCAGCATCCATCTTGCCCTTATTATAAGGTTAACTCTGATTCTCTATTACATATAGTATACCATAAAATGACATTGAATTATGAATAATAGAAATGGAAAGGATGAAAATAACACTATATATCGAATGGTATGAGTATTAAGTTAAATCCGTTACTGCTCTTTGAAGTCTTTTCAAAACTTCATCTTTTCCGAGCAACACGACAATATCAAACAAACTTGGACCAAAGGAGAGTCCAGTCAATGCAATTCGCATTGATTGCATGGCTGCAACACGTTTAATTTCGTTCTCATCTGTATATTTCCAGACTAAAGATTCAATAGTTTCCAAATCAAAATCACGAATATCTGCTAAAATCTGTGATAGATTGATTAGGATCTCACATGTCTTTTGTTTCTTTTCATCTGAGTTTCCCCACCATTTCTTTGTAGCCTTTGAATCATATTCAAAATCATCAGTAAAGAAGTAGCTTGTTTGAAGAAGAATATCTTTAAATGTGTTAAGACGTTCACCGACTGCTGCTACGATCTTTTCAAGTTTTTCTCTATCTTCTATAGAATCAATTAGACCTTCTGCCTGCCAATAAGGAATAACAGCATCAGTGCGTGTTGGGACATCAAGTTGGTTGATATAGTGTGAGTTAAGCCATTCTAATTTTTTCATATCAAACACGCTTCCACTTTTCCCTACACGTGCAAGATCGAACTTATCAATAAGATCCTCAACAGAAAAAATCTCCTGTTTATCATCATAAGACCAACCGAGTCTTGCCACAAAGTTTAACATCGCCTCCGGAAGATATCCTTGTTCTCGATAACGGTTAACAGCCACCAAATCACCATGATGTCTTTTACTTAGTTTCCTACCTGTATCATCAAGAACTAAAGGGATGTGGGCAAATTTTGGGAGTGAGAGACCGAGAGCATTCGCAATTGCAATCTGTTTTGGAGTGTTGTTGAGATGTTCTGTCCCACGTATCACGTGTGTAATCTGCATTTCCACATCGTCAATAATGGATGTAAGATTGTAGTTCGGCATACCATTTGAACGAACAATCACTTCATCCTCAAGAGTAGCAGGATCTATACTCCGTGAGCCAAGTATTAGGTCATCAACAAGGATAGGGGTTTCAGGCATTTTAATCCGTACTGTAGGTTTTCTACCATCAGCAATATGTTTTTCTACTGCTTCTGATGATAGTTCCCTACATCGACCATCATAGGAACGGGTTGATTTTGCTTCACGTGCTTCAGTACGTATCTCTTCTAATTCTTCTGGTGTACAATAGCAATGATATGCATGTTTAGACGCAAGAAGTTCCTGTACATATCTATCGTAAACATCCTTTCGTTCAGATTGTAGGTAAGGTCCGTAGGGTCCGTCCTTTTCTCCACCTTCATCCCAATCCAATCCTAACCATTGCAAAGCCTCATAAATCTCATGCATAGATTCATCGGTAGATCTTGCAGTATCGGTGTCATCAATTCGTAGTATAAACTTACCCTGATTGTGTTTAGCAAACAACCAATTGAACAAGGCAGTTCTCGCACCCCCAATATGTAAAAATCCAGTAGGGGATGGTGCCATTCGAACTCTTACTTCACCATTTACAGATGAGTTAGTATTATTTGCAGTATTATCCATTCTATCCTTTTTGCATTTTTGCCCAACTATCACGAAGAGGAACTGTCCGATTGAAAACCAGTTTATCCGGTGTTGAGTCCGAATCTACACAAAAATAACCGGTCCGTAGAAACTGATATCGACTTTCTGTTTCAGCATCTAATAAACTTGGTTCAACCTTGCAATTTTCCAAGATTTCTAAAGAGTTTGGATTAAGAAATTGTATCCAATCGGTTCCCTCAACAGCATTCTCTGGTTCACGTTCAGTAAAGAGGGTATCGTATAATCGAACTTCAGCATCAATGGCTTGTTCCGCTGAAACCCAGTGTAAGGTTCCTTGTACACGACGTCCATCATCTGACCAACCACCCCTTGTATCTGGATCATAAGTACAATGTATTTCTACAATTTCTCCAGTTTGATCATCCTTAATGACATTCTCACAAGTTATGTAGTAGGCGTGTTTTAGACGAACTTCTCTCCCTGGGGCTAACCGATAGAATTTTCGTGGCGGATCCTCCATGAAATCATCTCTTTCAATATATATTTCTCTTGAAAATGGGATTTCTCTTCTACCAGCACTTTCATCTTCAGGATTATTCTCAGCATCAAGCATTTCAACTTCGTCTTCTGGATAGTTATCAATAATAACTTTAACAGGATTAAGAACTGCCATTACCCGTGGCGCGCGTATGTTTAAGTCATTTCGTATTGAATACTCAAGTTGTCCTAACTCAATCAGATTATCAGCTTTTGATACACCTATACGATTACAGAAATCTCTAATAGCTTCAGGTGTATACCCCCTACGACGCATCCCCGCAAGAGTAGGGAGTCTTGGATCATCCCAACCGATAACATGTCCTTCTTCAACAAGAATTTTCAGCTTTCGTTTTCCAAGTACAGTATAAGTAAGATTTAAACGAGCGAATTCAATTTGTCTGGGTTGATAAATCTCTAATGATTCTAAAAACCAATCGTATAAGGGACGATGATCCTCAAATTGAACATCACAAAGTGAATGTGTAACACCTTCTATTGAATCTGATTGTCCATGCGTGAAGTCGTAGGTAGGATATATACACCAATTGTCCCCATGTCGGTAATGATGTGATCGAAGGACACGATACATGACAGGATCGCGCATATTTAGATTGGGACTTGACATATCTATTTTCGCTCGAAGTGTGCGTGAACCATCAGGAAATTCACCATTACGCATCCCTTGAAAAAGCCTAAGATTTTCCTCTGTACTTCGGTTTCGATAAGGACTTTCCTTACCAGGGGTCACTAATGTACCACGATACGTTCTCATCTCCTCAGATGTAAGATCGCAAACAAAGGCTTTACCTTTTTCTATCAATTTCGTCGCATATTCATAGAGCGTCTCAAAATAATCGGAGGCATAAAACTCCCGTTCTTTCCAATCGAATCCGAGCCAATAGACATCTCTCTTAATCGCCTCTACATATTCGCTCTCTTCTGTAATTGGATTGCTATCATCAAATCTTAAATTATAGAGACCCTTATAGTCTTCTGCAATTCCGAAACTAATACAGATGGCTTTTGCATGTCCTATATGTAGGTATCCACTGGGTTCAGGGGGGAATCGTGTATGAACCCTACCCTCAAATCTATTATTTGTAATATCTTCATCAATGGCTTGTCGGATAAAATTAGTTTGGGAAGAATTATTGGAATTTTCTTGGTTGGTATCTTGCCTTTTTGAACTTTTCAAATTAGAATTAGACGACTTCATGCACACCTCCTCAATCAAAATATATTATACTTTTAAAATGTAATAATGTCAAAAATATCAAGAAGCAGGGGGTGTGTAAAGTTTTTGTCACCATAGGTATTAATTTATTCAGTAGTCTCTTCTGTAGAAGGGAACTCCGATTCCCGACTCTTCTCTTCCTCTTCGTAGGGGCGGGGTCTACCCGCCAGATATTTGTATCGCAATCTTCATGAGGATTAAGTTTTAAATTCGGTAATTCCCATTTTCCCAAACTCGGTAGGTTCGGTTTCCTAACCGAACCGAATTTCTAACACATTACCGAATTATTATTTTAATCTTCATCCAGATTGCGTCTTGCGGTATAGCACAAACTAACAGATTATGCTACAAAATAGACACATATAGTGACAAATTATTTACATACCCAGAAGCATGTAGAGTCCATTATCTAACTGTTGATAGAGATTATGATATTCATCTCATGGACTACTATCTTGAATTTGTTGATGGGATTATAGATGTAAATTTGTATGTAACTATAGGCGTCAATTTAAGAGAAAAAACATTGTATCCCTGACCGGTAGGTGCGGTTTCCCAACCGCACTATAGGCGTCAATTCAAGAGAAAAAACATCGTATCCCTGACCGGTAGGTGCGGTTTCCCGGGGAATGCCTAATGGCATTCATACCGTTGATTCACCGCACCGAATTTGTGCCAAACCTTTGATTGAAAGCCTTCGTGTATAATCCGCTTCGGTTAGGAAACCGAAGCTACCGTTCCTGGATATGTACTAAACTAAATTGACGCCTATGGTGTAAATTTATATGTAACTTTCTATTCTACCTATACGTTAAATCGATATGATGAGGAAACCTTAATATTGGGAGTGTATAGTATGTATACCGACGCTGAAGCAAAAACCGTTGATACAGAATTAAAGCAGGAAAAGAATTTAGATTACTATGAATTTGCGTTGTATTTTGCAGCTATAAAAGCTAAGGACGAGGAATTCCGGTGGGAACAATTCATTGATAACCTTTCATATATATGTGATCAATTTGCAACTCATATTGAAGTCAATAAACGTGTCAATCAATGATTAAAAAAATATAATATAATTACGGAATTTTTGATGTAAATAGAAAGGGTAGGTTAATAACCTACCCTTTCTATTTTATAATCCACTTTATTATAATATTTCACTCAATTTTGGATGATTTTTAAAGATATTAACGAGATTATTGGCTAACTTTTCAGGATCATGTCGGATAACATTCATCTGTCCACCACCTAACCATGTTCCATATTCTGTTACTACCATATCTCGAATTAAATCTGCTTCAACAACTGTAATCCCATCCTCTTCAAGTCTTTCAACTTCTCTGTTATATGAAACTTGGACTTTCGATGCGTCGGCAACCTGCATAGTTTCAGCAGAAAGACCGGATATATCTTTGGCTAAGTTTAACACTTCTACTAAATGCTCAGTATCTTCAGCAAGCATTGATAAACCTTCATCGGATAAAGATTTAATCCTTGTTAACTGAGATACCAATTCCTTCCGTACATATTCCTGCATAATTTCTTTAGGTGCAGGTTGATTATTAACCAATACATAATCAATTGGAATCTTGGCATGGTCAAGTATAGCATCCACATGATCAGTTACTGCATATCCATCGGTTTCACCAGGTTGTGTCATTACATTACAGACATATATCTTCAATGCCGGGGAACGTTGTATTGTTTCAACGATACCTTTTATAACCAAATTTGGCATAATACTTGTATAAAGACTACCTGGACCAATGATAATTGCATCCGCGTTAACAAGTGCATCAATTGCAGTTTCGTGTGCTTGACACTCATACACCTCTTCCGAAGTGTGATGGATTTTTCCATTTTCTCGTGGTTCAAAAAATACACGTTTAATTGGTTCTCGATTTTCTCGTATAGGTATTGTTGATTCACCTTTAACAATATCTCCATCTGCAAGTTCAGCACACAAAACTGTATAATCCAAAGTAACAGGTATAATTTGCCCTCGAACCGATAGAAGTCGTGAAGCAGCTTGTATTGCCTTTGGAAAATTACCCCTAAATTTTTCTGTTAATGCAGTTAACAACAGATTACCAATGGTATGTCCACCAAGGTCCCCATTACTGGAAAATCGGTATTCAAAGAGACCCGCGAGTTCATCTGCATCAGAAAGCGTACACAATAATCTACGAATATCTCCAGGAGGTAGGACATCAAACTCCTCAACAAGTCGTCCCGAACTTCCCCCATCGTCAGATACAGTAACTATTGCAGACAGGCTATCTAAATCAATGATGTTACCACTATCTGTTTCGAGGTCCGCGAAGTATTTTATCCCGCTGAGTAACGCGGAGAGTCCACTTCCTCCACCGATACAGGTAATTTTCAATGACATAATTACTCCAAACTATACCAAATTGGTTCTTAGTTATTATTGTTACATGTATTGTTATATTTTTACTATAGTTACGACTTGTGCTAAATGACTATTTGTAATACGCTATTTTACAATAATTGAATTTTGTTAATATATTCTGTTATTGTTTGTAACACTCTTGAGTCCCGTAGGGACGGAATGTCTATAGAAAAACTATTACACCCATCTCTTGAGTCCCGTAGGGACGGAATGTTTATAGTATAAAATTTATTCGTGAAAACAAAATGGATAAATAGTTAACTGGCACAAGTCATTATAGTTTGTCCTGTTTAACACTCAGTCATGTTATATTTTAAGGACGATGTATTTTGAATGGTATCCATTATCTATTGTGACAAATTACGGAGTTAAAGGTTTATCTGTTTCATTAACGTGCTAAGACATTCAAGTGTTTCGTCACATAAGGTTTCTGCTTCTTCAGTAGTTGGGGCTTCGCTGAAAACTCGAATAACAGGTTCTGTACCAGACTTTCGAATGTTAACCCACCTGTCATCCCATACACGTTTGATGCCATCTGTCAAATCCAGCCTTAGAGAGGAATTTTGGGAAGAGCTCGTTTCGTCCTTATATTTTTTCATTGCCATATTAACAAGTTGTGTAGCAGCCTCTTGTGATGGGATCTCAAACTTTTTTCTGCACATCTCGTATTTCGGTATATTATCAATAAGACCTGAGATACTTTGTTTTGAATCTACAAGATACTGAAGAATTGCTGCAATTGATGTTATCCCATCAGTTGTATAATTTATGGATGGATAAATAACTCCACCAGTGCCTTCCCCTCCAAGTACAGCATCTACCTCATTCATTTTTTCAACTACCCAACCTACACCAACTTTGGTTCTATGTAAGACCACACCATGCTTTTCAGCAATGTCGTCCAACATTCTACTTGTAGATACAGTAGCTACAATATCACCTGTCGTTCTACTTAATATAAAATCTGAAACAAAAGTATAGGTCCATTCCCCACTCAATGGAATACCCTTATCTGTTACAATTACGAGTCTATCTGCATCACCGTCATGAGCAAATCCAATATCTGCATTTGAATCACGTACAATCTTGCATAGTTCAGATATGGCTTCAGGTGTAGGTTCCGCAGGTCGTTTGAAATTACCATCTGGAACACAGTTTAATTCTTCCACATCACAACCGAGTTCTTGCAGCAGTAGTGGACTAATTACACTCCCCGCGCCGTTACCACAATCTAATACCACTTTGAAATTCCTTCCTCGAATTGAATCAACATCGATCCATTTCGTATTAAGAATTTGCTTTAAATGAATAAAGTTTGCATCCTTGTTTTCTTCGTATGTCCCAAGTTGGTTCCAGGCAGATAAGTTATATGACTCTGTCTCATAAATATGGAGAAGTCTTTCTCGTTCTGCTTGATTTAACAATCTTCCAGATTCTGAAGCAAATTCAATACCATTCCATTCTACCGGATTATGACTTGCTGTGATAGTAATACTTCCCTGAGCATCAAGTACTTTCGACATTAATAGTATCGTTGGTGTGGAGCATAAACCAACATCAATAACATGACATCCCGTAGCTAAGAGACCAGTTAATACAGCATGCCGTAGCAATGGACTTGAAGTTCGAGAATCACGTCCAATTACGACAGTCTTACCTTCAACAAATGTACCAAAAGCTAAACTGAATTTGGTAATAGTTTGTGGGTCAAGTGATTCAGCTACTTTTCCACGAACTCCTGAGACACTGATGATTGGTTCTGAAGACATAAATTTTCTATTCTCTATATGGTTATTAGTTGAACTGAGACATTAGCGTCAATTTAAGAAAAAAATGTTATATCCCTGACCGGTAGGTGCGGTTTCCCAACCGCACCGAATTTGTGCCAAACCTTTGATTGAAAGCCTTCGTGTATAATCCGCTTCGGTTAGGAAACCGAAGCTACCGTTCCTGGATATGCGCTAAATTGACGCCTATGGTTATTAGTTGAACTGAGATAATTTGTTATTCTTATACCATTTCTATTTAAATAGTTCACATTACGATCACTCTTAGTAGTCCCCTGATAAGGGGCGGGGAATGCCCTAAGGCGTTCATACCGTTGATTCTTTAGGGGGTTTCTTCAAATAGTAATGAACAATGTTCATTTAAAAATGGTACTACATATACGCCATGTCCATAGGAAGCAGCCACATCCTATAACTATAAACCAAAAACTGATTATATACCAAGACGGGTATGAAAAATCATAAGATGTGATCGGTGTCAATTCATAAAGCAGCGGAGTTCGGAATATATCTATCCCATCATAAATATGGCATATTGCTATTATTGGATTCAGATGCAGTATTGGTTGTATGAACTGTTGTATACTGTGGATATATCTATCTAATGGCATCAATAAGAAAGGACTTCCTATCAAGACACTTAAAATTAGATAAGTGCATTCTGTGCCAAATATGTCATCACGAAGTATTCGCGCACTCCACATTCCCAATGCACCCATAACAAGACAATATACACCTAATACAATCATCATTAATAATAATTTACCAGGTGGACTATTTGAATAGAAAAGTGAGAATGCTGTTGATAAAAAAATCCAAATTAAGATAGGTATCTGGTTAACATATAATTTCTCTAACAGTAGATTTCTAACTCTGAGATTATTTTGAAAGAATGAATCTGAAGATAAAACTGAAATGAATTGTGATCGTATGGATATTGCACCCAAATATGGAGCGACAATCAGGACAACAAATGTCTGTGCAATAGCATAGCATTCTGCTTTTGAACCCAATTTGGCTAATATTAATAATTCAAAGATGATCCATTGTAAGAAACACGCAATTCCAATACATATCAATACTTGCTTAATTATGTCTTGTTTCTTATAGGAAAAATAACCCATTGTTGAATCCACGAATTCTCTATTCTTCTATTACACGACGTAATCGCAGTAAGGATTCTGCAATAGAGATAAGATTAGGATTGATTTCTAAGGCTTTTCTATAGGCATCTACTGCTTCATCAACTTTTCCTAACCTTAGATATATATGACCCATACCTGCATACGCACCAAAATGATGTGGATTTAACTCTATTGTTTGTATGCAATCCGTTAGAGAATTGTCCCAATCCTCTAACATAAAATATGCTATTGCTCGTTGATTGTAACCTTCAGCAAAACTTGGATCCAACTGAATTACCTCTGAAAAACACTCAACTGCGTCTATGAACTTTTCATTCTTTAAAGATCTTTTACCCGTATTTAGCAATCTATCTACGCTCTCTTGTCCAGATCGTGCCCAGATAGTCCATAATGCCATTTCGGTGTTAAAACTGGCACGTATATCTTCATTTTTGAGATTCTTTACTAAAGCAGGAACTGATTCCATACTTCCAATTAGTCCTAAGGCTGTGGCAGCAGCTCTGGCAACCAGTGGGTCGTCGTCTGGAAGATAGTTTACTAAGTCGTTTTCAGAATACTTAGAGTTTAGTAGGTTTTTTAAACTTACCTGATCAGATTCATTAAACATCTGTGCTGCTAATTCTGAAAAACCATTACGTTCTGCCATAGATATCCTCATGTTTCCTATTTCCTATATTTAATAGTTGATTATAGCATATTTTTTTTGGAAATTACACTATATATCTCAAGACCAGTTTCAGGTATGTAATACCATTTCTGATAAATAAAGTAACTCTACTGTAGCATAAACTTCCAGTTTGTGCAGTATTTCAAGACATGCTGAACAACCGTTCATGAGATGAACATTTTAGAATTGGTCTAAGATCTTCATCATTTGTGATATTCTAATTGGTGATCTTTACTAAATTCAGTCCCGTGGAATGACTTATGAGGATTAAGTAAAGATTTCGGTTATCCAGTCCAAAAAATTATCGTAGGGGCGGGGTTAACCCGCCCGTATATTACCGATTTAAAAAATTAATCTTCATATAGCATTCATACCCGACGAATGCCATACGCGCATTCGGCGTTGATTTGGGGGAATGCTAAATAGCATTCATACCGTTGATTCCTTGATTCCTTCATTCCTTCATTCCTTGATTTTATGTTTCTTTAGAGGGTTAAAACAACGAAATAACGGCTTTTTAAGTCCAAAAATTGAGAAAATCACACAACATCTCGGTGCTATTGGTCACATACAGACATAATTAAATCTATCTGATATTTATCAAACTTCATCAGATGTCAATGTTTATCAGTGTTTACTTTGTATTTGTTCTTGAAAATGCTTACTGAGATCAGACAGTATATGTCTTTGTCCTGAAAGTTCAAGTTGTATTTGATGGAATGTTTTTCGAACGGATCGACTCACATCTTGCAGAAGGAGATAACTTAGCACCTTGACACCTATATCCGCATACGCACCTTTTCTACCTCTTGAGCTCATTTTTGATAAATGTAGATCTGTTTTTAGGTATCGCCAAAACTGTTCTATACTGTGGTGTTGAGACCAAATCCTCAGTATCTCACAGGAGCGTAGCGGCTTTCCAAATACTAACATTGTTCGCATTTTACCCCTATCTAAAAAGAATAGTACCACCAGTGAACCCAATGTTGGACTTGTAGCTTGTGTGCGATAGTGTGGTTTATGACACCCCCATTGATCCGTGTTTAGTTGTATCTGTTTTTTATGAGCAGAAAGTTTAGTCGTCGTGTTATCTATAGTCATCACATAGTTGTTTTTTCCGTGAACAAGTATGCGATCAAATCCTAAGTCAGACAGACTTTGGACAAGTTCTTTACTGCCATACCACGAATCGAAAGTGATCGGATATTTTCTCAGTTCAATGCCTTGGGTCTCAAAGAAATCCAAAACATCTCTGAGCATCGTATCAAAAAGACTCGGTTTGTCTGTGTTGCCTCTCCCTTGTTTGCTGACAATGCGGATATTGAGGGGGATGATCATACTCCCAATCTTGATTGTGATAGCTAACACATTACGACCTCGGATCGTGTTATTCTGTTTTTTTGACCACCAGGGGTAGCAATAGGACAGCAGTTTACCATACCTTGGATCATTCGTATCATCTACACTGATTGTGATACAGCGACGAGATTGGGTAGAAGCACTTTTGGATTCTGACTCCCGTATCTCTTGGATGGCAATAGAGCCTCCGATACGCAGTAAGAGAGACTGCCATTGATATAGACTGAAGTCTTTTAGATGACGATAAAGGTTCGCTTTCGATATTGACAACGCTTCTGCTACTTGATTCGAGTTGTAAAGACCAAACAGATGACCCGTTGAAAGGAGTAGCAGTGTTTCTAAAAGTTGTGTCGTTATTGTCCGAAAGTTGGTGAAGAGAAGTATTTGAAAATACATAGTAGATTTGATAAGATGTTGACGCATGGGATAAACTCCTAAGTTGTAATAGTTTAAACACATTATTTAGGATGATATCCCATGCCCTAAAAGTCAAGAATAAAATAAAAAACGCATTTTCAGGACGCTATATAGCCTCAGTACTGATTGTTAATAGGTTAAGAACAATTCTGAGAATTGTCAGCATTAGTATTTCAATCCATGTATAACATCTGTTCATGGTATAAACATTTATAAAAATGCTATAACATCTTTTAGGAGTTGCTACATGGCAGAAAGAACTGATCCATCTCAAAAAAATAAATCATCCTTTTTATTGTCAATATCGCGCAGTTTATGAATATGCAACGCAATTCATAAAAGCAATGAATGTATTAGATATTGGATGCGGTGAAGGATATGGAGCACACCTGTTAGCACAACGCGCCAAAGAAGTCTTTGCTATTGATAAAGATAAGAAATCTATTCAAGAAGCACAACGAAAATATCCCCTACCAAACCTTAGTTTTGACGTTCAACATGTTGAGAATCTTTCAAAATATACCCAAAAAACCTTTGATGTCATCTGTTGTTTTCACGTGATTGAACATCTAAAAGAACCGAATCGTTTATTAGCGGATATAAGTAAACTTCTATCAAAGTCAGGTATACTGTTGATTTCTACCCCAAACCGATATTCACCTTTTCGGAGTGCTACTGGGATAGAGTGGCCCTATCATGAACGGGAGTATTCCGTTGACGAATATCGCAAACTCCTTTCATCCTGTTTTAAAAATGTAACACTTTACGCACTTCATGCACGCGAAAAAGTTCAACAATTTCAAAACATTCGAACACGGTATGTCCAGCAAATATTCAGGTGGGATATCCTGAAAATGCGCAAGTGGCTTCCTAAACGCATGCTGCAATCCTGCTATAACATTGGTGGAAAAATGTTAAAATCATTTATGAAAGCAACTCACGATAGCTTAATATCCAATATCACATTATCAGATTTTCATGTATCAGATACCCAACTTCACCATGGGTTAGACCTTATTGGTGTCTGCCGAACCCAATGAACTTATACCATTTCTGGTAATTAAAGTCCCATTAATAGAATCTCTTTAATGTAGCACAAACTTCCAGTTTGTGCTTTTTAGTCCTATTAGGAGGGGATTCCGATCCTAAATCTTCTCTTCTGTAGGAGGGAATTCCGCTCAATCCTTCAAGATTCTATTCCTACCCTTGGTAGGCTTGGTTGGTAATCCCTGCCTTAGTATCTGTATTGAAAGAAAATCTTACTGACAATAACCTCTCTTTTCCGTGTAATCCGCGTAATCTGTGATTCAGACAACTCAAAACAAACATAATACCATTCCTAATACATTAAAAAATATGAAGAAAACACCCACTACTAACAACTAACATACATATATCACAAAAACGCAAAAACATTTTAATAATTGTCAAAATATAAATAAAATCAAGGGTTAGAATTCAAACTAAAAACCAACAACTAAAAACCAATGACTATCTATAAAAACGATCCTAATTACAAAGCTTCATATACGTCAAAAAAACATACTGTTTTTATGGTAGAGAATGTCAAAATTAGAAAGGACAAAAAGAACACAAAATCACACATTTTAGAAATTCTTATAAAGTTAATTCAAAGTGAAGTAAAGCCAGTCTATGACAGGGGTTACAGGGGGAATTTACACCAATTTCAATGTCACACCGTGTGACAAAAAGTGTAACTTTTTTCCTATTTTCGACGCATAGACTAATGCAACAACAACACGATATACTGTCTGAGTATTTAGGATTAAATGGATGTTTTTATACCTTATATATTGTCTGTATATTAGGATTAAATGTCTGTTTTTATGTCTTCGGGTAGAGCGGAGCGAAACCCGACTTCTTTCGTTCCTGTTGGGTTTCGCAAACTCAATACAACCTATAAGATAAACTCTAAGGAACACACATCAACGAAAAGATTCTTAAAACTAAATTACCGGGCTATTGTATTTGAATAAATGACATTATCAACATAGATATGGTATAATTGTAAATTATCAAGAAATTTAGTTGGAGGATTGGATTGCTTAAAGTTTCAAAATTTGGAGGAAGTTCACTTGCAAATGCAGAACAAGTCAATAGAGTTTGTGATATAATTATCGCAGACAAAGATAGACGAATTATCATTGTTTCTGCTCCTGGCAAGAGACATAGTAACGATATTAAAGTTACAGATCTACTAATTGCTGCTGCGTCTGAAAGGTTAATGGGGAAAACCGGGGCATCAGAATGTGCTGAAGCCATTGAAAGATATAGGAATATTGCCAAAGAATTGGAACTTCCCCCTGTTGTAATTGAGCCAATTGCTAATGATCTAACAGAACGTCTTAATTCCAGTATAGAGGATTCAGATCTATACATGGATACCATGAAGGCTGGTGGTGAAGATAATTGTGCTCGATTAATAGCAAAGGTGTTAGAGGCACGTGGTGTGGAAGCATACTACGTAAATCCAAAAGATGCAGGTATGTTGTTATCAGACGAACCTGGAAACGCACAAGTTCTACCTGAGGCATACACCCACCTTAGAAATCTCAGTGACCGATCGGGAATTACTATCTTTCCAGGTTTCTTTGGATATTCAAAAACAGGAAACATTGTCACTTTTTCACGAGGTGGTTCTGACATTACAGGTGCAATTCTTGCCGGTGCTGTACGCGCCGAAGTATATGAGAATTTTACCGATGTAGATTCAGTTTTCTCAGCAAATCCCAACATTGTTACAGATCCAGCACCCATTTCTGAACTTACTTACAGAGAAATGAGAGAACTCTCATACGCAGGTTTTTCAGTTTTTCATGATGAGGCTCTTGAACCCGTGTATCGCGCAATGGTACCAGTACACATACGAAACACAAATAATCCTACTGCAGATGGTACTTTAATCGTTCCAGAACGCACTTCATCTGATTTTCCAGTTGTTGGTATTGCAGCGATGGGGGATGTTTGCTGTGTGTATCTCAGCAAATATCTGATGAACAGACAAGTCGGTTTTGGTAGACGTTTACTTCAGATATTAGAAGAAGAAAATATATCATTTGAGCATATTCCTTCAGGGATAGATAATATGTCTGTAATCTTGCGCGAAGAGAATTTATCGGAAAAAAAAGAAAGAAGAGTAGTTGAGAAAATTCGACAGACTCTTGCCCCAGAAGACATCTTTGTTGAACGTGATTTATCCCTCATAATGGTAGTTGGTGAAGGCATGCGTCATACTGTTGGAATTGCATCACGTGCATCTGGAGCGTTAGCTGGTTCAGGAGTAAATATTGAAATGATTAACCAAGGTTCTAATGAAGTCAGTATGATGTTTGGTGTAAAATCCACTGATATGGAAAACGCTGTACAAGCTCTCTATAAGGAATTCTTCAATGGTAATTAGAGTTAAACCAAAAGAAATCGACGATTGCAAACTATCTGAAGAACATATTAAGAAAGCTGTAAATGCTATTCAGGTTGATGGATATGTGGTTATAGAAAATGTAATAAGTCATGATTCCTTAGACATATTACGCGAAAGAATGGATGCTGATTCCAAGAAATTAATAAAAGCAGGAAAATGGGGTGGTGCAGGGATGCTTAAAGGACATTTACAACAAGGTCCTCCACCATTTGCTCCCTACATCTTCAGAGATGTTGTCGCGAATCCATTAATTATACAAATCACTAAAGAGATATTGGGTGAAGGTTTATATAACAACTTTTATAATGGTAATACGAACTGTCCAGGTAGTTCGACACAGCCACTTCATAGAGATGGAGATCATCTGTGGCAGAATCAGGAAATTGCACATCCAACGGCAGAAGTGGTTGTAAACATATCACCTCAAGACACAACTGAAGAAAATGGTAGTGTGGAATTATGGCCAGGATCACATTTAGATATCAGTGGACGACACATAGATGAAGAAATTGAGGCAAAACGACGTGAAATCGCACCACCTATACGAGGAAATGCTAAGAAAGGTAGTGCTTTAATCCGTGATATGCGTTTATGGCATCGAGGTGTACCGAACGAATCTGACGAACCAAGACACATGATCGCTATGATACATCGAATATATTGGTTGAAATCAAGAAGACGTTTGAAATATCGTAAGGGGTGTGAAGAAGCTTTTGAAAATAGCGAACTTGATCATAATGCAGATTTCGTAGAAGCCAAACTTGATGAATATCTATTCAATCCAAGTTTTTAGGATATTTGTCAGATTTCCATATAATCTTTCAAGAAAGGATTCGATTATATCAGAAGTATATCCTGTGTATGAATGATAAAAAGACACAAAGACATGGACAACAGAAGAAATTGATTATTGGTATTGGGTATCCATTACTAATTGTAGCAGCATTTTGTACTATGATTCCTCTCTTGTGGTTGTTAAGCTCATCATTCAAAACTGCAGACGAAGTTTTTGCAGTTCCAATCCAATGGCTACCAAAATTACCACCTCGAATTAACTCCTCACCTTATATACTCTCAAAAACCTATCCCCCATTAAAGAAACCTGAGGAAGTGAATTCGAATGATTGGATTAGTATTTTACCTAATTTAGAACAACGCATTTGGAGGAAGATACAAGAACATTTGTCAGAACATTCATACCCACATAATGAGAATCAATATATATTATTCAAGACTGAGATGATTGAAGGAGTATGGATGCATCATTCTCCCAACCTACCAAAGAAATTATGGGAAGGCACACAGGAAGACATTATCTATCAGGTTGAGAATGGTATTATATCTGAAACAGTCCAAACCGTATATGAAAATGTCATTCGACAGGTATCTGTTGGTTCAATTGTTATAGAAGATATTGACTTTAAACGTATCACTATAGATTCTGTTGTATGGGAATCTGAAATGATAAGGATTAGAGAATCTTCAGAATCTCATAATGCCAATCCAGTTGTAAATTTATCTTACAACTTCAATGAGGATAATGTGAAAACAATATCTACTTCTCTCAACTCATCAATTCCATTAGAACGTATACGACGGATTTTAATACCAATACATGGGGATGCTTCATACCATCAGCTAACCTTTACTATTACCACAAGAGACAAAAGTTTCACATCAACAAAACCGTTTGTATTATCTTCATCGCTATGGAATGACAGTGAATGGCGGTTGAATGGAATTCCAGGAAACTTAGAATCATCACAAATAATGGTGAAACCAATTGATTCAGACTTAAAAATGGACGAAATCAGTAGTAATGAGAATCAATTATTTGATCCAGATGTAAAAACAGAATTGACAATAAATCTAACAATTGATCGACCGCCATATATAACAATTGTCTGGAATAAATTAACGACAAACTATCGTAAATTATGGAGTGTTGTTCCATATAACCAGTATTTCATAAATAGTGTATTCATAGCAACAGCATCAACCCTACTCACACTATTCTTCTGTTCGTTAGGTGGTTTTGCATTTGCGAAATACCAATTTAAAGGCAAAAAAGTGTTATTTGGTATCCTTCTCGCATCTATGATGATTCCTTTCCAGGTCTTATTGGTCCCTCTCTTTGGCCTAATGTATAATATCGGTTGGTTAAATAGTTATATGGCAATTATCATCCCATTTTCAGTTGGGGCATTTGGAGTATTCTTGATGCGTCAATTTATAATTACAATACCTTCCGAATTAATTGATGCAGCACGAATTGACGGATGTTCAGAGTTTGGTATATATTATAGGATAATCCTTCCAATAATAAAACCAGCACTTGGTGCGTTAACAATCTACTCATTCTTGGGTTCATGGAATGGTTATCTCTGGCCACTCATCGTCTTACGTGATGAGCAAAAATACACATTACCGATCGGGTTAGCAAATCTTATAGGTACATATCGTCAAGAATATGGTATGCTGATGGCAGGAACACTGCTGTCGTTATTACCTATAGTCATCCTCTTCTTAGCAATGCAACGTGAATTTATACAAGGTATTACCTTAGGTAGTGTAAAGGAGTAATTCCAATGTCAGACTTTACCCCAGTAACAAAAATATCTAATATTAAGGATGGACGCGGAAAATCTTTCACAGTAAATGGAAAACGAATTGCAATATTTAATCAAGCCGGACAATTCTGTGCAATAGATAATACATGTCCACATGCAATGGGTTCACTTGGTAGAGGAAGGATAAAGAACAATACCGTTGTTTGCCCTGTTCACGGATATGTATATAATACCGAAACGGGTCAATGCATCACTGATCCGCGCCTCCAAGTACGGACTTATCCCGTAATTGTTGAAGATGAGGAAATAAAAGTTCAGACTTAATATAGTCAAGTATGTAAGTGAAAATTTATTCACGATTTTATTTATCTTGAAATTAATCAGAATATTACATAGAATTAGTTGATATATGAATTTGTATAGAGAGGATAAACATTCTATGAATAAAATTAGTCTTATATTATCACTAATTTTAATTGTATCCGTATTAGGTTTGACAGGTTGTGAAAGGGTTCAGGATGTTGTCATTGATTCCATGCCAGAAGACACAGACGACAGTATGGATGCTCCTGTTAAGTTGGTATTGTTTGTTGACTATCCTGAAGATGGTAAGGATGATTATATTGCCTGGGTTGCTTCTGTTGCTGCAACATTACAAGCACCAGATGAAGTCACAAGAATTCGATCTTATGATAATGAAGATCCTACTATGAGTCCGAATAGACTCGTTGAATTTGAATTCGACAATTTCCTTGATGCTGCATCCTACTTGAATCGGACGGATATCAGTGATATACTTGCTGATATACCAAATCATACAAGTAAGGCGACTGTTTATACATTCATCAAACGTTCAGATTATGATAAAAGCGGTGAAGATAATTATCCAATTAAGTACATTCTTCTTATCAATTACCCATTGGGTGGAAAGCAAGCATATTTAGATTGGGTAGCATCCAATTCATCTACTCTTACAAATCCCTCTGAGTTGAAAGCCATTGCTTCGTATGACAACTTTTATGGTGAATCTTGGCATAGACTTGTTCAATTCGAATTTGCAAGTAGAGAAGAATCAGAAATATATGAGGCTCGTGAGGATTTGCAGGTTCTAAAAGAACAACTGGATACTCGGACAGCCGGTTGGACTGAACATACTTTTGAGTTAAGATCTGATTATATCAATGAATAACTGAAATAGGTTGAATAAGTATATAACAAAATATTGACTAATAGGTAATACAACTATATTTGAAAGGAACATTTATGTTACAAACTCCTCCAGATTCCGCAGTAATTCTTTTTAACGGAAAAGACCTAAATAACTGGACAACCCGGGATGGCGGTGAAGCAAAGTGGGATGTCGAAGATGGTGTCATGACCGTTGTTCCACGTACCGGCGACATCATGACTAAGGAAAAGTTCACTGACCACTATCTACATGTGGAATTCATGTGTCCGGATATGCCTGAAGCAACCGGTCAAGCTAAAGGGAATAGCGGAGTATTTCTACAGGGTAGATATGAAGTACAGGTTTTAGATTCATACGGTATTGATGTGCCCGGGAAAGGTGATTGTGGTGCTATTTACAATCAATTTGCACCCCTTGTGAATGCCTGTAAACCTGCTCTCGAATGGCAAACCTATGATATTATATTCCGTGCTCCACGACTTACTGATAAGAGTGAGTTAATTGATAATGTCAGAGTCACTGTTATTCAAAACGGATTGGTTATTCTAAATAATGTTGCACTGCCTGGAACTACAGGGGCAAATATCGATTCAGCTGTTGGTGAACCTGGACCTCTGCTCTTACAAGACCATGGAAACCACTTAAAATTCCGAAATGTCTGGGCAGTTCCATTACCACTTGAAGGTTCTGATCAATACTAATTTGAATGCAATAAAGCAAAGCGTGATGAGTTGAATATAAACCAATACAATTCATCACGCTTTTCCATTAGTGATATACACGAATATAGCATATCCAATGCACAACCAGTAAAAATACCATTTCTGGTAATTATAGTCTCATTAATAGACTCTCTTTAATGTAGCACAAACTTCCAGTTTGGGTTGTATTTCAAGACATAAATATCACCTAATCATGGGAAAATCAATTATAGAATGGTATAACTCTATGGGAGGAATCCTATGGCAAATCAACCATTACCAACAATTCCAAGAAGAAGGTTAGGTAGAACTGAATTAAGCATACCAGTTGTTCCTTATGGAACTCAAGGATTCGGCAACAATTTTGGACCCGTAAGTGATGAAGAAGCAATTGACTTGATAAAACATTCGGTATCTATTGGTGTTAATCACTTCGATTGTGCTCGATGTTATGGCGATTCATTACGAAAACTTGGATTAGCAATGAAAGAGATACCCCGTGAAGATGTTATCATTACTGCGCGTTTATGTTGTCATTCAGCTGCGGAATGGGGAGGATACGGACAGGGAAAACCTGATTATTCTGCGGATCGAACAATCGCTGATCTGGAAAATCAACTTGAAATCCTTAATGTTGACTATCTTGATGGTATGTTAATCCATGACCCCATCGAAATCGATCCTACACTTGAAAAAGGTGGCACACTTGAAGGTTTATTAAAATGTAAAGAGCGCGGACTCGTTAATTTCGTTGGTTATGGAATGCGACAACACGATTACCATTTAAAAACTATAGCAACAGGGGATGTTGACCTACTCTTATGTTTTAATGACTATAATCTTGTAAGACAAACCGTCACTGACACAATCCTACCTGCTGCAGCCGAAGCAGATGTAGGTGTTATGAATGGTTGGTCAATTTTACGCGGGATCCTTACAGGTGTTGATATCGATGCAGAAATCGAACGCGGTCGCTGGAAAAAAGAAGGAGATGTCGCTGAAGCTTACCCAATTTGGCAGTGGTGTGTTGAGGAAGGAATAAGTCTATTACAACTTGCATTACAATTCTGTCTCAAGGAAGGACGCATACATGGCAACAATATCGGAAGTTTAAATAAAGAACAATTAGAACAGAATGTTTGGGCTGCAAGTACTCCTTTACCAGATGAAGTATGGGAAAAATATGAAGAAAAGTTCGGTTCAATGAATTAGTTTTTCTATGATCTTATGAGTCACCTTGGGTAAAGGATAATCAGGTAATTCATCAATTCTTATCCATTTTGCATCTATAGGTCCATTGAGTTGTAAATCACCCTGAATATAATCACATACAAAGGCATCCACAACTATTTTGAAATGGGTGTATGCATGTTTTACCTGAGTGAGATAATTAAGGTTTGATACTGATATATTCGTAGACTCAGAAATATGCCTGATACATGCTGCCTCAGATGCTTCTCCTTTGTTTAGATTTCCATTAGGAAACTCCCAAAGACCTCCTAACAATCCATCTAATGGACGTCGAACAATTAGAATATCTGATCCTTTGTAGATAATACCAGCTGCTATGTTATGTTCAGGTGTCCGCTTAGTCTTTTGTCTATATGGATACTCACTCTGCAGTCCTTCCTTAAATGCTTTACAAAAGTCATTCACAGGACACACAACACAAGTAGGGGATTGGGGACGGCACACTGTCGCCCCTAATTCCATCAATGCCTGATTGAAACATCCAGGTTCATCTCTATTTAAAAGTAAATCTGCCTTGTCTTGAAAAGCCTTGGTTGATGAAGATTCATTTACAGGATTATCCATTAAAAATAGTCTTGATAAGACACGCTTAATATTCCCATCAACAGCGGCATACGGTAGATTAAATGCAATACTCAGAACTGCTGCTGCGCTATAATCACCAACCCCAGGTAAACTCCTAAAGGATGTATAATCCTTCGGAATCTCACTATTAGAGTCCTTTACAATCAGTTGTGCTGCTTTATGTAGATTTCTTGCTCTTGCATAATATCCAAGACCTTCCCATACCTTCAGCACATCTTGGACAGAGGATGATGCTAATGTTTGTATGTCAGGAAATTCTTTAATAAAGTTCTCGTAATACCCAATAACTTTCTTTACTTGTGTCTGTTGTAGCATTACCTCTGATACCCAAATCCTATAAGGATCGGTAATACCGCGCCACGGCATATCACGTTGGTATAGCCTGAACCAATTTATCAATTTACTATTTAGATCTTTGTATGATTGTAAAGGCATTTATATCTCTCAGGAAGGTCAATATATAAAGCTTGTATTGTTAGAATATCAATTACTCCAGATCAATAGCAATTCTGAAACCTACATTATGAACAGTACGGATTGGTTCATAGGCAGCACGATTTGCACACCGTGCCGCAAACTTGCCACGCGGTAACCATGATCCACCCCGAATAACTTTCCTACGGCCTTCAACAGCACCCATAGGATTATCTGAAGGTGAATGTTTATAGGTCTCAGCATGAAACCAATCGCTACACCAATCATAAGCATTACCACCCATATCATAACACCCGAAAGGACTAATCCCTTCAGGATAACTCCCAACAGGAGTTAACCGCTTCAGTTTGGATTCAGATGTATTTGCCTTGGTAGCATCCCATTCATTTCCCCATGGATACTCCCTTCCATCTGTCCCACGCGCAGCTTTTTCCCATTCTGCTTCCGATGGTAATCTGTAACTCAATCCAGTAATGTTACTAATCCACTCGAAGAAATTGATTGTATCATACCAACTCACACCAACAACAGGATAGTCTGGAGCATTAAACCTTTCATTTTCCAAATATACAGGTTGTCTATATCCAGTAGCATCTACAAACTGGCTATACTGTTCATTTGTTACATGAAAAATACCGATTGCATAGGCATCCAGAGTTACACTTCTTTGTGGTTCTTCAGGATCAGTTTTCCGGAGACCATCAGGATATGTACCCATCGTAAATGGTCCTGCAGAGATTTCTACTAATGTATATTTAAGTTCTTTTATAAGCATGAAGATTATTAACAAAGTTGATTTGGAATAGGTTTTAATTCAGTATATCACATCTATATGCATGTGGCAATTATCTGCATAGATAGACTTATATTGGGTTGAACAGTAAGATAAAATCTGATAATATAGACATTAATTTTAGAGGATTAGTTGAGATACAAAGAAAAATTGTAGATAACGAGAGTATTCTTTAAATCCTATCCATTTCTAACCCATAAACCCATCTATGAGGTATACTATGGCATCCCCGAAAGTATTTATTACCAGACCGATTCCAGATTCTATTCTCAATAAGATTCAAGCTGAATGTGATGTTGACATGTGGCATACCAGTGCGATACTACCTCCTATCGCTGAGAGGATTCCACCCCTTGATGGATTATTCACTTACGGACATGAACTTGTTACTGCAGAAATGTTTGATACATCACCAAATCTAAAGGTCGTTTCTGTAATGGGGGTAGGGTATGACCATGTGGATGAGGATGCAGCAAGAGAACGTGGAATTGCACTCGGACATACACCGGGTGTACTTAGCGATACAACCGCAGATATGACGTGGGCACTCCTTCTCGCAACTGCACGAAATGTTGTTCCGGCATACAACCATGTTCATGTGAATAAAGGATGGAATTACTACGATCCGAACATATTATGGGGATATGATGTTCATCATTCAACAATAGGAATAGTTGGTATGGGTAGGATTGGTTATGCTGTAGCAAAACGTGCTCTTGGATTTGATATGAAAGTGCTCTATAACAAACGCGAACGTAGAACGGATTGGGAGGAAGAACTTGGTATAGAATATGTGGAAATGGAAAAATTGTTGAAAGAATCAGATTTTGTGTCCCTTCATGTTCCTCTGACTGATGAAACGACACACATGATTGGAAAAGCGGAATTTGAACTGATGAAGCAGACAGCGATTCTCATAAATATCGCCAGAGGTCCTGTTGTGGATCATGATGCCTTGTATCACGCATTAACAGAGGGACAGATAGCAGGGGCTGCAGTAGATGTAACCGAACCCGAACCGATTAATACTGACCATCCACTTCTTGATTTAGAGAACTTTCTCATTGCTCCACATCTTGGTAGTGCTACTATTCAAACCCGTATGAAAATGGCAACAATGGCGATGGATAATCTGTTTGCTGGACTAAAAGGAGAACGGTTACCCTATGGTGTTGTCCAACCAGTGTAAATCAGTTAACTAACATGATAAACATTAGGTATATTATGAATAAAGTTACACAGAAATAATACAATTCAATTCAAGGTATAATATGAAATCTACTACAAATTTATCACCTGAATTACAAAAAGCCAAGTTAGAAATAGATAATACCTATAAGTCTAACCAATTACTCAATCTGTCATTTACACAGGCAATCTCTACCTATTTATCGTTTGATCAGGAATACTGGTATGATATGTTAGGTGAAATTAGTATTAATGAACTAACAAGATATGAAAAAATGTTAATGAATAGACTATTACACCCTATATCTTGGTTATATGATGGTTGTGATCATAATAACATTAAACCGGCAACACCCGATGAAAATCAAAGCATAGCCTCAAAGGAATTATTTGAATTAGGCATGAATTATAGTAAGTTTCATCAGGCATTTATTCTTACAAATTATGGTATCCTGGATCTTGAAATTAAAGGTTCAATGATACATTATTCTGAAGATTATCAAAGACAGATAGAATACAAGATATATAACTTGTTGATTGCATCACATAAACCAGATATTGAGCCTGATGAATATATAGATGAAACAGAAGATCCAATGCATGAGATTTATGATATTGTAAAGGTGAAAAAGAATAGAGTTATATATCCAATAAACCCTAAGTTAGTATCTGATATATCAGAATATTTTAAACCATTTTATAATCTCTTATTTATTTTATCTAAAGACTTGGAATTTATTGGCTATTCCATGAATGAATTACGCTTAGTAATTGAGGGATTGTTTTCATTAACATATATTCACAAAACCGCATGTGATATTGCTTATGATTCAGATATAGATTACGAATATTACTATCACGACACCTACATGCCTTCTTGTACGGAACTAATCAACCGTATAGTCAGATATACAGGAGTGACAAGAGATAAAGTACAGCAGATTCTTGATGATTTAACGTATAGGAATTCAAATCATAGAAATTCCAATCTTTGTTTACACCCCATAATTAAATTGAACACAAAATACTATGCATTTTCATCTGTAATATGGAATCATATTCAAACAGAATGGAGTATGAATGCACTGTTATGTAAATTACCATCAGAGACTGATATTTTTGAAGAATTTTCTCAAGTAAAACATACTACTCTTATTGAGAAAATAAATTCAACACTACTCAGGAAAAATACTGAGATCTTATGTATATCTGATGAAGGTATACCAAAAGACTATATTCTTATTGTACATCATAGTGAAAAAGTATGTCTAATTATAGATCTTAAATGGAATATACAACCATATAACATCTATACTTGTATTGAAAGATCTCAAGAGATTATAATTGCATCTTCTCAGATGCTAAAATATAAGCAAGAAATAACTGAAAACCAAACCGATTTACTCCAAAAATATAATATTGATGCTAATTATCGATTTGAAGGTGTGATTGCCCCTGAAAATTGGATCGGTTTTGGCAATATCCATACACCAGAAATACCTATAATCCAAGTTTATCACCTTATAGATAAATTGGAAGCGATGGAAAGTCTGAATGCTACAATGGATTGGTTGTTAGATCGAGAATACATGCCAAAGATTGGTGAAGATTTTTCTATTTTAGATGAGATCACAACTATAGGAAGTTGGTCTCTTCAAACGTATGGAATTAAGAAACATATTGAGGGTAGATTTTATCCGTTATAGAAACGGATTATAATAGTAATAGGACTTAAGTACAACTGTATGAAAATGATCAACAAGTGTAATGGATTATAAATGTCAAAGACAGAAGGTGTAAAATGAAAAAAGATAAGGACAAAGGAATATCGAAGATAGCGGTAAAAGGATTTAAGTCAATAGCAAATGAATGTGAGATAGATATTCGTCAATTGACAATTCTTGCAGGTGCGAACAGTTCCGGTAAATCAAGTATCATGCAACCTCTGCTTATGATGAAGCAGACATTGGAAGCCCCTTACGATCCAGGTCCATTATTGATTGATGGATCAAACGTGCAGTTTACATTGGCAGACCAATTCCTATCTACATTTGTGGATAAGGAGAGCAATTCCAGTTTTTATATAAAGATTGAAACCGGTGATACTGATACCTCTTCATTATCTGTAAAGACCATTTTTCGTAAAGGCAAAGATGGAATTGAGATTGAAAAAGTTGGAATTCATAGAATAAATAAGGGAGATTCATCAGAATATCGTATCACACTTCAACCTGATATGACATCAGAAGAAGTCAGACAACTTTCTTTTCAAGAACCACTTCTTAACAAATTAATACAAGGTCTAGTGGATAGTCCAGTCTAAATTTTCAGGTGTTTTCTTTTGGTTTATAGGAGACTTGACATAAAAATGTGTACCTTTTAGATTATAGTAAACTATCTTAGAGGACACTCATATGAACAAACATGTTGTAAAACTGAATGATATTCAGCGTCAGGAGTTGGAAGACTGTATTAATAAAGGTAAATCAGAAGCATATAGGATAAAGCACGCCAATATTTTACTAAAAGCGGATGTCAACGGTCCTGGCAAGACCGATGCAGAGATCGCTGATGCCTACAACTGCCATACACGCACGGTAGCTAATGTTCGAAAGCGTTTTGCCACAGAAGGTTTTGCTCGTGCCTTTGGTCGCGCACAACGAGAGGTTCCTCCCACGCCTCGTAAACTTGATGGAGAAGCTGAAGCCCGGTTGATAGCTTTGAGTTGTGGTGATCCACCAGAAGGTGCTGGCAGATGGACGCTGCGTTTACTTGCGTCAGAACTGGTGAGACTTGAGATTGTAGAGAGTATTTCTCCTGAAACAGTGCGTCAGACATTAAAAAAAATGTCTTGAAACCCCATCTTCGTGAACAATGGGTGATTCCACCTGAAGAAGATGCTGCTTTTGTGAATGCGATGGAGAATGTACTTGATCTTTATCAGAAACCTTTAGATACGGATGTTCCTGTTGTAAACATGGATGAGCAATCTGTAACTCTGAGGGATCACATTCGTGCTCCGCAACCTGCTAAACCGGGTCAAGTAGAACGGGTGGATTCTGAATACAGACGCAATGGCACAGCATCAGTTTTTCTTTTCACAGAGGCCCTTTCAGGATTTCGGTATGTGTCTGTTCGGAAGCGTCGTAAAATCGAAGATTGGGCACGAGAGATAAAAGTGTTATTGGATAATAAGTATCCGAATGTCAAGCGTGTAATTTTAGTATGTGATAACCTGAACACACATAAACTTTCGTCATTATATAAAGTGTTTGATAAAGAGGAGGCAGATAGGTTGTGTGCTCGTTTAGAAATCGTGTATACCCCCAAGCATGGGAGTTGGTTGAATATAGCGGAAATAGAACTAAGTGTCCTGACACGACAATGTTTGTGCCGTCGTATTCCTAACATAGAAGTTCTCCGAAGAGAAATCAAAGCGTGGCAAGAGCGACGAAATATGGATCAAAAACAGGTGAATTGGCATTTTACAACGGAGGATGCGCGCATCCGTTTAAAACATCTATACCCACAATATTAGGATGGACTGTCCACTAGATGTAATAGAACGTTTAGGATGCTTCCTAATATTAGAATCTAAGGATGGGACTAAGAGATTAGATTTGAATTCTCAACTTGCATTCAATATAGCTAACATAATTCATCTTCCTGGTTTGCGGGGTAATCCGGAACGTACTTATAAACTTACAAGTACAGGACCGTTGTTCCCTGGAAGATTTGAGAATTATACAGCTAGTCTTGTGCATGAATGGGAAAAAACGGAAGACAAACTACTTAAAAAACTATCGGCTGCACTATACAAACTAAAAATAACAGGAGCTGTCAGTACTAAGAAGATTGGCGATGCGCGCATTGAATTACAGGTAGATCGAATTCCACGTTTAAAGAATCACAATCCTGAAATGGTAAGTATAGCAGATGTTGGTTTAGGGGTATCTCAGGTTTTACCTGTATTAGTTGCTCTAATTACTGCAAGACCTGGACAATTAGTATATATTGAACAACCTGAATTACACCTACATCCCAATGCACAAGTCGCATTAGCACAAGTCTTAGGAGATGCAGCAAAAAGAGGTGTCCATGTTGTTGCTGAAACACATAGTTCTATGCTGTTATTAGGAGTTCAAAATCTCGTTGCAGAAGGTAAACTCTCTCCAGATATAGTTAAATTACACTGGTTTTCACGGAATAAAGAAGGAATTACAAAAGTAAGTAGTAGAAATTTAGACAAGACAGGAGCTTATGGAAAATGGCCAGTAGATTTCGATAAAGTCAGTCTTCGTGAACAAAGTCGGTATATTAAAGCTTCTCAATCACTTCTTATGGATCAAACATAATATGAGATCAAAGAAAAAACTGCTGGTGATTGATGCCGACGTTGCACGTGCTGCTGGGGGTGAGGAGGCAACTGCTATTGTTTCAGTCAATTGTACACATTTTCTACAAACCTTTCAGAATGATACAACGCATCATATAGTAATGACTACCAAGTTATCCAAGGAATGGGAAAAACATCAGTCAAATTATACAACTGCATGGTTGGCTAATATGATTGCTACTAAGAGATTCCATTTAATAAAAATATCAGATAACCAACTTCTTTAGAATAAAATATGTGTATTATCAAATCCAGAGTCAGAAATTAATGAAATGTTAAAGGATATCCATTTGTTAGAAACTGCATTAATTACTGATAAAACAATCATTTCACTTGACGAAACAGTTCGAAAAATATTTGCAAAAGCATCCGATCAGGTTGGTGAAATTAGATCTATAATCTGGGTTAATCCAGAGAAGACAGATACAGAAGACCCCATCGAATGGTTAAAGACCGGAGCACCATCTGAGACACAGCGTCAACTATCGGAATACCATAAAGGATAATTATCCCCGCCATTCCATATTAATGCTTGTATATCCTTGTGTATACTTATGTAAATGAGGTGGTAAATCTGATAAGAATTGCTTCCCCACATCTGGTATTTCCCATGGAATGTCAATATGATGTGATTGATCCCGAAAGCCAATCGCACATGATAAGCGAATTTCATTCAATTGATTTGGAAATGCACCATGATAGGTACGGTGTGCAAACACAATCATATCACCACCATTGGTAAAAAGGGGTACACACCCCGGAACATCAAAATCTGTATATGCTTTCTCTTCCCCACCGATTTTATAAAATGATCTTTTATCCGCTGAAAGGTTAAATCCTTCAGGTCCCTCCCAAGTCTCAACATGAGAATCCTCAATCACACAGAGACCACCATGTTCTGGTCTTGAACCTGTTAGATAAAACCATTTACCTGAAGGCCACATCCCACGATTAAGTACTTCACCTGTATTTCTTGGTGTTCCTGTTGAAAACCCACACCAATCGGTATGCCATGAAACTGGATGCGATCCAGGCATACGGATAATAGCTGCCGAACGATGTACTGTCAATTCATCAGATCCAATCAGATACCGATGAATATCCATAAACCTTTCATCTTCGAGAAGTTGCCAAGCACCTTCACCAGACTCAATCCAGGCGTGTCTTGTACTGCTTTGTGTCTGTTCTAATTTTCTCTCCGGATCTGCACCCACAAATACAGCTTCCTTCAAACTCTCCACTATTTCAGAAGACAATACATCTTTAATAATCGCGAATCCGTGTGCTTCTAAACATTCAGACATAGCATCGAGTTCATTGACTTGAAACTCATACTTGTATCCAAGATCTGGCTTCTGAATCTCTAAATACTCTCTCATAGTAAATCCCCACAATAGTATTGAAAGTATTCTAATATAGGAGATTTACCATGTCAATGGATTTTCATGTTTGTGTAAATAATTCTTTACATTCATTGTTTCTTGAATAAACAAAATGTGATTTGATGTAATACCTTTTCTGATAATTAAGGTCTCTTAAACGTAGCATAAACTTTCAGTTTGTGCAGTATTTCAAGTCCCGCATAACAACTAAACATCTATAGAAATGGTATCAGATGAAAACCAAAATGCATCCCGTACACACTTTAGTTATATAAATATTAATATATGTGATTCACGGAGAATTGGGGTTATTAAATCCATAAACCCTTATAGAATAAGGGTTCGTAAAATTTCTCCGTGAAGGTTTCCGTGAAAGTGAAATCATCTCAGAACGATAAATATTAACACTCTTTTCATTCTAATTAACCATACATCAAACATAAATAGGTATTTAATTAACCTCATAAGATGTGAATACAAATAACTAAATTATCCTGATTTGAGTTGTATATTCTTGAAGTTATATATTAGATTTGTTAGAATACATCATTAATGTAACTTCAACATAGATTGATTGATGAAACACGATAAAATATATAAATTACATTCTTGAAGTATTACAAACCATCCCATTACGGAGGAAACTAATGGCTGAAACCGTATTTCTTGGAGATCACGAATTGACATTTCCTGGTCCTGACCTGGGTGAATTACGAGATTGCAATAATATTCTTGATTCAGCAGAAGGATTACATAATCAGATAGCAGAAGATGGATATCTACTCATCCGTGGACTAATTGACAAGGACAAGATTCTTGCTGGAAGACGTGCTATTCTTGAATATGCCGAAGGAAATGGTAAGGATGAAGTTTTTAAGACTGATACAGAACTCATGGATGCGGTAGCGGGTACCGGTAGTCCAGGTCGGACAATGGGAGCACCTGCTGTCACACACCATGATAATGTATTGTCTGTATTAGAAGGAGATGAGCTTTTTACTTTCTTTCGTAGATTCTTCGATGGTGATACACGAACTTTCGATTATAAATGGTTGCGTTTTGTAAGACCCGATGGATGGTCAGGTCCGCATTTTGATTTTGTCTATATGGGAAGAGGTTCCAAACAACTACATACCTGCTGGGTACCTTTTGGTAATAATCCTGCCACTATGGGAACACTTACAGTACTTGTCGGTTCACATAACCTACCCAGTTTTGCTCCTGTGCGTGACACATACGGAAAGACAGATGTAGATAAAGATGGAACACCTGGACACTTTGGAAGAGATCCTATGGAAATTAGTGAGAAATATGGTGGTCAATGGAAAACTGCTGATTTTGAAATGGGAGATGTCATCATATTCACAATGCATACGATGCATACATCTACTAAAAATTTATCAGACAAATGGCGGGTTAGTTGTGATATTCGTTTTCAACCAGTAGAACACCCAATTGATGAACGATGGGTAGGGAAAAACCCAATCTCGCATACCGGAAGTCAAAGATTATCGTTCGAAGAAGCCAAGAAAGAGTGGGGATTAGAATAACAAACAAATTTAGGCGCGGACAACACCGCGCCTTCTGTTTAGAGAAAATTAATTGAATAAAGCACGTCTTATCTGACGAACAGCCTGACGAATTCTGTCTTCATTTTCAACAAGAGCAATGCGTATATAACCTTCACCATTGTGTCCAAATCCAGCTCCTGGTGAAACACAAACCTCTGCTTCATTTAAGAGTTTCATCGAAAACTCTAAAGAATCCATGTGTTTCCATTGATCAGGAATTGGTGCCCAGACAAACATTGATGCCTGGGGTTTTGTCACCTTCCATCCAATACGATTTAAACCGTCAACCAATACATCTCTACGATTCCAATAGACTTCTGTATTTTCCATCACCTCATCAATAGGGGTTCGGAGAGCCATGATAGCTGCAACTTGTATCGGTGGGAATATTCCATAATCGTAATATCCTTTAATCCGACCTAATGCCTCAATAATGTCTCGATTTCCTGCTGCAAATCCACAACGCCAACCAGCCATGTTATAGGATTTTGAGAGTGATATGAATTCAACACCAACATCTTTTGCTCCTTTTGCTTGTAAAAAACTTGGTGCATTATATCCATCAAACACTATATCTGCATAAGCTAAATCGTGAATTACAATCATATCCTCATGTTTAGCAAATCCAACCACCTCTTCAAAGAAGCTTAAGTCAACAACAGCACCTGTAGGATTATGTGGAAAACTAAGGATCAATACTTTTGGTCTCGGCCATATATCTCGAGTAATCTCTTCAAGTGAAGGCACAAAGTCATTCTCCTCTTCAAGAGGAATACTAACAACACTTCCACCTGCTAATACCACACTATACATGTGAATTGGAAAAGTAGGGTTTGGTACCATAGCCAAATCACCTTCATCAATCAAAGCTAAGGCAAGATGACCTAATCCTTCCTTCGTTCCAATAACAGCAATTGCTTCTTCGTCAGGATCGATATCTACACCGAAACGACGTTCATAATGCCAACTTACCTCTCTACGAAGATTGAATATACCTCGTGAGGCTGAATATCTATGATGACGCAATTCCTGAGCTGCCTCTGTAAGTTTATCAATAATGGGTTGAGGTGTTCTTTGATTGGGATTTCCCATTCCTAAATCAATTATGTCAAGTCCTTGTTGTCTACGTTCATGGGTTAACTGTTTTAGTTTACCAAACATGTACGGTGGTAATCGATTAAGACGTTTCGAAAAAATATTCATCTGTTATACTATCCTATAGACTTTTAATAAACTATTTTAAATTTTTTATTTTCCATATTCCCAATATTCGCATAATCGTTTTCCCCAATTCGAAATTAGTCTTTGAGGACTTGTGTGGGAAATACGGCGTCTATTTAGTTGACCTTCCTGTTCTATTATTTTTTTTCTATATTTATTGACGATATTTTTATATTTAGGATTAAATGCAAGATTATTTTTTTCAAACGGATCAACATTTCTATCGAATAACTGCGCATGTCCAAGTTGTTCAATATCCGGTCCAGGAGGAATAAAATCTTCTTTCTCTTTTGGTTTATATTCGGTAATGAATTTATATTGGTCATCAACAATGGCGCGTCCCCAATAATTGCTTTCAATATATGCACAGTCCCGCCAGTTCTTTATATTATTTCCTTCAACAAGTGGTCTAAGACTCATACCTTGAATTCCATTAGGAGGATCAATATTTGCATAATCACAAATAGTTGGAAATAGATCTACACCAGATACAAAATGTAAATTATCTAATCTATCTTTCTTCACAGATACACCCTCTCCAAGACAGGAAATGATTAATGGAACACGGATACTCTCTTCATAGAGTGCAAATTTTTGAAACATTTGATGACTCCCACATGCTTCTCCATGGTCCGCACTAAAAATTATCAACGTGTTATCCCAATATGCGGTTTCTTTAAGAATTGATAAAACTCTACCAATCTCGGCATCAACTTTTTCTACGAATCTATAATAATTCCATCTAAGGTAACGCCATTGCAGTTCATCCCATGTTTTTACTGCTCTTAGAATTGGGGCATGAATCAATGCATCATCAACTCTTCGACAAACTCGGTGTAGAACTGTTTCTCGTTCATCATAATTAAAATTTTCTGGAAGTGGAGGAAGATCATCTTCCGTTAGAATACCTTGCTCAACAGGATTTGGAATCTGTTTTTCTTCATGATTATGTAGATATTCACAAACATCATGTGGATCAACATAACCTATCTGAAGATAGAATGGATCCGTGCTATTATGGATTGTTAGAAAATCTGCTACTGCATGAGTTGAAGCAGAATCATAGAATGCAGCACCACCTGCCCCAATATCTCGTTTACCAAAATAAAGAGTTTCGAAACTGTCGCGGACATTACGACCAGGAACATGCCATTTGCCACAGTGGAATGCTCTATAACCTTTCGATTTAAGTACTTGTCCTATATCTGGAATGTCATCGTGAAGTCGTCCACCGTTAAAAGGCACCCCTGTTTCAGATGTATATAAACCAGTTGCCCAACTTGATCGAGAGGCAGCACAAACAGGATCGGTACAATAAGAATTTCTAAATGAAGTCCCATTACGATGAAGTAGATCTATGTTAGGGGTGTGAAGATACGGATTGCCATAAGCAGATATGGTATTCCAAGAGTGTTGATCGGTGTTAATGAAGAGGATATTGGGGCGTTTGCTCAAATTTTGTCTCCAATTATCTCTTTCAATATATATGTTTCAAAGAAATTAGAAACAATTACTGTAGTCTTCTGTTGGTCAATCCACCAATAGGAGGGTAAAAGACCTTTACCATAAAGATAAAATCCATCAAGATGTAGTGGGAATTGTAATGAATTGAGGAAACCAATTTTGTTTTTTGATCTAAGTTGTTCAAGATCATCAAGCAAAACAATTTCTATAGTATCGTGATTATCTATAATCTGATTAGATAATAAGGGGATAACATCAAAAAGAGTCCAATTACATGTCAAGGGTAAAGTTATATCAGGAATTTCAAGAGTAATATAAATATCGTTTAAACGGATTCTAACCTTATCTTCAGAGATAATCTTACCTACAAAATTTAATTCTGAATATTCATCCTGACAACTATTTAGAACTTTCCCATGCCATCCATTGAGAAGAGTACGACTCCAGGTATTCTCTGTGCTGAATTGGAGGAGAATATTTTCTCCACTTGTGTCATTTTTGTAATTTACTTCATAATTCCATACATCATTATCCTTTTTCCTTTCAATGCTGACTGCACCAATATTTAATTTTGCATCTGGGTTACTTCTACCTGCATAACCACGCCAATAATTTGGCAATATCTTGTAAATGTGCTTTATATAACATGTCTCTTCAACATCTTTATTACCAAGAATTGAAGGGGTTTCATAACCCTTTATAAGATCAATCAATTCATTCGCATAATCAGGTCTATTAGCTCCAGTATTATAATCGAATGACCAATGTAAAGAATTCCCATCATTCATTCTAACACCAAATTGTAAGATAGAAAACAAACATTTTAAGAAATTTGAGGAACTTATTATCTACAGTTCTCAGGATTAATTCAAGTGTAGTTTGTTAATATAAGATACACCTGCAGGAATATCACCTGCAGCTGCTTTATGTGCATACCGTGTGGTTTCGGGAAGACGGAATCTTGGACAGCAATCCAGTGTAATTCTTATTGCAGAATCTAAGGAAATTTTATGTCCAATTGAGACAAAAACTGGACTCACTTTGGACCGTGTTCGTAAAACAGCACCTATAATTTCAGTGTCATCCATTAGATATGTAAACGATCCCTTTTCATTTTCTGGTTCGGAATAGGTACCACACAATCGGGATTTTGCACATCCAATTGTAGGTATGTCTAATATCAGACCTAAATGAGAAGCGAGACCGAACCGTCTTGGATGTGCAATACCTTGACCATCAACTATTATTAGGTCAGGTACTGTATTTAAATACGCGAAAGCCACCAGGAGTGGTGGAATTTCGCGATATGATAAAATTCCAGGGATATAAGGGAAAGAAACTTTGTATTGGGTTACAATACCGTCAACAATGTGTAAATCCGGATAACTGAGAACTATAACTGATGCTTGTGCGATATCTTCTCTGATACCTATATCTACACCTGCTACTGTATTAATTACCCCAAATTCATCTGTCTTTATTACTTGAGTACGGAGTTTGTCTTGGATTCCACGTGCTTCTTGTGGAGTTACATTCCATGAATGTAAATCATAATAATGCATAATTCTGCGACTATGCTAACTATGTACTTTCCTCAAGTATACAGAGAAGATATCTATCTAATACTATTCTAAAAATTAATGTCATGAATTCAAAGTACTTGAATAAATATTCAATTGAACTATTTATCTCAGTTAACTACTGATTAATCCAGATGTATTAACTGTCAAGTATTTTTGAAGCGGCTTCTTTTATTTCAACGATACGGGGTTTTGCAATGAGTTGGACACCAGCAAAAAACGCATTCAGAATCAGATACCCGGCACCAATACCCATCAACGAACACAAACCACCAATTATAATCCCGTTAAACATTAATAATGCCTCCTACAAACCTAATTTCTAATTAAGCCTTTGGATATGACAAACATCTAAAATTACTTGAATAGACTATTAAATCAACTTTTATTCTTAAAACACTTCACACATTAAACACTCATCTTTTGAAATATTGTGTATATAAATATTAAGTGTTGCATTACTATACGAAAGTTCAATAATACGGTTACATTTTTATTTATGCAATTATTTTAGCAAGAACTATGCCATTAATTGATTCAGTTTTATTCTACTAATAGTTATTTGTTTCAATGTTTTTATTATTTACATGGATTCTATAAAACCTGTAATAACAAGCAAAAGAATACAAAGTCACAATTGTCGATTAAAATGAACTATGAATACGGTAGTCCTTCATATATGAATATTATGTAACTATGTTGACACAGATGTGGCAAAATTGAAACATATCTATTGATATTCCGCTACATACCAACGGAGTGACTAACTACTTCTCGTCAAGTTAATCCAGGAAGTTTACAATGGAGGGAGGAACAAGATGTGAGATCTTATCACCAGCATTAATTCTATTCCTTATATCGGTGGATGAAAGATTGGCATAATAATCTGGCAAGGATATATATTTTATAAATTGCTGATAAGTTCTAAGTGAAGGTTGATCTAAGAATTGCTTAATTTCGGGAATAGAAACACCTTTTCGATTTGCAACGATGAATTTACATTGAGAAAATAGTGTATTTAATTCCTCATGAATATCATCATAATACTTTGGTTCGAATATCCTTACTAAGGTATCATAGCCAACGATAAAATAAAATTCTGATTGCTTCGGATAGATCTGTTTTAATGCCGTAATTTTATCTATATAACGTCCATGACTTGAGATTCCGAGTGAAAGGTAGGATTGATTATTAGTATGAAGTTTTAGTGTTAGTAATCGTGCTTCTATAGGCCAACCGAAAACATCCTTATCAACATTTGCTTTAGCTATTAATAATAATATTTCATCTAATTCAAAACACTGATACGCTAGTTCAACCATCTTCGAATGTGCTAAAGTAAAAGGATTAAAGGAACCAGAAAAAATACCCAGTTTCTTACCTGATGAACTTATTGCACTAGAAGATTGATGAAGTAAGACTATATGTGGAGAATTATTTGGGTCTACTTCATTAACAAGTTTTGAATAGATTTCATACTCTGGATAGGTGTTAAATTTCTCAAGAGATTTCATCGTTTTTTACTTCATTCCAAATTTTATCAAGTTCTTCAAGTGATTGATCCGATATATTCTTCCCTTGAGTATTCAGTTTAGTTTCCATACGTTTAAATCTACTTACGAACTTTCGATTGGCTTTCCTTAGAGTTTCTTCAGCCTGTAAATCAACAAATCTACATAGGTTAACAACAGCAAACAGAAGATCACCTATCTCCATTTCTATTTCATTCTGATCATCATTCTTCAAACTATCATTGACTTCATTTAATTCCTCTTCAACTTTATTAAATACATCAGAAATATTATCCCAATCAAAACCGACGCGTGCAGCACGTTTTTGTATTTTTTGACCCCGTAATAAAGCAGGTAATGCTACAGGTATGCCATCAAGAATTGATTCTCTATCTTCATACCCTTCTTCTTGACTTTTTATGGATTCCCAGTTTTTTACTACTTCATCTGCACTTTCTACAGCAACATTTCCAAACACATGTGGGTGTCGTCTTATGAGTTTTTCAATTAATGACTCAATGACATCATAGATATCGAAATTATCACTTTCATCCGCTATTTGCGCTTGTAACATAATATTCAGCAGTAAATCACCGAGTTCTTCTTTGAGGTGATTTGAATCACCGGAATCAATCGCTTCAACTGTCTCATAAGTTTCCTCAATTAATGTAGATTTTAGTGATGAATGGGTCTGTTCACGATCCCAGGGACACCCGTTTTCTCCTCTCAATATTGCAATGACATCAACCAGTGATTCAAATGGTTTTTTCTGCATTTTAATTATCCTTACAAGTTGATTAACTTCTATAATACCTATGTATGGCAATATCTATTAAAACGTTTACCAAGAAAAAGTAGTCAAATATAGTTAGTAATGTATTTTATCCGAAAATAGTGGTGAGAATGGTAGAGATGTATTTTCTGGTAGATTGGTATATTGAAGTCTAAGAAAATTAGGCTTTGATAGAATTATAATATTTCATTGAAGGGAGTTAAAAAATATATTGATTTAAATGTAGTAAATTCACTGAACGTGTTCTTTTATTTTTTAATAAATAGGTCATTCAGATTCATTGTCTCTATGATTCTCTAATAATACAATTAATTGTCCAAGTTGGAAACGGAGCAGCAATGTATAAATCTGCATTAATAGTGTAACTTGTGCTTCAGTTGTCAAATCACTGACATGAATGAACTCAACGAATTTTTCTGCCCTATCCCTAACCTTTTCTGCTTGCTCAAAGTCCATCTGTTCTGTATCCTGTGTGGTTTCCTTAATAAACTGCCAAATCCTGTCTTGAATTTCAAGCATATAGTTTTTTGCCATAACAGTTCGTGCTTTCTTAGCAGAATCCACCCAAATAGTGTTTGCTTTCCAATTTAACATAAATGCAATACTATTGATAATAACATCCCTAAGACTATCCTCACCAGAAATTAATTCCTCAAGATTTGTAATCCCTTCTGCCTCAGCAGAAAAAGTTCGTACACGCGTGAAGTCTTTCAAGTTTGTCAATATCATTTCATTGTCAGATATGAGTTGCCAAAAACTCGCACTCGTAGACAATAGAGTTTCTACTTGTTTACTTATTGGTACAGGCGAATCGGCACGAACACAGAAGTAGTGTATACTATGTAAATGACTTCTGAATTGTTGCAGCTCTGTCGGTGTTTGAAAATTGGTTAAGCTGGCAACATATGGAAGTAGATGACGTTGAATCTGTGTAAGCAGTTCATCAATAGTGGCAGGTTCGGCATTCATACGCATACACCTTCAAAGATTGTTAATTACCTTATAATAGCAGAATTTTCCTTCTATATCAAAGGCAAATATGGGACGATGGGACAATACCTATACCATTCTTGACATCCTTTCTTTTAATATGCTAAAATGATTACATCATGAAAGGGAAGATATTCTGGGTTATATTATCATTTCTATTTTGTATTCTTGCTGTTGCTAAGCAAGATGAACCACCAAATATTGGTGATATGGCACCAGAATTTTCATTACAAGATACTGAAGAAAAACAGTATGAACTTAAGAAATTACGAGGGAAAATGGTTTTTCTAATTATGGGCAATCGTAGAATTAGGAAAGAGGATGATAAATGGGCAGTAGCATTCCATAATGAATACAAAGAAAATGAAAAAATTACAGCATTTATAATTGGTGATTTACGAAGTGTACCAGGTTTTATACCAAAAAGATTTGTCCTATCACAATTAAAGAAAAAGCCACCTCCACTTCCATTTCTACTTGACTGGAAAGGGAAAGTACATCAAACCTATCATACTGAAAAGAAAAAGCCGAATTTGTACCTAATCTCATCTGAAGGAAAGCTCATATACCATCGTAAAACCAACTTTTCAGATAAAAATTTCATTGAGTTAAAAAACAAGATTGATTCACATCTAAAACCTAATCTATAGATCACTCAGACAATCAGATACATTGAACCTGTAAATTTAAGGAGAGAAAAATGGAATCAAAAAATGATATAACAAAATATATGACCTTACCTACAACCCTTATTGGAACTGGTTCATTTTTTGGCATCTTAGGTTGGTGGGGATTAGCTCAGGCTGCTGGTAGTGTTCTATTGTTTAGCGGTTCTATGCTTCTCTCATTGTCTGGTTCAATTGCAACTTTAGTTGGATTATTGAGTTTAGAGAAAACAAAACCTAATAAACAGAAAGTAAGAAAAATCAAATCACTCATTGCTAATGATATAAAAATCCAGTATCCAAATTATATTCTACAGGTAGAGTATATAAAGCAACAACACCAAATACTTTATGACAAAATGTCTGCTATTTGGGAATATAGTGAATCATTTAAATTAAATATCTTAAAATTAAAAACTCACTTAGAAAAGCTGCAAAGGGATTTACAGGAGAATCTGAAGAGTAATACACCTAAACAGAAAGATGATACTGTAGATGACATAGCACAAAAGATACTTTGGTCAGAAAAAGAAATTGAATTATCACAATTTCAGGAAGACTTAGATACAGTATCTAATTGTCTGACAACATCTGATGTGTCAGAATTTCGCGATGAACTCTCTCAGATTGGTCGTTCATTAAATCAGCTTGAAAATGGTATTGGGTATTACCGAAACTTGTTGTTATTCTGTAGTCAAGAAGAAGAAGATAATTACGACCAAATTCTTGATGTTAAAGAAAAAGTCGAAAAGACAGATACAATAATATCTAAACAAAACACTCGTTTAGAAGAGCTTAGAAATAAGATGAATACAAAACAAGAGCAAGCTGAGAATGAGTTATTGAGATTTCAAAATCAATTGATTGAGTTTCAAGAAGTAAATGATACAGATTCTTAAGTAGAATTATTAGAAAATCAACGAACAACTCATTGATGATACGGTGTAAGTAAATGAAGTATCTTGTCACCGGTTGTGCTGGTTTTATTGGTTGGAAAGTTACAGAATTCCTCATTGCTGATGGACATACCGTAGTAGGAATTGATAATATAAATGATGCCTATGATGTATCGGTTAAGAATTGGAGACTGGCACAACTACAGGAATTATCCAACTTCCATTACAATTGTTTAGATATCTGTGACTCAAAAACTCTCGAGCCACTGTTTGCACAAGAATTTGATGCAGTGATTAATCTTGCCGCACGTGCAGGTGTCCGTCAATCAGTTGAAAACCCTTGGGTATATATAGATACAAATATCACTGGTACGTTAAACCTACTTGAGTTATCAAGGGTTAATCACGTCAATAAGTTTATCCTTGCCTCCACTTCAAGCCTATATGGATCGAAAAATCCTCTACCATTCAATGAGGAAGCAGATACCAACCGTCCACTATCTCCTTATGCAGCTTCGAAAAAAGGTGCAGAAGCACTCTGTCATAGTTATCACCATCTATATGACATTGATATAACCATATTTCGGTTTTTTACTGTCTATGGTCCAGCTGGACGTCCGGATATGAGTGCATTTCGTTTTGTAAAATGGATTAGTGAGGGACATCCTGTAACTGTCTATGGGGATGGCAAACAATCCTCTCGGGATTATACCTATGTAGAAGATATTGCACGGGGTGTTATTGCTGGATTGAAACCACTTGGGTATTCAGTAATCAATCTTGGTTCAGATAGTCCCATCGTCTTGATTGATACAATTAGACTGATAGAAGAATTGGTAGGTAAGAAGGCAGAACTTTCACATCAACCATTCCATCCGGCTGATGTACGGGCCACATGGGCGGACATTAAAAAGGCAGAAAGACTTTTAGGTTGGTGTCCGCAGGTATCGTTTCGTGATGGGATAACTGAGTTGGTGAAGTGGTATCAAACACATCGGTCTTGGGTAAAAGATATCCCAACTGATTAGGCTGCGAATAGAAGCTCCACTGCTTTTTGTAATGCTTTCTCATCTAAACTCAATTTTGCCAGTTCGACTTCCTTCTTCACATAAGTAATAGTATTGTCTAAATTCATAGGGGTTGCAATATCTTGAAATATCTTATGAAGACGTTTCACATCCGTTTTCTTAATTCCTGTCTGTGCTTCTATCCGAGTATGCAATTCCGTTGGAGATTCAGGGGGTTTCTCAATTACTTTAGGTTCAGAATTTGAAGATTGTGAAGAATTCTGTTTCTTTGTAGTTCCGGACCGTTTTCTTGTAGTGGTCTTTTGAATCTTTCCTGCTTGTATTGATTTGATACTACATTCCTTGCACAAATTAGCTGAAACATCTGCTAAAGTTATCTTTACGATGAGTTCGCTAATTGAACCACAGAGATCACATTCCGTCAGACTTTCTATACTTGATAGAATTTCTGACTGAAGTAGGAGCATTTTCTCTTTATCTGTTTTTGTTGTCTTCTCTTTTTGACATAAAACTATCAGTTTTTGTGCTGTTTTTTGAATGTTATCTAAATTTCCCATATTCTTCCTCCATAAATGTAATATTAATTATAACACTTATGGATATTATTGTCAAGTAGGTAGTAAATATCTAATTAATGAATATGCTATTTTACTCATTATCCTTATATAATTTATACTCAAAACTCTCAATCAATGCTTCAAAACTTGCGGAAATTATGTTCTCAGAGACACCTACTGTTCTCCAGCTTCTTTCCCCATCTCCAGCTTCAATTAACACACGTACCTTCGATCCTGTTCCTGCTTTGGTATCTAATACCCGAACTTTATAGTCAATCAATCTAACTTTCTGTAATTCAGGATAAAACTCCTCAAGAGCTTTCCTAAGAGCCGTATCAAGTGCATTTACAGGACCATCACCATCTGCTGCAGTATGTGTAGTTGTGTGATCTGGTGTTGTAACTTTTACCGTTGCTTCTGAACGCATGGTATGGTCAGTAAACTTCTCAATAATTACACGAAAACCGAGTTGTTCAAAAAAGGATTTATATCCGTTAAATATTTTATGGGTTAATAATTCAAATGATGCTTCAGCCGCCTCATATTGGTATCCTTCATGTTCAGCCTCTTTTAAAGTATTGAAAAGTTCTAATACCTGTGGAGAATTCTTATCAAGATCAGGATATTCTTTCTCAATTTTTTTCATGATTGTACCGCGTCCTGACTGGTCTGAGACAAGAATACGTTGGCTATTCCCTACCTTCTCAGGTTCAATATGTTCATAAGTCAGTCGATTCTTCCGAATTGCATCTATATGCAATCCACCTTTATGTGCAAATGCTGACCGACCAACATAGGCTTGTCTTTCATCATGAGGTAGATTTGCTAACTCACTAATAAGTCGTGATACATCTGTAATTCTTTGAAGTTGTTCATCACTAATACACTGTATTCCAAGTTTAAGCTGAACTGTTGGGATGATAGACGCCAAGTTAGCATTACCACAACGTTCACCATACCCGTTGAATGTCCCCTGAACATGATTTGCCCCCGCTTGTACTGCTAAGACAGAATTTGCAGCTCCCATTCCCGCATCATTATGTGTATGTATACCAATCGGTAATGAGAAAGAATTTAGAGCAGCTTTGACTCCTTCCTGAATTTCTAATGGCAACCTACCTCCGTTTGTATCACACAGAACAAGACATTTAGCACCACCGTCTGTTGCAGCACGTAAAGTTTCAATTGCATAGACGGCATCATCTGCATGTCCATCAAAGAAGTGTTCAGCATCATAGATAACTTCACGTCCATTATCAACCAGAAAACGGACCGAACTCTCAATTAACTCTAAGTTCTCTTCTGCGGATACTCGTAACACATCAGTTGCATGGATACGCCAAGATTTACCAAAAATAGTAACAGTTCTTGCTCCAGTGTCCAGCAGAGCAGATAAATTTGGATCGGCATCAGGAGAATAGGTTGGATATCGTGTACTACCGAATGGCACAACCGTTGCTGTTTCTAACTGCATATCCTTAGCACGTTTAAAGAATTCTATATCTTTTGGATTGGATCCTGGATAACCACCTTCAATGTAACGAATACCTAATTTATCCAACTCATCTATGATGATAAGTTTGTCTTCAACTGAAAACGCTACACCTTCTGCTTGGCTACCATCTCTGAGTGTTGTATCATAAAATTCTACCATGCATTTCTCACAGCAATTATTGGTTATGTCCTTGAAAATATAGATCTGAACATCTATAGGTTATACCAAAATTCGGTGTCTCCTTTTTTATATTTAATGCGAATTTTAACATAGGAATTTTATCACATATTGGTGTTAAAGTCAATATTATTGTTAGTGAAGATCAGTTCATATATAGTAAGTATTACTCTATGTTTTACTTTCTTATTCAAGCGAATTATGATAATATTACATATATGAAATCACTTACTTTTCTACCGATATTATTAATATTTTTACTCACAAGTTGTAGTATTCTTAGTAAGAAACCTGTTGAACCACAGCCACCAATAATCACCATAGATCCGGTTGATAAACTACAGGAAGATATCAATACAATATTACAGGATGACCTATTCAAATCAGCAAGTATAGGTATTAATGTTATGTCAACTAAAACTGGTGAGAGTCTTTATTCAAAAAACTCTCTAAGATTACACCATCCTGCCTCTACAACAAAACTCTTTACTGCAGCTACAGCATTGGTAAAGCTTGGAACAGATTTTCAGTTTGAAACTACACTCTACATTGATAAAAATGCTGAATCTCGTACAACTAATAATATCTATCTTAAAGGAAAAGGTGATCCATTACTTGGAATTGATGATATTGAAAAATTAGTAGTGGGATTTGTTAAATCAGGAGTCAAGTTTATAGAGGGAGATATTATCGTTGATGAATCATATTTTGACACTGTTCGTGAAGGACCTGGATGGATGTGGGATGATAAACCCTTCCAATTAAGTGCTTTAAGTATAAGAAGTATTGAACCTGAGAATAACATGGGTAGTAGAGCAATTGCTTGTGGACACATTTTGAAAACAAAAATTAATAGAAAATAGGATCTCTATAGGTGGAAAGGTGATCTCAGGAAAAGTCCCCTCAAATGCTATAAAAGTAATTCAACATTTATCACCACCCCTTGGAGATATAATTAGATTAATGAATAAACCGAGTGATAATTGGATAGCAGAATTTCTATTCAAGGCAATCGGGGCAGAAGTTAAAGGGGTTCCGGGGACCTGGAGAAAAGGTAGGGAAACAATTACTGAGTTTTTAGATGAGATATTAACTGAACCACCATCACATAGATTCGTTGATGGATCCGGTCTTTCACGTTACAATCTTGTTAATTCGGAGTTGCTCTCACAGCTGCTGATTTACATGCATAATCAATTTGAAATAATGCCTGAATTTTTATCCTCACTCCCTATCGCAGGTGTTGATGGGACATTAAGAAATCGGATGCAAGGGATGTATGCAGAAAAGACATTACGTGCCAAAACGGGAACTCTTAGTGGCGTATCTGCTCTGGCAGGATATACTGTGACAGTTGAAGGTGAAGTACTGGCTTTTGGTATCCTAATTAGTCATTATATTGGTTCGTCAGCAAGGGCACGTGGAATTCAGGATCAGATTGGGAGTCTACTGACTGAATTTAAGAGACTTCCAAAGACAAAATAGAGTAGTGAATATTTGGTAGGCATTACATCAAATATCTTAGCGAAACCCATCCTACAAAAGCATTCACGGGTGTAAACATAATAGATAAGAAACGGAATCTAAATAACCTTTATTATTCACAGTTTTTTCTTGACATTTAAGCTTTTTCCCGATATAATATTGATGTAATTTTGGAACCGCAGTGAAAACGTAGTTTTCGGTTAATATTTTTCTTGACACTAATATTTTTACATGGTGTAGTAAACGTCATTCTATATGGATCGTTAAACAATCATGATAGAGGAAATTTGAAGGGGTAAATTGTGTCAACCGATAAACAACGTACACCACATATCACACCAACGTCGGATCAAGTTGAATTAGACACTGCGTTTGAGGACGCTGGTGGATTGACTCCAGTTGAATACCAAAAGCCTGCTCCCACACATATTCCAAAAACGGTAAGTGCATCTCAATCGTGTGCTGCAGCGGTGAGTGCATTGGTTGATGTTGTTGGGCGGAACGAAAGTCAACTTTTATATTCATTGACCCGTAACGATTTTCAACAACTTGCTGAAGCTTTAGAGACCTTAAAAACTATTGTTGGTGGAAATGAAAGTCATTTACTAACTCCATTGATGAATTCCATTGATGCCTTCATTGAAAAATGTGAAAACGACATTGAAGAGGGTAATAGGGAGGAATTTGGTATGAAAACCCGAAATTATCCTATGGGTCATGACATGTCCAAACCACATCGTCCTGAAAAGGTTGGTCGTCCCACGACGCGCCCCCGCGTAAAACTCGCGGACCTCTTAGCACAAGAAGCTAATATGACTGGATCCAATGATGCGGTGAATAGGAAACCTTTTAAACTGCATCGTCCTGAAAAGGTTGGTCGTCCCACGACGCGCCCCCGCGTAAAACTCGCGGACCTCTTAGCACAGGAAACTGATGATACCACATCCGGGGAGGTAGACACCGGACCACCGGTAGGTAATGAAATATGGTAGCATCGACTCCGTACGACCCGGAATACGTACCGGTACGAGGTGACGTTGTATGGATGGATTTTGATCCTCAAGCCGGGAATGAAACCATGAAGCGACGTCCTGCTCTTGTTCTATCCTCTTCAAATTTTAACTACTATCGAAAGGTTGCTGTTGTTTGCCCAATTACCAGAACTGCCAGAACAAGTCGTTTTGATGTTATTATCCCAGAAGGTCTTGCAGTGCATGGTGTAATTCAGGCAGATCAATTTAAGTGCTTTGATTGGTATGCAAGAAATGCTATTTTTGAGGAAGGGATGCCAGATGAAACAGTGGAACAAGTTTCCGATATAGTTGAAGCAATTATATGGGCAGATTGAGTTCTACCATCTTCAAAAGTAGATATAGTAGAAGTGGTATCCATAAATACATAGATACATCCCCACCCCAATACTCCTAAAAAAAATGGCAAATACACGAAAATATGTGATATTCTCTATTCTTTTCAGACATATTATCAAGAAAAACTGTGAACGCAGAAACTCTCATTAAAATTATAGAAGACCTCAATAATCCTGAGACAACTGAAACAGTTGAGAATACAATTGAGCAGTGGCGTGCCGTGGCTACTATTACCGAAGAAATAGACACTGAACTCGCTTCTCACGCTTGGTTTTCCGTTGGATCCCTCCTTTCAGAAAGTGATAGAAAAGAAGAAGCACTTCCCGCCTACGATAAAGCCTTACATATAAACCCAAATAATGCCAATGCTTACAACGATAGAGGGTCTACAAAGTCTCTACTCGGCCAGCTTGAAGAAGCAATATCTGACTATGATGCTGCAATACACCTTGACCCAAAGTATACAGATGCTTATTACAATCGCGGTATTGCAAGAAATGAACTGAAGCAATACGAGGCTGCAATTACCGACTATGACGAAGCGATCCGCCTGAATCCCGATTATGCAGATGCATACTACAATCGTGGATGGGCAAGAAACGAATTAGAGCAGTATGAAGCAGCTATTGCTGACTATGACGAGGCAATACACCTAAAACCCGATTATACGGACACATACTATAACCGTGGTATCGCCAAAGGTGAGCTAAAGCAGTACGAGGCTGCCATTGCCGACTATGATGAGGCGATACGCCTAAAGCCTGATTATACAGATGCATACTACAATCGCGGCGGCGCGAAGAACGAAATTTATCACCATGAAGCAGCCATCCTTGACTATGACGAAGCCCTCCGTCTGAAGCCTGACTTTGCCGATGCATATACCAACCGAGGCGTTGCAAAATACAATTTGGGACGATACGAGGCTGCGATTGCTGACTTTGATGAGACAATTCGTCTTAAACCAGATGATGCCGAAGTCTATTCCAACCGAGGCTATGCAAAGAGCCAAATTCACCAATTTGAGAACGCAATTGCAGATTGTAATGAAGCCATTCGGTTAGATCCAACTTTAGCAGTAGCCTATAATAGACGCGGGATTGTGAAAAGCCGGTTAGGACAGCATGAGGCTGCCATTGCTGATTATGATGAAGCACTTCGACTAAGTTTGGATGGTGTTACTTATTATGCCCGAGGATATACAAAAGTTCAGATTGGGCAATACAAGTCTGCGATTGCTGATTATGATCAGGCAATACGGCTCAGAACACCTAATGATGCACTTGTTTATAACAACCGGGGGCTTGCGAAAGGACGGTTAGGCCAATATGAGTCAGCGATTGCAGATTATGATGAGGCAATACGGTTAGATCCCAGTGCCGGACGATATTATAACCGAGGTTTTGCCAAAGAGGAACTTGGACAGCACGAAGACGCTCGTAAAGATTATGAGCAAGCTGTCACTCACTATGATGAACAGATTAGCCTTAAGCCAGATAATGCTACCGCTTACAATAATCGGGGGCTTGCAAAGATACGATTAGGCGAATTTAAGTCTGCAATTCCGGACTTTAATGAAGCAATACGGTTGAAAACTGATTTTGACTCAGCTTATAACAATCGTGGCAGAGCAAAAAATGGGTTAGGGCAATATGAGTCTGCACTGATTGACTGTAATGAGGCAATAAACCTCAAATCTGATAATGCTTTTGCCTACAAAGACCGAGGAGTTGCGTATACCGGATTGGGGCAAGTTCAGGAAGCAAAAGCAGACTATCAAACCGCGCTGAAGTTGTTAGAACAGGTCCGTAATGAAAGTCTCAAAGTCGAAGTAGAGGAATTGCTCCAAGAACTTGAAAACACCAAGTAGAATCGATTAACTACGAAAATTCCGGTGGCGGTTCACCAACAGCAGACCTTCCATCCTTCAACACAGGTTCAGCATTACCCCATAGACGACTTCCATCACTTGAAAGTAGCGGTTCAGCAGAATATTGTGCTAAATAAGCTCTCCGCATGTTCTTAGTTGAATTCGTACCACTACAGTGGAAGTTGACACTTGTAAAAGCTACTATACTCCCAGCAGGAACAATTGCAGGTACACCTTTTTCCGGTCCAAAATATCCAACAAGATCATTACTTTCTTCTTCTCTGATATGTTTCACCCAAGAACGGATACCTATATGTGAATATGGCATAACATAAACCGTTCCATTCTCTTCAGACATATCATCTAAAGCACACCAACATGTCAAATATGGTCTATGATCCGGATAGCCTACATATCCTGAATCTTGATGCCAACTAAACTTCATACCTTCTTCAGCACCTTTGACGACATACTGTTCCCAAAAAAGATATGCAGTATCACCTAATGCAGCACGACAGACTTCTGCCATTAAATCACTGAATAGAAAATCTCGGAGTTTTGGTTGTTGTCTAAAACAATTGGAAACAAAATAACGTTTGTTTTTATGATTTAATCCTATTACATCCTTCTTTTCTTGCTCCATACGAGCATCCATCTGATTAATAAATGTACCACATTCTGCACGTAACAGTTCTAAGAGTGGATCTGGAATCACACTTTCTAATATAAAATAACCTTCCTCTTGATACTGTTGTTTCTGTTGATCAGTTATATTGACCAAATCAATACTCCTATTCTATCATAATCTTGCGAGTAATTTGTCCATTACTTTCCCAGTAGGTGTGTTTATCAGTAATATGTGCTGAATCACCTTCAGGTTGGATATTTCCCATGGTATCAATTGATCTGGATACGATGGTATGTGTACCTGGAGAAGGGTTATGCCAATTGTAATGCCAAACCTTCCAAGCAAATTCCGCATCCTCAACGGTATCAATTTCAGCAGTTTGCCAAGGTCCACCATCAATACTAACTTCAACAGTTTCTATAGGAGCACCCCATGCAGCTCCATAGATTCTGTATTCATCTCCAAGTCGTGTAACCTTTGCGGGAATAGACTTCAATTGTGTTTTACCTACTGATGTTTCCATCCAAACCGTTTCACCATCAGGACGGGTTTCCTCCCGTATAGTTACATAGTCACGTGCCATAAATCTACCCATAAAACGTCTATCTCGTATATCAATCCTTTTTAACCACTTCACACATGCAATGCCATACCAACCAGGGGCAATTAACCGTAAAGGTGCTCCATTCTTATGTGGCAGGGGTTCTCCATTCATCTCATAACAGAGAATATGTGATTCTTGTAATGCTTCTTCAACTGACATACTCCGTGCAAAATTCTGTTTCATTTTTACATCACGAATCTCTTCTTCACCCTCATCATGTCCAAAAAAGATCACTTCAATACCATCATCTTTTATACCTGCTTTTTTGAGGATTGGTTTGAGTGGGGTTCCTCCCCATTTTGCATTCCCAATCGCTCCAGTAAATGTTGGAAACCCATGGTTACCTGAACATTCTAATGTGTAGGTTACTTCCGTTTTTGGTAAGGTTTTAATCTCTTCAATAGACAATGTAATAGGATTTTCTACCAAACCACTAATTTCTAATACCCAGTTAGCACGTTCAGTCTCATCAATTTTCGGTACTCCATAGTGAGAGACATTAAAGAAGTCCTTGTTTGGAGTAATGAATGAATCAAATTTGTGCCAATCAAGACCACGGTTTGATTTTGGTTCATCTATGAATGGTATAAGTACTTCCCCTTCTCGGTTAGGGAATGCATAAACTGCCCAAGGACTTAATAGAAAACCTGTAAGGGTTAATCCTGTTTTTTGTAAAAAATGTCTACGATCCATAAGAATACTCTATCCTTTCATCGCTGCGACATAATTGAGGTTAACCTGTTTCCAATTAACAACGTTGCTCCAGGCATCAATATAATCTGCCCGTTTATTCTGATACTTCAGATAATATGCATGTTCCCATACATCAAGTCCGAGGATAGGAGTGTGACCATCCATCAAAGGACTGTCTTGATTCTTTGTAGAATATATCTGAAGTTTCATCTTATCATCAACAACGAGCCATGCCCAACCAGATCCGAAATGTGTTTTTGCTGTTGAAGTGAATTTCTCTCTTGCTGCATCAATTGAACTAAAAGTGGATTGCAGTGCATTCCGCAACTTTCCCAGACAACTCCCTACCCCCTGCAATCATTGTACTCCAGAAGAGTGTATGGTTGGCATGTCCACCACCACTATTGATAACAGCTTGTCGAATATTCATTGGGACTTTATCAATATTTCGAAGTAAATCTTCAATTGATTGGTCAGATAAATCATGATTATCACCTACTGCCGCATTGAGTTTATTGACATATCCCTGATGATGTTTGCCATGATGGATTTCCATAGTACGTTTGTCAATATACGGCTCAAGTGCATCATATTGATAACTAAGCTTGGGTAATTCATAACCATGAGTGTGGTCATGTTCTTGTTGTTCTGATTTTTCATGACTATCTGCATAAAGATGTAATGATTTGGTAGTCAGAAATATACCAGCTAAAACTGTGCTTCCATTTATAATAAAATTTCTTCGGTTCATAGGTTAGCCTCGTAGGTATGATTTGATATAAATCTTAACAAAAGAAATGAATATATGTCAAGAAGGATTTGATAAAACCATTGATTTATGTAAGAATATATGACATCAGGAAAAAACCGCTTCACATAAGAATAATGAATTTTGGAGAAAATACATAATGTCAAATGAACTATTAAAACTTGTACCAGTAGAGTTACGTAGTAAATGGACTAATGAGGCAAATGACTTTACACCTTGGTTGGCAAAAGATGAAAATCTTGAATTACTTGGAGAAACATTAGGTTTTGAGCTTGAATTAGGAGGACAAGAAGTAAATGTAGGTTCCTTTCGTGCAGATATACTATGTAAGAATACAGCAGACAATACTTGGGTCGTAATAGAAAACCAATTAGAAAAAACTGTTCATTGGCATCTCGGGCAAATTTTAACATATTTCGCTGGCTTGGATGCGCACACTATCATTTGGATTGCAAGTGAGTTTCAAGATGAACATAGAGCAGCAATTGATAAATTGAATGAAATCACACAAGAAGAATATCAATTTTTTGGGATAGAAATTAAATTGTGGAAAATTGATGATTCTCAAGCAGCTCCACAGTTTGAAATTGTTTCGAATCCAAATAATTGGAACAAAAATATACGGAGTACGATTAATAAGAATTTTTCTGATACGCAACACCAACATTTAGAATTTTGGACCCAATTCACAGATTATATGGAACAAAGAGGGAATGATATCATACTCCCTGAACCGAAAATCTATCATAATTTCGACATAAGGATTGGAACACAAGGTACAGTTATCAGATTTACTGAAATCTCACAGATACCCACAACAAACACACCCTTACAAGTAGAAAACCAACCTCTTGAAGTAGAAGCCGTGCTACGCACCCTTGGCATCCATTGATACAAACCGAAATACATCACACGCGGGCTGATGGTGGTTTATTTACAGAAACAAATACAACAACAAGGTTTTTCTACGAGTTACGATCCTACACAAAACTCGCAGAAAAATACGAAAATACTTGAAAACTCAACCTGAAATGGACATAAATTGTCCAAACTTTAGTAAAGGTTTATAACAAATGAAAATATGTATGAGATTGATACAATCCTTTCTAATTATCCTGTTTTTGTTGATAAGTATGAAAGTGTGCTGGTCGATTAGGGAAGCCCCTACCACACCGAAAATACTGTTTACATCATCCCGTGATGGCAATTATGAAGTATACATGATGAATCCAGATGGTTCTGATCAGGTAAACTTGACACAACATCCTTCCTCAGATGTGAATGCTCGATGGTCTCCAACGGGTGAACAGATTCTCTTCGTCTCAGATCGACAAGGAACTCGGGTACGAGACCTATATCTAATGGATGCTGATGGGGCCAATGTTCGTCGTGTTTTTAAGAGGAAAATTACAGAATGGAGAGCAAGTCCAACGTGGTCACCAGACGGAAAGAATTTTGCATATATTACTTCAGACCGTGAACGTCCAAGGTCAAGTCTTCATCTTGGAACTTTTGGTGAAGAAGATTCCGAAATCCTCCCGTGGGGCAATTCCCCTGACTGGTCTCCAGATGGTTCAGAAATCGCATGTTCTGTTGGACATCCCAACGGGACACGACTTACATTCTTGAACATTCGAACCCGTAAGCGGGAACAACCGATAAAGGATAAAATACTTCTATGGCAATCTCAACCCTCTTGGTCTTCTACAGGCGATAGAATTGCTTTTTCAGGCAACAAACATCCTTTACCTGCAATCTTGGATAGAGATTTACACAACGCATGGATGGATAAACGGAGTATCTACCTCGTGAATCGGGACGGCTCAGGATTAAGATTACTCGTTGATGAAGCAGGTCCAGATGCTGCTTCACCAAAGATATCTCCTGATGGTTCAAAAGTAATTTATACACAAGAGATAAACGGACGGCGCCAAATCTTCAAATTGGACATCAACAATATGGAGAAGACACAACTGACACATGGCGGTATTTTTATTCAAGCGAATTCAGGTGGCGACTGGTTTGACCCTGCATATACGACGTTGTCAGTTAATCCGCAACCCAATATGCTTACAAATACATGGGGACAAATAAAAAAATAGTAATATATGAGAATAATTGAGATAGTTTCTCTATTAAAATCATTGATATTAAGCTATGAAAAATTAGTTGATGTATAATTTAAAAATTCTATAATTCAAATGACTCAATCTCCAACTATGATGGGATTAATAAATAGGAATACTCTAATGACAAACAAAAATAGTATAGATATTCAAAAACAACTTGAAGAATACCAAGATTGTATGGATGGTATACGTAAACAGCTTGAAGCATACCAAGAAGCTATGGCTACTTTACCAAAGCATTTTGAAAAGCTACAAGAAACTATTGCTGGTATCCCAAGACATTCGGAGGAATTGCGGCAAGCAATCGCAAGTGTAACAGGGCATTCTGGTGATTTACTTGAGGCACTTGCGATTATATCAAAGCATTCTGAGGAACTGCAAAAAGGTGTTGATGGTATACCTAAACATTCTGAAGAAATTGAGAAAACCATTACAGGAATTTCAGAACATTCTGCAGAATTACAAAGTACCATTTCAGAAATTTTGAAGAATGATTAGAATTGAACATAATATATAATTCATAAATCTTGCAATCACTCACTATTTTTGATAGAATTCTGTATAGTCTCAGATTCCAAACTAACATATTCCAACCTATAAGGACGGCAAATAATGACACTTCCAAAAATGGCAAGAGTTAAGCAACATTTTGATGCCCCCGTTCTCACTGATCTACCCGGAGCAATTCATAGTGAATTAGATCGGATTAATGCATCATCAATTATTCGATCAGGAGAAACTGTTGCAATCACTGCTGGGAGTCGTGGTGTAGCTAACATAGCAACTGCTGTAAAAGCAACAGTAGATTACTTAAAAAATCTCGGAGCAAAACCGTTTGTTGTACCAGCAATGGGAAGTCATGGGGGTGCAACAGCAGAAGGACAGACAAGTGTATTGGAGCATTATGGTATAACAGAATCGACTGTTAACGCACCTGTAAAGGCAACGATGGAGGTAGTTCAACTCGGTAGTATTGTAAATGCTGATGCTGACGATTTACCTGTGTTTATGGACAGATACGCAGCTGAAGCAGATCATGTTGTACCGCTCAATCGGATTAAAGCACATACTGACTTCAACGGATCTATAGAAAGCGGTGTTCTAAAAATGATGGTTATCGGTCTTGGAAAACAACAAGGAGCAAATTACTATCATCGCGCATTCTTTCAATACGGTTTTGAACATGTCATTTCTGCGGTTGGTGGATTTATCCTTGATACAGGTAAGATCGCTTTCGGTATAGGACTTCTCGAAAACGCACATGAAGACACTGCTAAAGCCGTAGCAATGCCTGCTGAGAATATGCTTAGAACAGAAAGGGAACTGTTAGTCGAAGCAAAATCTATGATGGGAAGACTTCCCTTTGATGAACTTGATCTATTAATCGTGGATTGGTCAGGTAAGAATATCAGTGGAACAGGAATGGATACAAATGTCATAGGTAGGATGATGCAGAACTTTGAACCTGAACCTCTCAAACCTGCTATTCTACGTATATTTGTTCGTGATCTCACTGAGGAGAGTGATGGAAATGCCACTGGGATTGGACTCGCTGATTTTACGACAACTCGACTGGTTAATCAGATTGATCGACATTCTACCTATATGAACGGTATCACCGCTCTGGGACCACAGAAATCAAAGATTCCATTTTACTACGATACCGATAAAGAAGCGATTGAAGTAGCACTTGAAACTATCGGTTTAACCAAACCTGAGAATGCACGAGTCATCCGAATTGAGAGCACTTTGAGATTGACAGATCTTGATTTATCTGAAGTGCTTTTGAAGGATGTGGATTTACATTCAAATCTTGAAGTTATCGGGGACACACTTCCATTACAGTTTGATTCATCAGATAACCTGTTCCCATTCTAATCGGAGATTTGTAGTTGAAACGATTGATTGTTGGTATCACAGGAGCAAGTGCTGTAGTCTATGGTGTACGTCTACTTGAAGTGCTATCGCAACGTGAAGATGTAGAAGTTCATCTCACAATTTCTTCATCTGGGGCACGGGCACTATGGGAAGAACTACAGATTGAAGTAGATATAGATAAATTCATGATTGAATCGCTTATTGATACACCCACGAAACAGGTAATATATCACCATCAAAGCGATATCGGTGCTTCAATTGCAAGTGGATCTTTTCGCACTGCTGGCATGATTGTCGTACCCTGCAGTATGGGAACTGTCGCATCTATTGCTGCAGGTATATCCCGCAATCTTATTCATCGAGCAGCGGATGTGTGTATTAAGGAACGACGGAAACTTGTTATAGTACCACGAGAAACACCGATTAGTTCTATACATCTTGAAAACATGTTGAAGCTATCACAGAACGGGGTATGTGTTTTACCTGCAATGCCAGGATTTTATCATTTCCCAAAAACTGTAGACGACCAAATCAACTTTATTGTCACAAAAATCTTAGACCAGTTTGATATTGAATCAGGACTAACGCAACGGTGGAAAGAGTAGAGTATTGATACGTAAGTTAAGAATTATTCTTGAGATGATTAAATTTGAACATACTGTGTTTGCTCTACCTTTTGCAATCATGAGTGCATTTATAGCATCCAATGGTCTACCACCCCTTTCAAACCTTGGATGGATTCTCGTAGCAATGGTGGGTGCTCGTAGCTGCGCAATGGCATTTAACCGACTTGCTGATTCACACATTGATAGTCAAAATCCACGCACCTCAATGCGTGCAATTCCTGCTGGACTCATTACAAAAGGTTCGGTTTGGTTGTTTACGGTGGTATCTGCTGGATTACTGGTATTTGCTGCATGGAGATTGAATCCTCTCGCTTTTGCATTATCTCCTGTTGCACTGGTAGTAATTATGGGATATTCCTATACGAAACGGTTTACATCACTATCACATTTCTGGTTAGGACTTGCACTTTCAATTTCTCCTGTTGGGGCATGGATTGCTATTACAGGTAGATTTGACTGGACACCGATAGTATTGTGTTGTGTCGTATTACTCTGGACTGCTGGCTTTGACATTATTTACGCATGCCAAGATGTTAATTTCGACAGAAAACATGGACTACACTCTATTCCCGCACGAATTGGAATTCGTTGGGCATTGTGGTTGTCATCCGCTATTCATGTAATCGCTGTATTACTTCTTTTTGTTGTTCCATTCCTTACAGAATTAGGACTGTTCTACTACATTGGGGTTGGTATTGTTATACTCATTTTTGTCTACGAACATACAATCGTCAAACCAGACGATCTATCCCGTGTTAATCTCGCATTTTTCACATTGAATGGGATGATTAGTTTAGTGTTGATGGCACTTTCAATTACCGATATTCTTCTTTAGTCCAACATCCTTCTATTGGAGATTTAATAAACATGAAACTATCTTTATCCGTTCGCGTTTCAGAAACATCATCAAAAAAAGACTCAACACACACATTTGTGCAACTAACTGAACTCGCAGCGAACCTTGGGTATGAGGCTATGTGTATGCGTGCATCTCAAGTTGGTATACACTCACCTTTAGAAGATATTACTGCTGTTCGCAAACAAGCAGATTCACTGAACCTAAAAATCTCTATGATCACAGGTGATTTTCCTGTCCCTCTTAATAACGATGAAGGACCAGATGGACTCCGCAATATCACACCATATCTTGATCTTACAGAACTTCTTGGATCAAGTTTAATTCGGATCGCCATGAAGGTAGAGGAGGATATTGTTTGGACACAACGTGCATCTGATGAGGCAGCGGAACGTGGTATACGCCTTGCACATCAATCCCATACACAGAGTCTGTTTGAAACAGTTGATGGATCAATTGATGTACTAAAACGGGTTGGTAGAGATAATTTCGGTATTATTTATGAACCTGCTAACTTGGACCTATGTGCACAGGATTATGGCGTTGAAACGCTCAAACGGTTTTCACCATATCTATTCAATGTTTATCTACAAAATCACATCCGTAGACCAGAAGGAAAAACACATCTGTTAACATGGATTCAGGGTGTTGTGCCGCATGATCCTATACGTTTACAAGATGAAGGTGGAATTGACTTTCCACTTGTGTTTGAAGGTTTAGAGGCTATCGGTTATGATGGGTATGTTACTGTTCATCAAGCCTTCCGTGAGATTATGGAACCCGAAGATGCCGCTGAACAGAGTTTTGACTATTTGAAGCCATTTTGCAGGTGAAGTGGAATACTATATCGTGGTATAAGCCTTAAAAGTTAACAAGAAATGCGAGGGTATTACAATGGCTTTCAGTGATTTTAATACAATTTCTGAAGTTCAAGAAAAATTCAACATCAAATACACGTATAATGATTTTTTCAATGTTGAGCCAAAAAACCCTTCAGAACATTTTTTAAAAGAGCTTGAATTTAGTCAGAAACATATAGACTTTTTTACATCCGAAGGTTCAAGATGTGAAGTGGTTATATTTCCTACTATAAAAGAGATATACAAAGATTATGCCGAACACTATGGACTTTGGATAAAGAAGTCTATCACTTATGATGATACATTGAACGGTACTCCAGATTATCTTATTGCTACGAAGTCTGACTTGGGTATAACAGTTCTTGGAATGCCTCTGATAATGTTAGTTGAAGCAAAAAAGAATGACTTTGAACAGGGATGGGGACAATGTCTGGCTGAGTTGGTTGCCGCACAAAAAATAAATGACGATACAAACTTTCCAATTCATGGAATTGTTACAGATGGAATTTTGTGGCAATTTGGTAGACTTGTTGGAAACACATTTACGCGTAATAGAACGAATTTTAGTTTGGATAATATTCCAGTTCTATTCGGTGCAATGGATTCTGTTTTCAAGGCAATTCAAACAAACTAACATTTTCTCTGTTTAACAAACGAACTACCTATGAAAACACAACCTCCCAATATACTTATTATCACGACAGACCAACAACGTACAGATAGCCTTAGTTGCTACGGTTCTACTTTTACAGATACACCAAATCTTGATCAATTAGCTGTTGAAGGTGTATGTTTAGATCGTGCTTATTGTACAAATCCTGTCTGTACACCTGCCCGCGCATCGATTTTTACGGGTAAATATGTCAGTCGCCACGGGGCATGGAATGTCGGGATGAATGTACCTGAAGATGAACCGATGATTTCACATCGTCTTAGAGATGTTGGATATCGTACCCACTATATCGGTAAAGCACACTTCCAACCCTTTGGAGCATCCCCTGAACAATCAATTGAAACACGAAACAACAATAACCGATTCCCAGATTTTAACGGACCTTATTACGGATTTGAAACAGTAGAACTGGCACTTGGTCACGCAACTTATGGTATCGCTGGACATTACGGAGAATGGGTAAAAACTCAGGTTACAGAAGAGACCTTTGAGAGTTATAGTAAAGCAAGAAGATTATCCCAAACAGGATTTGGAGGCGGTGCACACGATTGGGACATACCCTTAAAATATCACAACAGTGTGTGGACTGCTGATCGTACTATAGATTTTTTGAAGAAGCACGATGCTGATCAACCCTTCCTTTTGGCAGTCGGTTTTCAAGATCCACATCATCCACATTGTGTTCCAACAGAATTTGAAGAACGTGTTGATCCAAATGAAGTGCCACTCCCAGATTATGTTGAAGGAGAATTAGAGGATAAACCCCCTCATTTTATGGCTGCACGTTGTGGAGAACTTAGTAAATTGGAAACACGTGGGAAGTTTGCTATGGCTGGACAAGGTGGTGGTGCAGATTTTCGTAAAGTTTCTGAAAAGGATGCACGCCTCGGAAGAGCATACTATTATAATATGGTGAAGATTATTGATCAGCAGATAGGACGGATAATGGAATGTCTTGATACATACGGTTTATGTGAAAATACATTGGTATTGTTTACCACTGACCATGGGGAGCTTTTAGGGGATCACGGCTTGTGGATGAAAGGACCTTTTCATTATGAACAACTTGTCCGAGTGCCAACAATAATACGTTATCCTGCAGCAATTCCACCTGGGCAGCGGTCTAATGCACTTTTCAGTCATGCTGACATTGTTCCAACAGTTCTTGCCGCAGCAGGATTGCCTATTTCATCGGATATAGATGGTGTAGATGCTATGCCTATGCTTAGCAGAGAACAAGATTCCATACGAGATTCACTCCTAATTGAGTGTGTAGACGATCCCCAAGGTTTACGTCTAAAAACAATTGTTACAGACAATCGTAAATTAACATGGTATTGTGGACAGACGTATGGTGAACTATACGACTTAGAAAATGATCCTGCCGAACGTGTAAACCACTGGAACAACCCTTCCTACGCATCAGATAAAGCACAACTGATCAGTACAGTACTTGAGGAAATGGAGATATTGGAGAAACGTGTTGAACGAACATCCTATGCATAACTCAGTTTATTCTCACCCACCCATACGTCGAACTCTTGCCGGTGTATCATCCCCATGAATTTCAGAGGATAGAATACGATGACTCCGATCTTCAATAGGTAAGTTCACCCTTACGCCTCCACGACGATGCGATTCCCGTAAGGCAATAGCAACCTCCAACGCTTCCAATCCATCTTCGCCAGAGCATTTAGGAGAACCACCATTTTCTATCGCATCAATTATATCATCAACAATCGTCAAACCCATACCCTGCATTCGAACAGGATAAGGAAATGGACAGGTCGCAGGCACACCACGTCCTCGTCTGCCACCTGGTAGTGAACGTATCAGCTCAAACTTTTCTGCGTTATTGATGGATCGTATGCGTCCCGATGTTCCGATAACATCTACCTCCCACGACGCAACTCCGCATGCTGTACTTCGAAGATAACCACGTACACCGTTATCAAAAACAAGATAACCATTACCCATCAAATCATTTTCACCTTCAGCAGCTTCATCGGATTGCATTTCACCAAAAACCCATTCTACATTTCCACCTGCCATATAACGGAGAATATCTATGGCATGACTGCCGTTATGAGATAATCCGCATTGAGCATAAACAGTGACTTGTAGGACATTGCCTATTTCATCTTCATCTATGAGTTTTCGTGCTTCACTAAAGAAGGGATTCCATCGACGGGCACAATTAATGGCTAATACGGTATTATTTTCTTTACAGACTTTCACCATCTCATCCGCTTCAGCAAGACTAAGCGATATTGGCTTTTCTGCCCAGATTCCTTTGACACCAGCACGTGCGATGTCTTGAACAATCATTGAACGTACTCTCGCTGTTGTGCAAACACTGACAAGGTCAAGATTTTCTTTTTCTAACATCTCGCGGTAATCGCTATAAATATGTTCTGAACCAAGTCCCCAACGTTCTCCGAAGATGGATGCTTGTTCCTCATGTAGATCAGCACCTGCTACTAACTCTGTTTTAGGTGAGGCTTCATAACTTGGTGCATGACAGTAAGGTAGGAATAGAGATCCGCCCTGAGTGATTTCATCATCAAAAGTACTTCCCATCCGTCCTAAACCGATTACACCTGCACGATATGTTGACATGGCATTCTCCTCTGAGTATATTTCTCGGTCTAACTTAGACTGTTCAAGGTAATTTTCAAAAGTGTTTAAATTTCACTGGTGTAGGTTAGAATTTTCTCATATACGAAATCTAACCATCTGTTCTGTGGGTAGACAATATCTGGTTTTGGTAAAATAGGTATCCAAAATGGTTGAAAAATGTGATCCATATCACTTTTCAATTGCCATCTATCTTCAGTGTCATCTGTTGTTGTTAATAGAAAGAAATGTCTTTTTTTCTGATTGTTGACGGTATTATTTGGTACCCAACCGGATATATTATAGGCTATATAGGTTGGGTTAGGAAACTGATCATATTCAAAGTAAGTAACATGTGTGAAGTCATTGTAGGTAGAATGATATTCTACTGTCAACCCTCTGGTGAGTTTGTTTTTGAAAGTAATTGCATTCAAATCGGGTTTTATATACACCTCAGTTGTTTCTGTTATAATTCTCTCCTGTTCGTCCAATTCATTCACAAAACAACCAAGATATTGTTCAGACTTTAGTCTCTTTAAACCTGTTTCTTCTTGTGCCTCTCTTATTGCAGCTGTTTCGATATCTTCACCAACTTCAACACTACCTGCTGGAATTTGAATACCTGCATTCGGATGTTTGAATACAAGCAGAGAATCAACCCCATTTCTTTTTTGTGTAATAAAGGAAGAGACTTTTTCAAATGGTTTTTTCATTATTGTTCTGCCACTTATTTCATAGATAGTATGGTAATATGATTTCAAACAAGTAGAAGCCTTCTTATAGTTTCTGGGAAATAAATGAGATTTCTACTCAACAGTTGTATGCCATTCTCTCGTTCAAACTATGGAACTTACTAATGGTTCATTAACGAATATCTAATTTGGATCTCGGTGTACTTAACCCATTTTGACTTAATATCTTACTATATTTATCCGTCTTTCTAATTGCGGGATCAGTATTTCCACTGGAAATCCAGTGAAAACTGCTTTGTTTCATTAAATCTTCAAGGTTTTTCGCAGAAGATTTAATCCATCTTTTTAACCACTTAATTTTTTCAACAATCTTTTTTACTTCACCAGTGGTAGCAGGTGAACTTCAAGGTAATAGATCTGTTTATTAAAACCGAATACATAATCCCATCGATTTTCAGTCGGATATTGTTTTTTAAGACAAGAGTCGATATCAACACTTCCAGTTAACATTCGTGTTTCCTTTACCAAGACTTCACTACTATTTGCTCCTAAAGCCTGTAACCCAGATTTATAACAGTGGGTGATTTCAGATGTATTTTGAATAGCCTCCTTAAAAGTCAAAGATCTGTCTCCCACACAGCCTCAGATACAACTTCAGATACTTTTGTACTGAATGATGTCAATCCTCCCCAATCTGAGACTTCCGCATCTATGTCTTCCGCATCTAATGTAGAGATATTTTTTACATTAACAACACCATCTTTCCGAGAAAAATAATAGGTTTTGAACGTTTTGGCATCCAAGATTGACTTCGTAAGGTCCTGGGAAAATGCACTTGTTTTCAAATCCAGCAGCTGTCTTAACCGTGTTGGAGCGTTTGTTGATTTAGCAATGAGTTGAATACCCCAGATGAGTTCTAAAATTTGTGTTGAATGGGTGGAAACGATCACTTTGTAGCCTCGCCTTAAAAGTTCCAAAAAAAGAAGGAGCAGTGCTGTGATTGCCTGGGGATGTAACCCCATTTCCGGCTCTTCAATTATAACCCAATTCATGTTATTTTTCTTTTGTGCTTTTCCCGAAGGCATTAACCGGTACAGACCCAGTAATAAAGGCGCGAATTCTCTCTGACCTGTAGACCACACCATAAATGGTAGTTGTGTATCTGCAACATCTAATACAATCCGTTTCCGCAATCCGGATCTATCCAATTTCACCTTAGCTTCTCCAAAGATACTTTTCCCGATTGAATCTCGAATTGTTTTATTCATACGACCTTCTTGTGGAAAGATAGCCCTTTCGCCAGAACCTAAACCTGCTTCCATCAGCAGGCGCAATTGTTCGCTGAACTCCTTAACGACGAACGGATCGCTGGTTCCATAGTCTGTAAAAGCGCGCGGCCACCCATCTTTGAGTGTTATAACACGGTGTGCCGGTATAAGAAAAAGACTCTCATCTTTCTTTCTCCTTAATAACGCTTTTTGAGGTGTAAAATCCACATTATCAACGATGACTTTTGTCTCATCCTTGTTCCAAATCCTTTCCATCCCTTCGCCGAAATAAAGTGACATATAATTTTCGGTCTTGTTTTGCCAATCAAAACCGTGTTTTTTGAGCGTTTGTGTAATACCACCTGCGTCTGAAATTAATTTCATAAGTTGGAGCAGAATACTCTTTCCACTTGCTTGTTCACCGACAAATACCGTCAAATCTCCAAGCGTGATATCGGCTTCACGAATTTGTCCTAACGAAGTCACCGTAAGACGTTTCATAATTTGTCTACTCCTTTAATGCTTACAAACAATTACCCAAAAAACTAATTCTAATTTGTACTTCTATTCTACCCGACGTAATTTATCTATTCACTGATAGATTATACCATTTCTGGTATTTAAAGTCTCATTTATAGAATCTCTTTAATGTAGCACAAACTTCCTGAAGATTAAGTAAATATTTCGGTAATTCTATTCTTCCCAAACCCGGTAGGTGCGGTTTCCTAACCGCACTGGATCTTTCTACAAATTGCCGAATTTAAAAATTAATCTTCATCCAGTTTGTGTAGTATTTCAAGACATCAATATCACCTAATCATGGGAGAATTATTTATAGAAATAGTATTACATCTGCCAACATCCAGGATCCGACATTCACTCACCACCGATAGCAAATTGCGAAATACCACTGTTATCTTCTTGTAATGGATAGCACGTATAATAGAAAACTGACGAGAGGACAAGCGAAATAGTTTGTTATTACCTTCGTGGAATTCCCATACAGGTTCAACTATCCTATACCAATGTTTCTTATATATTTCGCTATTGGTTACTATAGTTTGGACAATTCTTATTTATATGAAAGTTGAGCTTCTAATGATAAGTCTATTTTTTGTTAGTTTTCTTTATCTGTGGAATCCTACAAAATACCGCACTCCAGCGGAGTGCAATGTCTATAGAAAACATGATCGATAAATTCTTGCACTCCAGCGGAGTGCAATGTTTCGATACACTACATACCGCTCTGCTGGAGCAATGGGTTTCATTCTTGTATTGTGTCAGAATTTAGAACAGAAGAAGTAAACCGATTTTTTATATCAAGTTCACGCATGAAAAATGTCCAAACTATAGTATTGGCTAATAGAAAACACAATATTGTTGACCAGAGTCAATAATATTGTGTAATATAATGGATATTTACTCGTAGATATTCTTCATCTGCCATGCGTCAAGAGATATAAGCTCAGAAGCTTGACCTTGGGATCGTAAAGACACCCCGACACTATCCCCTCTATCAGGATATACACGCATTGCTACACATTGTCGACCATTTGCGAACACCTCAACAACACTTTTGTCAACAAAAACCCGTAGCTTGAGTGTTTCGTCTCCTAAGATAGATAAACCACCCGTTTCAGGTGCCCGGGAACGTACATCTGGGGCAATTGACGAATACGAGGAATCAATGGTAAGTAGGCTCTCACGTACATTTCTATCTGAATTGTGGTTATTCATACCACGTTCTCTGAAGAATGCGATCCTGGTGAATTCCTCTTTGTTGGGAGAACGCAGAACATTAAGCTCAACCATAGGTGCACCCTTTACATCAATTTCAAGATCAAGTTCCATCGCATTACCGTTTATACCATCAAGAACAACTTCTTCATTTGCAGGTAGTGTAGTTGCATCTACATGCAGATGATCATAACGCAACGACTCAATATCACCTGCTGGTTCTACACCTAAATCATCTCTTGAGAGTAGTGTTAAACGACGGGGTAAGGTCATAATTTGGTTCCAACCCTTAGTTGGTTTTGCGGGATTCATGTTGTATATAACAATGACACCACCGTTACCATCAGGTGTAGCAGAAGGAGCATGTACACCGGCAGGGGAAGCAGCACCGAAATTATTTTTTGCCCCTCCTGTAACGACAAACTTGTCACGGGCTTTGTCGTAATCACCAAGTAGATATTGTCCACCACTCATATGACTAAAGAAGAGTAGAATGTGACGATCACCGATTGGCCAGAAATATGGACATGCACCGTCATCACCTACCAATGTGAATTGATCATCTTCAACGAAGGGATGCAGATACACCCAGTTGGCTAAGTCTGCTGAACGGAGTAGGAAATTAGCACGAACAGGCTTCCCACCCGGACCGTGCGGTAGTGTACCACCTGATAGAGAATAATACATGTCATCCTTTTTCCAAATACATGGATCGAAAACACGATAAACAGGTGTTGTTCCATCCGCGTGTCTTGATGGGATGACTGCTTTACCAGATACCTTTTCCCAATTGAGTAGAAGCGGATCACTTGATACAGCTACCATGTTCCCAACAACAGTGCCATGATACATCGCTATTACACGGTCTTCTTCAACATAGGTCGAACCAGAGAAACAGCAACGTTCAGGGTTAGGATAGATTGCATAAGGTAAATCATGCCAGTGGATTAAGTCTTCACTAATTGCGTGTCCCCAATGTTGCCGAGTATCCTCGGGCGGATATGCTTGATAGAATAGATGCCACCGCCCCTGCCAGAAACACAGACCATTTGGATCATTGAGCATGGCTTCTGGGTTGATATAGTGGTAGATCGGACGATGTGGATCACCTTCAAATGCTTTCCGTGCATCGTTCATTCGTTGTAATAGAGGGTTTGATTCTAATTCTTTTTCCTGTTCTTCAAGCGTTTCTGAATATGTATAATGTGGAACTTTAGAGGTAAAATCTTCGTTTGCCATAGTTTCTCCTCTGTATAAAGAGAATATAAGATTTTATGTTTAACATATCATAGCAATCGTCATCTGTCCAGAATTTTTAATATCTAACATCTATGTAAATTATTGGATAACCGGTGTGTTGGGAGGGTTGATGAGAGATAGGAAGATAGATTGATAAGAATCATTCTGCTTAACCAATCGTGTTTGAAATTTCATTTAGAGATAGATGAAAGAATCTGATATACTGAGAAAGGTATTAAGTGGAAAGGCGGGTAATTGAGAAGGATCTAATAAACTTATTAAAGATTATGAAGCACTACCAGATGAATTGAATTTTATGACTTCCTCCCAGCAGATATTGTGATGGAGTAATGTTATCCTTAGCCACTTGGTAATACTCTGGTAAGATTTCTATGCCAGCAGAATTTCTATGTAAGTCATGAGCGACTCGGCAGGTAGTCCCGGAACCTGCAAACGGATCTAATACCCAGTCATTCTCTTTCGTAAACAGTTTAATGAACCATTCAGGTAAGGTCTTTGGAAAGACAGCACTATGATTACGATTGCCAGTTTCTGTTGCTAAATGCAATACATTCGTGGGATATGCCATTTTACGGTCTAACCAATTTGAAACATTTTTACCAAATCCACTCCCTACCTTTGAGGTGTCCCTGGTTTGGTCAGTCTTACTTAGTTTTTTTAGTCTTCTCTCAGCCCAATCTCCCATAGGTACCATAACCTCATCTTGGTACATATTGAAGTTTTTCTCTTTATTAAATTGGATACACCTTTCCCAAGCATCTCTGAAACGATTAGGCCATTTCCCTGGGTAACTATTTTTCTTATGCCAAACGAATTCCTCTGTCCATAGCCAACCTTGCCTTTTCATCTCAAGTATAAGCTCAATTACATAGGTGTGTCGTTCTCCATTAACTGCCTTCTCTTTTATATTCAGGATGAATGTTCCACAAGGTTTAAGGACTCTCAGGAATTGTTCAGCTCGCGGCATAAACCAATTAACATATTCCTCAGGTTTTATACCTCCATAGGTCTTAGATCGTCTATCTGCATACGGTGGAGAGGTCACAATAAGATCAATGGAATCCGCATCAAAGTCCTGAAGGATATCTAAGCAGTCACCAAGATATAGGTCTGTTTTTATTTCTCTCATATTATGTAGGTAGTTAGTTAAATTGGATGGAAAAAGGCATACTTCTTGGTTCTTTTTTTGGTTCTTTTTATTACTTGTAGATCATTTAAATTCAACAAAGATTGCAACATTATTAACAGAGTTACTTCCTTCAATATATGTCAAATTATAGCATATAAAATAGTTGTAAACAATTGAATACTATTAATTGCTTTCATCTTCTGTAGACGGGATTCCGATCTCCGACTTCTCTTCTGTAGGAGGGGATTCCGAACACAACGTTATTTGTACAAGATACCTCTTCTCCGCGTAATCCGTGATTCAGAAAAAACACCTCTTTGTACCACAAACTTTATGAGGATTAAATAAATAGTTCTGTAATCCTAATTTTCCCAAACCCGGTAGGTGCGGTTTCCTAACCGCACTGAATATTTCTCCAAAACTACCGAATTAAATAATTAATCTTTATTTAGTTTGTGATCTTACTCCTTCCCCTCTCAAAACCCTCTTCTCCGTGTAATCCGCGATTCAGACAACCCAAACGGATCAGACATTCTTATATAATATTCAAAAAAAATTGAAGAAAACACCCATCTCTGACAACTAACATACATATATCACAAAAACAGAAAAACATATTAATAATATTTGTCAAAATGAAAATAAAATTCGGGGTTATGGAAAAAAGATTATAGGTTAGAACACAAACTAAAAAACAGTATCCAAAAACGAATAATTCCAGTCTACATATTCGTAGGAAAATAAACATGACTATCTATAAAAAAGATCCTAATTACAAAGTTTTATATACCTCAAAAAAGCATACATTTTTAACCGGCAGGAATGTAAAATCAGAAAGGACAACAAAAACACAAAATCACACATTTTTGAATTTCTTATAAAGTTAATTCAAACTGGAGTAAAGCCAGTCTATGACAGGGATTACAGGGGTAATTTACGCCAATTTCAATGTCACACTGTGTGACAAAAAGTGTAACTTTTTTCAGCTTTTCGATGCATAGAGTGAGACAACGACATCACGATCTACTGTCTGAGTATTTAGGATTAAAAGACTATTTTTATACCTTATTTTCTGGCTATATATTAGGATTAAATATCTGTTTTATGACTTCTTTACCATGAGAAAATATTAGTTATTGAAGAATATTCTCAAGACCAATATATGACATTATATACAAATACAAAGTACAACAAAAGATTGGGATAAATATAGGCATACAGATCTAATAGCAGCGTATTATTTAGTGAAAAACTCTACAAAACCCTATTAATGGTATCGGAGAACGTTCAGGATTTGACCAGATCTTCAATGAATGATAGAATGCAAATAAACAGTTTGAATTACCAAGGATGTATTTCGTACTCATCAAAAATTAGGAGAAGACCAGTGAATACTAACGATAAACAATCCATAAAGAAAGCAGATATGCATGTCGGTGTTCAAGGTATTGGAACTTCAAAGAAAGAATTAGAATTTCTGGTGCGGCACGGGGTTACACATATGGATGCATCAGTCAGAGGAACTGAACCAGAAACACTGATAGAACACAAGGCTGAAGCAGAGGCAGCAGGTGTCAGTCTTGAGATGATTCACATTGGATTGCCAAGAAGCATTACACTCGCACAAGATCCACAGCGAGACAAGGACCTTGATGGAGTATGCACCACTATAGAAAATGCTGCAAAAGCAGGTTTACGAGGTTTAAACTATAATTTCTGTATCCTAAATCATCAACGAACCGAGAGTACAATAGGACGGGGTGGTTCCAGTTATAGTACATTTGACCTGTCAAAATACGATAACGATACTTTATCCGAGGCTGGCGAAGTAAGCCGTGCGGAAGCATTTGACAGGATAGGTTATTTTCTTGAAAGAGTAATACCTGTTGCTGAAGAAAACAATATCCAAATGGCATGTCATCCTAATGATCCACCTGCACCAGTATTACGCGGTGTGGAAAGATGGAATTACCCCATATTTGACGGATTAAAACGGTACAGTGAGATAGTGGATAGTCCTTATAACGGTTTTAACTTCTGCTGTGGTGTTGTTTCGGAAGGATTAGACGATCCCGGTACAGAATTGTATGAAATCATAGAGTATTTCGGTAAACGTAAAAGGATATTCAATATCCATTTTCGGAATATTAAGGGAGGATTACATAATTTCCAGGAGGTATGGCCAGATGAGGGAGATGTTGATATGTTTCGAGTTGCAAAGACCTTGCATGATGTAGAATATCCTTACATGTTGATGCCTGACCATGCTCCATCACATCCAGATGATAAATCACCTGAAGGTGTTTCTGGTCGTGTTCGTCAAGCATGGGCATACCAATTTGGATATATAATTGCATTGATTCAAGCAGTTAATTCCATGAATTGATTTTCTGATGCATCTGAACTTCAGATCTCTCCGATTGGTGTACCGATGGGTGCACCCGCTGTATGGTGTGAAATTGTAGATTGAGAAGTCCTTAGATATACTCAATAAAACTAAACAAGGAGATAAATATGGCAAAGTCACCAAACATTGTTTTTATTCTTGCTGACGATCACGGTTATGGTGATATCTCAGCACATAATGGACCCTCAATTCAAACACCACATATTGATAGGATCGCAGAAGACGGTATACGACTTACCCAATTCTATGCAAACTCCTCTGTCTGTTCACCAAGTCGTGCATCGCTCATGACGGGTCGCTATCCGGATAGAGTTGGTGTTCCAGGTGTTATACGCACACATCCAGAAAACAATTGGGGATATTTTCGACAGGATGCTATCACACTCCCATCTATATTAAAAGAGAAAGATTACAAGACATCCCTAATTGGTAAGTGGCATCTCGGACTTGAAGATGAAAATCACCCATGTAAAAGAGGATTTGATTATTTTCACGGCTTTCTCGGTGATATGATGGATGACTATTACACGCATCTTCGCCATCAGAATAACTATATGCGTCGTGATTTTGAAACAATTGACCCAAGAGGACACGCTACCGATCTATTCTCGGATTGGAGTGTTGAGTTTATCCAAGAACAATCACAATCCACACAACCCTTCTTTCTATATCTTGCTTATAATGCACCGCACACCCCGATCCAACCACCGAATGATTGGGTTGATAGAGTGAAGGATCGTGAACCAGATATTTCAGAACAACGGGCAAAATATATAGCACTTGTTGAGCACATGGATGCTGGTATTGGACGGGTTCTTGATTCACTTGAAAAAACCAATCAACTCTCCAATACTCTTGTCATATATACTTCTGACAACGGAGGTCAAATGGGGGTTGGGGCACATAACGGTCCACTTCGAGGTCAGAAGGGTGAAATGTATGAAGGCGGTATACGTGTACCTACCTGTGTCATGTGGGAAGGACATATTCCTGAAGGTTATGTATCAAATCAAGTGGGTATGATAATGGATTTTTATCCTACACTCTGTGAAATTACGGGTATACCTATAAACCATGAAATTGAGGGACAGTCAATTTTGAAAACATTGCAAGGCGAAAAACAGGATTTATCCGAACGTCTACTCTACTGGATACGAAGAGAGGGAGGACAACAGTTCTTAGGAGATTGCCAACATGCTGTTAGACAGGGGGACATAAAACTGCTACATAACAGACCTTTTGAATCCCTTGAACTTTATGACTTATCAAACGATCCGATGGAAGCTACCGATACTGCCAAAACGAATACTGATCTTTTTAAAGAGATGGGGAATCTTTTCCAGCAAGAGACACAGAAATCAGGGGGCATTCCTTGGCAAAAAGCATAATTAATTTCTCAATTTAAAGGTTTTAAATGTGAGCCTATTTCAAATATTTATTCTCGTTCCAGGTTAAATGAGGTAGAATAAAAAGGATGCATCTCTCATCAGAAATCTATCCTTAGAAATTACTATCTTTTGGATATAAAATGACTCTTTAATGGTGGTGTATACAATGTATACATTCGTTATTTCGTTAACATTGACATGCCGTAAAATCCGTTGTATAATCAAACAAAAACAACTTGAATGTATAATAGTCATTCCTACATCATAGGTATGAGAGAATTCAGTTTTGAGCAGTGAAATGAATAACGATCTTGATGCAAAATTAAAAAAAATCTTGGATAGTGAAACAAACTTAGATACGGATAAACCTGATGACACAGTAGATACTGTTGGAGATACCCCAATGGAGGACATGGAATTACATCAGATAAATACACTTACTGAGATTAACCAGTCTTTGACGGTATTACTCGAATTATTTGAAAAACACATATCTGGAAATCAGAATCAAGTCCAGATGTTTGATAAAATGTATGCCGAAATGAAGGACTATAAAGAGAGTTTTCTACTTGAAGTACTTCATAAACCGGTTATCCATAACTTAATTCAACTCTACGATAGTTTTGTATCACTTGAATCTCAGCTTACTAACCTTATTGATGAGAATAATGATAACACACTATTAAATGAGTTGGGGCAATATAGTAGTAATTTACAGAATTTTCGTTTTGAACTTGAAGAAGTTTTATACCGCATGGATGTAACACCCTATAAGGATTCACCAGATACATTGGATAGGCAGTTACACAAGACACGGAAAGTCATATCTACTGACGATCCAAATTTGGATCAGAAAGTAGCAGAAGTGCATAAAATTGGATTCTATTGGCGTGAGAAAGTATTTCGTCCGGAAGATGTAACCATTTATCGTTATACGGCCTCCACAGAAAAATCTGAACATCGTAATACTAAACATTCTTCAGATCAGCAAAGGGGAGATTAAATGGGTAAAGTTGTCGGAATAGATTTAGGTACGACATTTTCTGTGATAGCACATATAAATGAGCATGGACAACCTGAAATTATCCCCAATTTGGAAAGTGACCGAATCACACCATCGGTCGTAATGTTTGAAGACAATCTTGTAACTGTTGGGAAAATAGCTAAGCAGAATGCCAGAGCTGTTCCTGAACAGATTGTTGAGTTTATCAAAAGGGAGATGGGTAAATCAAGAACGAATTTCTTCCGTACATTCGATGAAAAAGACTATTCCCCTGAAGAACTATCTGCGCTCATTTTGACGAAACTGAAACAGGATGCAGAAATCTATCTGAATGAAGAGGTAACTGATGCTGTAATCACTGTACCCGCGTATTTTCACGACGCAGAAAGGGAAGCCACCCGAAATGCAGGTAAAATTGCAGGTTTTAATGTGCTTCAAGTCTTGAACGAACCGACCGCAGCTGCACTCGCTTATGGAATCGATCAACTGGGTAATAACCAAAATGTATTTGTATTCGACCTTGGTGGTGGTACATTTGATGTGACAATTATGCAGGTCTCAGAAGCTGAAATACAAATGTTAGCAACAAATGGTGACCATAGGTTAGGAGGTAAAGATTGGGACGACAAAATCATTACTTATGTTGCTGAGATGTTTGAGATAGAACATGGAGAGAATCCTCTGGATGATCTACATACATATCAAGACCTTCAACTGGATGCAATTGGAGCCAAAGAATCCTTATCTCAACGACAAAGAGCATTAATTGTATGTGGATATAATGGGAAAACAACTCGTGTCGAATTAATGCGCGAGAAATTTGAAGAACTTACGGCAGATCTACTTGAGAGATGTCGAACTTTGTGTGAATTAGTATTATCAGAGGCAGAAATGGCTTGGACTGATATTGATAAGATTTTATTGGTTGGCGGGTCGACACGGATGCCTATGGTACAAGAAATGATACGGACAATTAGCGATAAAGAGATTAATCCACATGAAGTTAATCCTGATGAAGTCGTCGCATTAGGCGCGGCTATCCAAGGAACTCTACGTCAAATCACTGATGATACTGTTGAAACACCGGAAATGCCTGAAGCTGTTATTGAACGGTTTATTGGACCGGATGGTGTGCCAAAAGTCACTGTAACTGACGGTGCTACACATAATCTCGGTCTTGTTGTCCTCAATTCACAACGCGATTATATTATCCATGTTATGATACCAAAAATGACTGCTGTACCGTGTGAAATTGCTGATCAATTCTTGACTGTAGATGAGAACCAACCAACTGTACTAATTGAGGTGGTGCAAGGACTTGAACAGGATCAGATTAAAAACCAAATCCCATTTTTTGATGAATATAAGTTGGGAGAATGCACGCTTGAGTTACCTAACGGATTGCCACAAGGATCTCCAATTGAGGTAAATTATAAATATAATTTAGACCAAAATCTTGAGGTAACAGCAAAATCATTGACAGATGACGGTCCTACTGCAGTTTTTGATATCTTTTCAATAATTGATAGACCAACACTTAATGAAGAAGAAGTTTCCCAAGCACAAACAGATCTGCAAGAACTTACAGTTGAATAAATTCCTTCACCAAATTACATTTTCTTAGATAATATCATTAGTATATCTTACCTTAGTTAACCACAGGAAATTACGAATGTCTGATCGAGATGAATTTATAGCCTTTGTAACAGATTTTAAAGTTGTCTCACTTACTATTTCGGACGAACAACGTAAAGGTCTTTTACGTAGAGCAGTACATCAACACGGTCTTACTGTAGAAGAAGCATACAGAATATTAGATAAATCGGGACTTGTAATTGGAGAACAACAGGTAGATTTTTTTCAAGTATTAGGTATACCCTTTGAAGAGATTAAAACTAAAACCGAATCGGAGATTACAGGATGTGTTGAGTCAACCCACAAGAGACTATATAGAGAATCCCTGAATTCGGGTGGTCGTCCACGGCCAGATGGTAGGTCAGAAGAACAGTGGCGAAGATTATTAAATCAAGCACGTGATGTCCTTATTGATCCCATTAAGAGGCAAGGACATATTGATGAACTAAATACTTATGATGATGAAGAGTTTAATGAGGATATATCAATTAAGCCAACCACTTCTATAAGCAATTCATCATTTAATGTTGAGGAAAGGGTTATACCAGCACACAAAAAACTTGTATATTCTGTTGTATTTTCACCTGATGGCACATGTGTTGCCAGTGGGAGTGCTGACAAATCAATATGTATCTGGGATATTCAGGCTGAAAAGCAGAAACATATTCTTAACGGTCATCATGATACAGTAACATCTGTTAGGTATTCCCCAGACGGTAAAACCATAGCAAGCGGGAGTTTTGACGGAACAGTATGTTTATGGAATGCTAAATCTGGAGAGTTGAAAAAACGTTTAACAGAACAAAAAGATAAAATTAGTTCCCTTGCTTATTCACCTGATGGAAAAACAATTGCAAGTGGGAGTTATAATGGAACTATTCAATTATACAATGCTGAGACAGGAGAACCTAAAATCCTCCTCAAAGGACATAAGAATTGGGTTAGTTCAGTTGTGTATTCACCTGATGGAAAAACAGTTGCATGTGCAAGTTATGATGGGAATGTATATTTATGGAATACTGAATCAGGCGTAAATATGCATGTCCTAACAGGTCATAAATTTAGTGTTATCGCAGTAACTTATTCACCTAATTCTGATACAATCATTAGTATTGATCTACAAGGAACAATTCTGGCATGGAATGCTATTTCTGGAAAACAAAAGAAACTCTCAACGGGGTTCATGTCCTGGGTTAGTTCAGTAGTTTATTCCCCAGATGCAACGAATCTAACATGTGGTAGTTTTCATGGATCAATCACTTTATGGAATACAGATACATGGGAGGAAGTAAGAACTATTACAGGGCATACCTCAACTGTAAAAGCACTATCCTACTCTCCAGATGGAAGGATTCTGGCAAGCTGCGGTGGAGACGGTAATGTACGAATTTGGAGTTCATCATTATACGAATAATACCTATTCAAGCTGCCGATCATTAATGACAGAATACTACAACTGAATTATTCTTGTTCATAGAATTTCTAATAGGTTTAATTAATGTCCCAACGCGATGAATTCTTTGCATTTATTAATACTCTCAAAGATGCATCACCTACGATTACTGATGAACAACGAAAAGGCTTTCTCAGACTTGCAGTTGAAAAATATGGTTTAACTGTTGATGAAGCAACATCTATATTTAATGCATCGGGTATAATAATTGGGGAAATAGTTGATCTACTTGAAATCTTTGGATTAACTATCACAGAGATTAAGAGATATAATCAATCTGAAATTGTCGATCGCGTTGAGTCAATCCACAGTAAACTATATAGTGAATCTTTAAAGTCCGGTGGTCGTCCGCGTCCAGATGGTAGGTCAGAAGAACAGTGGCGAAGATTATTAAATCAAGCACGAGACACACTAACTGACTCAAAGAAACGGCACGAATATCTTACCACACTCCAAATTAAAGAACCCTCCTTTGATATAGCATCAGGAAGCACAAGTCTTGAGGATATGTCACTTATTCATAAAGGTGAATTTGAAATGGGTAGCAATGATGACGAGGCTTTTGATGATGAACATCCGGTTCATACCGTTTTTCTTGACGAATTCTATATTGACCAATATCCTGTAACCAATGCACAATACAAGGCATTCCTTGATGCAAGACCACAGTGGAGTAGACATGAAATTCCAAAAGAGTATTGTGATGTTGACTATCTAAAGCATTGGCGTTGGGATAGTTTTCCGAAAGGAGAAGCAGATTATCCTGTTGTCAATGTAAGTTGGTATGCTGCTATGGCTTATGCTCAATGGAGAGGCAAACGTCTTCCAACTGAAGCTGAATGGGAAAAAGCTGCACGAGGTGATCTAATTGGCAATAAATATCCATACGGTAATTCAGTAGATCCCACTCAAGCGAATTATGACTGGAATGAGGGAAATACCACACCCGTTGGCAAATATCCTTCAAATGGATATGAACTCTATGACATGTGCGGTAATGTTTGGGAATGGTGCCTTGATAAATATGAGAAATATTATTATAGAAACTCACCGACTCGTAACCCTATTGCTGGTGAAGATACTATTCACCAGTTGAATAGCAACTACTTAGAGATTGAATCTAACCGAGTATTACGGGGTGGTTCATGGCGTATACCTGCCTTATTAGTAAGAACAGCAAAACGTAATGCTGAATCACCATGGTTTTCACTGAATGTAATTGGATTTCGATGTGTATATCAGGTCTTACTTAAGGATATGTCTCCTTTACCTCCTTCCGTTATATGAACTATCTTAACTTCTATATCAAAATTAGACTATGCTAAAACGTAATGAGTATATAGACTTTATTAATCAATTTAGAACTGTATCTCCAACTATCACAGATGAACAAAGGATTGGTCTTCTGCGACGAGGTGTTCAACAACATGGTCTATCAATTTCTGAGGCAGAGAAAATAATTCTATCATCAGGATTAATTATCGGTGAACAGATAAATTATTTCGATATATTCGGTTTATCCATAGAAGATTTACAGAATAAAAACGAGGAGTTAATTACAGCAGAAGTTGATACGATACACAGAAATCTATATAACGCTTCCTTAAAAGCAGGAGGTCGTATACGATCAGATGGCAGGACAGAAGAACAGTGGCGGATCATATTAAATGAAGCACGCGATACTCTCAAGAATGTTGAAAAACGAAAATCTCATATTGAAATGCTACAATCCGATGTTCTACCTCCGATTGAAATCCTATTTGAAGATTCTCCTCTACAAGAAACTGACACAACACAAGAAACAATTCAAACACAACCAACCGAACAGTCAAGTGTGTTGCCATCTGTAAAAGTACTTCCTGAAGATGAATCTATACAAGAAACTGACACCCTTGAAGAATCTAATTTAACACAACCCGTAATAGAAGATGGTATGGCACTCATTCCTGCCGGAGAATTTCAAATGGGGAGTGATGACATTGAGGCATACAATGACGAAAAACCTGTACATACTGTATACATAGATACATTCTTTATTGATCAATATCCTGTCACGAATGTAGAATATCAAGAGTTTATTGATACCAATCCTGAATGGCGTAAACCCAAAAAGTGGTATGATAATACTGAAATTATTGCCGGTATTCACAAGAAATATCATGACGGTGATTACCTAAAGACTTGGAAAAGAAACAATTTTCCAAAAAATGAAGATCATCATCCTGTAACTTGGGTGAGTTGGTATGCAGCCATGGCTTACGCACAGTGGAAAGGTAAAAGACTACCAACGGAAGCTGAATGGGAAAAAGCTGCACGAGGTGGTTTGACAGGACAGAAATATCCATGGGGAAATACCATAAGCCTCAATCATCTAAATTACGATCTATATATCAGTAATACTACAGAAGTAGGTCAATACCCTGAAAATGGTTATGGTATTTATGATATGGCGGGGAACGTATTTGAATGGTGCATAGATTTATGGGATGAAAACTTCTATACTAATTCTCCATACAATAATCCTGTCGCTGATGGATATTTAGCAGATATATTAGCTGATTTCACAAGCGCAATTACACCGAGAGTTGTGCGGGGTGGATCTTCTGTAAGTACTCCGAGAAACACACGTGTTTCATATCGACATAGAAATACTCCTAAACTGACATGTTTTAGTATTGGATTCCGTTGTGTAAGATCTAAATAAACTACATTTTTATCAAATTTTTACTAATTTTTCATATATAAATTATTCTATCTATGGCTGAAAGCAAAGAATTCATAGCATTTGTTAATAGATTAAAGACACTGTCACCGACCATAACCGAAGAGCAGCGTATTGGTCTTCTACGTCAAGGTATGCAGGAATATAACCTCACCTCAGATGAAGCGGAAAATATTCTGAAAACATCAGGATTAATTGTTGGTGAACAAGATAATTATTTTGATGTCTTAGGAATCTCAATTGAAGAATTTGAAGAACTTAGTGAAGCAGATATTATTGCGTATGTAGAATCCATCCACGACAAACTTTACAGAGCATCTTTGAATGCAGGAGGTCGGCCAAGGTCTGATGGTAGGACAGAAGAAGAGTGGCGGACACTACTAAATCAAGCACGAGATACATTAATAGATCCTGATATACGACGATTACACAATTCAACATTACAACAAACAGAAAATTCCTTAGATGATGGAATAACACATCTAAGTTCTGAAAATATGGTGTTAATCCCTGAAGGAGAATTTCAGATGGGATGTGATGATTATCAATCTGATAAGAGTGAGAAACCTGTCCATACTGTTTATGTTGATGCATTCTATATAGACTCTTTTCCGGTAACGAATCTACAGTACAAATTATTTCTGGATGCGAACCCTCAGTGGAAATCTCCTAAAATAATTGATATTTATAGGATGCGAAAATATCGAGATACAGACTATTTGATGACTTGGGATAGGAACAAAGTTCCAACAGGAAAGGAAGAACATCCTGTAACTTGGGTGAGTTGGTATGCAGCTATGGCTTATGCTCAATGGTTAGGTAAAAGATTGCCAACAGAAGCAGAATGGGAAAAAGCAGCACGTGGTGGCTTAGAAGAGAAAAAATATCCATGGGGTAATTCGATTGATGATTCCTATGCAAATTTTGGTATAAACATCGGTGAGACAACCCCAATTGGTAATTATCCTGCTAACAATTATGAAGTATACGATATGGTAGGGAATGTATCTGAATGGTGTTTAGATAAGTGGGATGAAAAATTCTATAGTTATTCACCACATATTAACCCAATTGCAGGTGGAAGTACTGAAAGGATTATAGAGACACATTCAAAATTAAGAGAGGAACGTGTAATCAGAGGGGGTTCATGGCATACTGACCTTGAAGACCTACGAATATCCTACAGAACAGGATTAGCACCTTCAAAAACAGAAAGTTTTATAGGATTTCGTTGTGTGAAACCTATTAACCAGTAAACCAATTATTTCTCTTGTTAAAGACCTAATTGAGGATCAAGAATGCGTGAATATGAAGAATTTATCTCTGTTATCAATACACTCAAAGTACTATCACCAATAATAACTGAAGCGCAACGTATTGGTCTTCTGCGACAAGGTGTGCAGGAATATGGTCTCACTACAGATGAAGCGGAAAATATTCTGAAAACATCAGGATTAATTGTTGGTGAACAAGATAATTATTTTGATGTTTTAGGAATCTCAATTGAAGAACTGGAAAATCTCAGTGAAGCAGATGTCGACGCACATGTTGAATCTGTCCACGACAAACTTTACCGAACATCTTTGAATGCAGGAGGTCGTCCGCGGTCTGATGGTAGAACAGAAGTAGAGTGGCGAAACCTTTTAAATCAAGCAAAAGATACAATAACAGATCCCTTAAAAAGAAGTGAATATATTTACATTCTACAACAGGATAGAATAAAGGATATACCTACTGAAACATCACAGGAATTGGAATCATCTGAGGCAAACACAATACCTCATGCATTAAGTAGTACATTTATACAGGATGGTATTGAGGTGCCTGATGATATGGTATATATACCAGCAGGAGAATTCCAAATGGGGAGTGAACATGCAGATGCAGAGGAGGATGAACAACCTATTCACACAGTTTTTGTTAATGCATTTCTTATGGATAAATATCCTGTGACAAATAGGAAATTTAGAGAATTTCTGAATACTAATCCTGAGTGGCGGAAACCTGATGATATAATTAATCATATAAGATGGAATTATCATGACGGTTCATATTTGAAGGATTGGCAGATGAATATGTATCCACCTGGGAAAGGTGATCATCCAGTGACACAGGTGAGTTGGTATGCTGCGATGGCGTATGCAGAATCTGTAGGTAAGCGTTTACCGACTGAAGCGGAATGGGAAAGAGCAGCACGCGGTGGCTTGGATGGTAAACACTATTCATGGGGTAATGTTGAAGATTTTGCTAATGCAGATGAGTATTTAAATGCTGAAGATAATTTGCCAATCGGCCTTACACCTGCCAATAATTATGGACTTTATGACATGTGTGGCAATGTATGGGAATGGTGTCTTGATGCATATAATGAGGATTTCTATAATGATACACCACAGAATAACCCATTTTATGGACCTAACAGCATAGAATGGGTAATAGAACATTTTAGACGTATAACAATCGAACGTGTATTACGCGGAGGTCCTTGGGGTTTTGAAACTATAGGTGCACGAGTATCACAACGACTCAAAAGTGCCCCAACCGATACTTTACCTACTTACAGTTTTCGTTGTATAAAATATATTTGATAGGTATGGTCTTTTTGATAGAATAATTTCATAGAATATTGAAATATAAATAGACTTACTAAACATGGCAAAACGTGAAGAGTTCATTCAGCTTATCAACACTTTTAAAACGGTGTCAGACACAATAACAGACAATCAAAGACGTGGTCTGTTGCAACAGGCTGTACAGATCTACGATCTCTCTATTGAAGAAGGTATAGAGATATTGGATTCATTAGGAATAGTTGTCGGCGATGAGATAAATTATTTTGAGATATTAGGACTATCCCTTGAGGACATACAAGACAAGGATGACCACTCGGTTACTGATATTGTTAAAATAGCACATGATGACTTGTATAAAGTCTCCTTAACTGCTGGAGGACGGGTCAGATCAGATGGAAGGACTGAAGAACAGTGGCGAATACTACTGAACCAAGCGCGGAATATTCTGGGTGATAAAGAAAAAAGAAACGAATACATATCAACCCTTCTTCAAGAAGAATCTGAAGAATTTACAACTCCGAATACACCTACTATTCCGGGTACCGAACCTAATTCTATACAGACGAGTGAAATTGTATCTGAACTGACCTCTCATATAATAATAGATCCTGACGATATTGAAATCCCGACTGAAATGGTATTGATCCCTTCAGGAGAATTTATGATGGGATCTCATAGTGAAGAAATAAATGGTAGTGATTTATCATTACATAGTGTGTATGTAAATGGATACCTAATTGATAAATATCCTGTAACTAATTCTGAATTCCGTATTTTTCTCACAGAGAACGAACAATGGCAGAAAAACAACATACCCAATGAATTTCACAATGGTAAATACCTTAGTTCTTGGAACGGGAATATCTATCCAAGAAATAAAGACAATGATCCGGTTGTCGACGTAAGTTGGTATGCTGCCATGGCTTATGCTCAATGGATAGAGAAACGACTTCCAACAGATATTGAATGGGAAAAAGCTGCACGTGGAGGGTTAACTGAAAAAACGTATCCCTGGGGTGATGATATTACTAACGACCTGGCGAATTACGGAATGATTGTTGGGAATACAACCCCTGTTGGCACCTATCCTCCAAATGAGTATGGTGCGTATGATATGGTTGGCAATGTGTGGGAATGGTGCCTTAATCATTATGAACATATTGAAGCATTTAGTAAACCAAGTATATCTGTTGAACAGATTGGTGATATCTTAGATTCCTACTTAGAAGTCGAAAGCAATCGTGTGTTACGTGGAGGGTCTTGGGCAAGTAGTGAACGAGCTCTTAATGTTGCATATAGAGGTAGTGCTGCCCCTGATTATACATATTACAGCTACGGGTTTCGATGTGTTAAGGATATTCATGGGTAAAATATCTTCAACTCTAATGTACATCTAATTTTCAGAGTTCATCTTTTTGGAACTGTATTAATGGCAAAACGAGAAGAATTTATAGATGCAATCAATTTGTTTAGATCTGCCTCACAGTCCATTTCGGTAGAACAACGGATAGGACTTTTACAACAAGCTGTACAAGAGTATGGACTATCAATAGAAGAAGCAGAGGGGATAATCAAAGAAACAGGATTAAATGTCGGTGGTGCTATTAATTACTTTAGAGTCTTAGGTTTGTCAAATCACGAATTTGAAAATCTGAACGAAACCACTATTACATCAATTATAGATGACGCACATAAACAACATTATACAGAATCATTAAGGGCAGGTGGCCTTCCTCGTCCTGATGGGAGAACCCAAGAACAGTGGAGAAATATCTTAAATCACGCACGCGATACTTTAATTGATCCACATAAACGCGAAGAATATCTATCACAATTATTGAGTGAAGAAGATTCATCTGATAGTCTCATTAATGATGTGTCCAACAATAATACCACTGATACGGAAATCTATAATCAGAATCATAACCAGACAGTCTCAATTGATAATAAAGCACAATTAAATACATGCACCTTCGATTGTAAAAAATAAAAAAGTATTTACCCATCATGAATCACCTGCAAATATGGTACAAATCCCTGCTGGTGACTTCAGAATGGGTAGTAATAATGAAAAAGTTAGTAATAGAGAAAAACCTGCACATGTCGTGTATATTGACGAGTTTTTTATAGACACTAATTTAGTTACCAATGCAGAATATAAAGAGTTTGTAGATGCCAATCCACAATGGACAAAACCAACAAAATGGTTTCACTTAGAGAAAAAGATGAAATCTTATATACCTGAGAAATACCATGATGGTGATTATCTAAAACATTGGAATGAGAATACATATCCTGATGAGAAAGCAGAACATCCTGTGACATGGGTGAGCTGGTATGCCGCAATGGCGTATGCTGAATGGGTGGCTAAACGTCTCCCAACAGAGGCAGAATGGGAAAAAGCTGCACGCGGTGGAATAACTGGACAGAATTATCCTTGGGGAGAATCAATTGATTATACTAAGGCTAATTATAATAGCTATATTGGTGAAACAACTTCTGTCGGTCAGTATCCTGCAAACGGATATGGAATTCATGATATGATAGGAAATGTCTGGGAATGGTGTCTTGACGAGTATCAGGAAAATTACTATGCAAGTTCAGAACGCAAGAACCCAATTTGTGGTCCAAATACGGTTGAATCAATAGAATATAGTGATATAGATAATAGACATGCACGGGTAATGCGAGGAGGTTCTTGGCTGGATGCCTCTCAATTCGTCCGTTCTGCATCCCGTTACAGGAACACACCTACACGTACACTCGCAAGAATTGGGTTTCGTTGTGTCAAGTCTGCAACATCATAATCCCGATAACTTCTTCATTGCAAATTTAGTTACACCTACATGTTTAATTACTGGTGGTACGTATGTCAAATCGTGATGAGTTTATTGCTGTCGTAAATACACTCAAAACACTCTCTAATACAATTACAGATGAACAGAATAGAAGTCTATTACAGCAGGCAGTCCACGATCATGGTCTCTCAGTAGAAGACGCCTTGGAGATAATCGATTCATTAGGGATAATTGTTGGGGAAAAGATAAACTACTTAGAGATCTTAGGGTTTTCTATTGAAGATTTAAGTTCACAAGATGAATCTAACATTACTAAAATGCTTGAAATTGCCCATAAAAAATACTACTCTGAATCATTACAGTCGGGTGGGTTACCACGACAGGATGGGAGAACTCAAGAACAGTGGCGTACAATTCTAAATCAAGCCTATGATACATTGAAAGATCCAATAAAACGCAAGGAACATATTGAAACCGTACAAACTGAGTCATCTCATGAGGAGAACACATCAACTATAGTAACCGAAATATCTGAACCTAAAGATACCTCATTACAAGTTGCAGTTCCAGAAGAAATGGTCTTAATTCCATCTGGGGATTTTCAGATGGGTAATAGTAATGAAAATGCAAATATACGCGAAACACCGGTACATATTGTCAATACTGATGCATTTTATATTGACAAATATCCAATAACAAATGAACAATATAAAGCGTTTATAGATGCAAACCCATTATGGCGGAAACCATCTGAAGGATTGTGGTTATATCTTCAAAAATGGTATGAAAAAGGGAACGTTCGATTTCGATATAACTACATATATGATAAATATCATGATGGAGTGTATCTGAGACATTGGAGACATAATAGGTTCCCTCTTGAAACAGCTAATCATCCTGTTACCCATGTAAGTTGGTATGCTGCAATGGCGTATGCACAATGGGTTGGCAAACGTCTGCCAACAGAAGCAGAATGGGAGAAAGCTGCACGGGGAGGGATAAATGGTCAGAAATATCCTTGGGGTGATTTAATGAATTCCAACATGGCAAATTGTAATGAGGATGCAGATAAAACCACACCTATAGGAAAGTATCCTGCAAATAATTTCGGTGTTTTTGATATGGTTGGAAATATATGGGAGTGGTGCATTGATGAATATGTAATGGATTTTTATACATCCTCTACATCTCTGAATCCTATCGCAGGCGTGGACTCAAAGGAGGACTTGGACAATTTCATTCTCAATTTTAGAGACGTAGATAGTGATCGTGTTTTGCGAGGTGGTACATCCTTTATTTCATCTGAACCTATCCATACTGCCGCACGTTGGGGTGGAACACCTATTCTTACTGAACATATTGCTTCCTATTCAACTAAGTATTTAGATACATTTTCAAGGCCAATCGCAGCAAACATTGGCTTCAGATGTGTATGGGATACAAACGTAAAAACGAATTCTTAATTCTTGTTAAATCTAATTTATTAAACAATGAATTCATATCCAAAAGAGAGATTGATTATGAAAAACAAAAATAGTTACATATTATGGTATAACAAACCAGCACAAGAGTGGACAGATGCCCTACCCGTTGGGAATGGACGACTTGGGGCAATGGTGTTTGGGGGAGTAGAACAGGAACGGATCCAACTTAATGAAGAGAGTCTTTGGGAAGGATGTTTTCAGGATACAAATAATCCTAAGGCACTGCAAGCACTTCCAATTGTCCAACAATTGTTGTTTGAAGACAAAAATGATGAAGCCACAACACTTGCTGGTGAAACGATGCTGGGTGTTCCACATCGGATAAAATCTTATCAGTCTTTAGGCGATATTATTATTGATTTTACTAATCATAGTGAAATTACAGAATATCACCGGGAACTGGATTTAGATACAGGTATAGCAAAGACAACCTATCAAGTCGGTAATGATAATATCAATAGAGAAGTCTTCGCAACTGCTGTCGATGATATCATCGTTATCCGTATAGAATCCGATTCAGCCAATGCTGTTAGTTTTGATGTTACAATGACACGAGAACAGGATGCCTCGGTTGCATGCATATCTGACAAAATCCTTAGACTTGATGGAGAATGTAGTGATGGTGGTCTACGTTTTTCTGCATATCTGAAGGCAAATGTTGATGATGGAAAAATAGAATCGAATGAAGATAAAATTTCTATTCGTTCTGCAAGTAGTGTAACATTGCTACTGTCTGGTGCAACGAGTTATATTAATCAGAAAGATGCAACGGGTAATCCACATGAATTGTGTGAAGGTCATCTGTCATCAGTAGAAAACAAATCTTATGACAAATTACGTTCTGACCACATACAGGAACATCAATCTCTATTTCAAAGAGTAGACATAAACCTCGGTTCAAGCGATGCGGATAATCTACCTACAGATGAACGTCTAACAAAGGTAAAGGAAGGTGACTCTGACCCAGGGCTTGTTTCACTATATTTTCAGTTTGGACGTTATCTTTTAATGGGGAGTTCAAGACCCGGATGTCTCCCAGCCAACCTGCAGGGGGTTTGGAACCATCACATGAAAGCCCCATGGAACAGCGATTACCACACCAATATTAATCTACAAATGAATTACTGGGTTCCAGAAGTATGCAATCTCGCTGAATGTCATAAGCCGTTATTTGATTATATGGATACACTCGTTGAACCTGGAAGTGAGACAGCAAAACGCCATTATGGTGCAGGGGGTTGGGTAGTTCATCACTTATCTGATATATGGGGATTTACAACACCAGCGGATGGTATTTGGGGGATATCACCTGTAGGTGCTGCATGGTTGAGCGAACATGTATGGGAACATTACCTGTTCGGTGGTGATGAGAAATTTCTTAGAGAACAAGGTTATCCACTCATGAAAGGTGCCGCACGTTTTATGCTTGATTTTCTAATTGAAGCACCAGAAGGTACACCTTTCGCTGGAAAACTTGTAACGAATCCATCCCATTCACCTGAAAACAGTTTTCAAAAAGCTGATGGTACACGTTCACTATTCACTTATGCCGCAACAATTGACCTTGAGATTATACATGAACTCTTCACAAATTGCATAGACTGTCTTGATGTACTCGGTATTGACGCGGATTTCCGAGAAGAATTAGTTTCATCTCTGGATCGGTTGGCACCACTACAGATTAGTGAAAAAACAGGTAGACTGCAGGAGTGGATATATGACTATGATGAACCGGAACCAGGACATAGACATATGTCACATATGTATGGTCTACATCCAAGTTGTCAAATAACACTACGTGGCACTCCTGAGTTGGCAGAGGCAGCACGAAAATCTTTGGAATATCGATTGCAACATGGTGGCGGACAAACAGGATGGAGTCGGGCATGGTTGGTAAATTTCTTAGCACGACTTGAAGACGCAGAAGAAGCGTATAACCATTTACATGCACTCCTTGCAAGGTGTACCTTAACAAACCTGTTTGATACCCATCCACCATTCCAGATTGACGGAAACTTTGGGGGAACAGCAGGAATTGCTGAGATGCTTATACAAAGTCATGACGGAGAGATTAACCTACTCCCCGCACTGCCAAAAGAATGGAATACCGGTTATGTTAAAGGGTTGCGTGCACGCAGTGGGTTTGAAGTGGATATGGAATGGGAAAATGGTACTCTTACTAAGTCGATAATTTCTTCTCAACTTGGTAGGGAATGTACTGTTAGAACAACGGAAACTGTTTCGGTGTCGTGTGATAATGAAAAAATTGAATCAATTCAATCTAATTCAGTGACAACATTCAGTACAGAGATTGGAAAAACCTACATAATATCTACTACATAGTGTTCAAACAAATACATCGGGAGCCTATCCTATTAAAAGCAATAGACTCTATCAATGGAACATTGACGGAGTCTATTGATAATTCCAAGATTTATTTAGAAAATATTGTGATGACAACTATTTTGTTTTTAAATTCCCCCAAGTTGTTGTCAACTTGCCACCTGCTTCAACAGCAGTAATCGCAGAAATTCCATCTTCCATCACAGATTTTACTTCATCATGAGTTAACCCACGTTTCCATACTTGCATGTCATCCATGAGTCCAGCAAAAGGACGGTTATTATCGATATTATAACCTACACGTGCCCCTTGACCCCAATCACCTGCGATAGGATCTGGCAATCGCGCTTTTTCCTCACCTACTTTTTCCCCATTAATATATAGATAAGCCATAGCTTCTTCACGACTAAATGTACCAGCGTAATGCACCCACTCTTTTGGCGTATTTTTACCTGCACGGATATCAAATAATGTTTTACCTGGATTATGTCCCCGATTGAGCCAGCGGAAATTACCACCTCCACGTGCTTCTGGATGTACTACCCAGGTACCATCTGTTGCACGTGCGTTGAAGAGTGCCATATCTGTAACTGCATCAACATTAATCCACGCGACAATACTCATACCTTGTGTCGGTATATGGGCTGGATCAACGTTAGGACCATCCATATCAAGATAACTCCCCGATACAAAATGTCCAGCTTTACCAAATTTACCCGCATTCGCTTGGGTCACATCTCCATTGATTGTCCCATCATAACCATGACCGGATTTATCAATAACTTTATTTCCAGAAAATTCTTCAAAATCAAAATAAAAAACTAAATCTTCATCTAACACTTTTGCAGACAAACTGCTAATATGGGATGCAAACATCAAACATAGAACTACCAGTATGAAACGTTTCATATAGATTACCCCTTTTACATTTGAATAGTATCAACCTTTAGATTGCTTATAGTAGATTAGTATAACAAAGTTAAGATTGTAAGGCAAACCAATTTCAATAACATCATTTAATTAATAAAATTGATTCTAAAAAAATAGGATTATTTTAATATTACCCAAGTTGCTACTAAGGGATTCTGATCGTTTCAACACAGTTTTCAGACACTTTCCTCACCCCAGATGAAGTTAAAAAAATAAAATAGGTAATTTGGACCCAGAGCTGGTAGGTGTGGTTTCCTAACCGCACCATAGGCGTCAATTTAGGAGAAAAAATGTTGTATCCCAGGCCGGTAGGTGCGGTTTCCCAACCGCACTATTAGGCCTCAATTTTAGACTATGACTTTATTGGTTTTGAGTCCCGTAGGGACGGAATGTCTATAGAAAAAGGTATATCAACATCCTGCACTCCAGCGGAGTGCTATGTAAGTAAATAGGTGGCAACTTGGGTTAATTACCATTAACCCAATCATGGTATTATTGGTAGAATTCAATTGAAAAAGCACACCCATCCTGCCAATTCTTTTAACTTGATTAATCAAAAATAATTATGTAAATTATGACAAGAAATTAGGAGAACCCAGAATGAAAATATCACCAATAGATTGGGCTATAATTATCGGCTATATCCTCTTTGCGTTAGGTCTGGGAATCTATTTCTCCAAACGTGCCGGTAAGAATATAAGTGAATTCTTCATCTCTGGTCGAAACCTACCTTGGTGGCTTGCTGGCACCTCAATGGTCGCAACTACCTTCGCATCAGACACACCCCTTGCGGTAACCGAAATCGTTGTAAAGGATGGTATATCCGGTAATTGGTTATGGTGGAATGCGGTCTTGAGCGGAATGTTAGCAACATTCCTTTTTTCTCGATTATGGCGTCGTTCTGAAATCATCACCGATGTTGAATTCACAGAGTTACGCTATTCAGGACCATCAGCAAGTTTTCTACGGGGTTTCCGTGCATTATATATAGGACTGCCAATTAACTGCATTACAATGGGGTGGGTTATCCTTGCAATGCAGAAAATCGTTGTGATTACCTTTGACCTACCTGATACGACCTATACCAAAATCCTCGTCGTATTAGGATGTCTCATAATTGCAGGAATCTATTGTGCTTTATCAGGATTTTGGGGTGTTGTTATGACCGACCTTGTCCAATTTGGAATGGCAATGATCGGTTCATTCTCTCTGGCAATTATCGCTATAACTAAAATTGGTGGTATAGGTGCATTAAAAGATAAACTGGTACAAAACTATGGAGTAGAACACAATATACTGAATTTCAATCCCGACTTCAGCACCGGGAAAATGGCAATAATTACCTTTGGTGTATATCTCGGAATGCAATGGTGGGCATCAAATGGTGTGGATGGAAGTGGGTACATAGCACAGAGAATGTTTGCTGCGAAAAATGAACGACATACACTCCTCGCAACACTTTGGTTTAACATAGCACACTACACTCTTCGACCTTGGCCCTGGATCCTTGTGGCTTTGGTAGCAATGGTGGTCTATCCGGGTATAGGGAATCCTAATCATATTGATCCTTCATTACAGGATCCTGCCGCAGGATATGTTCTGTTAATGCTTGATTATTTACCTGTCGGTCTACTGGGGTTAATGCTTACTGCATTCTTAGCTGCCTTTATGTCTACGATTGATACCCATCTGAATTGGGGAGCATCCTACCTTGTGAATGATTTTTATAAGAGGTTTATTACCCCCGATGAAACACCTGAACATTATGTTGCCATCTCCCGTTTATCTGTAATTCTGATAATGGTTTTCGCTGGTATAACAAGCCTTTTCATGGATTCAATTGCAGGTGCTTGGAAGTTTCTGATTGCTTTGAATGCTGGAATTGGACTTGTTCAAATATTAAGATGGTATTGGTGGCGAATAAATGCTTGGTCAGAAATATCTGCTATGGTCGCAGCTTTAATCGTTTCATTTTGTGTCTTTATTATTCCAGCAACCAAAGATCAATTCGCACTTCAAATGCTGATTATTGTTCCAATCTCAACATTAGTTTGGTTAGTTGTTACATTTATCACACAACCCGTTTCCACGGCAACATTGATGAATTATTACAAGAAAGTAAGACCGTCAAGATTAGGTTGGAATCGGATTATCAAAATAATAAATAGTGAAGATAAAACCACAACTATTGAACCTGATTCAAGTGGAATTCCTCCAATGATAAATTGGATAATTGGCGTGATTTTCATATATTCTCTTTTATTTGGTATAGGAAAGTTCATCTTAGGATTTACTGCTATAGGTATGTTATATCTATTTATTGCAATTATCTCAGGGTATATCATATATGTGAATTTACCTCGTGAAGAGAAAGACACTTGAAAAGTATAGGTATCATTCCCGCACGATATGCATCATCTCGGTTTGAGGGTAAACCTTTAGCTGATATATTTGGTAAACCGATGATACAACATGTATACGAGGGAGCATGTAGATCAAAGTTTCTTGATCAAGTGATCGTTGCTACCGATGATAAACGAATCTACGATGTCGTTAAGAATTTTAACGGAAATATTGTGATGACTTCTGAGTGTTCAACTGGAACGGAACGGGTTGCCGTCGTTGCTAAAGAGTTGAAATGTGATATCGTACTCAACATACAAGGTGATGAACCATTACTTGAACCTGAACATATTGATCTAATGCTTCAACCCTTCTTAACAACACCATCTATTCAAGTATGTACATTAAAGGAGAGAGTTCATTCTATTGAGGATTATCTGGACCCAAACGTCGTTAAAGTTGTTACAAATCTTAACGGATATGCGTTGTATTTTTCAAGAAGTTCTCTGCCACATATTCCTGATAAAAATCAGAATGAGATAGACAAATTCAAGCATATATATAGGCATATCGGTTTATACGCCTATCGGAGAGAACAACTTCTTGAATTCATTACATGGGAATCTACCCCTAATGAAAAAGCCGAAGGCTTAGAACAGTTACGATTTTTGGAACACGACGTAGATATACATGTCGTTGAAACGGATAAACCCCTTATTGGAGTTGATGTTCCTACAGACTTAGATCGGGTAAAACATTTCTTAGAAAAGAGAGGTATCGAAAGAAAATGACAAAATATATCTTTGTAACAGGTGGTGTGATCTCAGGTATTGGAAAGGGAATTACAACGGCTTCACTCGGAAGATTACTAATAAATCGCGGTTTTAAAGTTAATGTCGTCAAAATTGATCCGTATCTTAATGTTGATGCTGGGGTAATGAATCCTTTTCAACACGGTGAAGTTTTTGTTACACATGATGGCGCGGAAACGGATTTAGATGTCGGAAATTATGAGCGATTCTTAGGCGTTGACCTAAATCAACAATCTAATTTCACTACGGGTTCAGTATATAATGAAGTAATTCAAAAAGAACGAAGAGGGGATTACCTCGGGCAAACCGTTCAATTAATACCTCATATTACGGATGAAATCAAAAAACGAATATATCAAATTGGTAAAGATAATCACGTCGATATCGTTATTACTGAAATCGGTGGTACCATAGGTGATTTTGAGATGCCTCCCTTTGTTGAAGCAATTAGACAAATTGCTATGGAAGTGGGAAGAGAGAATACACTCTTCTTACACGTCTCATTGATATACACATTACCAAATGGTGAAAGTAAGAGTAAACCCACGCAACATAGCATCAGAAAACTTCAGGAATTTGGTATACAACCAGATCTATTATTGTGCCGTACCAGTCAACATCTTGAAGATAGTATCAGACGAAAAATATCGCTACTATGTGGAATTAGTGAAGATTTTATCATAGAAGGATTAGATACGAACTGTGTCGATGAAATACCTCTGAATTTTGAGGAACAAGGTATGGGACATCTTGTAGCAAAGAAATTGGGTCTTGAAAGACGCGCAACATTAGATGCCGAATGGATTGCGATGGTAGAAAAATTAAAAAATCCTAAACACCACACTACCATCGCTATAGTTGGGAAATATACTACAGGGAGTGATGCTTATATTAGTGTTCAAGAAGCAATTAAACATGGGGGTATAGCAAACGAAGCTTCAGTTAATATCGAATGGTTTGAAGCAGAAGCAGTAACAGAACTGTCCAATCTTGAAAAGTTGTTTGAAAATATAGATGGTATTTTAGTGCCAGGGGGATTTGGGGATCGCGGTATTGAAGGCATGTTAACTACTGTCAAATATGCTCGTGAGAATCATATCCCTTACTTCGGATTATGTCTTGGTATGCAATGCCTCGTAATTGAATATGCACGAAATGTAGCAAACTTAGAAGATGCTAATAGCACAGAAGTTGATGAAAATACACAATATCCTGTAATTGATTTGATGTTAGACCAACGTTCAATAGCAGACTTGGGGGCAACCATGAGACTTGGACACTATCCTTGTGTACTTAAGGAAAATACGAAAAGTTACAATGCTTATCAACAACCTATAATTATTGAACGACATCGACATAGATATGAATTGAATAACGACTTTCGTACTGAATTAGAAAACGCAGGTCTCTGTTTTAGTGGTGTTTCCCCAGATGAAAGTCTTGTCGAAATCGCTGAAGTGTCAGACCATCCGTGGATGGTTGGTTCTCAATTTCATCCTGAATTCCAGTCAAAACCTCTTGCCCCACACCCTTTATTCAGAGAATTCATTTCTGCAGTATTAAATCACCAGCAAGAGAGAATTAACACAGGAGATGATGATGAATAATACTGCAACAGTATATACTGGTGCATGGTATGGAGATAACGAACTCCCACTCAACTTCCCTGATGGTTGGGAGGTCGAGATGCTTCATCAAAATGATGCTCCAGCACTTTCTGACGCTGAAATTGAAAAAGCATTTGCCGAACCAATTGGAACAAAACGTATATCTGAAATAGCAAAAAATAAAAAAAGTGCTGCTATCATCGTAGATGACCTTAGTCGACCAACCCCTGCATATAAGGTTATACCATTCTTACTTAAGGAGCTTTTTGCTGCAGGTGTACCAAAATCTGAGATTCGGTTCGTAGTCGGGGTAGGTGGACATCGTCCTATCTCAGAAGAAGAAATGATTAAAAAAGTTGGGGCAGACATCTTCTCTGAATACGAAGTTACAAATCATGATTTTCTCAGTGGAGATCTTAGAGCGATAGGGAAACTTGATAACGGAACGCCTGTATATATCAATCGAACAGTAGCAGATTCAGATTTCAAAATTTGCTTGGGCGGAATATATCCTCACAGTTCTGTCGGATTTAGCGGTGGAGCGAAACTAATTGTTCCCGGTACTGCTGGTTTTTCAACAATGTACTATTTCCATAAATTCCCACCGGGCAGGGGACCAGCAAATATTGAAGGAGACAGTGACGAACCTGATCGAAGAGATACCATTGAAATGGCAGCTGGACTCCTGGGACTTAATGCAATAGCCAATGTCGTGCTAAATAGTCGCCGTGAAATCGCTGGTCTTTTTGTTGGTGATTTTGTAAAAGCACATCGTAAAGGTGCACATTTTGCTTTGAATACCTATACAACTGAAATTTCAGAAACGACTCGGACGCAAAGCGATCTTGTAGTAATAAATTGCTATCCTTTAGATGCAGATGGAATACAACTCGATAAAGCTTTAGCAGCATTTTCCTATTTTGAAAATGCATATACAATTGCACTATATCCTGCTTCTGATGGATCATGTTTTCACGGATTATTTGATAGACTTGATTATCCGCGGTATCTCCAGCAGAAATTAGAACACATACCCTCTGCCCCTTCACCACCACCAAAACTTGGCACAAGAAATCAACTACATGTTTGGTCTGAAAGTTTTGATAGAGATGATTTCTACAAGGAATATCCATCCTCACTTCTTTTCCGAGACATAGATCAACTCATAGACCTATTCGCTGAAGAACTACCAGCGCAAGCAAAAGTATCAATATTACCAGTGGCAGGAATTCAGGTATTATCACCCTAATCCCGCCCTTGGTAGGTTCGGTTTCATGAGGATTAAGTTTTAAATTCGGCAATTCTCATTATTCCAAACCCTGTAGGTTCGGTTTCCTAACCGAACCATAGGTGTCAATTTAATCATTAGGCTCTTCTGTAGGCGGGGAATGCCCGGGGAATGCCTAAATGGCATTCATACCGTTGATTTATGGCATTCATACCCGACGAATGCCCGGGGAATGACTAATGAAGATTAATTTTTTAATTCGGTAATAATCCGATCTGGCGTAGCAGCATCTGTGATCCTCCTATGAACTGCGACATAAAACTAATCACCTTGTCTTTCACGATTTCCCAATCATCGCAATGACGATGGTTATGTAAAACCGATTGACGCACCCATCGCCATAACTTTTCAATCGGGTTCGTCCACGGCGCATAAGTCGGTAGTTGTATTATCTCAATCGGAAGTTTTTGTAGTGTTCCGATTTTCTCTGAGGGTTTACCTGTCCAATTCGGTGGCTTCGGTTTCACAAACGATGCTGTTTGCGGGAGAAGTGCTTCCAATAAGTTAGCTTGAAAGTGGGTTGACCAATTGTCTTGTATCAAATATATCCGTTGCTTGTTTGCGTAGCGTTGGCAAATCTCGGTGTAAAAAGAATGAAGTGCTTCAGCAGTGCAGCGTGAAACTTGCTGGTAAACAACATCTCCAGTATGTGGGTTCAGAGCCCCGATCCCATAGCACGTTTGGTTGTGTCTGTAGCTCTGACGGGCTAAAGGTGTTTTCGTGCCTGTTTGTGCCCAGTCTTTTGCTATGGTAGGGTTGCGATAAAACGAGAACTCATCTTGGTAAAGCGCAACACAGGTCTGTGGATGTTGACGGGTCTCTTCCAAAACTTGCTGGACCCTGTCTATTTTTTGGGCATAGTCTGTATCCGGACTATGTATGTATAAGCGAGCGCGTTTATAGCTGAGACCGAGTCGACTAAGGATTTTGTGAATACCCGGCACAGACACATCACTGAGCCAAGGGACGATGTTTCCAAGGGATCGGAGTGTCCATCGTGTTTGATGCGGATTATGTTGTTCAGGTCCCTGTGCGATAGTATTATAGACCTCCGCCTCTGCTTCTTCGGGGGATTTAGGGGAATAAGCAGGTTTGCGACCACGACCGGGTGTATAGAATAAACCTTGAATACCGTTTTCATTGTATCGGTGAAGCCACGAATAGACCGTATCAGGATCGCGTTCTTTCAAGAGCATTTTTCGGGCGACTTTGTGAGGGGAAAACCCCTCGCTTATTTTCAAAAGGGCAGCAGCGCGTTCTCGTAGATAAGCCGGTTCGCCTTTATCACGGAGTTCAACGAGTTTTTGTCGTTCAGTTTCACTGAGTTCAAGTTTATGATGTTTTGCCATGAATAAATACCTCCTTGAACAAGAGGATAGCACAAAAATAAAATTTACCGAATTAAAAAATTAATCTTCATATGTCATTCATACCGTTGATTCCTTGATTCGAGGGGTGAAAGGTGTATCATTGGATAACATTGATATGACCAGTTCTGCTAATCAAGACCAACTTGAGAACTTTATAAACTGTCCAAACTATTATTATAATAGAATATAGAATCAAATAAGAATTTATAATCAATTTTATGCTTATTGTATGTTAAATCTGCATAAATATTCCATGTAACCTACATTCCGCAGTTGTTTAATAGGTATAGAAGTAAAAAATGTCTATTTTCCAGATTCATAACTGCGGAGTGTAGGATTAAATGTTTTGTTTATGATATATAATATAGATATGAACATTGAAAGAAAACGAGTAAGCGTATCACTCCCGCCCTCTACACACAACAAAGTCGTAAGCCTCGCAGAGCACCTCGAATGTCTTTCGGAAAAAGAAATACCAAAGCCAACAGAAGCTGTCGCAAAGTCGATACGCTTTATACTCGGATTTTTTGATAATGATGAATTCAAAAAATGCTTGGAAATAGAAAGTGGGATTGATACACTCACATACATGCGGAAATGCGTCAATAATGGAATGAAAGAAAGTTTATCGGAATATGAACAGCAGAACAAAGGTAGGAAGAAATAAAAAAGGCAGATACCCAAAATAGGACACCTGCCTTTAGTTCTGTTCGTAACACGGCTACTCACTGTTTTGTTGCTTCAGCTGTCCCCACATTATTTTTTTCTTGCCTTGTGGTGTTACAGAAAGCACATCATCACTTATCCAATCCGGTCCGTAATCATCTACAGCAGGCGTGTTTGTCAGGTTAACCATTTCACCTGTAAAAAGATGATACCGGTAAATGTCATGCGTATCAGCGTTCGGCGGCTTGGCTGAAATCAACAGATATTTTCTGCCCATAAAACACGCACTGTGGAGTATCCAGGTGTCAGGGGTATCTACGACTTGCCGTTTGTTTACTTTTATATCATGAATGACAACTTTTGTTGAATGACCATTCCATTCTCTATACAGAACAGACTGACTATCAGCAGACCAACGCGGAGACCTATGAGTACTTCTCCCGTTACCCTTGACAAGTACATGCTGTCCGCTACCATCGGCACGCATCAGATGGATTGTGGTACGCCCGGTAATGCTGTCTTGATACGCAATATATTTACCATCAGGGGACCAAGCCACTGATGTTGTCAATGAAACGGTGCGTGTCAGTCGCTGTAACGCTTTTGTTTCGATATTTATCCGCCAGGCATCTTTTTGAGCAGTTCCCGGTTTGGCAAGCCGGTCGCTTGTGAATACGAGGTGTTTACCATCCGGCGACCACGACGCTATCCATTCGTCATCATCTCCCTCGGTAGCCCGAAATTCACCTGTGCCATCGCTATTGATGATAAATACGGCAGCAGAAGGCAATTGCAATGGTGCATTAGGTATAACCGGTCGTTTTCGCAAAAAAGCGATCTGCTTCCCGTCCGGAGACCAAACAGGCCACAAGACACTCCTCCGGTCTACCCTTTTGACTAATATCTTGGCATTACACCCATCATCGTCCATCACATAAATACCTAAGCCATAGGAATCGAAAACGATCTTTGCGTGCGTGAGTGTGGGCAACAAAAATAACAAGAAACATAAGGTGAGACGTAGCAATCGCATGAGTTCCCTCCATTTTTACGGTGTGTCGATAGGCACGGTTGTTACCCCGTGCCTATCGTTATTCTATATAATACCATTTCTATTTAAACAGTTCACATTACGAGTACTCTTAGAAGTCCCCCTGATAAGGGGGATTTAGGGGGTTTCTTCAATCAGTAATGAGCAATCATCATTTAAAAATGGTAAGCAATATTAAATAATAATCTTGTGATTTTCGTAGGTGTTCAACCCGTAGGGGCGGGGTTTCCCCGCCCGTCATTGACGCACAATATGCATATTTAATATTGAAAATTGCTTAGTTTTTAGTTATTAATTTATAGTTTTTAGTTTGTGTTCTAACCCTAATTTTATTCTTATTTTGATAAATATTATTAAGATGTATTTGTGTTTTTGTGATATATGTATGTTAGTTGCTATAGATGGATGTTTTCTTCATTTTTTATATTTGATTGGTTTCATTTACTTCTTGTTAATGCCATATACTTTACACCCCCTAACAATACTAAATACTTGACTTTATACTCTGTAGATGCTATAATACAACAACCTAAATCATACATTACTTAGTACTATTTTAATATATTTGAAGGAGGTTATTTATGACCGCAAAACAAATAATCTTTGATGAAGCGGCGAGGGTTGCGTTAAAACGCGGAGCAGATATTCTGGCAAATGCTGTCAAAGTAACCCTCGGACCACGTGGAAGAAACGTGGTAATACAGAAATCTTTCGGTGCCCCAGTGGTAACCAGTGATGGAGTTTCAGTTGCTAAGGAAATTGAACTTCCAGATCCCTATGAGAATATGGGAGCACAATTACTTGAATCTATCGCAACTAAAACAAATGATGTTGCCGGAGATGGAACAACAACTGCAACAGTCTTAGGTCAAGAAATTCTTCATGAAGGTCTTAAGAATGTAACAGCAGGGGCAGACCCAATGCAGTTAAAAATCGGCATTGATAAAGCAGTAAATGCAGCATTGTCTGTAATTTCGTCACAAAGCCGAGAAGTAAATACGCATGAGGAAATATTACAGGTAGCCTCAATTGCTGCAAACGATCCAGCTAATGATAGTAATATCGGCACAATTATCGCTGAGGCAATTGAGAAAGTTGGAAACGATGGTGCAATTACTATTGAGGAAGGTAAAACATCAGAGATTGCAGTTGATATTGTTGAAGGAATGCAATTCGACCGGGGTTTCTTGTCCCCAAACTTTGTGACTGATCAAAAAGATCAAGTTGTTGAATTCGAGAATCCCTATATTCTTATTAATACAGAAAAAATCTCTACAGTAGCAGACCTTGTACCAATTATGGAAAAGGTAATGCAGCTTAATCGACCTTTATTGATTATAGCTGAAGATGTTGAGAGTGAAGCATTATCCACTTTGGTTGTTAATGCACTTCGTGGTAATCTACAAGTCGCTGCTGTAAAAGCTCCTGGATTCGGAGACCGACGTAAGGAGATGTTAGAGGATATAGCCGTATTAACCGGTGGACAAGTCATATCGGAAGACACGGGTATACGTTTAGAAAATATCGTTGTAGGAATGTTAGGAACAGCAAGTAGAATTAGAATTGATAAAGATAATACAACGATTGTTGGTGGTTTCGGAGTAAAAGAGAACATTGAAGGTCGAGTTACACAGATCCGTCGACAAATTGAAGACACAACTTCTGATTATGACCGTGAAAAACTTGAAGAACGACTTGCAAAATTAGCTGGTGGTGTAGCGGTAGTCAATGTCGGTGCTGCTACAGAAATAGAAATGAAGGAAAAAAAAGCACGATGTGAAGATGCACTATCAGCAACACGTGCCGCTATTGAAGAAGGAATTGTTGCGGGTGGTGGAATTGCTTTACTACGGTCAATTTCTGGAATAGACGATCTGGAATTACAAGGCGACCAGGATACTGGACTTAGTATCGTTAGAGAAGCACTACGTTCGCCAGTCCGAGCAATTGCTGAAAATGCTGGATTAGAAGGTTCGGTTATCCTTTCAAACGTAGAAAGTGGTGAAGGTAATTATGGATTCAATGCAGCATCAGAGGAATATGGAGATCTGATGGAAGATGGTGTAATTGATCCAACCAAAGTCGTCCGATCTGCGCTCCAAAATGCTTCAAGTATTGCAGGGTTATTATTGACAACGGAAACTCTAATCACAGAAATTGAGGAACCACCTGAACTCCCAGAAATGGATCCTCATGCCGGCCATGGCCATATGGACTAACTAATATACTCCTGTATGTAAGCACCTGATAATGTAAGGTGCTTACATATCACAATGGAAAGTTATAAGGCAGGGAAATATACCCGAATTGTTTGAAGTTAATGCAGAAGTTTCAACACATAATCAATGACGAATTCGTAGTACTCACCGACAAACTACCACGCGATAATCAAACAACTCTCACCAAACAATTTCAATTTTTACGAACCAATCCACTTCATCCATCGCTCAGATTCAAAAAAGTGTCAGGACGATGGTCCCTCTGTGTCAATTAAAGCGTTCCTATTCACTTATTAAGAATACGCAGTGTTTTCTCGGCGCGAGTTTTGGTAGTTACATCGCCTGCCTTTATCGCAAGTTGTATAGCAGTGCGGAGATCTTGCTTTGCTTCCAGTTTCCGCCCTTGTAAAAGAGCCTTCGAAAGTCCCCGATTGAGGTATGCACTGGCATCATCAGGATTTAGTCGGATAGCAATGTCAAGATCCGAAATCGCAGCAAAGTATTGTTCCAAATAAGTCTTCACAATTCCCCGATTGATATATGCCTTGGTATCATTAGGTTTTAGTCGTATGGCGGTGTCGTAATCAGTGATAGCAGCAGAGTATTGTTTGAAGTAAACCTTCATATTTCCCCGATTGTAGTATGCCTTGGCATAATCAGGTTCAAGTTGGATAGCAATGTCAAAATCCGAAATCGCAGCAAAGTATTGTTCCAAGTAAACCTTCACATTTCCCCGATTGTAGTATGCCTTGGCATCATTAGGTTTTAGTCGTATGGCGGTGTCGTAATCAGTGATAGCAGCGAAGTATTGTTCTAACTTTGCCTTCGCAAGTCCCCTATTGTAGTATGTACTGGCATAATCAGGTTCAAGTCGTATAGCCATTGTATAGTTTGCGATGGCACCCGCATAATCGCCTAAATCGTACTTTGCATTGCCCCATTGAAAGTAAGTATCAGCAGATATAGATTGTTCTCTTGGCAATAAGGGTTTTGCTATCTTTGGCTGTTCAAGCAGTTTATTAAGATATTTTGATGGAATAGCGAAATTGAGATTCTGTGCATCCAAAGCACGATGAACCGCAACGGAAACTCCAATAACTTCACCCTTTTTGTTTAGCACAGGACCGCCACTGCTTCCTGGTGAAATCGGGGCAGTCATCTGCAGGCGTTCTTTTGTGTATTTATCGCGACGACTACTAATAATACCATCCGAGAACGTGCCTTCTAAACCTTTCGGGTTGCCGGCAACATAAACCGTCGCACCAATTTTTACTATGTCACTGTTGCCGAGAGAAAGTGGCTTGATACCGTAAGAAGTGACCTTTAGAAGTGCGAGGTCATTTGTTTTGTCCGTTGCTGTAACACCTTCAATTTTGTATGTGGTGTATTTGCCAACTAACTTTGCTGTGCCTTTTGCAGCACCTTCAATGACGTGGTAGTTGGTAGCAATTAGATTCGGTTTTACAAAGAACCCGCTGCCGATGCCCAAGGTTTTGCCATTGTTATCCTTCATTTCCAAGTATACTGTTGCTGCTAATGCTTTTTCAGCAATATCTTCAGCTGGTAGCGTTGTTTGGGTAGGGGCAGTGCTTATTGTGAAAAAGAGGAGTAAAGCTATAATAGCGGATAATTTATGTCTATATTTCATAAGGTGTTCCTTGTGAGTGACACCTGATTTAAGAAGTTTGTCAAATCGGATTAGTAAGGATCTTTGCAAGGATGCACAGATCGGATTCTGTAGATAATGTTTAGAGTGAGACCTAAAAGTATGTACATACTCTCTGGTAGATGTGGTTTCCTAACCCCATCTATGGGACTTTGCAAAACAACGGTTCGGTTAGGAAACCGAACCTACCATTCGGTGAATCAAGGAATCAACGGTATGAACGCCTTTTGGTGTTCCCCAGATATGAATGCCGATTAGGCATTCCCAAGGAAACCGAACCTACCATAGTGTGTAAATAATAAAGACTTTTACTATAAATCCCATAATACTTATCTATCCTACCAACCACTATCCCAATCACAGTCTAAACAAAATATCTCAGATGGACCTAAACACTGAATTCTGTTACTACTACAGGATGGACATTCAGTTATATCATTCTTACCAGCATTTTCAGATTCACGAATGATATTGAGATGGTAGACCTTCATCATACCTGAATAACGATGCCCTAAAGGACATCTTATAATGTTAGAACCCTCTTGTTCAAATCGTTCTATCATCTCTCTGAGAAATTTAAGCTGATGGTGACAAATCGGACAGGGGTTAGGAACTAATTCTTTTACAACAACAATATCTGTGTCTTCAGAACGAACGGATAATGGCGGGAAGGCAAGTTGATTTTCAGCTTTGGAGCTATCCGGACTATTACCTTTAGGGGATTTTAGTATTTCGGCAACAACTTTTTCATAACTCTCGGGACTCAGAATTACCGATGTTGGAACCATCGTTCCACCTTTCAAACTGGAAATAAGCTTATAAATGCGATTTAAAATGATTCACTCCTCCTATATTGCAGTGTATCTGTTCCAAATCGGTATTATACCTAAGTATGGTTAAAATCTAAGTTGGCTATAACATTTGGATTGTGATAAAAATCAATGTTATCAGTTACTTACTTAAGTTAAACTGATAACTTACTTGCGTCATAGTAATAGAATGAATAATAAAAGGATAGAATCCAAGGACGTTGGATTCCCAGTCTACTCAACAAACTGTCCTATCTAAAACCACTAACAAAGTACTATTGGCTCTGTATTTCTACCGGTTTTATAGCAGTTTCACTGGCTAATAATTCTTCACGAGAACGCGATAACGCGGATGGACTCCGTTGTTGTCGGTATGTATCCTCAGATTGGTGTTTATATAGCATGATGTCATCACCATCACGTTCTATATAATCTCCTGCCATAACAGTAGTCTCAGTTTTTCTCATACTTGTAATGAAGTTTATTGATACTTTACCTGATTCAAGTAAATGTATCTGCCATCCATTCTCGGTTTTAACATGGTTAAAACTATGAGTAATATCTATTGACTGTACTTGTTGTACATTAAAGACAATACCACTCTTAGGGTTGTTATCACTGTTTTCTACTTGATTTTCATTCACTTCGTTTTCGTTAGCCATTTCTTTCCTCCTACCTATAATCGTATACCCAATTTTACCTAAACAAATAGATATTTGTCAAATCAATTTCTGTTTACACTATGTATCAATCTGCTTGTATTGTTCGGGTAATATATGCTATACTGTATACATCCTTGGAATAAAGAGAGGGAAAATATAGATGACTTTTGCCTTTCAAAATATATTAGATTTATCATATATCGTAGATGAAAACAGCCCAAGAGAACTACCTATTGACCCTGTCCATATCTATGATCAAGCAACATTAGAAAAAGACGGTTACTTTGAAAGCCGTGTTGATATGTCAGGACATTGTTCTACACATATTGACACACCTTGTTTAATGTATCCAGATGGTTTTACCGTCGCAGAAATTCCTGAAGAAAAACTATATGGATCTGCAATATTAATGGATTTTTCAACAGTAAAAAAACCAAAGGATTCTGTAACCGCAGCGGATATTCAAGATTGGATAGCTGAAAACGGTGATATTCCTAAGGATAGTATCCTCTTTATGCGGACAGGTATGGATAGATACGTTTATCAATATAACTTCAACCGAGAATGGATTGGTTTCAGTGAGGATGCAGCAGAATTACTCGTAGAGAAAGGTATTAAGGTCATCGGTACAGATGCATGTAGTATTGATGCTGTTGCTGGTCATCCACCACTCCATGATGGTCTACCGCCGGCTCATCTCGTCTTTCTTGGGGCAGGAATTCCACATGTTGAAGACCTTTGCAACTTAAGCCAATTGCCCACTCATTTTCAGGTAGTGATTGCACCACTTAAACTTGCTCGTAGTTCGGGCGCGCCAACCAGAGTTTTTGCATTTCTATAATCTAATATAAAGCATATATTCCATGTGATAGCATCACTGCAACACCTATTCAGGTAAAATGGAACTACATATCCCAGAACCACTCTTAACAACATTACATGAAATTGGGGATATTGCAGGTGAGAATGCTTATCTCGTGGGAGGGTCGGTACGTGATCTATTATTAAAAAGAGAAAACCTTGATATTGATATTGTTGTTGTAGGTGATGGAGTTCAATTAGCTACAGAGATGCATAGAGTTTGGAAAGGGAAAATACAGGTTCATCAACAATTCGGCACTGCATCTGTTACACCGGAAAACCCAGATAAACCTAAAGTTGATTTTGTCACAGCACGGTGCGAAACGTATAATAAATCTGGAACGTTACCTAAGGTAGTTCCTGGTTCAATTACAGATGATGTGCACAGGAGAGATTTTACCATCAACGCATTGGCAATGCAGATAGATACATCCAACTTTGGAACTATCATTGACAAGGTTAGTGGTATTAATGATCTTAGAAGCAGGACAATACAAGTACTTCACGAAAAAAGTTATACTGATGATCCAACGCGTATTTTTCGAGCGTTTAGGTATGCAGGTAGATATAATTTTAACATTACAGAATCAGATCGTAATCTAATTAATGATGCTTTACCATATCTATCAGAAATCAGTGGTGAACGTATACGGAATGAAATAGATAGAGTTTTACTCGAACCTAACGCACCCCAAATACTAAATGAACTTGCCAAATCCGGTATTTTTAGTACAATATCACCACAATGGAAGATCCCACCCTCTTTCCCAGAAGATTTTCAGATAGCACATAAGGCAATTTCTTGGTCATCACAATACATTAAAAAAGATAATATCTGTTCAAACATAATTCTTTGGATGACCTTATTTGGTATACAAGACAAAACAGGAATACCCACATATATTGTAGAATATCTATGTTTTAGATTGGTATTAGAACACAAACTTGGAAAAATTAATGGAGATATAAGACACAAACCATCCACATTTTCAACTAAAGAACTCAATACAATAAATACATCGGAATTTGTGATTGATTTATCAGAAAATATATCAAAGGAACATCACAATGGAAAATGGTGTATAATTGACAATGAAAAGAAGAAAACTTTAGTATATGAAGATGGAATTGCATATAAGATTATATCACCAATTACTACGTTTCAGTGCTTGTATTCTGTATTAGATTCATTAGATGCAACCATCACATCAAGTGAAATATATCGAATATTAAAACCATATCCTCTTGAGGCATTAGTTCTAAGTTTATCTGATCCTAATTTATCAAAAATTCAATACTATAATATAAAAGAGTATTTATTAACCTTGAGATTTGTTCAACCTTTAATTAATGGAAATGACTTAATACAGTGGGGAGAAAAACCAGGGAAAAACTTTGCTTCTATACTCAAAACCATATTCTCAGAACAATTGGATGGTAACATTAGATCAAAGTCAGAAGCATATACTTATTTTAAACAAAGCAGATAGAAGATAAACTATCTTTTATTACAAAAAACAATTTGGAATTGAATATACTATAATAATCTATGCTATCAACAGCACAAATATACCAAGCGATCCTTATCGTCACACAATTCATCATACTCCTAACTTTCCATGAATGGGGACATGCGAAATCAGCATATATGTTGGGGGATTCAACCGCACGCGACAAGGACGGATGTCCCTTAATCCGGCAGTACATATAGATCCGATTGGCACACTGTTCCTACCACTAATTGGGTCATTATTTGGTGGGTTCTTTTTTGGTTGGGCAAAACCTGTACCTGTTAATCCATATAATCTCAAAAATCCCAGATTCGATATCATGTTAATTGCTGCTGCAGGACCATTGATGAATATTCTATTAACAATTGTATCTTCATCGTAATCAGAGTATTGGAATTAACCATTAACTTCACACCTTATTCATCAACAACACACAATGCTATTTACCAATTCATGAAGACTTCTGCTTTGATAAGTGTGTTCCTTGCTGCCTTTAATATGCTACCGCTTTTTCCATTAGATGGATTTAGCGTTGTTAACGGTTTATTACCAGAACGCGCATCGCGGCAATTTTTCAAAACTTGCTCCTTATGGTATGCCAATTTTAATGCTTTTGTTGTTTGTTCCATATATTATACGTGTCTACAACCCTCTTCAAATCATTGCTGTAATCAGCTACGCCATCTATGACGGTCTTGGAAAAATTATCGGTGTTTTATAAAATAATTCCAAAATACGAATAATCTACAAGAATGAATAAGACAATCTTAACAGATTCACAAACTACGAATCCAGTTCAACATCCGATCTATTCTGTCAAGCTTGATGTGTTTGAGGGACCACTTGACCTCCTGCTCCATCTGATTAAGTCAGAGGAAATGGATATATATGATATTCAAATTGCTCAAATAACGGATCGCTATTTGGAATATGTCAATCTCATGGAACAGTTAGACTTAGATGTTGCATCTGATTTCTTAGTCCATGGCAGCGACTTTATTGCATATAAAATCTCAGAGTATTCTGCCCCAAACTGTTCGATCGCAAGACAATCCAATTGGAAACCAAGAACAGCTTGTACAACAACTCCTGGAATACAAACGCTATAAAGAAGCAGCACAGGTATTAGATGTATATGCTGAGCGCCGTACATCTATTTTCAACAGAAGTGCAAATATTCATAGTGAATTACAAGATACGCGTACCTATGAGATAAAGGCAACACTTTTTGATCTCCTAACTGCATTCAAGAACATAAATGACAGAATCACACCAGTTGAACCTGATGAGGACATACAGACAATTGAAGAGGAGACTTTTACTGTCGAAGAGAAAATATCCTTTATTGAAAGTCAATTAGAAAAATCAGAATCAACTACTCTTTGAAGATCTATTTCCATTCACATCAAGTAAGATTAATCTCATTGTTACTTTTCTCGCAGTATTAGAACTCATACGAACTGGAAAAATTGTCACTGTACAAACAGGATTATTTGAGAGTATTTATATAGTGAAGGCAATGGAGAAAAATGGTTCAACGGCACCATCATAAAAACAGGTATTCTTATGGAAACTGAAATATTAGAAGAGTCTGAAGAACAAACATCAAGACAGGACTCAGAGAATGATGACAAACTTAAAGCAATTTTAGAAGCTATACTGTTTGCTGCCAGTGAACCCATATCTTTAAAACAGTTTCAACATGCTATTCCCAAAACTAAGATACGGGACATTCGGAAAGCACTTACAAAACTACAGTATGAATATCAAGAAATGGACCGAAGTTTCCATTTAATAGAAATTGCAAATGGCTTTCAAATTTGTTCAAAGCCAGAATATTCCGATTGGATACGTAAGTTTTATATACAACAAGTTCGTGTCACACTTTCTCCATCAGCATTGGAAACACTCGCAATTGTAGCATATAAACAACCCGTCACCCGTTCTGATGTTTCTAATATACGAGGCGTTAATAGTGATAGTGTAATTAACGCACTCGTTGAAAAAGACCTTGTATGTGTTTCCGGTAGGAAAGAGGGAGCTGGACGTTCATTATTATTCTCTACTACAGATACATTCCTTCAACAATTTGGATTGAAAGACAGGTCTGAATTACCCTCACTTGAAGAAATAGAACAGCTTCTACCCACTTCCAATAGCATTGAGAGTATAAAACGCAGTTCAAGAGGAATTAGAATGATGAATTACGACGCATGGTTTGAGTGTGATTTAGGATGTACCTATCCACTCAACGAAATTATCTATCGTTGTAAAAGTTGTGATGGTCTATTACAAGTCAAACACGACATGGATGCATTAAAACAACGAACTCCAGAAGATTGGAAAACCCTCTTTGAACAACGTTATATGCGTACAGAATATCCCTATGGAAGTGGTGTCTGGGGAAAAAAAGAACTCGTATGTCCAATTATAGATAATGAGAATATTATCTCTATGTATGAAGGTGGAACAAATCTATTTTGGGCAGAACGGTTTGGGGAACAACTCGGTCTTACTGATTTGTGGATTAAGCAGTGTGGAAACAGTCACACAGGTTCATTCAAAGATCTTGGATGACAGTTTTAGTTTCTATGGTTAACCAGATTATGGCTGAGTCTGGAAACATCCGTGCTGTCATGTGTGCCTCAACCGGTGATACCTCAGCATCATTAGCTGCATACGCTTCAGCCTGCAGGATACCGCAATAATCCTTCTTCCTAAAGAAAAAGTCACCCGTGAACAACTTATTCAACCTATTGCTAATGGAGCCCTTACACTATCCCTTGAAACTGATTTTGATGGATGTATGAATATCGTCCAGAAACTTGCTGCACGTAAGGATTTTTATCTTGCTAATTCTATCAATTCATTACGAATCGAAGGTCAAAAAACTATTAGCATTGAAATCGTCCAACAGTTTAATTGGGAGATACCAGACTGGATAATTATTCCAGGTGGAAATCTTGGTAACGTCTCTGCCCTTGGATTAGGTTTTCTCATGATGCGGGAATTAGGCATAATTGACAAACTCCCAAGGATAGCCTGTGCACAAGCAGAACGTGCAAATCCACTTTACAGGAGTTATCAGACAGACTTCACAGAATTTCAGGCTATCACTGCACAATCCACTCAAGCCACAGCAATCCAGATTGGTAATCCTGTCTCTATCCATCGCGCAATACGGATCTTGAAACAGTTTGATGGAATTGTTGATCAGGCTACTGAAGAAGAATTGGCAGATGCTGCTGCAAGAGCTGATAGAACAGGTTTATTCAACTGCCCACATACCGGTGTCGCATTGGCTGTTCTAATAAAAATGGTTGAACGAAAACAGATACAACCTAATGATAGAGTCATCGTTATCTCCACAGCTAACGGACTTAAATTTCCTGACTTCAAAGTTGGTTATCATGATGTGCCTCCAAACCAAACTCCACCACCTTATCTGAATCTCCCACATGAATTAGAAGCAGATTATGAGACAGTTCTCAGGCAAATTGATAATCATCTTGATTCATAACTTGTCAATAAAATCGGGATTTCATACCATTCACTCCAGATACTTCATTCTCATCAATTCAATCATAGTCTAACTTAACTGTGTTAGTTTCTTGTTGTTATAGTAGAATTCCTTCGTCATAACATAACTTAAATAGTTGCAATATTAGGTTGAATTATGTTATAATTTGGCAAAGAGAATTCATTTAGGAGATAATGCATGTCAGATCAGTATCTGCCCAAACCTGAACATAAATTTACTTTCGGGTTATGGACAGTTGGAAACCCCGGCAGAGATCCTTTCGGAGATATAGTCAGACCCACCTTAAAAACCTACCTACAGCGTTCAAAAGTTAAGTGAATTAGGGGCATACGGCGTTAACTTACACGATAACGACCTTGTTCCATTTGACGCCACTCCTACAGAACGCGACAAGATTGTTAATGAATTCAAAAAGGCACTGAGTGACCATGGAATGAAAGTTCCAATTGGCTACTACCAACTTATTTTACCATCCTATTTTCAAAGATGGTGCCTTCACTTCTAACAATCCTAAGGTAAGAGCATTTGCAATACAGAAAAACGTTAAATGCGATAGATCTTGGGGTTGAACTCGGAGCAACAGTCTATGTGTTTTGGGGTGGTCGAGAAGGTGCTGAAGTTGATGCTGCTAAAGATGGTCCCGATACTGTTAAATGGAACCGTGAGGCGATGAACTATTTTACCCATTATGTGAAAGACCAAGGGTATGATCTGAAGTTCGCATTAGAAGCAAAACCTAACGAACCTCGTGGGGATATATATTTACCTACAACTGGTCATATGCTTCATTTCATTGAAACTCTTGATCATCCAGAAATGGTAGGTGTTAACCCCGAATTTGCACATGAAACAATGGCAGGTTTGAGTTTTTTACATGGGGTGGCACAAGCCTATGAATCAGGGAAACTCTTCCACATTGACCTAAATGATCAGAAAATGAGTCGTTTCGACCAAGATCTTCGGTTCGGTTCAGAAAATATAAAAGCTGCATTCTTTCTCGTAAAATTCCTTGAGGATGTCAACTGGGATGGAAATAGACATTTCGATGCACATGCCTACCGTACAGAAGATGAACAGGGGGTATGGGACTTCGCTGCGGGTTGTATGCGGAGTTATCTGATTTTAAAAGAAAAAGCACAACGTTTTAATGAAGACACTGAAATCCAAGGGATAATCTCTGATCTACGTTCACGTGATCCTGAATTGGAATCTCTTATGGCAAACTATAGTGCTGAGAATGCTGCCAAACTCAGAAACATTGACTTCCAACCAGATAGCATTGCTCAAATAGGTCTTGGCTACGAAAAGTTAGATCAACTTACCTTTGAGGTATTAACTGGGGTCAGGTAACTCTGTAATAGGTATCCACTATACGAAACTATAGTTGGAGTATCGCCTATGAGTACACTTTTTATTGCTGTATTAAGTTTTTTCGGCTTTATTGTCGCCTATCATACCTATGGAAAGTGGCTTGCCAGAAAAATATTCGGTTTAGATCCTCAAGCAAAAGTTCCCAGCCAAGAATTAAAGGATGATGTAGATTATGTTCCTACAAAAAAGGAAATCATTTTCGGACATCATTTCACCAGTATTGCGGGAACAGGTCCAATAGTTGGTCCGGCAATTGCTGTCTTTTGGGGATGGTTACCCGCACTCCTTTGGGTTGTAATTGGATCGGTATTTATTGGTGCTGTTCATGATTTTGGTGCGCTCGTTGTTTCCCTCCGCAATCGAGGACAAAGTGTCGGTGAAGTAGCCGGCAGAATGATCGGTCCTCGTGCCAAGTTTCTATTTCCTCATCGTACTATTTATGGGTTTGACCATTGTTCTCGCTATCTTCGGGTTGGTCATTGCCCTCATTTTTTCATATTACCCTGAATCTGTTCTTTCTGTCTGGGTTGAGATTCCACTCGCTGTCATCATAGGGGTTTGGATCTATCGTAGGGGTGGGAAACATCCTTATTCCATCTATCATTGCTCTCGGTATAATGTATATTGCAATGGCAGTTGGAGCATACATTCTTCCAGTTGACCTTGGTAATTGGTTCGGTATACCTCTACTCAGTCAATCTTACGTAAATGTTGTGGTGATATGGACTTTAGTACTATTTGTATATTGCTTTATTGCATCAGTATTACCTGTTTGGACACTCCTACAACCCCGAGATTTCATTAACAGTCATGAATTAGTCTTAGCATTAGTACTACTTGTACTCGGATTAGCAGTTGCAGGTTTGACAGGTAAAGCAGATTTATTCTCATCCGCACCTGCTGTAGCTTCAGACATACCTCCAGACGCCCCACCAATTTGGCCATTCCTTTTCATAACAATTGCCTGTGGTGCAGTCAGTGGATTCCACTGTATGGTTAGTTCCGGCACTTCAAGTAAACAGATTGCCTCCGAAGGAGATGCACAGTACGTGGGATACGGTGCAATGCTACTTGAGGGTGGTCTTGCAGTCGTGGTTATAATTGCTTGTTGTGCGGGTATCGGTATGGGAGTATTTAACCGTACTCCGGATCCAAATAGTGCTGCAGGATATACATTCCAACCCATCCTTAAGGAAGGGAGTACACAAGCCGTTATCCAACAAGATGCTTGGAGAACGCGGTACGCTACTACTTCTACTATTACAAAACAGGACGGAACAACAGAAGTTGTTGGTGGATGGGAAAGCCATAAACTTAGAGAGAAGGTGAGTGCATTTGTTGATGGGGGTGGGGAATTTTCTGGCATCTCTTGGGATACCTCTAAAAATGGGTATCGCAATTATGGCAGTACTTGTAGCGAGTTTCGCTGCAACAACACTTGATACCGCAACACGATTGCAACGGTATGTTATTCACGAACTGGCTCAAACTGCAAACATAAAACCATTGACAAACCGTTATATTGCCACTGGATTCGCATTACTTTTTGCTGCTGCTGTGGCATTACTTCAAGGACCGAGTGGTCCCGGGAGTGGTGGATTGACACTTTGGCCGTTATTCGGGGCAACGAATCAGTTATTGGCAGGATTAGCATTTATGGTTATTGTCTTTTATCTGATTCGACGGAATAAACCCTTATGGTTTGCCTTCCTACCGATGGTAGTAATGCTCCTTATGCCTGCTTGGGCAATGTTATACCAAATGTTTGTCCCAGAGACCGGATGGTTAGCAAAAGGAAATTATATATTATTTGGGTTCGGTATTATAGTGGAATCATTACAAGTGTGGATGGTTATTGAGGGTATCCTCGCATGGCGTAATGCAAGAGGAAATTACCCTGAATTACCTCAGTTACAAGCGGTAATTTCAAAGTAGTATATAGAATCTCAGTTCCACTGCATAAAGTCGATATCCTTCCTATTCTTCTTCAATCCAACATACGTTATAGAGCACCCCTATATTCTTCATTTGAACCACACAGTTATATTCCTATATTACTGGTAGCTGTGTCATTCGGTGTGTAAAGCTTCAATAGGAGATAATAATGAGGCTTTTATTGCAGGGTACAATCCAAAGACGACACCTATTGTAGATGAGAATAGAATGGATATTAATATCCATTCTATTGAAATAGTTGCTGGCCAGTAGGGAACAATCTTGACAATCCTAACCGCAAGGTATGCTGCACCTTTACTAAATAGTAAACTCAAGAAAATTCCAAGAATTCCACCACTCATACACATCATAACTGCTTCTATTAGAAACTGCATGAGTATATCTGTATGTTTGGCACCAACAGCCTTCCTTAATCCAATCTCACGAGTTCGTTCCGTAACAGAAACTAACATTATATTCATTATACCAATACCACCAACAAGTAGGGAAAAACCGGCAATACTACCCAATGTAATTTTTAAAACTGTGCTAATCTTATCAAGTTGCCTCATCCCTGATTTCATATCCCAAAATTACAAAAAAGTCATCTTTGTTCCGATGTCGTTTTCTAATTGATGTTTTTACCTCCTCCATTGCGGATGGTATATCTGAAACATCTTTTGTCTGTATGGACAACATCTGAATCTTATCTGTCCCCGTGAATCTCATCTGAGTCGTTGTTATTGGGATGAAGATCTGTGCATCTAAACTAAATCCAAATCTAAGATATCTTTTACGAGGCACCATTGATCCAATAACTGTTAGCCGTTCCTTCTTACGGTTATTACCTGCCCCTCTGGCAATCTTTATCTCCCTACCAATAGGAGATGTGCTGCCAAATAGATCCGAGGCAATCTCTGCACCAAGCACACAAACTCTCGCTGCATTTTCAATATCCTCCTCCGATAAAAACCGTCCTTCTTGAATATCCCAGTCCATTGCTTCTGAGTAAGTAGAATTCACACCATTATAACTTGTACGTACTTCTGCACCCCCAGAAACCTGTACAAGCACATTACCCCAGGCAGGAATCCGTGGAACTGTTAGTGTCACTGAAGGACATTCCGCCTCAATTGCCAATACATCCTCATACTTGAAATACTCATTGGTACGGTTTGTAACCCAAACATCACCTACTTTCTTGATGTTAATACAATACATGGTGAATTGGTTTACACCCCCTTGTTTACGCGCTTCTTCAAGTACTATAGTCTTTGCTCCATTCCCAATCGCGACCATAGCTAACACAGATGCCACACCAATGATAATACCCATTATTGTTAATAAGGAACGTAATTTGTTTGCAATGATTAATGAGAATGCAATAGAGATACAATTAATAATCCGCATGCTGAATTGTCATTATAGATTAAGATAACAGAAATTATGATTCAGTGCGTTTGATGCGAAGCACGCCACTCCTTGCTGTTCCAACGGAAAAAGCATCCCCCTCAACAACCAAGCAGGTTATAGTATCTGGAATTTCAGGTACAATCTGTTCCCATATACCAATCTCCTTCTGAAAATGAAAAATCCCTTTCTCATTCGCACCATACACTGTATCCTCTGTTGTATCTAAAGACTCAATTATTAAATTGGTACCGTCTTTATTAGTGAGTGCATGCCAAACAATACCATCATCTGAATTAAAAACCCCTTTATCAGTAGCAACATAAACGGTTGACCCATTAAAAACAATCTGTTTATAGTGTAAACCCGATTGTGGTAAATTGTCTGTAATGTTGTTCCAACTATCACCACCATCAAGTGATTGTAGAAGATGTCCATCCCGTTTACCGACATATACAGTCTTACCTGATGTGCCAAGTTTGAAACCCTGTGCCATGTTTTCTCTTGAGAGTTGGCATGTTTCTTCTACTTTTGTATCAAACCATTCTTCATCACCAGGTTTCCATCTGAAGAGTTTGTAATTGAATTCCATGTAGTACGTTTCACCAGAAACAGCAAAGCCACCGTATAATCCTTCAAGTATCAATTCGTATGAAAGTTGATGATCTCCCTGAATTTGCTCCAACTTTTTTAAGAAGCACTCAGCACCATATTCTGGATTCTCTTCTATCACCTTTGATGTTAAGGGTTTATGGTCAGTTTCAGGAGTTGAAGTGAAGGTGAGTAGAATGCCTTGGCCCGACAATCGATGACTATTGAATGGAAATGTTGCTTGACCAAAAACGTACCACATCAACTTAGACGAACTTAGAGCAGGCATCTCTTCAATAGGCACTAAAGCATCTTTCTCAGGAATTAAACGATAATATATGGTCTCACAATTTCGTCTTATTCCTTTAGCATACAAAACACCATCAACTGCTGAAATTTGTACAATCTGTGGCGTATCATCTGCATATTTCAATAAGAAACGTTGGGGGATTTCAATAGTATACTTATCCAATTCAATCTCAACAGTAGTCCATGAACTACCACCATCTATTGATTTAACAACACTTCCCGCAACTATGGCATATAGTGAATCTGGAATTTGTGAATCTGCGTTGGGTTTAAAACTGACTAAGTTATCGACTCTACATTCAATTCTTGAATTGAATCTGTGCCAAGTTTTTCCTCCATCTAATGAACGGTGAATACCTGTTATACCACCTGTATAGAACGTGTTTTCATCTATTGCTACAGCAGAATTCACACTAAACTTCTTAGGTGTTATACCTGAAGATTTAACAGAATTCCAAGTGTTGCCATAGTCGACTGAACGAGCCACCATACCTTCATCCCCGCAAACCAACAAGAGTGTTTTTCCATAGGTAAGCAGTTTTATATTAGGTAATGATCTCATAAAATTCGTAGTATCAGACGGTGTTATATCTTCCCATGAATCACCATTATCTGATGACCGCAAGACCCACCAAGAATCTTTAGTAAAATCATGATATTCTTCACTGTTGCTCCCCATTATTCCATCTGTACCAAAAATATCTACTGAAACTGCAACATAGATATGGTTATCGGACACCTCCAAAGAACATACATGAACAGGAACATCTATGGGTAACAAGATCTGTTCCCATGTTCCTTCTATACAACGATAGATGTTAGAATAGGATGTTGCAAACAGAGTATCTTGACATATTCGGAACAATCTGATTTCAGAATTATCTGTCAAGTGTTTTTCTAAGCCTTTATTGAGATTTACCCACGAAGACCCACTGTCAACAGATTGAAAAACACCTTGATTGAGTGAAAGATAAAATGTATTCTCAGCGATTAACAACTCTCTTGCCAATCCATCTGGACAAGGACCGACAGAATCCCAAGTCTTACCTTGATCGGTAGATGCGAATAATTCATCAGATGGAATAATATATAGAGTTCCGTTGTGTTCGGCAATAGGTATATCCCCGTGTGTCTCTTGTAGTAAATCTGTGTTAACAAGCTGCCACTCATTTTCAGTTGATGGTAATTTATAAATATCCTTATACCCCATAACAGCATAAAGTGTTCTATCTGATGTGATAGCTAACGTACCTACTGAAGCTGCTACTCCCGGTTCATTCATCTGTATCCACTGCATAATATTCTCCGTAAGATTGTCGGGATGTTCAAAACCACCCAATGTTTTCCGTACCATCTCTTCCTCCTTTTTTAATCGCTTTCTCGCACGGTGTAGTCTACTTTTGATCGTATTCAACGGCACCTCTAAAAAATCACTAATATCTTCACAACGCATTTCACCAAGATAGTGAAGCGTTATCACAGTCTGTTCATTTGCAGGTAATTTGTTAAGAAGGTGTTTCACAACCTTATGCCGTTTTTCTGTTGCCTTAACTTCCCTCTGTTCATCAAGATACCGTTTATAGTACAATCTTTCTATTTCCCCTTCAGGTATAGTTTCAATAGATGTAATCGGAGGGTGTGTTTTTCTATAATAGGCATAACAACAATTCTCAACAATGGTTTGTAACCATGCAGCAAATCGGTTCGGTTCTCTAAGTGTATCAAGTTTTTTATATGCCTGAAGAAAAGTATCCTGTGTTATTTCCTCTGCGAGATGGAAATCCCCCATCATCCGCCAGGCAAAGGCATGAATCTGCTTTTGGTATCTTCTCACTAAATTCGTAAATGCCTCTTGGTTACCACTTAGAATTTCTTGAATGAGTTTAGCATCGTTATTTTTCATATTTATCTCCTACACGGAATCCTCTTATGATATACAGATACATTTAAATATGAAATGGTTGCATAAAATGCAATTATTGAAAGGAGAATGGCTTTTTTAATAGGAAGGTAGATAATAGAAGATTATACTAATACCATTTTTGATGATTGAAGGCTCTTTTTATGTAGCATAAACTTCCAGTTTGTGCAGTATTTCAAAGCATGAATATCAACCATTCATGGGATAGACATTTATGGAAATGGTCTAATAAGGAAAGATTAAATGTTGATCAGATACAATCTTGGAATTACGTATTGGTATTATGTGTTTTTTATTCTGCTTCGAAAATTGATTCTATCCAAGATTGATATTGCTATTTAAGATTTCTTTTGCTCTTATATAATCTTCAGGGGTATTGATATTAACAAATGAAAGACCTTCAGGGTCATAAGGCTGCCATTCTTTAGGTGAAAGGTTCAGACTATTGATCCGTTCTCTGAGTGCATGAACTCTATAATCGGATTCATCAAACATCTCTTCAATAAACGGCAAACATCGCTTAGAATAGACCGCACATAGTGTTTGGTAGGTTATACCTGTATCCTTTTTCTGATTTTTCTTCTCAGGGTTAGGAATTTTCGTAGTATAAGGGATTACAGCATCATATTCTCCTAAAACTGATATTAGGTATTTTAATAGATCCGAATTGAGGAACGGACTATCACAACCAACACATAGAACGGTATCATTGGAAGCATAAGTTAACCCTGTGTGTATGCCTCCTAAGGCACCTGTATTTGGCACAATATCGCTAAACATTTTTAGTTTTAAATGTGCATATTCAGCAGGATTGTTTGTTATTAATAAAAGCTCATCTGCTATAGGTTGTAGACAACCAATTATATGACCTATAAGGGTATTGTTTCCGAGTTGAAGTAACGCCTTATTCTCCCCCATCCTTTTGCTTTTTCCGCCTGCTAGAATTACAGCTGTTACCATCTGGTTATTCTTGTTCATAGGAAAGGTTAAACAAACGTGAGTTTAATAAAACAGATATTAATGCTCGGTGCGGTTAGGAAACCGCACTATAGGCGTCAATTTTAGAAAAAGGATGTCTGATTTTTCAATAATAATTATTGTTAAGTGAAAACATCTCCTATATAATGTATAAAAATATTACCTTTTACTTTATACAAGAGGTGTTTCCAATGAATACATTATCACAGGTTCCTGAAAAAATGCAACAGATTCTAACAACCATTGCTGATGAAGCAGCCCTTGAAACAGGATTTTGCAAAAGAAATCGAAAACTTGCGGGGAGTCATTTTGCTCAGACACTTATTTATAGTTGGTTAGAAAATCCTGATGCCACCTATACTCAACTTACACATACTGCTGCTTCTCTCGGTACTCCAATCTCACGACAAGCGATTGAACAACGATTTACTGCTGAAGCTGCACAAACCCTCAAAGCAATCCTTGACGCGGCTGCGTCCGAAGTGATTTCTGCGGATCCACAAGTTCTCCCACTCCTTGAACAGTTCAACGGTATCTATATACAAGATAGTTCTTGGATAACACTCCCTGATACGCTTCACGATATTTGGGAAGGTGCCAGTAAAAAGGATTATCCGAACAAATCCGAACTGAAACTCCATCTACGCTTCGATGTTGCTACAGGGACATTCGAACACTTTCAACTCACCAACGGCATCACCGCTGATAGCACTGTAGAAAAACAGATTGACCGGCTCCCCCAAGGGAGTTTACGCCTTGCGGATCTCGGTTATTTTTCGCTACAAACCCTTCAAGAACTTACGGACGAAGGGGTCTTTTGGATTTCACGGTATAAAGTTAGGTGTTCGGTTTTTGACAATACAGGAAAGCCTCTTTGTTTACATAAATGGCTCAAGTTTCAGACCGAAAACATTATCGAAACAGATATTTTCATAGGTTCAAAAAAGCGGATGAAAGTAAGATTAGTAGCTCAGAGACTCTCCGAAGAAGAAACCGAAAAACGACGACGAGATATCAACTATCGTGCTAAACGAAAGCATACACAAGCATCACAGGCACGACTCCAACTCGCAGGTTGGAATATCTACATTACAAATATTGGAACGGATCAACTCACCGCTGAACAGATATGTGTCATTGCGCGGATTCGATGGCAGATCGAGTTGATATTTAAGTGCTTTAAAAGCCTTGGAAAAGTAGACACATCACGAAGTAAAAAACCGTATCGTATTCTATGTGAAATATATGCTAAACTGATCGCTGCAATCATTCGGCATTGGGTGATGTTGGTCATAGGATGGCGATGTTTACGGCATAGTTTATCGAAAACAGTAGAGCTTATTACGTCCTACACACGCACAATCACAATAAGCTTTCGCAAGTCAAAGAGACATCTTAGAGAGACATTTGATGAGATAAAACAAGTATTCGAAAACGGGTGCTACATTGAAAGAAGAGCTAATAGAAAAACAACATTGGAATATCTTGAAAATGCTACAAAAAACCGCTAAATTGACGCCTATGGTGCGGTTAGGAAACCGCACCTACCGGGTCTATAGGAGTGATAATTTTGGATAAATGAAGATTATTGCCTATTATCAAACTCACCTTAAACAGAGACTATTGAGTATTTTTATTTACAAGGTTCGGTCCAAATCGACTTTCCATCCGGGTTCGTAAATCTCTAACTAAATGTTGTTCTGTATCAGCGATATTGTTCAATTCGTCTGGATCTTCATCAAGATTGTACAATTCAATGAACCCATCACTGTCTTCAATTAATTTATAGGTATCCGTCCGAATACAACTGAATTTACGAAGTTTACCTACAGTTTCGCTACGGTGGTTTTCACTTTCACCACGGAGGACTGGGGCAATTGAGAGACCGTCGATATTTTCCAAAACAGGCACGTCCGCGAAGTCACAGATTGTCGGGTTTAGATCAATTAGTTCAACTAAATCATCTGAAATCCCATTCCCTTCTATTCCAGGTCCCGCTACGATTAATGGTACACGGAGAGATGCTTCATACGCTACACTCTTTGTATATAAACCGTGGTCACCAAGCATTTCACCATGATCACTTGAATAAATTATGTATGTGTTATCAAGGATGCCACGTTCTTCAAGTGCATTTAGCATCATACCTATCTGATCATCAATTAGTTCCGTTGCTGCACAATACTGACGTCGCGTAATAGCAATCTCTTCAGGCGTTAAATTGACAGTGCGTTTTCGCACCCATTCAGGTTTACCATTCATATCATCAATTATAGGATCCGGCATATCGGCGTCACGATACTTGTCTCCGTATTCTGTTGGGGGATCAAACGGGTCATGTGGACCGACGAAACTTACAAATAAGTGCCACGGAAAATCATCAGGTATATTTTCAATAAAATCTGTCGCCCTTCTACCGATATAGGTATCCTCAAAATCTTCTGTTGAGAGGACAGAATCATAAGACCCTCCCTTAATCCATCCATTCTTTGAACGATTTCGATAATCACGATAGAATGTTTCTAATAGACCTTTCTCCTCAAGATAGTGTGTATAGGGACCAATAGGTGTTGCTGATTTGCCAGCATGCATTTTGCCTTCACACTCCTCTGGGTGTGTGAATCCCCAACTGTAGGTACGCGGACGATCGCCAAAACGACCATTGTAACCATCCGGTTTTGCAAGATCCAATTTACCTACACAACCGACACGGTAGCCGTTGTCACGGAGTTGTTGATAATAGGTCGGTACGGTAGACGGAAGAAAACTGCCATTGTCAAGTGATCCTAACCGTGAAGGCTGTATCCCGGATGCCAATCCTATTCGTGATGGTGCACATACTGGAGCATTCGTCGTACAATTTGGAAAAGTTACCCCCATCTCAGTTAATCTACGTAGATTTGGGGTGTTAAGAGCTTCAGGGGCATTTTCATGTGTTTCTACATAGTCGTATCTATGTTGGTCAGACATTATAAAAAGTACGTTAGGTCTATCTGTTTTTCTACTCATATATAATTACTCCAGTATGATTTTCATCATTGGTATAGTTTATTAAGTTTAGGATTGTAGTATTGAATATTATACATGACATATATCTATGCTTCAAACATTATCGTCATGCGTGTGTAAAGTTTTTGGCACTAAACCTTACGCTGCTTATTTTCGCATCTCACACCTCTTCTGTAGGAGCGACCTCCTGGTCGCGACCGGGAGGTCGCTCCTACAAGTAAAGTGTCAAATTAAATCTAAAATTTACTATCAATACCTTCGCCAAAAACACTTGAATAAAAAGGGTGTTTGTCCTAAAGTTTTAAAATATCATTTTAACTTAGAAAGGACACACACCCATGCCAGAAATTATAGCATTATTTACTGTATTTAATCTATGTTTATCCACTACTATGATCCGCCAGTTATGTCAAGTTGTATTTGCCCTGCTTGCGATGACAGGTCAGGTCACAATGTTAAATATCTCCCGTTGGACATCAAAAGGAGGGAGTTATCGTACGATACAACGCTTCTTTAGCACAGATCTCCCTTGGCCAAAGATGTGTTGGCTCTTTTTCAAAAAATATCTGTTTGATCCTAAAAGTTTGTATATCCTTGTAGCAGATGAAGTCACGGTGTCAAAAACTGGGAAAAAAACTTATGGTATAGATCGCTTCTTCTCCTCATTACATGGAAAACCGATTTCCGGTTTGTCATTTTTAGCGGTGTCCTTAGTAAGCGTCAAAGACAGGTGTTCTTACCCAATGATGATGGAACAAATCGTGCGTAGCAACGCATCAGCCAATATGGATGTGTCTGCAATCGAAGATCAGGAGAATACACAGAAAGCCATAACAAAACGAGGGCGTGGTCGCCCCAAAGGGAGCCTGAATCGAAACAAAAAGGATGTTGTGTTCAGCAATACTTTGAAACAACTTCAAACTATGGTGAAATCATTTCTCAAACAGATGGGAGATTGTATCAAACTCCGTTATTTTGTGCTTGATGGATATTTCGGACACAATAATGCGCTACAAATGGTATCACAATGTGGTCTCCATCTCATTTCAAAACTTCGCACAGATGCTGCGCTCTATTATCCACCAACGACACCGTATAAAGGTCGTGGACGCCGCGCCCTCTATGGGGATCGTTTCAATCCACAACAAATGGATAACAAATGGCGTGTCTCTGTTGAAACAACCGATAACATCAGAACCGAAGTGTATCAAGTACACTTGCGTCATAAGCAGTTTGCGGATCCTCTCAATATTGTTTGTCTTCTCAAGACGCATCTGCTGACAGGACAAAAATCACACGTGTTATTGTTTAGTTCTGACCTAAAACTGAGTGCTCTAAAGATGATTGATTATTACTCCCTTCGTTTTCAAATAGAGTTTAACTTCAGAGACGCAAAACAGTATTGGGGGTTGGAAGATTTTATGAATGTCAAAAAAACACCTGTGAACAATGCAGCAAACTTATCCTTGTTTATGGTAAATGTGAGTGCGAAAATGGCAAACACATTTCGGTCTAATAACACGGCGTGTAGCGTATTAGATTTGAAAGCAAAATACCGAGCTATGAAGTATTTAGAGGAAACATTAAAAATACTTCCGCAAAAACCTGAACCTATTGTTATTGAGCAAATCACACAGCACCTTAGTTCTATCGGTGCTATTCATCACACACAGTTAGAACTAAGCACAGGATAATTGGCGAAGGTATTGTTATATGATACACAATTAAATTTCCAGATAAGTTTATAGTTATATTCAAAGATCAATCAGTGGGGTTATATGATGACAGAGAATAGTGTCCTACTCATTCATAGGGTTTTGGATGGGGATGAAGAAGCATTTACCTCTTTGGTTCAAATGTACCAGAAGAGAATACATGCACTTGCTTGGCGGAAAATAGGAGATTATCATATAGCTGAAGAAATAACACAAGACACTTTTCTTCAAGTATACAAAAACCTTTCTACCCTCAGTAATCCCAAACAATTTGATGGTTGGCTGTATGTAATTGCCAATCGTTTATGCATAAATTGGATACAACGACATAAGACACCAATGCAGTCCATAGATGCTACCCCGACTCATGAAGTTGAAAAGGTATATTCTCACAAGTATGAGTCGGAGCAACGAGAGAAGGAAACCCTTGAACGTTATAGTGATATTGTAAAAAATCTACTCGAGAAACTACCAGAAAGTGAACGCACCGTAATTACGCTCTATTATTTCGGAGAAATGACTGCGAAGGAGATAGGTAAGTTCTTAGGTGTATCGGTAAACACAATTAAGAGTCGACTGCGAAGAGCACGAAACCGTTTGAAACAGGATGAACCGATGATACGTGAAGCCATCACGCATTTCCAAATATCTCCTACCCTATCAGAGAATGTCTTGCGTGAAGTTTCTCGACTTCAACCCAATTCACCTTCTGGTAGTAAACCGTTTATCCCATGGGTATTAGGTACAACGACTGCTGCATTACTTTTACTATTGCTGGGAACTGGCAGTCAATACTTTACCCGTCATCAGTCACCCTATAGTTTGGATTCCCAATCTGAGATGTCAGTGGATATCGTAGATTCTGCAATAGTCAATGATAATGAATCCAAACTGGATCTTCGAAATCATGAAAAGGATGTATCCGATATTGTCGGCAAAGGAAATGAAGGAAGTAAGGAATTAGAACAAGTGTCAACCGATCAAGGCAACTTAATCACAGATCAACACATTCAAGATGCAGTCCGTGATGTTTTACCACAATGGGATTTACCAGTAGGTGTCAAAGCAAGACTTGGTAAAGGAAAACTTCGCGATATGGAGTATTCTCCTGATGGAACATTACTTGCTGTTGCAGGACCTGTGGGAATTTGGTTGTATGACGCAAAAACGCTTCAGGAACTTGATCTACTTGTTCATTCACATGATGTAATTGGTATTAGGAGTTATAGGATTGAAAGTATATCTTTTAGTCCTGATGGTAGAACCCTTGCAAGTTGTAACTCCGGTTTTATCGCATTGTGGGATATTGAATCAAGGAAACGGATCAGTACTCCTACAACAGAGTATATTGGATCTGATAGTATTTTATTTAGTCCGGATGGGAAGACTCTTGCAGGGATAGATCATAAAGAGGTGCATTTATTTGATGCAAAAACTGGAAAACTTAAGAGAACTATTCCAGAACAACCAGATTATATAAATTGCATTGCATTTAGTGTGGATGGACAGACAATTGCTACCGTTGATCGTGATGGACAAATTCGATTCTGGGACACTAACACTGGTAAGGTAAAAGACACACTTGGAACACACAAGAAAGCTGTAAAAAGTGTTAAGTTTAGTCCGGATGGTAAAACCATCGCTACCAGGAATATAGATGGCAAGGTGCGATTATGGAATGCTGATACTAAACGACTTGAGAATACACTCTCTATACATAAAAAGTCGATTTACGATGTAGCGTTTAGTCCAGATGGGAATACCCTCATAACAGAAAGTTCAGACAAGACAATTCGTCTATGGAATACAAAAACAGGTAACAAGGTCAAGGTAGTTGATTTTGGTGATAATGTTGATCAGGTATTGTTTAGTCCTGATGGTAATACGATTGCAACTGCCAGTAGACATCATTCTATACAACTGTGGGATGCAAAATCTGGGATACTTAATAAAAAACTTGATGGACATGCTTACCCTGTAACAGGTCTCTGGTTTAGTCCAGATGGTGAAACTCTGGCGAGTACGACTACTGATAATACTATCCGGTTATGGAATGTAAAGACACTCCAACTTAAGAGTGTTCTTACAAATCAATTCTTCTTAGATAAAAATCAGGAACAAAAAGCGTATGTTGAGAACGTAGCGTTTAGTCCAGATGGTAAAATTCTCGCAAGTGCTGCAGGTGAGAAGAATAATCCTTCAGATTTGCTTGAGGAAAATTACCAAAATTTGCGTGGAAGTAATAACATCCTGCTATGGGATACAGAAACTGGAAGACAGGTAAATACACTAAAGGGACATATAAGTTATGTTGAGTGTATTGCTTTTAGTCCAGATGGACAGACACTTGTGAGTGGTAGTCAGAAAGGTAATATGCATTTCTGGCATGTCAGAAACGGTAAACATAGGAAGACAATTGACTTACACAATGAAAGTATTACAAGCATTTCGTTTAGTCATAATGGACAGGTAATTGCTTACGGGAGCCACAACGGAACCGTTTCCTTATTAGACGTAAACACTTATGAGAATATCAAAACCTTTACTGGTCATGTAAATGAAGTTAGGACACTCACTTTTAGTCCGGATGGTCAAACTCTTGCAAGTACGGGTGTGGATAGTACGCTTCGTTTATGGGATGTTTCCACAGGACAACAGAAGATGGGACTAACAGGTTATTGGCTCAATGGGCGTATGGGAACATTTTGGAATGTATTTTTCCATCCGGATGGAAAAGTGGTAGCAAGTGAAAGTGGAAGTTCCCAATTGGGTAACCACCACCTGTGGGGTAAAATACATTTATGGGATGTTATCAGTGGACAGCATAAGCATGTAATCACGAGTGATATCTCTAAACCATTAAGTGCTGCTATCAGTCCGGATGGAAAAACAATAGCACAAGGTAACTATGAAGGTACGGTATTCTTGTGGAATATTCCATCTCTATCAGATAATGATAACTCTGAAAAATTAACACATAAGATTGAAAAGTCTAACTGAAGTCTACTTCTATGATACGTAAAATAAGTATTTCTCTCTTGTTAATTACTGTTTTATCCATTTTGTTAATTTCCGTTATTGCAAAACGACAAGAGCGTGTGGTCATTGAAGATCTAATCATTGATTCGCCTCAACGATATTTACCGAATGATGATGTTATGGCACGGGTTGGCAAAGGTAGCATCAATAAAATAAAATATTCACCTGATGGTACAATCTTAGCGGTGGCAACAGGTATTGGGTTATGGCTCTATGATGCAAATAATACTGATGAACTTGCTCTGTTGATGCCACATACATCAAATATAACCTGTATGTGTTTCAGTCCCGATGGAGAAACACTCGTTACTGGAAGCAAAGATGAAATTGTTCGACTATGGGACGTTAAAACTCGAACACTCAAACAGATTTTTAGAGGACACACTATAGAAGTCTTTAATGTAGCGTTTAGTCTTGATGGTAAGACACTTGGAAGTGCATCAAGAGGGGAAATCAATATATGGGATATTCAGACAAGCACACATAAGAAAATTATCAAGAATCCATTCAATCCTTCCAATTGGTATAACAGTGGCTCACAACTATTCTATGTTGGAAATACACTAATTTTTGCTGAGGTTAGTAATAATGATAAGAAAGTTGAATTCATCAATATTAACAAAGTTGAAGGATTCTATATTAACAGAGAAAAGCAAGAGAGTACAATCTATGATTTGGAGGATTTTAGTAGAATATTTTTCAGTCCCAATGGCAGTTTACTCGCAACGGTATCATATAATACCATTCACCTTTTGGATGTTCACAACCAGAAAGACCAAATTATAAAAATAGACAATCGTGCTATTGCCGATGTATCTTTCAGTCCGGATGGTAAGACGCTTGCTGTTGTTAGTTTTGAATGGATAATTTATTTATGGGATATTGATACGGGGAAAGTAAAAGATACGATCAATCTACATACAGTTAAAATTTCTCGATTAACCTATAGTCCAGATGGATCAACCATTGTTAGTTGGGGAAACGATGGAATTATACGATTCTGGGATCTTACTACAAAAGAACTGGTCAACACAATTACGGGACATATGGGTTGGTGGGATTTCTCATTGAGTCCTGATGGATATAATATAATAGGCTATGGAGGTAGTAAAACAATACATTTATGGGATGCAAACATTGGTAAGCATCAGAAATCACTTACAGGACATAAGGAGACGATTTACAGTGTTGATATCAGTCCAGGCGGAACTACAATTGCAAGTAGCAGTAATGACAAGACTATACGTCTTTGGAATCTGAATACAGGGGAAGTAAGAAAAATTATGAGGGGATATAGGAATCCAGTAGATAAACTATTGTTTAATCAAGATGGACATATACTTGCAACCGTAGATACGGAGCATAATATCCGATTATGGGATACGGCATCAGGTAAATATCTGATAACTCTAAATGGAATGACAGACGCTGGTATTATAACGATGGCGTTTAGCAGTGATAGAAAGACTCTAACAAGTGTTGGATACGCTCACAAATTTTATGTAGGGAAACTTCATGTATGGAACATTAATACAGGAGAATTAAAACATGAAATAAGTATAAATCCTACAAATGGATATAGTGCTTCCTCATTTAGTAGTAAAGTACTATTTAGCCCTGATGGACAGACACTTGCCATAACGCTATCAAAAACTCCTTCTGACAACTCAAGAAGGGTTCATGCAATAGTTTTATGGGATGTCCGAACTGGAAAAATCAAACACACTCTTACTGGACATAGAAACGATGTCTCGAGTATATCCTTTAGTTCTGATGGTAATACTTTGGCAAGTGGAGGGGATGATAAAACGATCCGAGTGTGGGATCTTGCCACTGGTGAGGAAAAACTGCTACTTTCGGATCCACAATGGCATCAAATTCTTTCAGGTGGTTTTGGTTTCGTTTCGCAACTGTCCTTTAGTCCAGATGGTCGTATTCTTGCAAGTGGAATTTCTGAAGGGGTAATCTACCTATGGGATATAGATACTGGAGAGCAGACAAAGATTCTCAAAGGACATACTGGATATATGAGGAAGTTAACTTTTACTAAAGAGATGAAAACTCTTATGAGTCACAGTAGTGATGGAACTGTACTAATATGGGATATCTCATCGATAATGAAAACTGCAGACGATAATTAATGTGTTAACTTAATGGTAGGAGAAACTCCGTTTTCAATCGAATCCCAATTTTCGTCATTTCTGTAAAAACTCAGAAACATCAATACTCTTACTGCTAATAGAACTAAATGGTTAATATAACGACTTGTGTTTAGTTCACTAATTGTATTTTCTGTTTTCACGAAGTTTAAATTCTATGCTATAAACATTTCGTCCCTACCAAATCAAGGAATCAACGGTATGAATGCGCGTATGGCATTCCCCGGGACTCAAGAGATGTGTATAGTTTTTCTATAAACATTCCGTCCCTACGGGACTAAAAAACGGTTTAACTGACGAAAGATATTCTATAAACCTTTATTGTTGTGTAACGATTGGTTACAAAAAGTTATCTAGCACAACGCGTTAATATACATTATCTAAATACACAAGACAGGAAAGAAGAAATATGTAATAATAAAGGTTGAATGACTTATTCTAAAATACATACATACCATACATGAAATACTACATACATATAATACTCATTCTTCTCGTTTTATTTGCTTCTAATTCTATCAGTCAAGTTAAATCTCAAGTAACCGGACACTGGGAAGGAACGATAGATGTTCCTAACCAACCATTGAACGTTAAGATAGACCTTTCAAAAAAAGATGGTAGTTGGAACGGTACAATCGACATCCCCACTCAAGGGGCAATAGGATTATCGTTGTCCGAATTTCAAATTGATGAAACTGAAGAAATACCCAATGTAAGATTCTCTATTAATGGTGTGCCGGGTAATCCTACCTTTGATGGACAGCTACAAGAGCAGATCATCAAAGGAAAATTCACACAAGCAGGTTTTACATTCGATTTTCATCTTTCACGAGAGAAAATTGCCGGTCCATCCAGACCACAAGAACCGAAACCACCCTTCCCATACAAAATTGAAGAAGTTGAATATAAGAATGGAACTGTTAATCTTGCTGGCACACTAACCTTACCCGCCAGTGCTGGACCTTTCCCCGCTGTACTACTTATCACTGGAAGCGGTTTGCAGGACAGAGATGAGACGATATTTGGACATAAGCCATTTTGGCTAATTGCCGACTTCCTTACCCGCGCGGGTATCGCAGTACTCAGAGTTGATGATCCCGGCATTGGTAAATCAACACAGCACCCCAAACCTCCTACAACCGCAGATTTTGCTACTGACGTAGACGCCGGAGTTGCCTTTCTTAAGAAAGATAAGAGAATTGCATCTGTAGGGTTGATCGGTCACAGTGAAGGTGGGGCAATTGCATCTATTGTCGCAAGTCGAAATGATGATGTTAAGTTTACTGTTCTCTTAGCAGCACCGGGAGTAGTCGGTTCGGAACTCCTCCGAAAACAGAATCAGCGAATTTACGATGCAATGGGGTTTGAAGAGGAACGTAAACAAGCATTAATGACACTACTTGATAGTCTATTTACAATTTTAACTTCGGATAAACCAGATGCTGAAGTGCATCCGCAGGTGAGTATAATTGTACGTAAACAATTTGAACTAAACGGTATACATGCTGACAAAGTGGATGATAGAATGGTGCAGGCATCAGTTAAACAAGCACTAAATCCATGGATGCGATATTTTCTTACCTTCAATCCACAACCTTATTTACGCAAAATTAAAACACCTGTTTTAGCACTTAACGGTGAGCTTGATGTACAAGTTGATGCGGAACAAAATATAACTGCTATTGCACATGCACTTGAACAAGGTGGGAATCAATACGTGACAATACATCGTATACCAGAACTAAACCATCTCTTTCAACATGCAAAAACAGGATTAGTCAATGAATATGCCGTAATTGAGGAGACCATCTCACCAGAAGTATTGAAACTCATTAAGGACTGGATACTCTCATTGAAACAATAACTTAAGAGGAATTAAGAAATTACCTAACTCAAATATACTTTTCATTGATATTACCCTTCTTTATCTGGTATACTGGTAACATACAGAACATTAAAAGACCCAAAATAAAATACACCATTATTCGTTCAAGGCTTGCTAAGAAATAATTTTGCCAAAACATATAAGGAATTAATTCCTAATAATCCAATCTACCTTATTATATTTTCCTATAGCACCTTCCGAATATTACATTGAGGTCGACAACGACTATGTTTCGATCAAAAAAAATATTTGTCCTACTTCTTACGGGTATCGTTTTCTGTCTATTTGTCATATATATTACCGATACCGTTAGCCAATCCTATCAACGAAAAAAGACATATACTGATAAGCAATCCTATCAGGAGAATAGACCTTCAAACCGTAGATATTATCCTAAACGACAAAGACGTTTTCATTCTCCATCCTCAACATTAAGTGGTCCTTGGAAACATACATCAAATCTACCGCTTGTAATAATTGATACAGACGGTAAGTGGATACCAGATGAACCGAAAACTCCTGCTCAAATGAAGATTATATACGATGAGTCTGGCGGTAGAAATAGTTTGAATAGTGCACATATTCATTTTGATGGAAAAATTGGCATTGAGATAAGAGGACAGACATCCCAAATGTTTCCAAAGAAACAGTATGGGATTGAAATTCAAGATGATACAGGTAATGACAAAGATGTCTCTATACTTGAAATGCCAGCAGGTTCAGACTGGGTGTTGAACGGTCCATATAGTGATAAAAGTTTGATGCGGAATTACTTGGCGTATGAGTTTAGTAATCGTATCGGTAGATATGCCACTCGAACCAGATTTGTGGAAGTTTTCCTCAATACAAGTAGAGATAAGGATATAGATGCACAACATTATGTCGGTGTATATTTGTTTATAGAAAAAATAAAACGGGGAAAAGACAGAGTGCCTATTCAATCTTTACAACCAACCCATAAGGATATTCCAGAGATCACTGGGGGGTATATGTTGAAGATAGATAAAAGTGATCGTCAAGAGACTTTTTTCTTTACAAATCATGATACACGTTTAGCTTATGTATATCCTAAAGAACGTAATATGAACTGGGAGCAGAAGCGGTGGATACACAGATATATGAACGATTTCGAATACGCTTTATCCAGTAGTCAATATAAAGACCCAAATATTGGTTATGCAAAGTATATTGATGTTGATTCATTTATTGATCATTTTATAATCAATGAGTTATTCAAAAATACTGATGGGTTTCGGTATAGCGCGTATATGTATAAAGATAGAAATGGCAAATTGAATATGGGACCTGTCTGGGATTTCAATTTATCTATTGGAAATACGATATTCCATCAAGGTTGGGAAACAGATTCTTGGTTGATCTATACAAATCCTGTCCCATTCTGGTGGCATCGATTAATAACGGATGATAACTTTAAACAGAAACTTGTCAAAAGATGGAAGTCTCTCCGAAAGGAAGAATTGTCCAATTCAGCTCTACTTAATGAAATAGACCGGACAGCAGAATACCTATCGGAAGCACAGAAACGAAACTACCAAAGATGGCCCGTTTTACGATATACACTTTTTGGTAATCCCGGACCCGGTTCGCCAACCTATCAGGGACAGGTAAATGACCTGAAAAATTGGCTCAAAACTCACTTACAATGGATGGATACGAACATCGAAAAATTACCTGGCAGATCCCAATATGTACGAAGACGTCGATATTAATTACGGTAGTAACCCCAGTTCAATGTTAGCAATTATGACCTTTCAGTAATTTTCTGAACTATTGAATGCATATTTATGCAACCATTACTACCTGAAATAGCGTCTTAAAACTAAGAGAAATGAAACTTGGTTAGAATTTTTCTACAAGAAGAATAATTTATGGAGTAAACAGGAAATCACAGTTTACGTAACTAATGTGTCAAAATATTTGTAGATTTTTCTATGAATTTCTGAAGAAAAACTAAAAACTAACAACCAATAACTAACAACTATCAACCAATTAACAATCCAAGGATTAATAATGCAAACACCACAACATAACGACCAAATGGATGCCGATGATGTTGCCGCAATTGATGAACTTAGAAAAGTATACGGCGAATTAAAAAGTACGCTGCACAAGATCATCATTGGACAAGAGCAAGTCATAGAAAACTTAGCAATCTGTCTCTTTTCTCAAGGACATGCCCTATTAATGGGTGTACCCGGATTAGCAAAAACACTATTAGTAAGTTGTTTCGCTGATACAATGGCATTATCTTTCAGAAGAATACAATTTACCCCCGATTTAATGCCTATGGACATCACGGGTACTGATATCCTACAGGAAATCCCTGGCGGAAAACGAGAGTTTGAGTTCGTCAAGGGACCACTCTTCGCTAATCTTATCCTTGCCGATGAAATTAACAGAGCTCCTTCAAAAACACAAGCAGCCATGCTTGAAGCCATGCAGGAATATAAGATTACTGTTATCGGGAGGACATACCAGTTGGATCCACCTTTCTTTGTACTTGCAACACAAAACCCAATTGAACAGGAAGGAACATATCCACTACCAGAAGCACAATTAGATAGGTTCATGTTCAGAATTGAAGTAGATTATCCAAATCGTGTGGAAGAAATCGAAATTGCCAGAACAACAACAGGTATGTCTCTACCGACTTTGGATCATGTAATCACAGGTGATCAAGTCCTGGCGTTTCAGAATCTTGTACGCCGTGTCCCAGTTCCGGAGCACATCTTTGAATTTGCTGTGGACTTAGCAAGAAGTACGCGTCCAAAAGGTGATGCTGCACCAGAATGGTTAAAACCGCTTGTAGCCTGGGGAGCCGGACCACGCGCAGTTCAATATCTAATTCTTGGGGCAAAAGCCCGCGCAGCACTTAGTGGTAGTTATATGGCACGGCTTGAAGATATCGTTGCAGTTGCAAATCCGGTATTAGGACACAGAGTCATCACATCTTTTGCTGCTGAATCGGAAAACATTACCAGTGGAGACATCGTTGACCGTCTTGTAGAAGAACTTTCTGAGAACTAATATCGCTTCTGTGTTTTGGCATCTATCAATGAACCAGAATAACTAATCTTGCTATGTAAGGATTTAACTATATAAATCCTACAGAGTCTGTTGAATTACTTTATTAGATCACAATCATCAAAAAGATGCTCAACGGTCTAAAAACTATTAACTAAAAACTAACAACTATTTATGGCAATACAACTAAAACGAGATTACCTCGATCAGAAAGTTCTTGAACGTCTATCAACATTGGAACTACATGCTCGTTTACCGATGATAGGAAGTGTCGCGGGGAAACATCGCAGTCCAATTCGAGGTTCAAGCCTTGAATTTGCTGAATACCGAAAATATGTTCCCGGCGACGATACCCGAAGACTTGATTGGCGTGCTTATGCACGAAATGATCGGTATTATATTAAAGAATTTGAAGCAGATACAAACCTACGCCTATGCCTTATTGTTGATACCAGTGGATCGATGGGTTTCGCGAATAACGGGATGAGTAAACTTGATTATGCCCGAAGGATCGGTGGTACATTAGCATATATTGCTGCACTACAAGGGGATGCAGTAGGACTTTATTGTGCTGGTGAACAATTTCATAAAGAAATACCACCAAAACGGAGCGCAACACATCTTGGGGCAGTACTTGATGAACTCGGATCTGTGGAACCTACAGGTGAAACCGGATTAGTAGATATACTCCACGAAACGGCTGAACGTGTTCCGCAACGCGCAATGATTATTATACTATCTGATCTCTTTATTGATCCTGAAGAAGCGCGAAGTTGTTTTGAACATCTCCGATTTCGTAAACACGATGTTGCTGTCTTTCATCTTATGGAGCAAAACGAACTCGATTTCGAATTTGACCGTCCTATGCGATTTGTTGATTTAGAGGGAGGAGAACCTGTATTAGCAGATCCACACATCATAGGAACGCAATATCGGAGAGCAATAGAAACCTATATACAGAATATGGATGAAGTTATCCGTGATACAGAGATTGACTATCATAGGGTAAATATACACGAAGATTACGGAGACTTACTGGCTCGATTCCTCTTAGGACGCACACCTAAAAAGCAATAAAGAGGAATAGCATTTGGCTTTCAGCTTTCAGCCATCAGTATTCGGCTATCAGTCTCACTTTAATAAATCAAACCATTATATTAAAGACAATGCTTGTCTATTTAATAAAGAAAATACGAACAGAAGGATAAATTGCTGACAGCTGATTGCTGATAGCCAATAGCCAAATATGAATTTCCTACAACCACTTACATTATTTGCACTACCTTTAATACTACTCCCAATAATTATACACCTCATTAACCAACGCAGACACCGAACCGTTCCTTGGGCAGCAATGATGTTCCTCATAACCGCAAAACGTATGAGTAAAGGAATGGCGCGGCTAAGGCATATCCTCATATTACTTATGCGAACATTGGCTATCGCAGCACTCATCTTTGCAATCAGTCGACCCTTATCAGGTGGATGGCTCGGTAGCATTGGCATGACAAAACCGGATGTCACTATGGTGCTACTCGATAGATCCGCAAGCATGGAAACCCAAGATTTACAAGCCAATGAATCAAAAAGAACTACAGCACTAAAAAAGTTAGCTGATTTACTAAAACAAGGGGATTACGGAAATAACCTCATTCTAATTGACAGTGCAACCGGAAAACTTCAAGATGTTGATTCACCAGATGCATTACTAAGCCTTCCCATGACCCAAGCCAGCGCAACTACTGCCGATATTCCCAGTATGCTCGAAACAGCATTAACCTATCTAAAAGCGAATAACTCCGGACGTGCAGAAGTATGGATATGTTCAGATCTAAGAGAGAATGATTGGGTAGTTAATAGTGGTCGATGGGATGCACTACACAACGAATTTACACAATTAGAAGGTATTCATTTTTTCTTATTAGCATATTCAGAAATACCTGAAAACAATCTATCGGTTAGAGTCAATAACATACAACGGTGGCAACACGGCAACGAAGCTGAACTCATACTCGATATAAGAGTTCGTACTGAAGGGTATAACACTGGTATACCTAAGATCCCAATTGAGTTTGATGTCAATAATGTCCGTTCTGTCGTGGAGGTGGAACTTGATGATCAAGGGGCATCTATACAAGGACATCGAATTCCAATTGAAGGAACACTTAAAACCGGTTGGGGATCTGTTGGACTACCCGGTGATGCAAACCCATTGGATAATCGATTCTTCTTTGTATTCTCTGAACCACCTGTAAGGAAAACCGTTATTGTTAGTGATAGTGCAAACATAGGTGAAGCTTTCCGGCGTGCCCTTGCAATTCCAGCAGATTCTCGACTGCAACATCAAGCGGATGTTGTCCCTGTAGAACGCATAGCGGAGATTGATTGGGTAAACACGGCACTATTAATATGGCAAGCAGCATTACCGGATGGATTGGTTGCTGAACAGATCCAGAACTTCGTAAACGAAGGAAAGGCTGTTTTCTTTTTCCCACCAAGTAAGAATACAGGTCTTCAATTTTATGAATCGCAGTGGGATGAATGGAATAGCGGAGATGGTGGCAATCCGAATGAGATCTCATGGTGGCGCGGCGATACCGATATTTTAGCTCATGTAGATAGTGGTGATCCCTTACCTCTAAACGAACTGCGTACATTTCGATATCGTACCCTTGAAACGAATGGAACAACTTTAGCAAGATTCAGCAATGATGCTCCCCTTATATCATATATACCAACAGATCGCGGCGCAGTGTATTTCTGTAGTACTTTACCAACAGCACAATACTCATCTTTTGAACGGGACGGTATAACGTTTTATATCATGTTGAATCGTGTGTTAGCACAAGGGAGTAGTGCATTAGCAATGGCTGCTCAACGCAATGCATCTTTAGACCTATTTAGTGATAATAATCAATGGAAGACCGTTGCTCCTGAAGGGAAAGTAGAATCGCTATCACAACGCGGCTTACATGCAGGAGTCTATCAAAATGAAGATCAATGGGTTGCAGTCAATAGAGATGAAGAAGAAGATACTGCTAAGGCAGAACCCAATGAGAAAGTGGATGGACTGTTCACGGACTTGTCATATAGACGAATAGATGTTGAAGTTGGGGATACCTCTTCATTAGCAAGTGAACTCTGGCGGACATTTCTCATTGCTATGATTGTAGCACTCATCCTTGAAGCATTCTTTAGTCTACCAAGTAAAAAAGTTGAAACCAATCCACAGTTAGACTTCGCTACTGCAGAAGGAGATTAAAACATCGTCAATTGAAGCGTCTTTAGCCAAATTGACACCTATCGTTCAGTTTCTTAACTGAACCAAATACATAAAGTGCGGATAAATAAACACGAATAAGACCACTGAGAACTAAGCCAATAACTTAATTGGAGACAAATATATAAAATGCAGGATCAACAAGGTTACCTACAATTCTTCACCGACAACACAGTTATTATAACAGGAATAATTATTGTGCTGGTTACCGCTGTATTATGTGGGTTAGCATGGTATCGAAGCGGATTCCGTAATAAAATTGGGTTGCTTGAACTACTTCGATTAGTTCTGGTCATACTCGTAGTTTTAACACTAAATCAACCTGAATGGTTAGAATCACAACCTCCAGAACAACGTTCCACGCTTGCTGTCCTATGGGATAAATCCAATAGTATGCAAACACGGGATGTAATTAATGAAGAAAACGGTACATCCGAACGCAAAACACGAGCTGAAACTATTGAACCCTTGATAACTGAAGAAGCATGGCAGCTACCTGATGATTCTGAACTAAATGTCGTTTTCGAACCCTTTTCTTCTCAATTAGATCCTCCAGAAGAGGGAACAGACATAAACGCAGGTATGTCACACGTTTTAGAGACACACAGCAATCTACGTGGTGTAGTATTACTTTCCGATGGAGATAGGAATATCGGCAACTCACCAGTTGACGCAGCAACACGGTTTCACATGAAGGGAATACCTGTTTTTACAGTTGGCGTCGGTAGTAAAGTTCCTCTGCCAGATCTGGAGTTAGTCAGCATGAACGCCCCTACCTACGGTGTTACAAAAAAAGAACTTCGTATACCCTATGTGATTCGAAACACCATGGGACAGGATAGGGAGGTTACCCTTACACTATCAATTAACGATAAAAGTATAACGACTAAGGTAATCACTGTTCCAGCAATGGGACAATCACAGGATAATGTGTCTTGGACGCCACAAGAAACTGGTGAATATGATATTAAGATTACACTTGCAAAAGATGCTCAAGAATTAATCCCTGAGAATAACGAACTTTCAGCACCAATATCCATTCGTGAAGAACAGTTGAAAATACTTGTCATTGAATCCTATCCAAGATGGGAGTACAGATATCTAAGAAATGCATTAGAACGGGATGCTGGTGTTAATGTATCCTGTTTGCTCTTCCATCCAAAATTACCGCAAATGGGAGGAGGTCGTAGTTATATAGATCGTTTTCCTGACGCAAGAGAACTTAGCGAATTTGACGTGGTGTTTCTCGGAGATGTCGGTATTGATGCTGATCAACTCACGGTTGAACAAGCACAAGATCTACGGCAACTGGTAACCGCACAAGCTGCAGGTATTGTTTTCATACCGGGACGTACTGGTGCGCAAGAATCTCTAACGATTGGTCCTCTCGCAGATCTTTATCCTGTTGTGTTAGATCCCGCTGTGCCGAAAGGAATTGGTTCAAATATACAAGGTTATTTCGCACTCACAGAACCCGGGCAACGAAGTCTATTAACCCGTCTTAGCGATACTGATCTTACCAATAGTGAGGTATGGCAAGCATTACCCGGATTCTTTTGGTATGCAGGTATCCAACGGGCAAAAGTTGGTACAGAAATATTGGCAGTACATGATCAGGTCGCTACTGCATCAGGACGGGTTCCACTTATTGTCACCAAAACTTACGGTACAGGTAAAGTCCTATTTATGGGTACAGACAGTGCATGGCGTTGGAGACACGGGGTTGAAGACAAATACCATTATCGCTTCTGGAGTCAAGTCGCACGATGGATGGCATACAGACGCCAAATGGCACAAGGTGAATCTATACGACTATTCTTCGCACCAGATAGACCAAGTGTAGATGATGTAGTGACATTAAACGCAAACGTAATGGATAATGTTGGAGGTCCATTGGACAGAGGTACAGTAATTGTACAAGCAATATCACCCGCCGGTAAAACAGAGACAATACGATTACAACCAGGCACTGATGATGCATGGGGATTATTTGTTGGAACGTTTTCACCAAAGGAAGCAGGGAATTACAAACTCATAGCAAGTAGTAGCGAGACAGGTGCATCTGTAGAGACAGACCTATCCGTTCAAGGTCTAAATCGCGAACAACAAGGTAAGTTAGCGCGTTTTGATGTGCTTGAAGAAATTGCTAATATCACCGATGGAAAAATGGTCACTATATCGGAAGTATCAAGTTTGTTAGATCATCTCGCAGCCTTACCAGAACCGCAACCAATTGTTCAACGGACACGAATCTGGGCACATCCGTTGTGGGGAGGATTGCTAATATTACTCCTCGGTGTCTTCTGGGTCGCACGCAAAATGGTCGGTGCAATATAGTTGTAATTTAATACAACATCTATTGTACATACTGATATAATACACCAAGTCTAAGCTTATGCTAATCTGAATCTCCTTTGAGGATTCTATGCAAGGATCAAATATCAGAGAACTTTTTTATATAACACATATTGATAATCTTAGTTCTATTCTGTCACTGGGAGTTTATTCTCATGAGAAAATTGAAGGTGGAGAAGTACACTCGACACCTATTTATGATACTAATATAGTTACTCGACGTGGAGAAAAAACAACCCCAAATGGTAGAAATCTATGGTCCTATGCAAATCTTTATTTTCAACCACGTAATGCGATGATGTACCGCGTTGTCCATGAAAAAGACTGTGCCAATTTAGCGGTTGTTGGAATTAAGACGAATATATTGACTGAAAATGGTGTATATATCACCGATGGAAATGCTGCACATGATTCAACACAATTTTATCTTCCAAATGAAGGGATGGGTGTACTTAACAAACAATGGTCAATAATTCAAAATCAGTGGTGGAATAGAGATGACGGATCTAAACGCAAGATTATGGCAGAATGTCTAATTCCAAGTCAGGTCAATCCTGATTATATTCAAGCCGTTTATGTTGCTAACAACTCAACGCGAGAAAAAGCTCAAAGTATATTAGGTGATTCAAACATTCCAATTAGCACACAGCCAGACATGTTTTTCCAACCTTACAGTCGTACAAAAATTGGTGCAAATATTTCCTTAATTGATGGAGATATGTTCTTTTCAAATCTTCAGACACTAACTATTAGCGTTAATCTACAAGGTATTATGGGAAAAGGATTAGCTTCACGCGCGAAGTATCAATTTCCGGATGTCTATGTTGCCTACCAAGATGCTTGTCGATCAAAAAGAATCACTGCAACAAGACCATTTCTATACAAACGTGAAAGTTCATTGGATGATGAATTGGCTGATCTGGAAACACCACTTGTTACATCTAATGCTGTAAAGTGGTTTCTCCTATTTGCAACAAAACGCCGTTGGAGGGACAACTCACGGATGGATGATGTTGAAGGGGGGCTTAAATGGGTTCGAGACAATTATCAAAAACAAGGAATTAAATCTCTTGCTTTGCCGGCACTCGGTTGTGGATTAGGTGGTTTGGATTGGAAGACAGTTGGACCACTGATGTGTAAATTTCTACATGGAATTGATATCTTGGTTGCCATCTATTTGCCCCAAGAATCTAAAATTGAGGATCAATATAAAACAGAATCACATCTTCTATCATCTAAATAGTCAGTATTGTGAATTTTTATAAATTCGAAAAAGTGTCTATAAACCCAGTCTGTGACAGGTGGAATCGGGTAATATGTAGTGTCACACCGTGTGACAAAAAGTGTAACATTTTACGCTTTTGTGTGAATTATAAAATATGAACAACATTCAAACAACTTACAGACTGTTAGAACGACCTATTCATTGAAATCCAGAACGAATTAAAGGTATAATCTATAAACAACTGATAACTTTAAACTTACTGCTAATCACTAACAGGTATAATACCGGAGGTGTTTATGAACCAAACACATTCAAAAGAAAACAATATCAACCTACCTCCACGAATGAAATCTGCCCTTAACCAATACAAGAAAAGGGTATGGATAATTAAACTCGCAGAGGGAACTTTAGCTGCTCTCTTCGGGCTCATCATATCATATCTCGTTGTTTTTGGATTAGATCGACTCTTTGATACACATGCACTCCTACGCGGACTCATCCTGATTGTTGGGATGATTGGAATGGTTGTATTTTTACCATTAAAATATTACAACTGGGTTTGGAAAAACCGCCATCTTGAAGGTATCGCACGATTATTGCAGCGAAAATATCCACGATTTGGTGACCATGTACTGGGTATCATTGAACTCGCATCAAATAGATCAGATAAATACTCCAGTCCCGCATTAATATCTGCTGCTATGCAGCAGGTTGACGAAGAGGTTGCAAAACATAATCTGGCAGAGGCTGTTCCAATGCCACGCCACAGACGATGGGCATTAGCCGTAGGTATCCCATTAATAATCATCATTATCGGTATACTAATTATTCCTGCACCAAGTCGCAATGCTTTAGCGCGATGGTTAACACCATGGCGAAAGGTCGAACGTTATACTTTCGCACAATTGGATGGAGAGACAAACAAACGTGTTGTTGCCTATGCGGAACCTTTCAATGTGAATGCACAGTTAAAAGAGAACTCACCTTGGAAACCTGAATCAGGACAAGCACAATATGCAGACCAAAATCCTGTAGTTGCAGAGCGGGACGAGTCAAGCTATAAGTTTGAATTACCACCACAGACAGAAGATGGAAAACTAAATCTCCGCATAGGGGATGCAAGACGTGCCATACCTATCGAACCTAAATTACGTCCAGCCCTAAAAGAATTGATTGCTAAAGTACAACTTCCTGAATACTTACAACGTCCTGAACCAGAAACAGTTGATATTCGTGGGGGAATAATTAACATCGTAAAAGGCAGTAGTGCAACCTTAGAAGCAACAATTACACGTGAACTATCCGAAGCAACATTAAATAATCGTCCGCAAAAGGTTGATGGAACACGCATAATTACTGAACCAATATCCAATGATACCACTACTGAAATACAACTTGCATGGAAAGATAATTATGGACTTACAGCATCAGCGCCTCAAATACTTCAATTTGAGGTTAAAGAAGATGATACACCATCAGTTACATTAGGTAAACTTAAGAATAATCAAGTTGTTCTTTCTACTGAAGTACTCACATTTGAAATTCAAGCTGATGATGACTACGGTGTAAAAAAGGTCGGTTTGGAATGGAAAGGTATTGAGAGTCCAATCCAAAATCCTGAACCTGACGAAGGAGAGAAAACCGTTTCGGCGGGTTCACCTACATCAGAATCTCTAATCGTTCCTGCCACCTTTTCTATTGAGCGAGAAAAAATACGTCCTCAAAGTTTTCGTCTAAGAGCGTATGCTGAAGACTATTTTCCAAATAGAGAACGAACATATTCTCCACAGATTGTACTCCACGTTCTCGGTCCGACAGAGCATTTTAAATGGGTCATCGGTCAGATGCAACTCTGGGCAAGTGCTGCAAAAGATGTACACGATAGAGAATTACAACTACATCAAAAAAATCTTGAATTACGTGACATGACACCTCAGCAATTGGATACACCAGCACAACGTAAAGTTTTGCAAAATCAGGCAGCCGCAGAACGAACAAATGCTGCAAAACTTGATAGTCTAATAGGCTCCGGTGTTGAACTTCTTCAAGAAGCTACAAAAAATGATGAATTTGATCCCGATCAACTCAACTCATGGGCAGAAATGCTCAATAAATTAGAAGAAATCGCTGGTAAGAAAATGCCTTCTGTCGCTGACTTACTCGCACAAGCAGCTCAAGCACCCGGACAACAGGGCAATCAGAATCCTTCTGAAAGTAGTCAACAAGATCCATCTCAAAATACATCGGCTCAAAACGGTCAGCAATCTCAGGGGACTAATAATTCAGAATCACCATCGGATAATGCTATCGCTGATACAAAAAAGTATGGTCCTGATGATATTTTTTCTGCTGAAGATGCTGAAGAATCAGAGGAGACAGATGATCCTAACAAACCCGGAAATGTTGCCGGTGTAGACCGAAGCAAACCTGCTGCCGGGGAGAGTCCAGGAACTGCACCCCCTAATAATCCTGCTCCTACTGTGGGAGATGTTGAATCTGGGTTTAATAAACCTGAAAAACCTAATGATGCACCCCCAGGACAAATGGTCGGCGGGTTGGGACTTGCTACCACTACTCTCAAAGGAAGCGGTAGAGAAGAACAAGAAAACGAACAAGATGAACAAGATCCATCAGCATCTGATTTTGTTATTCAAGCTGTTGAAATTCAAAAAGAATTGTTGGATGCTTTTTCTGAAGTATCTGATGAGATTAAAAGACTGCTCGCGGGATTAGAGAATAGTACATTTGTAAAAAGATTGAAAGCTGCTTCAAGAAAACAGATTGATGTCGCAGTTGACCTAAACAAAATGGATGCCTTCGGTCTTGCAAATAGAGCATCAAACAATCAGGAACAACGTAAACGAATTGCATATATAGAGGATACCGAAGCAAAGACTGTGAATACTATTATACAAGATATGGCAGCCTATGTTGATCGAAGACCAAATGAAGCTTATTTGCGTGTACTCAAAGAAATGGAAGATGCTACCGTCGCTACTGAAATGAAGGCTATTATTACTGCAATCAATAGAAATATGGTCGGTGTTTCTACAATTGAAGCTGAATATTGGGCGGATACATTCGACAGATGGGCTGAACAACTCGTCGGACCGATGCCACCCCCATCAGGTGAAGGAGGTTATATGGAATTACCTAACTTACCTCCAGAAATTATACTAAGGGTATTGCGCGTCATTGACCGTGAAATGCAATTGCGAGAAGAAACACGCGAAGTTGAACAAGCAAGAAATGCACTTACAGAGGATGAATATTACCTAAGAAGTGAACCATTAAGTGATACACAATACGATCTCGCTGAAGAAACTCTGGAGATAGCAGAAGAGATATTATTGCTACCTGATGCGGATACACCATTTATACAGCAACAATATCAAAAAGTAGCAAGGGCTGCTGAGGTGATGGATGAAACTGAGTCTATTCTCGCGACACCAGAAACTGGTCCTAAAGCTATCGCAGCAATAACTGAAGTTATTGAGATATTACTGGAAACAAGACGTACACCCAATACTCCGCCTATTACAAATGCTCCACCTGCAACAGCAGCAGCAATAATGTTAATGGGGGCTGGGGATGGTGATGATTCTGGACAAGCATTCATAGAGAAACGAGCACCTCAACAAACTATAGGTAGAGCAGGTCGTGTCTTACCTGAAGAATACCGACAAGGTTTAGATGTATATTTCAATATCTTAGAGGGAAATTAAATCACCTATCAGAAACATCTATGGAAAAACAGAAGAATGCTATTCCTTTTGAGATGTTTGCCAGTTTCAAAAGAATTGAGAATGGAAATCCGATTATTGCATTATCACCTCCATTATGGGCAGCAGCAACACACGCCATCGTTGTTGATGATACGGTTCATTATATCTGGTGTAAACGTGAAATACCTATTTCCATTGATACTGGAAAAAGACAGGTCCGTTGGGTAATGATGCACGCAACGGCACCAACAGATGATCTTACAAATATCACACAGGATGCTCGAAACCCTATACTTGAACCAACAATAAACGAATTCGATAACGCTTCTGTCGAATATCCCTTCCCATTCTTAAATCCTGCTGATGGGAAGTATTACATGTATTACCGGGGATCAGGGAAAACAACTCCTGAGCAAACGGGTTTACTTGTAAGTGATGGGGATCTTGGAAAATGGGAACGTGTCAAATCAACACCTGTCATTCCAGCTGATACAGAACACGAACAATTTGGATCTACGCACCCTTCCGTGGCAATTGATGGTGATACGATTCATATAATATATACAGGAAAGGCAACAAAGTCATTCGGTGAAGGATTGACGATGTGTCATGCAACCGCTCCAATAAATGATCCATCAGCAGTGACAAAAAACCCAAATAATCCAGTTTTTACTGGCAGCGGGGAAGAATGGGATTCAAAAGCAGTACGTGAAACAGAATTATACAAAGGTCCAAACTATTATCATATACTCTATGGTGGATTTGACGGAGATGTCTGGCGTATAGGTCATGTTCGTACCCGTGATTTTCACGAATTTGAACCAAATCCCTATAACCCGGTGTTTACACCATCCGAAAATCCTGAACACTTCGATTGTGATGGTGTTCTAACAGGGCAGATCATAAAAATAGATCAGACTTACTATATGTTATACGCAGGTAAAAAGGGACAAGAATGGCAAACAGGACTCGCAACTATCTCTGTATGAGGAGAACAATATGATTCGTAGAAGTTTCCTAATTATTCTGATGATAACTGGAATATGTACCTTTGATTTCATTTCCTATGCACAAGACAACATTCCTAAAGGGGCAACCATTACAGTTGAGCTATCTGAAGCAGCAGCAGAACAAATACCCATTGAAGGCGCCGAGATTAAGCTTATTAGTTCAGACAATAAGGAGTATATAAAGAAATCAGATGCAAATGGTAAATACAAATTTACAGGTATTCCTGCTGGTCGATACACTATCAACATCACAAAAAAAGGCTACCGAGACAGATTAATAAAACCCGTGGTACTAAGTGAAGGTGGAGAAGGGTATCAACATATTAAAATGATCAAAGGGAACATTGTACCGCATCCTATACTGGTTAATGTTAAACCCGATACAAAGAGATTGGAGACTTTAATACAACATATTAGCAAAGAAATTGGGCAATTATATGGATTGGATGAAACCACTTTGAATAACCTACAAAAATCTGTTATGGACACTGTAAAAACTAAAATTAATAAAGATGGTAGTCTGCTTAATCAGGCGTATTCACAAGCATCAGCAGAGGGAAATCTCGGTTTATTAGTCTTGTTATTGGCACATCAGGACCTCAATGCCTCTTTTGCCAATTATCTAACTGAAACACAACTACAAAGTTATATCAATTCTACAAAGAAGCGTCGACAACAAGTACGAAAGGCTTTTGCTGATATTTTCACTTTATATTTGGATCAGGTACTTTCATTTTCACCGAATCAACGTGAAGACATAACAAAATTGTTATACAAATGGACAGATGGGAAATTATATATTATATCGAATCATATATTTACGGGTTCTTTGACTCAAACTATAGTGGATTTTCTGCATGGTAGTACACATGGATCATTCAAGCAAATTATAACTGGAGATCAATATGAGATATGGAAAGAAATAGAAAAGTTAACGAAGTCTCTAAATGAAATGCTTATCATTGAACGCATTCAATTCGGTAAGAAGGTAGTAGTAAAACAAAAAAAGAGAAAAGTAAGTATAGAAAAGTTAAAAACAGAAAATCTGATAGAGATGATTCTTCACACACATACAAAACGGGTCCATACAAAACGGGTCAGAACTCTAAACGATTCAGTCGCAAAACGCTTTGCATTGGTGAATAAAGGAATTGTTGAACAGTACGTTGAAAAACAGAATAGAATTGTAATTAGAAGAACACCATTTATGGTTACTTATGCGGAATTATTTTTCTCAGCAGTAACCGAGCAAATTCCTCGAAATGTGGCTCTCCAACAACTGAAAGCTCTTCAAAAAGACTATTGGGAAGATTCCTTTTCTAACGATGGAGAAGGTGTAGCGGTTGTTGAAGATGAAAAGTTTGATGCTATGATTCAGGCTGTTAAGCAAACTCTTTTCAATCAAACCTTATTACAGAATGTATTCAATATAGTCACCGAACCAATCTATCAACAGACTATCAAAGATACATTATCTGAAGCTGAGTATGAAGAATATAGGAAACGACAGATAGAAATTCAGACAATGCGTCAACGTGCTGCACAAAATCTTGTGGTTGAATTTCTTGATATGCACATACTTCTTAACCCCATGCAGCGAAGAAAAATAGAGGAAATTGCATCCAAACTAACTATACCCATGCTGAACGGAATAGGATTGCAATTTATGTTTCTTGAACTATATCTTAATATCAATCCGGATGATTTGAGTCCCTGGCAGCAGAATACGCTCAAACAAGGAGTTCTTTTAAAATGATTATAGACAAAGGAAAATACGGATTCACTAATATCCATACATTTTTCACAGGACTACTCAGTTTCCTAATAATATGTATGTTGCCTATTGAATTCGCAAGAGCACAAGATGCAACACTACGGTTTGGTACAGGAGTGCCACCCGCTGTCAGAAGTATCAATGACAGAAGTTTACGATACTTGGCAACGACACAATTAGAGGATGGAAGTTGGAGAGCAAGTCAATCCGGGGCTGGAATAATCGGAATATGTGTCATGGCTTTTATGGCAAGTGGCGAAGATCCAGATTACGGTCCCTATGCAGAAAACATACGCAGATCTTTGCGGAATATCATCTCAAAACAGAATTCAAAGACAGGATATATGCAGGGGTCTGGACACGGGTCAATGTATCACCACGGATTTGCTACATTAGCTCTTTCCGAAGCTTATGGGGTTGTAAGTGATGATTTGCTTTGGAAGGATAGTAACATTCCTGAGAATCGAAGAAGAACTATTGGTGAATCTTTAGAACTCGCTGTTCGATGTGTACTAACATCACAAGAGAAAAACCCATGGGGAGCATGGAGATATTCTCCTCAAGCACGAGATGCTGATACCACTGTCGCAGGTACAGTTCTTATGGGAGTACTCGGGGCACGAAACGCAGGGATTGAAATACCAAACGAAGCTGTCAACAAAGCTCTCAACTTCTTCCAGACATGTACAATGCGGGATGGATCTGTATCATATACACCAGGAAGAAGTCATGGCGGTGGTGTCACACGCGCAGCAATTGCCGTACTTGTTTATTCTATTGGAAAGAGGAAAGATACTCCTGAGTACAAGTCAACTTCAGAATTTATTGTCCGTAGAAAAGACTATTCTACACAAGGCAGCTATCAATTTTACACTTTGTATTATATGGCGCAAGCACTATTTCAATGTGATTTTAAAGCATGGCAGTCTTGGAATCAGCGAACTATTGAAAAACTACAACAGATGCAACAAGCAGATGGTAGTTTTAATAGTAACCATGGGAAAGCCTATGGTACCGGCATGGCTGTTCTTACCTTAGCCTTAAACTATCGACTACTACCTATTTATGAAAGATAAATACGAAAATCTTATGTAATTTGGAGAGAACCATGAGAAAGTGCCTAATTCAAAATGTCATTATCCTTATATTATTAACTGGACTGTGGATACCTACAACCGTTTTGTCACAGGAAACCCATTTACGATGGAATAATGGAGATTCTCTTCCAGGTAAGTTGATTCAAGGTGAACACGATCTCATTCGATGGTCATCACCGTTCTTCTCAGATGAACTGGTTATTGATGTTGACGCAATAAATTCAATTGTATTCCCGCAAATACCTGTTGATGCTACAGAAACTTTCCGTATAGGAACCGTAACGGGTGATTCATTTATCGCAGATATTATTGATTCTGATGATAGTACTTTGCTTTGTAAAAGTCAACGTTTCGGAGAATTCCGTTTGAAACGTTCTGCTATTTATTCATGGGAGAATCGTGAGCATTCAAGGTTAATATTTGATGGTACCCATTTATCTTCTTGGAGTGTAAATAACAAAAATCGAAATATTAACAAACAAGATAGACCTAATCAGCTTCAACATGAAGATTGGAATACGGATCGAGCAGGACATCCACACACAAACAAGCAAAAATCAAATATCTTTTATCCTATTGAATGGCCCCAAGGTTTTGAAATCGATTTTGAAATCTCATCCTCACTCCGTCCCCCAGGGTTCGTTTTCTCACTTGGTAAGAATCTATATGAAGCATTACGGATTGAAACATGGGTTAATGAATTGGTCGTTGTTCAAGGAACACTTTTTGAATCGGTGATGAAAATTGAACCTGATCGGAGAAGTTTCCGTTTAAGGCTTGCTTATGACCAACCAAGTCAACTCCTCAAGCTTTTCGATCAGAATGGGAACTTACTCCTTGAATTAAATGAAGTCGTGCAAACAGTCGAATCTGCTGGGGTCTATGTATATAACCGAGGAAATGATCTCACGATACAACGGTTGCGCGTCTATAGCCAATCTGAGTTTGCATTGAATCGACAGGTAGATTTTACAAAACCGCGTGTTCATATGATGAATGGAGAGATACATTATGGACAGTTGTATGTTGATAATGGAATTACTTATGTCAGAAAATCTGATGGTCTGACAAAAGACATAAATCTACAGGATGTTGATCGCGTTGTCATACCCGGGATGAAAAAGACTGAAATTGATCAACACGCTGCATTGACATATGTTGACGGTACTATTATCTCAGGAAAGATTGAGAGGTTAAATTCAGATTCAGTTATTCTGAACACTGCATTTACTACAGAACCAGTATCCTGTTCTTATGAAGGCGTAGAAAGACTCCGTTTTCATTCGAATACGAATACAAAACAAGATACTGGAGATTTTGATAAAATGTTTTTTCAAACAGGTAGTCTAAAAGGACACGTCATTTTTGATAACAATGATCCATCTCTAATTAGATGGAAACCTGTAGGTGGAATGGCACCATTAAGACTAACAAATTTACGATCTCTACGCATACAACGGAATAACAAAAGCGTTTCAAGATTACAATCTTTTGATATTAAGAAATTTCCACATCTATTACATCTCCAAAACGGCGAAGTTATACCATGTAGAATAGATTCTTATGATAAAACTAATATCGGGTTTGAATCTCCTCTTCTAAAAACAACCACTATAAATACCTCCTTTGTCAAAGGGCTTGAGTTTACACGCGGAAAAACACACGGTAGAAAAGAAAACCGAAACCCAATTACAATTACTGGTGGCGATAAGCATCGAATTATACTTGAAGATGGAAGAATTATTGAGGCAGATATACTAAGAGAAAAAGAGGGAGAAGTCAATATAGTAATTAATGAAAATAAAGTAATGGCAGGTAATGTAAAATTCGTTATAGCAGGAAAAGGGATTGAAAACGATGCAGAGATTCTAAAACGTGGGGTTGAGTTGTTCTTTGATCCACTTGAGACAAAACCTGATAAATTGGACAAGAAATTAGAACGAGCTTTAATTGTACCCAGATTTAGTCGGGATAATCCACCAAAACATCTACTCATAGCAAATAATGGTGATATAAAACGAGGAACTTTATTAGCTTTCAACGGAAAGACTATCCAGTTTGAATCTAAATTAAATATTTCCACAATTCCAATAAACAGAATTGCACGTATTGTAGATATTAGTGATGAGAAGACTGAAAAGGTAAAAAAACAGAATCAACAAGAAATTGTCAAACAAGAATCCCCTTTAATCACTAAAGAGAATAAGCCTTTATCAGAAATTCGGTTCGCTTTGATTCATAACCCAATTGTTATTTTTGAACCTAATAAGGTTAAAGGGGAAAGACTGTTAGGTACATCCGCTATTTATGGAGATATATCTATTCCACTTCAAAACATACAATATATCCATTTTGGAGAAAAAGCAAAATCATTCAAATCCGTTTTTGCTGATTGGGTTGTCCGTCCAGCAAAAGAACCAGGATTAAGTGCTGATCGATAATCTTCGTTAATCGTTTTCCTTACCAAACTATATGTCTCTTGTACGAAGATTTCTGATCCAAATTTGCTTTTGGGTAGTAGAAAATTCCAGTCCATAATTTTATTCTTTCTAACGTCACCATTCATCATCTGAAATTACTATACCCATTTCTTATACCATTTCTGGTAATTAAAGTCTCATTAATAGAATCTCTTTAATGTAGCACAAACTTCATGAGGATTAAGTTTTAAATTCGGTAATTCCCATTTTTCCAAACTTGGTAGGTTCGGTTTCCTAACCGAACCGAATTTCTAACACATTACCGAATTATTATTTTAATCTTCATCCAGTTTGTGTAGTATTTCAAGACATAAATATCACCTAAACATGGGAGAATCATTTATAGAAATGGTATAATTTCCACTTGAATACTTTTTGAAATATAAGATTTTCCTTAATCAAATGCTTAACATTTGATAAAATAAAGGATAATCACATCCTCATCATACTTCCATTTAACATAAGCAGAACTATCACAATCCTATTTTTCTATTGAGATTGGGATACAAAAGGTAAACATCGAAATAACGAATTTACTTCAATAGATACCCAATTTACTCGTTATCTTGTGTAAATACAAATAAAAATAACACCAACGAAAAGGAACACCAGATATGGATAAAAGACCCAATATATTGTGGTATTGTACAGACCAACAACGATTCGATACAATTGGTGCGTTAGGAAATAAACATATTCGCACCCCCAGACTAAATGAACTTGTCCGTAAATCAGTCACATTTACGCATGCATATTGTCAATCTCCTATCTGTACACCTTCACGCGCAAGTTTCATGACGGGGATGTATCCTTCAACGCTGAGTGTTACAGGAAATGGTAACCCCGTTTTTCCGCAATACTATGAAGATCGTCTGATTTCTCATGTACTCGCACAAGAGGGATACGATTGTGGATTAATAGGAAAACTACATCTCGCAAGTGCTTATGAGGCGCAGGAAAACCGAGTTAACGATGGATACCGGTATTTTCAATATAGCCACGACCATGGAAAACCGAAAGCGTTTGGACACGAATATGCTGAGTGGGTACGAGAACAAGGAGAAGACTTGGCAGACATATTATCAAACAGAGTGGTCAACCAAAATCCTAAGAAGAAGACTGGACAGTTTCCTGAACCTACACCTGATTCTGATAACATACCACCACATCTACATCAGACTTATTGGTGTACAGAAAAAGCAATTGAATTCATAAAGAAGAATAGAAGAAAAGATCAACCGTGGATGCTAAATATCAATCCATTTGATCCACATCCAGGATTTGACGCTCCATGGGAATATTACCGACGGTATGATCCAGAAACTTTACCCGGTCCATACTTTGAAGACACCGATATACCATTTCAGAATAAATTAACCGAAGCAGGTATTGATTTTCAATCTAAAGCAACACACCCATCTGAGTTTGATGGGAAACAGGTACAGGCTTCTTATTACGCTATGATTGAACAAGTTGACCATGAGTTTGGACGAATCCTCGATTTTCTCGATGCAGAAAACCTTCGTGATAACACTATAATTATATTTACTTCTGATCATGGAGAATCTCTCGGTGACCACGGACTACTCTACAAAGGCTGTCGTTTTTACGAAGGATTAGTAAGAGTTCCACTTATTATTTCAATGCCAACCCGTTTTCTCGCGGGTATATATAGTCATGACCTTGTTGAACTTATTGACATTGTCCCTACCCTGTATGAACTGTTGGAAATTGATATTCCCTATTATGTTCAGGGTAAACCCCTAAATCAGATAATGCGTGGTACTGTTTTTCACAATGAACACCGTGAAGCAGTCCGTTCAGAATTCTTCGGTGCATTAGCTACAGCCGATCAAACACATGCCACAATGTATAGAGATCAACGATGGAAGCTCGTTGTATACCATCAGAAAGGAATATGCGAACTCTATGATCTTCGGCACGATCCATGGGAACATCATGATCTCTCGGAAGATAATGATTATCAGGACATCAAGTGGGAACTGATGCAGAAAAGTTTCGATGCAACTGTTTATGCACACCCACAAATGATACCACGTGTCGCGTCCCATTAACACACTAATACCAATTTTGTATAACCTTACCACCCTACAAATTGGTAATTGATACTTCATTCGCAAGGTGTGAATAGATGACTGTAAGAGCCATACTCATCGGTTTAGCACTTGTCATCTTACAAACGGCAATCACACCATATAATGACTACTACCTTCAAGGGACAGATATCTCAGGAAATCATTTCCCTTTAGGTGCGGTATTCACCCTCATATTCCTTACCTTATTTATCAATCCCATCCTAAAGAAAGTTCTACCCCGAGCAATGTTAAATCCCAGAGAATTAATTGTAATTTGGGTGATGATGGTAGTTAGTTCAGCAATTCCTTCTAAAGGAATGATAGGTTTCTTGCTCCCCTATTTAGCCGCACCAGTCTATTTTGCAACCCCAGAAAATGAGTGGGCAGAGACGCTTCATTCTCACTTCCCTGAATGGTTAATAGTATGGGATAAACAAGCTGTTACGAATTTCTATGAGGGCGAATCCTCTGTGCCGTGGATACCTTGGATGAAGCCAATCCTTGTCTGGTCTGCTTTCATACTCTTATTCTATTGTGTCACAATCTGCGTTTCGATTGTCATACGAAAACAGTGGGTAGAACGCGAAAGGTATGTATTCCCACTCGTATCTATCCCTGTAGAGATGGTTCAACAAACATCTGGAAATATAAAGCTAAATGGTTTCTTTAGGAAACGTCTTATCTGGATAGGTTTCGGTATCGCAGCAGCATTCCATCTACTTAATGGATTGCACGAATACTTCCCTGCTATACCGTCTATTCCAAATAGATACGATTTATATACACCATTCACTGAACGTCCCTGGATTGTGATGAGATGGTGGCCGCAATTCAGGTTCTTTTTATATTTCTCGGTAATAGGAATAACCTACTTTCTGGCAACAGAAATCTCCTTTAGTTGTTGGTTCTTCTTTCTCTTCTTTAAGTTACAATATATCATCATAAACGCATTTGCAATTCCCATCAGTCCTTGGATCAGTGCCAGAGGACAAACCATGGCTGCCTATGTAATAATGGTTATCGCCTTTCTCATAAACAGTCGCGCACATATCAAAGATATAATACTGAAGTCTTTCCAACCTTCAAATTCTACTTCAATGATTGATGATTCTGATGAAGTGCTCTCCTATAGAAGTGCATTCTTTGGTGGAATCATCAGTTTTCTACTACTAACTGCTTTATGTGTTTATGCTGGCATGTCGTTTTGGGTTGCCTGTAGTATCATCATACTCTTTTTAATTGCATCCACAGCACTGTCTTGGATGGTAGTAAACGGTGGAATGCTACTAATACAGGCACCAATGTATCCTGTAGAATATTTTGAGATAATTACTGGTTCAAGAATCATAAATGCCAGTAGTTTAGCACTATTGGGTTTTCAAAGAGTTATGATGCGGGATTGGGGAGGTATATTGATGCCGAGTGTATTGCACGGGTTCAAAGCATCTGATCCAGTAGGGCTAAAACGAAAGAGTCTGTTCTTTGTAATGGCAATATCTATGGTTGTCGCAATCGGGGTTTCCTATGTGGCATCACTCCCATTGATATACGAAAAAGGAGGGTTAAATTTACAGCACGGTCCTTTTGTTGGTGCTCCGCGATACTTTAATCATATGGTTTCTCTAATTCAATATCCAAAAGATCCAAAAATGGGAGAAGCATATAGCATGTTATTAGGGGCGGGAATTACATCTTTTTTATTGATAATGCAACGCCAATTTATGTGGTGGCAAATACACCCAATTGGGTATGTCATGGGTGCTGTTTATTCCTCCTATTTTCTGTGGTCATGTATGTTCGTCGGTTGGCTATTGAAGTACTTAATACTCAAAACAGGAGGAATCGGATACTATAGAAGACTCCGACCCGTATTCATGGGATTAATTATTGGAGAGTTTGGGATTATTGGAGCATGGATGGTTCTGGGGATATTTACTGGTGTTAATTACCATAATGCACTACCGGGATAATGCTACCTGGTATTCGACTTCTACCTTGGAATGATGTCTTTTCACGGTGTTTCTGTAGTGTGACTCAATGAATTGGTATATATGATAGAGATCATGTTATAATTCTCTAAATTACCATTACAGAATTATAATCACATATCACAATTTGGATAGAAAAATGTCAGCTCAAAATGCATCCAATACTGAAAAACTTACTCTAAAATACTTGGAAGTAGAAGAGATCACAATTACTGGTTCAGAGAATATACCTGATACAGCATTTCGTGCTGCCAAGCAGATTATATTAAAGATAACTTCTAAACATCCAGATATCCTTAACTATCTATCAGGATATGAATGCATTCTTGTTGCACCGGAGGAGTGTGTACAGGCATCTGTAAGATGGAAAGAAGGACACTTCAAATCATCGGCAGGTTTGGCAATTGGACCGCGAAACGATTTGGGGTTCCCCGGACGGTTAGCTGCTTCTATCGTATGGCGGAAAAAACCAAGTATGCGCGTATTTATTCACGAATTTGGACACGCAATCGGTTTTGTCATATCACAGATTGATACGCAGTATGAGCTATTATTACAACGAGCTTATAATAAAGCAATAGAATTGGGATTATGGCAAGATGAACCTTTTATTAAGAGAATAGGAAGACCGGGTCATGATCCTGTCGCTGAGTATTGGGCAGAAGGTGTTCGTAGGTGGTATTCATACGGTAAGGGACACAAATTCAAATCCAGAGAGGAATTTAAAAAATATGATCCAGGACTAACCCATTTGTTAACTCGTTGGATATCCAACGAGGAGATTCCTCTAACTTACTAATATAGAATTTGTCAATTCGATGTTTACAGGTGGGTGTGTAAAGTAATTGTCACTTTACTTAACACCAATGATATCTCAATTTCAATTCATCCAGTCTGAATTTCGAGAATTACAGATTATTCTTCACTACTATAATTTTCGACAATTCTATTTCAAGGGGTAACTGAGAATCTAATGATAAGTCTATTTTTTGGAGTTTCTATATCAAAAATACCGTACTCCAGCGGAGTACTATGTCTATAGAAAACAATATCGGAACAGTCTGACACTCCAGCGGAGTGCTATGTCCCAATACACTTCGTATGAAAAACATATAAGTACTTAATTCATACTTAAGTTATAGTGTAATTAACGTATGTGATTCACGGAGAATTGGTCTACTTAAATTATAAACCCTTATAGAATAAGGGCTCGTAAAATTGCTCCGTGAAGGTTTCCGTGAAAGTGCTATCATTTCAAAATGATAGATATTAACACTTTTTCCATTCACATTATCCATACATCTAACATAATTAGGTATTTATCTCACTTTGAAAGTATAAGTAGCATTTGTGGTATCCAGATACAATAGCAGCGTAATGTTTAATGACAGAAACTTTACACACCCGATTGCCTTTCGTAGATTGATAAATATATATAGATGTGATATACTTTTTCCATAATTTATACAAGGAATTAATGTAAATGAATACGGATAATGGCAAAGATGTTCAACAAAAGGACTTACCTGACGGAGCAAAATATCGACTTGGGAAGAGTAGTATTACAGGTAATGTAGTTTTTTCACCAGATGGTACACAACTATCTGTTTGTGGTGATATAGGCACTTGGATATATGATGCACAGAGTGGAGACGAGGTAAGCCTTCTCGCGGGACATAGAGAGTATGCATGGAGTGTAGCATATTCACCTGATAGTGGTACAGTAGCGACAGGAACCTATGAAGAGTTATGGTTATGGGATAGTTCTACAGGACTCCCAAAAACCACATTGAAAGAACATACTGACCATGTACGATCACTTGCTTATTCCCCTGATGGAACTACTATCGCGAGTGGTGGGGCTGATAATCTAATCATTCTATGGGATACTGAAACAGAGTCGGTAAAATCAACTTTAAAAGGACACACAGGATCAGTAAGGAGTATTGCTTATTCCCCTGATGGTAGTATCATTGCAAGCGCGAGTTCCGATGAATCTGTTATTTTATGGCAAGCGGCATCGGGGAAATCTAAAGTGACACTCAAAGGACATACACACGTGGTAAATTCTGTGGCATATTCTCCTGATGGAGAAACGATTGTTACAGGAAGTTCCGATGGTACTGTGCGTTTGTGGGATGCTTTCACAGGACAACGTAAGAGTACATTAGCAGATTATAAGTTTTATATATGGAGTGTTACATATTCCCCCGATGGTAACACAATTGCTGTCGGTGGTAGAGATGGTGCTGTCCGTTTCGTTGATCCTTCTTCAGGTGAATCAAATTCTGAACTAAAAGGACACATTGGTTCAGTGAGAAGTATCGCTTTTTCTCCTGATGGTAGCTTATTGGCAAGTGGTAGTGAAGACCATTCTGTACTTTTGTGGGATCTAAGTTAGTAGAATCTTGTGGAATTGTAATTGTTTTGATTGATGATGGGAGATGACATAATGCAAAAGACAATACAGGCAGTGCCGTCAATTTTCTATCCTGAATCAGATGGGAAACCTATGGCAGAAACTGAAGTTCATCGGGACTTGATGATTGATTTTATACAGATGCTTAAACATCATTACAGAGATCGTGAGGATGTCTGTATTTCTGGCAATATGTTTATGTACTATGAAGAAGGTGACGCAACGAAGTCTGTAGCACCAGATGTTTTCGTTGCTTTTAGTGTCGCGAAAAAGCAACGTAGGACATACTTGACTTGGGAGGAAGGACGTACACCTGATTTTGTGTTAGAGGTAGCAAGTCCAAGTACTTTTAAAGATGACATGAGAAAAAAGAAAGAACTCTACGCTTCTGTGCTTGAGGTGAAGGAGTATTTCATCTATGACCCACTTGGGGAAATCGTACCCAGTTTCATTGGATTTCGTTTGGATGAAGGTGTTTATGAAGAGATCGATTTTCTAAATGACCGGTTACCATCGTCTGTATTAGGTTTGGAGTTAGGAGAACGGGAAGGTATATTAAAATTATATAATCCGACTACATCCGAATGGTTACAAACAATGCCAGAAAGAGCAGAAACCGCTGAAGTTAGAGCAGAAACCGCTGAAGTTAGAGCAGAAACCGCTGAAGCTGAATTAGAAAAAGCTTTAGAAGAAATTGAACGTCTTCGTGGAAAATAGCAAATAATGAAACTAACGATGTATTCGCTAAAATCAGTAATTATATATCAATTCTATGGAAACACTTGCAAGGTTTTCTGTAGCAACGATATACTGAATTATATCATAACAAGTTAATTGTTCGACTACACTCGCATTACAACAGGTAGGACTAAAGGACTCCGTCGCATCTGTTCGGTGAAAAATCTACGGAGAGCCGTTCGAATTTCATCCTGAATTGTTTCTGTTTCGTGCTTCTGTTCATCACTGAGATTTTCGATAACTCTCCGCGTGATTTCTTTCGCTTCTTCCACAAGTTCTTCAGATTCATCCATATATACAAAACCACGAGAAACTATTTCTGGTTCGGTTGCTATCGCACCACCATCACTATGCATGACAATAATCGGTATAACCATACCATCTTGGGAAAGCTGAATTCTATCCCGTAATACGATATCTTCAAGTCCAATCTCCGGTTTCCCATCCACCAATACTCTCCCTGATCGTCCCTCACGTTCATATACTTCACATGAATTAGCGGTGAGTTGTATGAGTTCACCGTCTTCTGCAACCCTAATATTATCTGCTGGTATCCCAACAGATTCAGCGAGTTCGGCATGTCGGATTAAATTTTGGTATTCACCGTGAATTGGGATGAAGAATTCTGGTTGTAGCAGATTTAACATCAGTTTAAGATCTTCAGATGCCCCATGACCAGAAACATGCACATTTGCATTCTTTTCATGGAAAATATTAGCTCCGCGTCTAAGTAGATGATTAATTACATTTCCAATGGATCTCTCATTTCCCGGAATCTGTCGGGCTGATATGACAACAGTGTCATTTGGTTCAATCTTCAAGAATGGATGATTGTCAAGGGCTAATAATGCTAATGCTGATCTCGGTTCACCTTGACTACCAGTAGTAAATACCACGACCTCATCTGGTTTGAACATTGTCGCTTCACGCGCATCAATCAGAAAGTCCGGATTCATATCAAGATAACCAAGATCCATTGCAGTGCGGATATTATTGGTAAGAGAACGACCCGTAACAGCAACAAGACGCCGATGCTTTTCTGCCAAATCAACAAATTGTTGGATTCTGTGAAGACTTGAGGAGAAGGTGCAGAGAAATAATTGTTGTTCAGTATTTTGAAAGATATTGTCTACAGCATCGTAAATGCTTCGTTCGGATGGAGTTTGACCAGGCCAGTTCGCATTTGTGCTATCTGAAAGCAGAAGGAGGACACCGTCACCACCTAAACGTGCAAGGGTTTGAATATCGGATAGTTTGCCATCCACTGGTGTTGTGTCAAATTTGAAGTCTCCTGTATGGACAATTATACCGGCAGGAGTGTGAAGTGCTATTGCTACGGCATCTGGTATACTGTGCGTAACATAAATGAATTCAGCCGAAAAATCTCCTAATTCTACCTGATCACCCGGTTCAATTACATTCAATTGTGCTTCTGCCAAAACACCATATTCTTTTAACCGACCTGTTGCTATTGAAAGTGTTAACTGTGTGCCGTAAACAGGAGCATTAATCTGTTGTAGGACATACGCTAAAGCACCAATGTGATCCTCATGACCATGTGTTAGAAGGATTCCACGAACTTTTTCTTGTCTTTCAACCAGATAATGGATATCTGGGAAAATCAGATCAACACCGGGCATGTCTGAACTGGGTAACATGAAACCTGTGTCAATGACAAGGATGTCATTTTCGGTTTCATAGACCATCATGTTTAACCCGAATTCTCCTAATCCTCCTAATGGAATTATCGATATATTATGGTTAGATATGTTATCACTCCTATAAAATGTATTTGTCATTTGTATGTTATATCAGTCTGTCTACTTATATAATGGATATCTACATACTTATCACTAATTTATAGTTCAATTTTTGACACACTTATTTCCAATCAAGGTGAGAGAAATCGTAATTTGTTGATGTGATTTGCTGCAGATTTCCCGTTAATACATCAACAATAAAAATCTCACTTGTACGCCTGCGATCCGAATCTGAACCAATAAAAGCAACCTGACGACTATCAGGAGACCATACTGGGGCACGACCTGCATATAGACTTAAGTTAATATACCCACTAAATTGTCCGTTTTCCACTTTGGCAACGCATACATTTCCAGATGTAATAAATAATATCTTCTTACCATCTGGGGACCATTTTTCGACCTTATCACAGGGTGGTTCGTTGCGCTGCAGATACCAAGTCCTACCCATACTGACAACATCTGGTTCTGCAAGTGCCAAATACCCATCTGTGATAAATGCTATCCAATTTTTGTCTGGTGACCACTCTGGCCAATTTGTCCCTTCTGGTAATACTTCAAGCAATCTCCTATGAGGTTCTTTTACCTTTTTACCGTTTACATCCCAATGTAACCATCCTTTTGTCCACCGTTCACTCCGCCATCGTTTAATTTCTCCATCAACAGTTACCACCCAATTCTCTAAACGATCTTTGGGACGATCAATTTCGACCACTACCAATACAGCGTCGTTATTGGGTGACCACCAAAAATCATGTATAGCAAACACCTTCTTGATAAGACGTTTCTTCTCTGTGCCATCAGAAAACATGATGTATAACGACTTTGCTTCGTCAATACCAGAAATGTATGCTATTCGTTTCCTATCCATTGAGATTTTTGGCATACGCGAAATACCATTATCCGTTAGTTTGCTATAATTTGTTCCATCTGGATTCATTATACCGATGTTATACTGGTAGAAATCCCACCATTTCTTAGTATCCCTTCCTTTCTCCAGACGTCCCGTTGAGGCACGAAAACCGTCTTCAGTTAAAAAAGGTTCACGGACTGCAAAGACCAATTTACCCGCAGATTCCTCTGCAGACACAATCCCATTTGCTATGAGAACTAATATGAGAATTCCGAGAAGATTCTTAATTTGCATAATTTCTTATTATCCTAAAGTGAGTTTGGTGTATGAGAACTGTAATAGATATTAAACAACGATATTAACCAAATTATTCTTTGACACAACTATTACTTTTCTGATCGTCTTCCCTTCAATAAACTTTTGTATTTTTTCATCGGCAACTGCGGCTTCTTCTTTCTGTTCGTCGGTTGCTTCCGCAGGGAGTTGTAGACGGCTCCGAAGTTTTCCGTTTACTTGCACAACTATAGTGATGGTAGCTGTTTCAAGAATACTTTCGTCGTATTCTGGCCATGTAGTATGTGCTATAAATCCTGATTCACCGAGACGATGCCACAATTCTTGGGTGATATGAGGAGCATAGGGCGCAAGTAAACGCAGGAAGATTTTAACTGTCTCTGTAGATAGTGATTTTTCTTGAGTTGCAGCATTGACGAATATCATCATTTGGCTAATTGCCGTATTCATCTTATCTACCGATTCGGTATCTACAGTAACTTGTTTGATGGTTTTATGGAGTTCTCTCCAAAGCTCAGAGTCATCTGAACCTGGGCGGTCGGTCAACTTTTTGCTGAGTTCACCATTCTGTTCATCAACTACCAATCTCCAAGTACGTTGTAGGAATCGATAAACCCCCTCAACGCCAGCATCCTGCCACGGTGTACTTGCGGTAACAGGTCCAATAAACAATAGGTATAGACGAAGGGCATCAGCTCCATACTTATCAATAACATCATTTGGATTAATGACATTGAACCGGGACTTTGACATCTTCTCTAATTGAACATTGAGAGATGTACCAGATGTCTTTACTACAGTTTCATCCCCGTTTCGTTCGACTTCATGCGGATAATAGTATTTACCTGCATCATCTTGAAAGGATTCTGCCAAAATCGTACCTTGGTTAAGAAGTCCTTGGAAAGGTTCTTTTGTGGATACCATCCCTGAATCATATAATACTTTGTGCCAAAAACGTGCATATAGTAGATGAAGTACGGCGTGTTCCGCTCCACCCATATAAAGGTCTACTGGCATCCAGTACTGTTCAAGAGCGGTATCAAATGGAACATCCGTATTGTGAGCATCCAAAAATCTGAGATAATACCAACATGAACCTGCCCATTGTGGCATTATGTTTGTTTCTCGTGTGGCAATTTGACCATCAGGAAGTTTAACTTTTAACCACGTTTCATCCGCACGAGCAAGCGGTGGTTTCCCATCTTCAGTAGGCTTATACGCATCAATTGGTGGAAGTTCCACAGGCAAATGATTATCTGGAAGTGGTACGATTGTACCATCCTCAAGATGCGCAAGAGGGAACGGTTCACCCCAATAGCGTTGACGCGAAAAAAGCCAGTCTCGAAGACGGTATTGTATCTGTCCTTCCCCCTTCTTCTCTGCTTCAAGCCATGCAATCATCCTTTTCTTTGCATCATCTACACGTAACCCGTTGAGAAAATCGGAGTTTACACAAACACCGTCTTCTTCAAACGGCTCCTCTTCAATAGGTTTTTCACCACCACTGATAACCTCTATTATAGGAATCCCAAAGGTTGTTGCGAATTCATGGTCTCGTTCATCATGCCCCGGAACAGCCATGATGGCACCAGTACCATACGTCATAAGGACATAGTCCGCTACCCAGATAGGGACAGGTTGGTTGTTGCATGGGTTAATGGCATAAGCACCTGTGAAGACACCGGTTTTTTCAGTAGCAAGGTCTGTCCGTTGCAGATCAGATTTATTTGAGGCTTCTTGAACATAATCGTAAACTGAGGAAACCGCATCAGGGTGTGTTATTTGAGATACAAGTGGATGTTCCGGTGCTAAAACACAATAGGTTGCACCGAAGAGTGTATCTGGACGGGTTGTGAAAACCGTGAACGTATCATTTCTATCTTTTATACGGAAAGTTATTTCTGCCCCTTCAGATTTGCCAATCCAATGTCTCTGCATCTCTTTGAGACCATCAGGCCACTCCAATTGATCTAAGTCGTTCAACAGACGTTCTGCATAGGCAGTGATTTTCAGCATCCATTGATGCATTAACCGTCTTTCAACGGGGTCACCTGTATCAACGTATTTTCCATCTTTTACTTCTTCATTTGAAAGTACTGTACCTAATGCTGGACACCAATTGACAGGGACATCAGCAAGATATGCCAAGTCTTTTTTATACAGTTGGAGAAAGATCCATTGTGTCCATCTGTAATATTCTGGTATTGAGGTGTCGATTTTCCGAGACCAATCGTAGGAAAGGCCGATACGTTGAATCTGCTGTTGAAATGTCTGAGTATTCCGTTTGGTAATACGTGCCGGATGTTCATTTTCGCGTACCGCTGTCCGTTCTGTAGGGAGTCCGAAAGCATCCCAACCCATCGGGTGCATGACATTATATCCCTGCATGCGTTTAAAATTTGCCAGAACATCGGTCGGTACGTAGTTTTTAGTATGCCCCATGTGTAATCCAGCACCAGAAGTATAAGGAAACATTCCGAGTACATAGTATTTCGGTTTTTTCGATAATATCTCAATATCGTTTGGAATTTTAAATGCTTCTTTTTCTTTCCATTCTGATTGCCAATACGGTTCTATTTCCCCAGGGGCATAACTATCTGTCTCCATTGGATTGTCTCTCCTTTAAATGCCGATTTCACACACACTCTTATAACACTATTTCAATTGATTGGTGCAAAATTAATCCACAATTTTATGTATATATGGTATACTCGTTATCGTTATAAAATTCTAACATATCATGCTATACACTGTCAAAATAAATCATTGAGTATTCCTACTTGTTTCCATATAATTGGAGAAGCAAACATTGAAGTTTAATTTATCTCGTCGAGAATTTATACGATACGGATCAATTGCAACTGCCTCTGCTGCTGTAGGTTTTGGGTTTACAGGTGTAAGTCGAAAATTAATTAAACATGTTCCAGGTTTCAAACCTGAACCTCCTTACGTTTTTGTTCCAAGTCCTAATCAACTTATTGAATTGCCAGAAGGTTTTTCAGTTCATGCTTTTTCAAGAACAGGTGAAAAGATGGACGATGGACTCTGGGTTCCCGGTAAGCATGATGGAATGGCTGCATTTCCTGGTCCAAACGGAAAAACCATTCTTATTCGAAATCATGAGTTAACTGCTGCAGATAAGATTGTCGGTCCTTTTGGTTGGAATAACGAAAAACTCAATCTTGTTGACACTAATAAAATCTACGATATGGGTTCAAAAGAAGCACCTTGCCTCGGAGGAACAACAACGCTCATTTATGATACACGTACAGGTACATTAGACAATCATTTCCTAAGTCTTGTAGGAACAATCCGGAATTGTGCTGGTGGACTAACGCCTTGGAACACATGGCTGTCTTGTGAGGAAGCTGTACAAAAGACAGAGAATACCTTTGAACAAGACCACGGATATAACTTTGAAGTCCCAGTTACCACAACTCATGGATTAGTAAATGCAACACCTTTAAAGGCGATGGGGCGTTTTAATCATGAAGCAGTCGCTGTTGATGAAAAAACGGGTATTGTCTATCAAACCGAAGATAGAAACGATGGGTTATTTTATCGATATATACCAGATAAACCAGGAGAACTCATAAAAGGTGGACGACTCCAGGCTTTGAAAATACGAGATAAGAAGGCAGCCGATACCCGCAATTGGAAAACCACACTAAATAAGTATGTACCGTGGACTTATAACCCGTATCCTGTGTTACAGGAACTTTCTGTCGAATGGGTAGATATTGAAAATGTAGAATCACCCGATGACGATCTCCGTAAGCAAGGTGTTGAAGGGAAGGACGCTGCAGTTTTTGCCCGAGGTGAAGGTATATGGTATAGTGGTGACGCACTATATTTTACCTGCACAAATGGAGGGGTTGAACTGAAGGGACAAATATGGAAATATATACCCAGTCCTTACGAAGGTACAAGCCGGGAACAGAAAAAACCTGGAATACTTCAGCTATTTATTGAACCGAATGACAGCAATCTTCTTGAAAATGCTGACAATATTGCAGTTGCTCCATGGGGAGATCTAATTATTTGTGAAGATGGACCAGGAGAACAGTACATTGTAGGTGTAACACCAGAAGGAAAAACCTATCAATTTGCAAAGAATGTATCTAACACCTCTGAGTTTGCTGGCTCTGTTTTCTCACCCGATGGTACAACAATGTTTGTCAATATCCAGACTCCAGGAATAACCCTTGCCATTACCGGTCCTTGGGGTGAAATTCGGCAACGACAGTTAGCATAAGAACTTCCCACCTTTCGTCATGTATGATAAATCGGAAGAGATCATACATCTACTTTGAATAACACCTTTGTTATTACTATTTTGGTTTATAAAGTGCCAACGGTTTTAAGACAAAAATGTCTTATTTTTTATATTAGTGTAATCAATGATAAGCTTGTTTTTACTCAAAATAGTGAAAATTAGGTTTTTTACCATACTTCCAGAAACTGTCTAAGGAAATATATCAACTAATAACTGATTGCAGGGAGATAAAAATGAACGTAAATTGGCAAAGACTAAATAATACTTGGCACATATTCTGTGAGGATACGATAAATATCATCCCTCATGGTTCTGAAGGTGTCTATGTAATTTTTACAAATTATAATAACATCCCCATAGCTAATTATGTTGGTAAAGGACACATCAAAGAAAGACTTAAAGAATATACTTTGTTTCATCCAATGAGAGAACGCAGGATGAACACAGGTTCATTATATGTAACATGGACATATATAACTGATGAGAATGAACAACGTAATGCCGAAGCGTATCTTATACAGAAACTTTACCCAATAGAAAATAAACAACGTCCATTTCCAATGAATCCATATTTTACCATGAATCTTCCTTGGTGATAAGAACAAGCGGTGAAAACTATAAGATATGCCTTATAAAGAAAGTCCTTACTTTTGCACCCCTTCACGAGATGCCATAATCTGGCGATACATGTCTATAGACAAATTTATGTTAATACTGAATAGTCAAACACTTTATTTTCCTAATATTTACAAATTCAATGACAAAAGTGAAGGAACATTATCAGATAAATCTTTAGAGGAAGTTTATAAGACAAACTTATTTAATGAAGAGAATACACCCATAAAACAAGATGAAGCGTTCATTAAGCAGAAAGAATATATAGAACAATCAGCGGAATTACAGACAAAAGAACAATTAGAAGAAAAAATAATGACACTACACTCATTTGCAACATTGCTAAAAGACTTTTCGAACCATTTCATGTTTTGTAGCTGTTGGTTTAGAAAAGAACATGAAAGTTTTATAATGTGGGGAGAATATGGTGATAAAAGACACCCATCATCCATAGCCCTTCAAACGACTATTGGAGATCTCATTGATAGTTTTGTTGAATATGATGAAGATTATGATGTTCACATAGGTAAGGTAAAATATAAAGATTATCGTGAAGAACATATTGAGGGCTACGAGAACTTTGAACAAGAGAACTTAAACAATCCTGATAATGTACTTAAATTATTTTATGCTCCAATTCTACACAAGAAAAAGGTATTTAATGACGAACATGAAGTCAGGGCAACTATTTCATTCAAATCTATTTGCAAACATCACTTAGAAGTTCAAGTTGATACATCAAACATACCATTTTACAGCGATAGAATGTTCACACCAGACTCCAGATACTTCAGTTCAGATACGACTAACTTAATGGATGACGTGCCCTCTGACGGTATCCCAATTAGAATTAACATAAGCAAATTAATCAAGACTGTTGCAATATCTAAAATTGGATGGGAATATTTTCAAAAACCATTGGTAGAATTGTTAAAAAACAATAATTTATCTCCAGAAATCGTTATTTCTGATATATAGTTGATTATTCTGTTGATAAATATATTTGTGTCATTGTTCCACGATGTGGCGTATTTATCAAACCATGAATAATAGTATGAAAATGCTGAAAGTTGTTATACTTGAAGAGCGATCTATAATCTGATAACAAGTTGTCAAAGCGGAGAAGAGGATTCATTGCAATTAGGAGTCGTAAACACTATGAAAAAACATCTGTCTCGGTTTATCCTTATTTCCACTGCTCTTTTATTTTATATCACCCAAAACGTTGCAGCACAGCAGAATCTTACACAAGATGTATATGCAATCATAGAGCAATCCTGCCTGATATGTCACGGTGAAAACGGTTCCTATAGAGAATCACTGATCATTGAACACAAAGCACTCATTGAGAATGGAAAAATTATCCCCGGCGATCCAGAAAGTTCTGTGTTCTATCAACGACTCATCGAAACGGATGTTGCTACAAGGATGCCGCTCGGACAACCACCACTAACCTCTGCAGCGATAGAAACAATACGCCAATGGATTGCTGCGGGTGCACCCGATTGGAATACCCCTGTCAGAGCAAATACAGACTTCATCACCCCTCAAGCCATGCTTGAGACAATTGAGGCACATGTCCAATCCATTCCACCTTTTGACCGCACCTTTGCACGTTACTTTACATCAACCCATCTCTACAACGCAGGTGAATCGGATGAAGCATTAAAAGCCTATCAACGTGCCCTCTCTAAACTTGTCAATAGCCTCTCTTGGGGACGCGAAATCGTCAAACCGAAAGCAATTGATCCTATAGGAACTATCTTCTACATTGATCTGCGAGACTATCAATGGGAGGTCGGCACTAACCGATGGACACAGATTGAAAGAATCTATCCCTACACGGATGAATACAACGCACCTTCTGAGACATCGCTCCATGAAAAACTGACAAGTTTGCAAGAAGAACTGAACTGCCAGGTGCCGTTTATTCATGTAGATTGGTTCGTCGCAAACGCCTCCTTGCCACCCCTCTATCACGATATTTTGCAGCTGCCACTGACAGAACGAGAACTTGAAGAAAAACTTGAGGTATCAGTTAAAGAAAATATTCAGAACGCCCCTGGGAAACGTGTCTGGCGCGCGGGTTTTAACGATTCTGGGGTCTCAAACCACAACAGAGTTGTAGAACGACACACTTTTCAACACGGTGCATACTGGAAAAGCTACGATTTTGCTGGGAGTGTTGGTACACAGAACATCTTCACGCATCCAATCTCTTTTGAACACGACGGCAGCGAAATCATTTTCAACCTACCGAACGGACTGCAAGCATACTACCTTGCAAATCAAAATGGAAACCGACTGAATGTAGCACCCACAGACATCGTCTCAAACCCTGCAGTAAGTGACCCAGCAGTCCGAAATGGACTATCCTGTATCGGATGTCATACCGAAGGAATGAAACAATTTGAAGATGAAGTCCGGAACGTCGTCGAACAGAACGCAAACCCACCCTACGACAAAGCACGTGCACTCAGCCTTTATGTGGAAAAAGCCACAATGGATGCACTCCTCGCACAGGATACAGAACGTTACCGACAAGCTCTTCAAAAAACTGGCGACGTGTTCGGCGGAATTGAACCCATTCAACGGTTCCATGAAGTCTTTCAAGGACCTATTGATTCAATACATGCCGCCGCATCTCTCGGACTACAAACCGAGATACTTATAAAAAATATCCAGCAGAATGTCGGACTACAAAACTTAGGATTGTTGGTTCTGGAGAACGGCACCATCAAACGGGATACATGGACACAACAATGGACCGACATCGTTCATGCATTGGATTTCCCACAAGAAAGCATAGTAACACCCGTTGAACCGATCCCCGAACGCATTCCTGGAACTATAGTTAATATCCCTAACCCAACCCTGCGTACTGCAATTGAAGAAGCACTTGGAAAACCCTCCGGTACACCAATTACAGTGGATGACATGGCAATACTGACAACCCTTCATGGAGGTGGACAACCACCTCAAGATTTAGAGGGAATACAGTTCGCAACAAATCTCGAAAAATTATCTTTCTCACACGGTATAAATGATCTATCACCACTGGCAAGATTGACAAATTTGAAATATTTATCAATTTCTGGCTATCCTTTAGACCTGTCCCCACTGGCAGGATTGACAAATTTGGAGTATTTAAACATTGGTGGTCAAGACTTCGGTGTAACATCCGATACAGGACAGCTTAACAATGTTGGTTTTGATATATCGGCTTTAGCTGGATTAACAAAATTACATACGCTAAGACTTTTGGGTAAGAGAGTATACGACATATCACCTTTAGTTGGATTAACAGAATTACAGTGGCTAGATCTTGGGAATCTAAATCCTGGGGGTAACCGAATATCCGACATCTCACCTTTAGCTGGATTAACAGAATTACAGAGGCTAAATCTTACAGGTAACCCAATATCCGACATCTCACCCCTTTCAGGGTTGATTAATTTGGAACGACTGTATCTCGGTGAGATGCACCACGAGGTTGTAGGGGGCGGGAATAATTTCAGTACCGCGCAAGGAGTACTATCTGATATATCGCCTTTAGTAGGGTTAACAAAATTACAGTCGTTATCCCTTAATAATAACAAAATATCCGACATTTCATCCCTCTCATCGTTGATTAATTTGGAACGACTGGATCTGCGCTTCAACAACATATCCGAGGTTTCACCTCTCGCAAACTTGCAGAAATTGAGTGGCACATTAAATCTACTCGGCAACAACATATCCGAGGTTTCACCTCTCGCAAACTTGGAGAATTTATTAGCGTTACAACTACAGTTTAACAAAATATCCAACATATCCCCTTTGGATGGATTACCAGAGAAAACAAGAGTCTTTTGGTATGGTAACCCGGGGTTCCCGAAAGGTGGTCCCAAAATAGAAGGACCATGGCTATGGGTACTGCTCCGCAACCTTCATGTTCCTCACGATGTTTTTATCCTGGAGGGGCGAAATGCTGTTTTCTGGGGGCGAAATGTTGTTTCATGGCGAAATTATGATTATTATGATTATCTTTCAGAAGCGAGTGACGGTAGTGTTACAGAACAAACAATCGCAGCCGATGGCGCGACTGAGGGGAACTCCGTCGGGGAACACGTATGGACCTCACATAAAATCAATCCTACTAACACTGATAAATTTGGTGATAAAGGCAACATCTGGGAGATGTTAAGCACTATTGGAATTAAATGTCTGAACTGTTCTGGTAATGTCATTTATGGTTTGACCTATTTGTATTCACCGCGTGAACAAAAGACGAACATGTTTGCAGGAAGTAGTGCTGGTCACAAGGTTTGGCTCAATGGAGAGTTAGTTCGAAACTGGCACGTTAGGAATAGGATATATGACCTTTATACCGATTATGAAGATGCTTTCCCCGTTACGTTGAAACAAGGTCAGAATGTCTTATTAGTTGCGGTTAATCATGGCTACGGAAATACTGGTAGGTGGCGTTTTAGTGGTGATTTTGGATTTGCCCCTGGCACAGAATACACCACATATATTCCGGGTGTGGAATATAGTCTATCTGATCCTACAATCTATGTCGGAGATACCTTCACACTTGACATCCGTGCTGAAGATGTTCACGATTTAGCGGATTGGCAATTTGATATTTCCTTTAATCCCAACGTACTTGAAGTCCTTGAAGTCAACGAGGGGGATTTCATGAAACAAAATGGAGGAAGCACCTATTTTCAGAAAGGAATAATTGATAACGCTGCTGGCAAAATCGAAGGACTCAGTTCAGCGATATTGACAGACACAGGAGTCAACGGCACGGGAGTACTACTCTCCGTGACTTTCAAAGCAAAAACTGAAGTTGAAACCCAAGTAGCACTCCATAACTTCCAACTATTAACAATCTTAGAAGAGACAATCCCTGCCGGTCCCCATAAGTTTATCTTCGCTATAACCCCAAAAAAGAAACCACTCACCGGGGATGTGAATAGGGACGGACAAGTGAACATTCGGGATATGATCCTTGTTTCACGATCCTTTGGAAAGGATGCATCCGACAACCCCGAGGCTGATGTAAATCAGGACGGCACCATTAACATACAAGACCTAATCCTTGTTGCACAGCATTTAGGCGAAACAACTGACAACTCTGCTGCACCGACTATACTTGCCAAAGAGACAGAGCAGCTCACACCGGCAATTATACAGAACTGGATAAAACAAGCACAGATTGAAGATGATGGTTCACTTGCTTTCCAGCAAGGAATAGAGTATCTACAACAGTTATTAGCGTCGTTGCTACCAGAAAAAACGATACTCCTACCGAACTACCCAAATCCATTCAACCCAGAGACGTGGATACCATATCAGTTAGCAACCCCTGCTGATGTCAGCATCTCTATTTATGCTGCGGACGGACAGGTTGTCCGAACACTACAATTGGGCAATTTGCCAGCAGGACACTATACAAGCCGAAGTCGGGCGGCACATTGGGATGGCAAAAATAAAATAGGAGAATCGGTTGCAAGTGGTCTCTATTACTATACCCTTTCAGCAGATGAGTTTTCTGCCACACGAAGGATGTTGATACTGAAGTAACCTTCCCTAACTCAAGATTTGGAATAATCATTCTTTACCGAATAAAATAAGAATTCAAAAAACTAAATAATCCTGCTTCCCCTCATTTTATCTTGACTATTTTCACATATTAAACATATAATTGTGGATTAATAGGTTTGAATATTATATCTAACCTACAAAATAAGGATACAATCTCATACCATTCTGAATATTAATTTGTAAACATAGTCGGATAGATTATCACTTATTCCAATTTAAGAAACAAAAGGAACACATAATGAAAAAGATCACTCTAACATTTACTTTACTATTTCTCGTTGGATTCGTAGTACAACCGGCACTATCACAAGTTGTTGATGGTCTTGTTGCATATTGGGATTTCAACGAAGGTTCAGGTAACATAGCAAAAGATATGTCTGGTAATGGACATGACGGAGAATTGTTGGGAGATGCTCAGTGGACTAACGATGGGTATTTCGGTGGTGGAATCGTATTTGATGGTGCTGGAGATGAGGTAAATATTCCTTATCATGCAGACCTCAATCCAGAAGTTTTCACCATTTGTGCTTGGGCAAACGTGGCAGATGGAGGAACAGGACATCGTGCTGTAATCTCCTCTCGTGCGGATTTCCCACAACGCGGGTTTATCTTCTACTGCACCCCAGGAAATGTATGGCAGTTTTGGATTGGTGCGGGACCAGACAGTTGGAAATCTGCTCAAGGACCAGGTGTGACTGTTGACGACTGGGATCATCTCGCAGGGACTTATGCTAATGGGAATCATAGGTTTTATGTAAATGGTGAATTTGCTGCTGAACAGAAATTTAATATCGCTGTTAACCCTGAAGAGGAATTACTTATCGGGGCAGGCGCAAATGAAACTGCTAACCATAACTATTTCTTCAATGGTACAATTGATGAAGTGCAAATCTATAACCGTGTCCTCTCCGATGACGAAATCGCAACCGTTATGACAAGTCCCGTGACTGCTGTAGAAGCCTTAGATAAGCTTGCACTTACATGGGGACAACTCAAAGCGAAGTAGGATTTGCGATATTTGTGATTCACAGGTTTAAAGTGCTGTGTCTAAGTACAAAATAGCAACTCTCAACAAAATTGAAACAGAGGAATAAAAATGAAATATGTCACTTTAACCATAGCATTACTATTACTTATAGGACTGGCAGTACAACCAGTGCTTTCTCAAGATCTAAAAAAAGGCATCGTAGCATATTGGGACTTCAACAAAGATGAAGGCGAAACTACCACTGATTCATCTGGCAATGGACACGATGGGACATTGTTAGGGGATACAAAATGGACAAAAGACGGCTACTTTGGCGGCGGAGTTATGTTTGATGGTGCTGGAGATGAAGTAAATATTCCTTACCATAAGGATCTTAATCCAGAAGTATTCACTATCACTGCTTGGGCAAACGTCGCAGATGGTGGTGCTGGACATCGCGCTGTCGTATCATCTCGTGCTGACTTTCCACAACGCGGTTTTATCTTCTATTGTACTCCTCAGAACACATGGCAGTTTTGGATCGGTGCCGGAGCCAATCACTGGAAATCAGCCCAAGGTCCCGCAGTCAATCTTGATAAATGGGATCACCTTGCTGGCACCTATGCGGACGGAAATCATAGGTTTTATGTAAATGGTGAATTTGCAGCGGAACAGAATTTTGATATTGATCTTAACCCCGATCAAGAATTTCTCATCGGTGCTGGAGCAAATGAAACCGCAAACCATAACTACTTTTTCAATGGTATAATTGATGAAGTACGTCTTTATGACCGTGTTCTGGACGACGACGAAATCGAAGCAGTTATGAAGAGTGATTCCTTGGATGTTGAACCATCTGGTAAGATCGCTATTACTTGGGGACAACTCAAAACCAAATAGCATCAACACTTTATCCATTTGAATTACTTAATATAACAAAGGAGTCGGGTTTAACCCACTCCTTTGTTATATTAAGTATACAGTGTATCTCATAAATACGAATCCATTCTACCGATATAATTTCTCTTCGTAGTGGGCGGGATCTCCCCACCCGTTGTTTCAAAATTTATTACATTGACTGACTTTATAGAAAATATTGTACATAAACCCTGAGTATTTACTTTGAAAATACCACTGTTACTTGGAAACAACTAATAACTATAAACTAATCCTTAGATGAGGGTATATGAGATGAAGTATATATGTATTACATTTGCTTTAATATTCTTTGTTGGATTCATAATACAATCGGCACTATCTAAGAATATTGATGAAGGTATCGTTGCCTATTGGGGACTAAACGAAGATAATGGTGAAACGGCTAAAGATGATTCTGGGAATGGACACGATGGAAAGTTGCTTGGAGACCCACAGTGGACAAAGGAAGGATATTTTGGAGGAGCTCTTGAATTCGATCAGGTTGGAGATGAAGTTAACGTTCCATTCCATAAAGATCTCAATCAAGAATCCTTTAGTGTGTGTGCTTGGGCAAACGTTGAACCCGGAAGTGCAAATCATCGCGCAGTTGTTTCTTGTCGTGATGCCCCGCCATTGAGTGGGTATATCTTTTATGCAGAACCAGGGAATACTTGGCAATATTGGACTGGTGATGGGTCATGGGTATCTGTTCAGGGACCTAAGGTAAATCTTGGGGATTGGGATCATCTAACAGGGACCTATGCCGATGGTGTACAAAAGTTCTACGTTAACGGAGAATTTGTAGGTGAAAGGAACTCTAAGATTATCGTTAATACAAGACAGGAATTTCTCATTGGTGCCGGTGGGAATGAACTCGGGGCACATCAATACCTCTTTAAGGGTAGGATTGATGAGGTGCGTTTATATGACCGTGCACTGGACGAAGACGAAATCGCAGCAGTAATGGAGAGTGAAGGATTAGCCGTGGAAGCATTTCGTAAGATTGCTGTTAAATGGGGACAACTTAAAGCAAAGTAAGACTATTGGACGTTCAACACTTACCATTCTTTCCTCCTGACTGTTATAGTATCCAATACTATTTTTGATAATTAAAGTCTCTTTAATTGTAGCATAAACTTTCAGTTTGTGCTGTATTTCAAACATGTATAGGTGTCAATTTAGGAGAAAAAATGTTGTATCTTAGGAGAAAAAATGTTGTATCCCCAGTCCGGGAGGTGCGGTTTCCCAACCGCACCAAATTTGTGCCAAACCTTGTATTGAAAGCCTTCTCGTATAATCCGCTTCGGTTAGGAAACCGAAGCTACCGTTCTTGGATGTGCACTAAATTGACGCCTATGGTGCTGTATTTCAAAAGATACATAACAACTGTCTATAGAATAAACAATTATAAAAATGGTATAACAATAAACCGATTAGTTAATCTCTTCATTGAGATAAGTATTCAATAGTAGGTATTTATATACCATCTCTACATATATGTCAATTATTCTCACATTGTCATCGCTTAATTTTTGACACACCCAATAACTTCTATGCTATAATTAGGCATTCATAAATAGAAATCAGGGGTGTAACCCCTCCTATACAGAAGGAGCCAATATATAATGGCAGATATTATTCAAGGTGCTGTTCTCGGATATGGTGCAGCATTTAATATGGGAAAAGCACACGCAAATATGATGAATAACACTGATGGAATCACATGTGTTGCCGTGTGTGATATTGATCCAGAACGGACAAAAGCTGCTGAAGCAGATTTTCCAGGTGTCCGTACATACAACACAGTTGAAGATCTGGTTGCTGATGATGATGTGGATCTCATCGCAAACGTACTGCCTCATAGTCTTCACTGTGGGCCGACTGTCGCTGCTCATAATGCGGGGAAACATGTTGTCGTTGAAAAACCGATGTGCATTACTGTGGCTGAAGCTACAGAAATGATTACTGCTGCAAAAGAGAATGATGTGATGCTTTCTGTGCATCACAACCGTCGATGGGATTCAGATTTCTGGACACTCCGAGAACTTGTTCAATCCGGTATTATCGGTAAAGTTTTTAGCGTTGAAATGTGGGGTGGTGGTTACGGAAGACCTAATCCCAATTGGTGGCGAAGTGTAAAAGCAATCTCGGGTGGACATTTCTATGATTGGGGCGCACACTTCCTCGATTGGTTACTCAATGTCCTTGAAGCACCTATGATAAATGTTACAGGGTTCATGCAACCTAATCTTGTTTGGGAGGATATTACGAATGAAGACCATGTGCAGGCAGTAATACGATTCGCTGGAGCGAAATATGTCGCTGAGGGCGCATCTGCAAACATACAGATGTCAAGTATTGCTAAGGTCGGTGGAGATAAATGGAAACTCCTCGGCTCACATGGGGCAATCGTATCTGAAGGCGGGGAATATAAAGTACTATCCGAAGTTGAAGGACATCCAAAAGAGCAGAAAGTCGGATTTCATGGTAGACCCGGTCCAAGTTATTACCAAAATATCGTGGCTCACATAAACGATGGAACACCTTTGCTTGTCACCCCTGAATCTGCACGACGCGTTATCGCAATTATGGATTTGGCAGAAAAATCCGCAAAAACCCATCAGTCTGAAACCATTCCCTATGAATTTGAATAATCTATATTAATTTACATACATATAAGGCGGAGTAAATTCCGCCTTATATTTTCACTAAACAATTACCTTCCCTCCAATTTCCGAATATGAAAGCAATTTTATTTGAGAATACACATAAGATCAGCATACAAGACATACCTGTTCCAACTCTTGATGCCGGAGATGTACTTATCCAAATGGAATTATGTGGAATATGTGCATCTGACATTGCTGCACTCCGTGGTGATGTAACTGACTATACTCCACCCGTAATAATGGGACATGAACTGGCTGGAATAGTAGTTGAAAGTCGACACTCCCAAGTGAAAGTTGGAGAACGGGTCACTGTAAATCCAATGCTCTCATGCGGTGAGTGTGCAAATTGTCAAAATGACCAAGACAAGTATTGCAATAAAATTGAAGGTATTGGACACGACATTGATGGAGGATATGCAGAGTATATCCGAATGCCAAAACATGGTGTTGATACTAACAAACTTATCACCGTACCTGATAATCTACCTCCAGAAGAATTGCTCTTCCTTGAACCATTAGGATGTTGTCTAAATGCAATGTCAGATACAATCTTCAAAAACAGTGTTGCAATCCTTGGAGCAGGTCCAATTGGTTTATTGTTAACCCAACTAACAAAAAGAAAAGGTTTAACAACCTATGTGATTGATCCACTTTTACATCGAAGAAAAATTGCTGAAACTGTTGGTGCCGAGGAAACCTTTGATATCTCACCAGACAGTATTGAGAATCTAAAAGAGATTACCAATGGTGGTGTTGACACAGTTATTTCTGCCACTACCAATAATACAGCTGCAATATCCCTCGCTACTTCTATCGTACGAAAAGGGGGTTGTATAAATTACTTTGGTCTTTCACCTGAAGGTGAGGAGCTCAAAATCAACTTAGAAGAATTTCATTATACAGGACACAAGTTGATGGCATCCTGGGCATTTTCCCGATCAAGTCTCGAAGAATCTCGCCAACTCTTGCTTGAAAAAGCACTTAACTTCATACCTTTGATAACTGATCGGTTTCCAATCATAAAAGGTTTAGAGGCATTTGAGAATGCAATCGCGCATCGCGGTGTCAAAACCATACTGCATCCCTAAGAACATTTCCCCGCCACTAAAGACAATTCCACTCCATTTTACACTTCATTAATTCCAGACATAATATTAGTAATATCTTCTTCTATTGGTTTTTGTCAGTTAGAAGCCTAATAATTCTAACTATATTTGTTCTTCATTTTTCACAGAATGATATTAGAAAAAGGTTAGATTCTGTAACTTTTTTCAAGATTTATAGTTTCTTATTTAGGTAGGATACACATTAAAAATAACAATAAGACATACTTTAAATATATATAACAATGATCAGTTTAATAAGTCCTGTGAATTCAGAATTGTCTGATAAATTCTGTGAATTCACAGTAAAATACTGTCAACAATGAATATGGAAGGAGATACCTAAGTAACGGATAATATCAGTATTCGCCACTTAGAATTAGCTTATGAACCTCGGTGCACATGTTTCCACAGCGGGTGGAATTCATAACTCTATCAAAAATGGTGTTGATCTCAAATGTGACGCAATCCAGATTTTTCTTACGAATCCAAATCGTTGGGAATCAAAACCACCCTCACCTGATATAATAGATGAATTTCGTCAAGCTTGGGAAAACTCTTCTATCAAAGATATAATCGTTCATGATATTCATCTAAGTAATCTTGCATCCCCAAAAAAAGATGTGTTAGAAAAATCTCAAAAAAAATTTAAGCACCAGATTGAACTTTGTCAACAATCGGGTATATTACTATTTAATACACATCTCGGAGCACATCTTGGTGAAGGTGAAGAATTTGGGTTGAAACAGCTAAGTGATAGTTTGGACTTAATGTTTGAAACAGCTGATGCCACAGATGTAATAGTCTTACTTGAAACAACTGCTGGTCAAGGAACAAACTTGGGGTACTGTTTTGAACATCTTCGTGATGTAATAGGAATGTCAAATTATCCTGATCGATTCGGTGTCTGTTTAGATACCTGTCATGTTTTTGCCGCAGGATATGATCTGCGTACTGAAGAGGATTGTGAAACTACTTTTGATAAATTTGATGAGATAATTGGTTTGGAAAGACTCAATGCATTTCATATTAACGATGCCAAATCAGAATATAACAGTCGTGTAGATAGGCATGAACATATAGGAGAAGGGAATATTGGTTCAACAGCATTTGAATATATTTTAAATGACTCACGTTTTGCTGAAACGCCACTCATCATTGAAACACCAAAGATGAATACAATGCATGGTAAAAATCTAAAAGTCTTACGTGGTTTAGTGAAATAGAAAACATAGCAGGAAATAGTACCCAACGAATCTATAGTTATAGGAATATTATTAACGTGAGTTTGAAAATAGTTATATGAACATCATTTCCAAAATATGGTATTATAATGGATCATGAAAGCATATAGAAGATCCTGATAAGTGCGGATTCACGTTGAGTATAAGTTGTGGTACATACACAAGCTTTGTCCAAACCCAAGGCACGTGCACTGACAGAGATTACGACAACCGTGATGATAATAAAGACAATTTCAATCAACTTTTCAATTTTTATTTATGGATACAGCAAGAATTCAGATAAAAGCAGGAAACGGTGGAAACGGGTGTATTAGTTTCCGTAGAGAAAAATTCGTACCTCGAGGTGGTCCTGATGGTGGTGATGGTGGGAAGGGAGGACACGTCATCCTCGTCGCAACCCTTGGGATGAGCACACTAATTGATTTACACCATAATCCTCGCCAATCAGCCGAAAATGGTGGGCACGGTACAGGTAAGAAGCGAGATGGCGCGGATGGTGCAGATCGAATCATAAAGGTTCCTGTTGGTACTATCATTAAAGACTTTGATACTGAAGAAATACTTGCGGATCTCACACAACCTGATCAATCTGTTATCGCTGCACGGGGTGGTATCGGTGGAAAGGGAAATTCACGATTCAAGAGTAGTACTTTTCAGAGTCCACGGGTCGCTGAAAAAGGAGAACCCGGTATTGAACGGGAGATCAGTCTTGAAGTTAAAATAATTGCGGATGTCGGTTTAGTAGGGTATCCAAATGCTGGAAAATCAACTTTACTCTCACGGACATCCGCTGCAACTCCAAAAATCGCTTCCTATCCTTTCACTACGCTTATACCGAACTTAGGGGTTGTTCGAATTGATCAAGAACAGAATTTTGTTTTGGCTGACATACCAGGTCTGATTGAAGGCGCACATAAAGGGGCAGGTTTAGGACACCAATTTTTACGGCATATTGAACGTACCAAAATGCTTATCCATGTTATTGATCTTAGTGCAATAGATGGTCGAGATCCAATTGAAGATTACGAACAATTGAATCTTGAACTTGGACACTATAATTCACTGTTGACTGAACTCCCTCAACTCATTGCATTAAATAAGGTTGATATGCCTGAATCAGAATCAAATATAGAACGAGTGAAAGCATATTTTGGAAAAAGAAAAGTATTTCCAATTTCTGCAATTACGGGTGAGGGGATCAATTCTCTCATGCAACAAGCCTACAGATCCCTACAATATCTTGAGTCTAAGGCAAGGGAAGAAGCAGAAACAACCATCACATTTGAACATGAATTACCTCCCGAACCTCGCAAACGTTTTGAACTGGAAAAGACCGAAGAAGGCTTTATTGTTACAGGGGATGAACCAAAACGAGCTGTGGTTATGACAGATATGGAGAACGAACAAGCATTGATGCTCCTATTCCGTAAATTAAAAAAAATGGGAGTGATAAACGCTCTCACACGTTCAGGCGTCAAAGAAGGCGATACGATTAAAATTGATGATTTCGAATTCACCTACAGTCCTAAAGTAATAAAATCAAATGACACAGAACGGACAGATTAAAATCTTATCTTATCCTACAATAGCCAACCCATAAAAATGCACTCTATGCAAAATACACCAACTTACAATAGAAATGGATTATCGGCTGTTAAACGGATTGTTGTAAAGGTTGGGAGTAGTACAATCTCTGATAATCTGGTTATCAATGAAGCTGCACTTGATGGACTTGTTCACGATTTAGCAACTGTTAAGCAGCAAGGAATTGAAGTTATTCTTGTTACTTCAGGAGCAATTGCTGCAGGCTGGCCTCACCTCGGTTTTTCAACCCGTCCTCAGACACTTCCTGAATTACAAGCTGCCGCAGCAGTCGGACAGACACGTCTTATGTCAGAATATGCTGACCGATTTTCACACTACAAACAATGTGTGGCACAAGTGCTTCTCACACAAGATGACTTTTCGGATCGAAGACGTTATACCCGAATGAATGACACTTTGCAAACGCTACTCCAACTCAATGCTATTCCAATTATTAATGAAAATGATAGTGTTTCCGTGGAGGAAATTAGGGTTGGTGACAACGACACACTATCAGCCTATGTTACAAACCTTGCACAAGCCGATTTACTTATAATCCTATCAGATCAGCAAGGGTTTTTTACCGAAGATCCACGGTTCAATCCTGATTCTGAATTACTACACACCATTACTGATATTTCCGATGAAACCTGGCAGGCTGCTGGTGATGCTGGGACAAATAGCGGTACAGGCGGAATGCTAACAAAGTTACGTGCAGCCGAAATCGTTACTGGGTCTGGAGAAATGATGGTGATTGCTTTTGGTCGAGAACCCCTTGTTATCACACGTATTTTAAAAGGTGAATTACTCGGTACACTTTTTATGCCAAATACTCGTATGTCAGGACGTAAAAGATGGATAGCATATTCTCGTCCACCAAAGGGATATCTTGTGGTAGATAAAGGTGCGCGCAATGCCCTTGAGCAAAATGGAAGAAGTTTATTGCCTGCTGGTATACAGCGAGTAGTAGGACACTTCAACTATCAAGACACAGTCTCGTGTATTTCTGAAAACGGTGCAGAATTCGCAAGAGGTTTAACAAACTATAATTCCACAGAGACAACAAAACTCGCTGGTAAACAAACACAAGATATAGAAAACATCCTCGGTTATCACGATTACGATGAAGTAATTCATCGGGATAATCTAGTCCTACTCGGTTAATTTTTCACACACAAAAATATGAAGTATAAAACTCACGGAATTTATAGACATATTTCAGTTTGTACGGTATTTCAAACCATGCTTATCAACTTTTCATAGGATAAACATCTATAGAAATGGTATTACTTGAACATTTCTATAAACCAACCCAATCGAATGATTCACAAGTAAACCAGAATACGCATTATGCGTTACAATTAGTGATAAAATGAACTTCTTAAAATAGGAGACAGAATGCGTTGAATGAATTAATGTCTCAGCGGATTCTTGTGGTAATTTATGATTAGACTTTATGCTCTGATATTCGGAGTCATTATAATTTTTCACAATAATGTATATGCAGGACCAGGACGGACGGGTGCTCAAATATTAAATCTGGGTGGAGGAGCACGAGCCAGAGCATTAGGAGACGCATTTTCTGCTATGTCTGGAGATGTAACAACCTCCCTATGGAATCCCAGTGGCTTGGCAATTTTGCCTGAAAGTAAATTACAGACTGGACGGAAAGGTGCTCAAGCTTCAATGTTCTATACCGATTATAGTGGTCCTTTTGGTGAAGCAGGTGAAGGTTTATATTATACTTTTGTCTCTGGGGCAATACCTTTAGGAGAATACGGGACAGTCGGAGCAACACTACAGCTGCAAGGACAAGGAACTATAGCGGTTACCAGTGATTCACCTGACATCTTACGGGAGGAGAGTCTCGGGACAAACATGGCACTAACCTTATCCTATGCTGATAGTATTACACAGTCTTTGACCGGTGGTATAAATGGAAAAATGATCCGGATGGTCTTAGGAAGAGAGAGTGGTAGTTCCTACGCCGTAGACCTTGGAATTCAATATAAGTTGCCTTTTGTTGAGATTATCCCGACAACAATCGGTGCAGTCATACAAAATGTCGGACCAGGTATTTCTTTTATTGATGAGAACCAGGCAGATCCATTACCACGTTTGTTTAGATTAGGAACTTCAACGAGTCTGTATCAAGATAGATATAACCATGTACGCTTAGTATCTGGTATTACTGCTTATATTGATAAATTGAGAGAGGATGAAATAGAATTAGAGGCAGACTTGGAAAGAATTAATGCCGATAGAACTGAAAAACTTACAAAAAGTCAACTCTTATCAGATAGAGGCGTGGGTATTAGAGCATTTGAATGGCGGCATCTGCAAAAGAATATTGGACTGGAGTATTGGCTTGTAAACATTCTCGCATTAAGAATTGGGTATAAGTCTGAACCAGGAATCTCTCTACCCAATTGGTTTGATCATGTTACCTATGGAATTGGAGCTAAGGTTTCTATGTTCAATCTTGATATAACTTATGGACCCCGTTTCGGTCCAAGTCAAGAACGGTTGATTGAATTTACGGGTTTAGTACTATTTTAATGAATTGAGGTACATTATAATCGTGATGTTAAATAAGAGAATAGTTTTATATATTGCACTAATTACCTTACTCCCCTCTATTGTTTTTGCATCCCAACTATCACAATCTTCAATATTCAATGGATTTCATTTAAGGTCGTCAATTGGATCAAAAATACTTAAAGATGAATCTTCCACTACATTAGTCACAACTAATAATTCAACTGCTCTGAAATCTCCAAATGAAGCATTTTTGTATTCAATGGTTGTCCCAGGTTTAGGACAGATTAACAATGGTGCAAAATATGGGTACATCTATACTGCTGCTGAAGTAGGATTATTGACGACCTTTTTTATTCTGCGAAACAATGCAGCGAATACACGAGAAAACTACCGTGATATCGTAAGAGACAATGTAATCTTTGAAGGTCCAGGAAATTTTGAGAATTGGGATCCAATTGAAGATTTTGAACATGCCACACAATATGAGAACTGGAATCACGTATATGATTCAGATGCAACAAGAGATCGTACCGGGAAATGGTATTGGAAAGATCTTGATCCGACTTTAAAAAGTGAAAAGGATACAGAAATTGACTTTGATTCAAAATATAGATTAGAAGCTTTTGATTTAAGAGAACAAGCAAATGATAGATTTCAAACCGCACGGACTGTCTTAGGAGTAGTGATTCTTAACCATATTGTTAGTGCCGTTGAAGCACGTATAAACACAATACGATACAATAATCAACATTTACAGAACAATAGTTTTGAAATTGAAACAAATACTGATATTTCATCTGGATCCATTACTGGAGTTCTGGTTTTTAAGAAAAGGTTTTAGAAGGAGAAATCAATGTCGTTAGAGTTACCGCAACTATTGGATGCTCTAAATTCTGTAACAACCATTCCCATTATCCCATTTAATGATGGTAAGATAGATTATGCTGGTCATTCAAAGAATATTGACTATTTAATGACAAATAACTATCTGGATGAAGACCGGAAACGGGTCATTGCAATTGCAGGCACAAGTTTAATACATCATATATCTGAAACGAATCAGTTGAGATTAATTGAGAGAACGGGAGCACTGATGGGGAATGATGGTGTATTGATGTCCGGTATTGTTCCAAACCCTATTAAACAAGCAGGACAACTCATTGAAGCGCAATCTGAACTAAATAGACCACCAGATGTCTATTTATTGATGCCGTTAACAGGGGTTTCTAATCCAGATGGTATATATGAAGAGTATATGCAATTTGCTGAAAATTTTGGAACTAAATGTAATGCAAGATTTATCTACTATTTCCGACAAAAACGGGATTTAGAAGTTGTTATACGTTTGTTGAATGATTCACCACATTTTATTGGCGTAAAAATCGGTACAGATATGGATGATGTACAACCGATTGTTGAAGGTGTTGGGAATAACGGGATTGTCATGTGGGGTATAGGGGATAGATGTACACAACCTGCTCAATTAGGTACGAAAGGTCATACATCAGGTATCGCAGTTGCTTATGCACGTGCTTCAGATGAGATCAATAATGCACAACGGAAGAGCGATTACGATACATCTGCGCGTATTGAAGCAGATATTAGTTCACTTGAAGAAATTCGGTTCATGAATGAACGGATATACAATTATTCAGCTGTCGTTGAGACTATGATTTTAGGTGGTTTTGAAGATATTGAGGCTGGAACAGGGGGACCTTTTAACCCACGTGTACCACCTGAAATTAGAAAAAAACTTAAAACAATTACACAGGATTTAAAACGATATCATTAGTCAATCTCCTCTACGTATGCTACAACTCGAATCCGGGATTATTTATCCTGGATAGCGGACTAATTGACTCTGCAGTGAGAATACCACCCAATGTCATTTGATAGCTTAATCCTTAGAAATGTCACACACGAATATCAACAAACATTCTTGGGTGGAACAATACGACATATCCAACAAGTTAACCCTACCGATTTTTCATTCAAAATCGCACATGGTACACACACTCATTGGATCATTATTTCGGCACATTCTACCCATGCACGGACACATCTGATTCATAAATCCCCTCCAGGTCAAAAGCAATCCTATTTGGCGGATTTTCTATCAACTCATCTAAAACATGGTACCATTACCGATATTTCTCAGATTGGCTTGGATCGGATCTTAAGAATTTCAGTTCAACCTGTATCTGATGATCCAATACAACCAAACCCAAAATCCCTTTACTTAGAATTTATGGGGAAACATAGTAATATCATCCTAATTGACGATACCGATAAAAGAATCCTTGAATGTTTGAAACATATTGACGAATCTATAAGTCGATTCCGTGAAGTTCTTCCAGGAGAAAACTATACTTTACCACCTCAACAGGACAAATTAGATCCTTTTTCCATTGATGAAGCACAGTTTTCTCAGATTTCTCAAGACACCGATGGAGGTTGGAAATCTCTTTTTAACAATATTGATGGTTTAAGTCCTACTCTTGCAAAAGAAATAATTAAAAGAGCAGAAAATACAAAACTATGGGAGGCATTCAAGCAAGTTATCAAATATTTTCACATAGAACATAGTGTGCCTCAAGTAATTATAGATGGTGAAAAACCTTTAGTCGCTTCATCCCTACCCTTACATCAATTTTCAGATACTGAATCATTACCATTTAATACAATGAGTGAAGCACTCACAACATATTATAATAGAGTATCTGAAAACGAAAAAAGAATAGCTGATAAGAACAAACTTTTACAAGCCTTAAAAAAGCAAGAAAGTTTACTAAAACGAAAAGAGAAAGGATTAACACAGGATTTAGCGAGAGCAGAGAATGCAGATAATTATCGGATACAAGGGGAGTTAATATTAGCAAATATTAATAAAATTACACGCGGACAGAAAAGTGCAGAATTGCAGAATTATTATAGTCCAGATCTTGAAACCCTTATGATTTCTCTTGATCCTGAATTAACTCCATCTGATAATGCACAGAGATATTTCAAAAAATATACGAAAGCGAAACGTGGTTATTCTGAGATTCAACAGAGACTCGCTGACCTCGAAGCAGAACATGAAGTATTAAATTCAAATGAATCTAAAGTTGCTTCAGCAGAAACACTTCAAGAACTGGATAAGATTCTAAATGAATTTATTCAGATTGGTTATATCAAAACCCAAAAACATGGCAAACAACAAGATACAGGAGAAGGACCATTTCGACGATATACATCATCTAACGGTTTCCAAATTTATGTTGGACGTAATAGTCAATCAAACGATCTGTTGCTACGTCAGATTGCTAAACCTCGTGATATGTGGCTTCATGCAAAGCAGATTCACGGTTCGCATGTAATTATCCGTAATCCTGAAAACCGTCCTGATATTCCAATGCCAACTTTACTCCAAGCCGCACAACTTGCAGCCTTTTATAGTAAGGCACATCATTCCAGTTATGTCCCAGTTGACTACACCTGGGCGCGCTATGTCGTGAAACGTAAGGGAAATGTAGCAGGTTTTGTACATTACACTCAGGAAAAAACTCTATATGTTGAACCTGCTGTCCCTTCCTTAGTGAAAGACTGATATTTCTTCTTCAACCAATCTTGGTTAACCTTCCTCCATTGCCAAGAATTTGTTGACACAATACCTGCATATAATTATACTTACTCTCAATAAAAGGAGGAATAGTACAATGTTACAGAAGCTAATACTGGTATTGCTTGTAATTTGTTGTATAATATCTTTTTCTGTAGAACAAACAATCGCCTTAGAAGAATGGGTGCCAATTGATATAGAACCCTATTCAAATACGAAATTAAAAGGTCATCAATGGTGGACATTGAATGCTGGTGACAGCACGTACTCTCGTCTTCCTATTGGTGAAGTAGCAGATTTTGAAGGTCCTGAGAAAGAGGTTAAATTTCAGATAATTGATGGAGCAATTGTCCTTTTCGGTACAAATGCTGCTCGATGGCCGAAATCTGTTGACGATATTACTATCGGTGGAAAAGCAAAATCAATATATTTTCTGCATGCAACGGGTTGGAGCGCAGCGGGTGTACCAAGTTATAAGTTTGTAATGAATTATAATGGTGGAAAGCAAGAAGTCCTTGAAATGATTACCAATGTCAACTCACATGATTGGTGTCATGAAACAAAAGTATTTGAAGATAAAAACTCCGTTTGGGGGTGGACATTAAATGAAGGACCTCCGTGTGGACACGCAGGGGCAATCACGACGAAATGGGATAATCCTCATCCTACCTCCGAAATTATATCTATTGATGCAGTTTCCTTAGAATTAGGTGCTGTACCCATAATTCTTGCAATTTCATTAGGTGATGGGTCATTGGATGTATACCCAACAGAAAAAATGACACTTACATGGGGAAGTCTCAAAAAGTCATTCTGAGATTAAGAATATCACGAGTCTAATGCTTAAATTGATGCCTATAGGGCGGGGAAACCCCGCCCTACGATAATTTATGAACTTGATTACCGAACTATTTAAACTTCATCTGGCTCATCAAATTACCTTCCAATATTTAACCCTTTGGTAAGAATTGACGAAGATGGTTTCCACCGATCGCAAAACCTTCCAATCCAGGGGCACCACGATCCTCATTTTCAACACACAACACATAATCATATCCAGATTCAAGCAATGCCCCAATAATTGTTCCCCAATTCAACTGTCCTCTACCGGGAACACGATACTGCCACCACCAATTTCCAATTATTCCCTGACGGAATAACATGCGTGGACTAATCTCACAATCTTTGACATCCGCATAATACCATTTACCATCAAACATTCGAATTGCATCCTCTGCAGGTAATATTCCCATCCACAACCAATGGGATGGATCGCAAGATAGACCCAAGGCTTCTGATGGTACAGACTGAAGAATACGTTCCCACATCTCAGGATTACAAGCGATATTCCCCATACGCACTGCACAATCCAAAGCGAGTTTCACACCTTTGTCCTCAGCGTATTCAACCACAGGTGTCCACATTTCCTTAAAACGTCCTACCAATTCTACAGAACGATCACCAGGATTGCCTGGATCCGATGAAAATTGTCCATAAAAGTGCCAACTCACAGGACTACCAGCATATGTTACAACCACAGGTGTATCAAGAATATGTGCAGCCTCAACTGCTTGTATTAGGTTATCACGCGCAGTATTACGTGTTTCTAAGTCATCATCCAGAAGATTACAATGTGCTGTTAATGCAGCAACATAAATACTTACTTCAGACAATAAATCCTTGACTTCTTCACCTTCAGATTCTATAATCTTGTTCGGTTCAAATAAGCCATTTACATTCGGTCTGATTGCATCAAAGTTGTTAGCTATTGACCATTCTGCACATTCCTGAAGACTCCATGCACCACCACCGACACTCGTGCTAAAACAAATATCCATATTATAACCCCAATGAGAGAAATCAAATCATAGTATAACAGTTATGCAAATTATTTGTGAAGGTAATATAAAGACTCAACTACTTGACCTATATCAACAACTACAATCAGAACACGGAAAATTAAGATGGTGGCCAGCAGATACTCCTTTTGAAGTGGCTCTTGGGGCAATTCTTACGCAAGCAACTGCATGGCGAAATGTCGAGAAGGCACTGGATAATCTAAAAGCTGCCGATAAGTTTACACCCGAAAAAATCAATAAACTCAATCAAGACGAGTTGGAAGAACTTGTACGACCTTCTGGTTATTTTCGAGTTAAGGCAAAGAAGGTACGGGCATTTGTTGAACATCTTATTGAACGCCCCATGTCTGCCATGTTCAAGCAGGATGTTCCTGAGTTAAGAGAAGAATTGCTATCTATCTTCGGTGTAGGTCCGGAAACTGCAGATTCAATTATCTTGTATGCTGCAGAAAAACCAAGTTTTGTTGTTGATACTTACACATACAGATTGGTGAGTAGATTAGGATGGGTTGAAGGTAATTTTCACTATGAAAGACTAAGAGCTCTATTTATGGATAACCTTCCGCACGATGTTGAACTATTCAACGAATACCATGCACTCGTCGTACGGCATGGTGCACGAGTATGTAAAAAAACTCCTGAGTGCATAGCCTGTTGTCTACAAGAAAATTGTGATTACTATTCCAATTTAGAATAGAGTTATACCATTTCTTATTATTAAAGTCGCTTAAATGTAACATAAACTTCCAGTTTGTGCGGTATTTCAAGACTTCCATGCCATCGTTCCATAACAACTATTTATGGAAAAGGTATTACTTTTCTTCTGTAATGGTAATAAATTGATTAGATTCAACATCTTTCAATGTCTGAACATGACCACAAATCCATTCCACTGTCACCAAATCAATCTTCTCAACATTTCCTAAACCAAAATGTAATCTCATATCATTCTGACTGAGATATCCCGAACCACTCTTAACCTCCCGAATTTGGGTTAAGTTATCTGTCCTAACAGACACACGTGCTCCAATAGCATCTTTTGCACAATGCATCCCCACAAGTCTTACAGATAACCAATTCCGTGAGTTTCCATTCTCATTACGGATAACAGTCGGGGAATCTTTAAGGTTTGCTACAACAATATCCACATCACCATCATTATCAATATCTCCAAATGCTGTTCCTCTACTTACTTTGTGTGGTAAAGCCAGATCTACCTCTTCAAATGTAACCCCTTCTTTACTCATAAATAGTTGGTTAGGCTGTGTGTATGTACCCACAGGATCATAATCTTCAACATTATCATCCAAATGTCCGTTAGCAACAAAGAGATCCAACCAACCATCGTTGTTAAAATCCATGAAATCCACACCCCAAGCCAAATACGGTAGACTCTTTGCTCCTATTCCGATTGGAAAACTCACATCCTTAAAATACTTCTCATGCTCATTATGATAGATGTTATTTACCTGATCCTGAAAATTCGTAATGACAATATCCAGAAATCCGTCATTGTCATAATCACCAAGATTTGCTCCCATTCCGCTATAAGGACGTCCTTCCTCACTTAACGCAACACCACTAAATAAGGCATCTTCAGTAAACGTGCCATCTCCATTGTTATAGTAGAGCATATCAGGTGTTGTGTCATTCGCAATAAAAATATCTATATCACCATCATTATCCACATCGCCACAAACCACACCCAAACCTTTTCCCGCAGGGGCAGTAATACCTGCTTTTTCGGTTACATCAGTAAACGTTCCGCCACCATTGTTACGGTAGAGTATATCTGCTTCGGCATTGAGTGCTTCAGGTGTGCAATACACAGGAATATCTTGATGGGTACACTCAGGATTAGATTCTGTATCAAATTGAACATAATTGACAACATATAGATCAAGGTATCCATCCGCATCATAATCTATAAAAGCACACCCACTACTGAATTGACTACCACCCACACCTGTCTGATCGGTTACATCGGTAAATGTACCATCACCATTATTCTTATATAGTATATTCTTACCATAATTTGTTACATACAAATCGACGAATCCATCATTATTGAAATCACCTACGCAACATCCATTCCCGTATCCGATATCCCCCACAGAGGCGTCATTTGTCACATCGGTATACTTACCATTATCGTTGCGATATAACACATTCGTCGCACCTTTTTCAGATGCAACCCATGGTAAATCCGAGCCGTTAACCAAGTACAAATCTAAATCTCCATCATTATCATAATCAAATAAAGCCAAACCTCTACCGAGGGGTTCGATAAAGTACTTCCTACCACTCTCTCCATTGACATCTTGAAAATCAATTCCAAGTTCATCTGTTATCTCACTAAAAACTGGATTATCAGATAAAAAAGGCGAGTCCTGAGTCAATGTATTCTTTACTGGAAAAAGTAGAAAAAGAATGGATAGAATCCACATGAAATATACAGTCAGTCTCATAAATATGAATCGTTCCTACCGATAATATGACCTTTCGTAGGGGCAGGTTCTCCTTACCCTAATAGTGTCAATTTTAGCATTAACGTCAGTTTGACAATAAAAAAATGTCAGTTCGATAAACAGAATTTTGTCCTGAAGATAGTCTTTGTAGCACAAACTTTCCAGTTTGTGCACTCTGGTGTTAACTAAAAGATCGGGTTACAGTGTGCTTATCAAACTCACGTTAGCATTAGGATCTTTGTAGGCATGATTCCGATCCCCGATCCTTTCATTATATTGTACCTGATAAGATCTAAGTATTCTCCAAAAATATCATTTATGAAATATAGTTTTTTATATCGCATAGTAAACGGATTATGATATAATCAGATAAAATAGTCCTTCATAAATACCAGTCTTTTAATCTATAATTCTGGTGAATATATTATAGATGTTCCACTTGTTATTATCCAATTAAGTTTGAAACCAGGAGAGAAATAATGGCAAATTTACGTTTTGGTGTTGTCGGTTTAGGTATGGGAATGAATCGATCAAGTATTATCCACAGCACAGAGGGTGCTGAACTCGTCGCTGTTGCTGATCTTGATGAAAATCGACGGAAGGCAGCAGAGGAAAGGTTTGGGTGTGAAAGTCATGACGACGCTTTAGAAATGTTTGATCGAGATGATATTGATGTAGGAATGATTATGACACCAAGTGGTCTCCACGGCAAGTTCGGGGAAGAAGCAGCACGCCGCGGAAAACATGTCATTACCACAAAACCTATGGATGTGAGCGTCGAAAATTGTAATTCGCTCATCAAAACCTGTGAAGAGAATAATGTAAAACTGCTTGTTGACTTTGGCGAACGGTACGGAAATCATAATCGAAGAATTAAAACTGCTTTAGATCAAGGGGCACTCGGCAGACCTTTACTGTGTGAACTCCGGATGAAATGGAAACGACCTGATAGCTACTATGTCGGTTGGCATGGTACATGGGAATTTGATGGTGGTGGTTCAATTATGAACCAAGGGGTACACTATATTGATCTAATGTTGTGGTTTATGGGACCTGTAAAACGGATCATAGGTGCTCATTTTGATGTTTACGACCACGAAAATTGCGAAACAGAAGATATGACCTCTGCCATATTAGAATTTGAAAACGGTGCTCTTGGACACGTTTTGACGACGACAACATTTCCTGGAAGTAGTGTTTCAATGATTCACATTCATGGCGAGAAAGGCATTGTCGGTCTTGGACCAGAAATGTGGCAGTTCGCTGACGATGAAGAACCTGAAATTGAACTTCCAGCATATCCTGACAATGTTATTCAGGATGCACTACAAGTTATTAACGATGGCGCGTCCCCAGCAGTTGATGGTTATGAAGGTAGACGATCCGTTGAACTCAACATGGCTATATATGAATGTGCCCGAACAGGAAAACCCATTACAATGTAAAATCTCAAATTATCTTTTATATCCGGTGCGGTTCCCATAGAATTCATTCACGAATTCTACTTTAATCCCCGCATCGGATATCCATACTCTCAAAATTATTTATACAGAAATAGAAAACAAGCTCAAACAAATACAACACGCACAATAAATTATCCTTTAATATCCCTTTCTGATTTTTCCAAACTATATTTATTCAAAAAAATAAAATGAAGAAAACAAAAACTTCTAACAACAAATATACATACATCACAACAACCTAAAGTAAATTAAAAATATATGTCAAAATAAACTGGAGAATAGGATTATCTATGTTAGAATTACAACTAAAAACATCAGAAATCTTAACAATTGAGAATCATTCACAAATCATATATATTCGTAGCCTAATAAAACAGGTACAGTGGATTATCAAAGTCAGTTTCACCACATATTTTTTTAGTTTTTCAAATTTTAAAATTTTACACCTATTAATCAAATCCTTTGTTATCCCAATCCCTAACAGGGTTTACAGCGAATTAAAAAGTCATTTTTTTAAAAGCGACTCAAAAAACTTGAAAAACTTGAAAAACTCAAAAAACTTGAAAATAGACCTATTTCAAACAATGCACACTATCATATACATCAGTAAACTACAGTGTATCTCATTACTACGAAGCGTCTATACAGATAGAATTTTCTTCGTAGTGGCAGGATTTCCCTGTCCATTGGTTCAAAATATTGCAAATGGTAAAACCAATGAATCCTCCAAATCTATGATTTATGAGATATGTTCTAATGCCTTGTCAAAATCAAAGGATAAGATATTTCACATTCAAACAATTCCAAATCAATGGATCAAAAGAAAAGTAAAAGACACAAAATTCATCCACAATTTATATTTGGTGCAAATTCTTGTAACCTTAAAAAAGTGGCTCTAAACCCAGTGTACTACTGACGAGAAAGAGGTTTTACCAATGTCACACCATGTGACAAAAAGTGTAACTTTTATCAACATATTGGTAATATATAATTAACTATTCGTGAACAACTAAAACAGTAAATTACACAAGAATTACCCTTGAATAACTAAAAACTAAAAACTATAAACTATAAACTGTTAACTGTTAACTAATACCATTTCTAATTGAAAATGTCTCTTTTTTGTACCACAAACTTTATGAAGATAAAGAAAATATTTCGGTAATTCTAATTTTCCAAAACCCGGTAGGTGCGGTTTCCTAACCACGGGGAATGCTAAATAGCATTCATACCGTTGATTTGGATCTTTTTCCAAAATTACCGAATTTAAATATTAATCTTCATTCAGTTTGTGACCTGAAAAATGGCTACCATAATAACCGCCTAATGAGACAATAATTTATAGTAATAGTATAATAACCATAAGTTCTGTCATATTCAGGAAAAAACTTTAAATATCCTTATGTGCTTTTAACCTTGACTTAAACATTCTACATAGGATATAATTGACACAACGTATATATTTGTGACTTAGGTATAGAAGGTTTAATCATATTAAGTATTACCACGTAATGTAAAAGGCAACATCGTTAATCTAAGAAGAGAAAGTTCAACCGTATAAACAATTTACAAGATTAATCTTATATTATCTGATTATCACTGAATGCTACTTATAATAGCGATATAACAGGTAACCCCACTTAGGAGGACACAATGCCTAATAGAGACAGTTTAAACACAGACTGTGAAGGATTTTATCGCAGAGATCTAATTAAAGCGGGTGTACTTGGCTTTTTTGGTTTTGGTCTCACCGACTTCTTTCGGCTGAAAGCATTCGCAGAACCCACTGCAAAACCCGGCACCGCAAAATCAGTTATTCTGGTATGGTTAGGGGGTGGTCCCAGCCATCTTGATATGTGGGATCTCAAACCCAATGCACCAGAAGAGATTCGTGGACTTTTCAAACCTATCAATACCAATGTCAATGGGATACAGATCAGCGAACATATGCCGAAACTGGCACAACAAACAGACAAACTATGTATCGTTAGGTCTATGACCTCACCCGAAGCAGCACATGAACGTGGAACGCACTACATGATTACTGGATATCAACCTCTACCAGGTTTTGCTGTTCCCGGACACGGAGCTGTTGTTTCCAAACTTAAAGAACAACGTAGTGCTTTACCCCCATATATCGCTATTCCTTCACCTGTTGCTTATGGTGATGGAGGATTCTTAGGCGCATCACTTGCTCCATTTTCTCCTAACGGCAATCCCGCAAGCAAAAACTTCAAAGTACGGGATTTAGAACCACCAAAAGGTGTTTCCTACGAAAGAGTTGAAGGACGGCGTAACCTACGAGATGCAGTTGATACGGCATTCAAGAAATATGAAGCAGGAAACCCACGCGTTGAAGCAATGGATAATTTCTATACTGCTGCTTACAACCTAATGAGTTCTGAAGATGCACGGGCTGCATTCGACCTTAATAACGAACCTAAGCAGATCCGGGACGCATATCTACGAAATACTTTTGGACAAAGTTGCCTACTGGCTCGTAGACTTGTTGAAGCTGGCGTAAACTTTGTCACTGTAAGCAATGGTGGTTGGGATAACCATAACAATATCTTTTCTTCACTACCCGGCAAACTCAATAACTTTGATACCACAATGGCAACACTCATAAATGATCTCACACAACGTGGACTACTTGATAGTACACTGGTGATTGCTATGGGTGAGTTCGGTAGAACTCCTGTAATCAACCGTAACGGTGGAAGGGATCATCATTCTCGAGTATTCTCAATAATGCTTGCTGGTGGTGGTGTAAAAGGTGGACAAGTTGTTGGGGCTTCCGATCCATTTGGAATGGAACCCGCAGAGACACCTGTACGACCCGAAGATCTTTCTGCTACTATCTATAAGAGTCTCGGTATCGATTACAATCAAAGTATTGAATCCCCTGATGGTGTCCGCATTGTACTTTCTCGCGGTGGACGGCCTATCCGAGGTGTCTTAGCATAAGCAGAATGGGTATCACTATTTTGCATTAATGTAGTGCTGGGGTTTACAATTGTTGACACCAGCACTACACACTGCTAACTGAGGTTGAGGCTTGATAGTTCTCTGGAATTCTGATGATGGTTAGCCTGAATTAGCAGATCATTATATTCCGGCTGTTATACCTTCCTACATATTAATCTTTTCCTCCATATCAAACCTTCCTCATTGCATGGATTTATACCATGAAAAACAACTGCTTTTATTTTATCTCTTTCTTTTCATCAATTTTTCTGTGTGTTCTGTTTGGAAATATAACCCAAGCAGATGAGCATTTGCAGGAACAGAGAGAAAAATTATCCCCAATCTGGTCAGTACAATTTAGTCCTGATGGACGTACACTGGCTGTTGGTAAATATCAGTGGGTCGAACTCTGGGATATTGAGACACAGAAAATGATACACGCCTATGAACCTCATGCCGGACGGGTCCGGTGTATTAAGTTTTCTGAAGATGGAAAAACACTCTTCGCTGGTGGTGGTTCAGCTGCACAGAGTGGAGAAATTAAACTCTGGGATGTTCCAACTGAAGAACTCATTAAGACCATTGAGATACATGCAGACACCATTGAATCTATTGCTATCAGTCCAGATAACGCAAAATTGCTGACAGCAAGTATGGATGAGTTTAGCGCAGTAATTGACCTATCGCTGCATGATGAAAACCTTTCTATTGCTGATCAGGCAAAATGGCTCACTCAGCATGTCGGGAGAGTTTTGAGTACGCTTTACCATCCAAGCGGAAGTTTCTTCGTCACTGGGAGTGAAGACAAGACTTTAAAAGTATGGGATGCAAAGGATTATTCAGTTCTGGTCAGTTTTGATGGAAACGATGATTCTGTTTATTCACTCGCCTATGCTGATCGAGAAAACCTGATTGTTTCAGGTTCAGCTGATACCACTGTCAGATCTTGGAGAATCACACAAACAAACAACGGTGAGACCCGGGGAGACCCAGTTCGACAATTCAACCAACATGAAGGTCCAGTCTATAGTGTTGATTGTGGTATTTCGAATGGAATAGAGATAATCGCATCAGGAAGTGCTGATACATCTGTCATTATTTGGAACATTCGCAACGGGAACAGACGCCGTACCTTTAACGATGCAACAGATGAAGTCTATACTGTACATATCAGTCCAGATGGTAATCATGTTGCTTCCGGAAGTCGGGACGGGAAGGTTCGGATTTGGAATATCAGTAATAATTCTTTATCACATGAATTCTAACATAACCCAAGTTGCTACAAATGCATTTTGATCGTTTCAACACAGTTTTCAGCACACTTTACTTACCCCAGATGAAGTTAAAAAAATAAAATAGGTAATTTGGACCCAGAGCTGGTAGGTGCGGTTTCCTAACCGTACCGGATTCTACAAGAAACTGAAAATTACCCGAATAAATTCTTTAACTTCATGAGGGGTGATATGTCCATAGAAAAATGTATATCACCGTCCTGCACTCCAGCGGAGTGCTATGTAAGTAAATATATGGCAACATAGGTTAACATTTTATCAAAGGAACATATTCAGATCTGACACATAATTGGAGGTGGAATACCATGCGTGTAAATAAGAAATCTACCATTTTAAATAGACATATACGCAATACGGGTTCAATCAAATTCGTCATACTCTTTCTATGCCTCATACTGCTGTATTCAATTGGTACACCCTATTGTGTAAATGCCCAAACCACACCACGATTGAATTCGTTATTTCCTGCGGGTGCACAGGTAGGAAAATCAGTTGAGGTAAAAATTGAAAGTTCAGATTTAGAAGGCGCGCATACACTTATCGTTGAAGGTGAACCCGGGATTAAAGGGGTACTCAACCCAGGCGGGGGAGAAGTTGATGAAACTCACAAACCTGTATTTGAAGCCAATTGTGGACAGTGCCACGAACTACGTTCACCAAGTAACCGATCAATGACTGCTACACAATGGCAAAATGTGGTTAAACGAATGGTTACTGAAAAAGGTGCAGATATTAATGAAGACGATCAGTCAAAGATAATCCACTATCTAAAATCCGCTGCAAAAGCAACCGGGGGTATGACGGTTGAGTTCGATATCGCACCGGATGCACAAATCGGTGTACGTGAAATACGTATTGTTGGTAGGAACGGAACTTCAACCGCATGGCCATTTGAAGTCAGTGATGTCGCTGATATAGTTGAAACTGAATCTAACGATAATTCAGAATCCGCTACATCCATAGAATTACCTATTATTATCAATGGAGTCATCAATCCGGGTGGGGATGAGGATTACTACGCATTTCAAGGAACAGAAGGGGATCGTTGTGTCTTCAATGTGAAAGCATACCGCTATAATAACATTAGTCAACAATACTTCAATCCCACAATATCACTATATGATATCAATGGTAAAGAACTCGCACGTAGCAACGGCTTTTTTAGCCTTGATCCACTCATAGATTTCACATTACCGGAAGATGGAGTCTATTTTCTACGTATTCGTGACCTACTTTACCGTGGAAATCCTAATTCTGTATACAGATTAACAAGTGGTGTTGTTCCTTACAATACCTATATATATCCAACAGGGGGTGAAATCGGGACTGTAACACAAACCACAATCGGTGGTGAGAATTTACCTGAAACCAAATGGGATGTCGATTTACCAAGCGACCATCCACCAGGGATAAAACTTGTCCGGACACCCTTCGGGATCTTTCCATTCATAGCAAATGAATATACAGAAGATATAGAACTAATTTCAGAAAACACAAGCAATACTGAAGACACGGATACAGCAGATAGTAATGAAGGACAGGTACGTAACGCTGAATCTGAAATACTATTCCAAACTAAATGTACCGTTTGTCATGAACTTCGATCTCCAAACAACAGAGCACTGACTGCCGAACAGTGGGAAAATACTATCATCCGTATGTCAGAGAAAGAAAATGCGGATATTACACCTACAGATAGAGATCGTATCATCGCTTTTGTTGCTGAAGAAGTTGAACGAATGGGACAACTCATAGCAAAACAAATTGAAGTATCACAACATATTGAAACACCTGGTGCAATCAGTGGACGTATCTCAATACCTGGAGAGACAGACTACTACAAGTTCACAATTGCTGAAGGTTCACGCCTCGGCCCGTGGTGGGTTATACACCCGTTTGATAATGAAGACGAAAAAGGATTCGATACTGTGTATCCTCCTGAAGTTGAAATTGACTTCAAAAAGGAGTATACCGGTAAAGATGGACGAATTATAAAATGGTATCGGACAAATAGAAGAGGAGAAAACGTCTTTTCTAATGTTCCCGAAGATGATGTCACCGGATACGCACTTACCTATTTTGAATCTGAAAGAGATCAAAAATATCTGTTATCACTCGGTTCAGATGATACCATAAAGATTTGGGTGAATGACCAACTGATCTTTAGCAAGTATGTTCATAGACCTCTCAGACGCGCGGACGATGTCATTGAATTACCAATATCTAAAGGAAGAAACAAAATCCTATTCAAAATTACAAATGGGTACGGTCCCTGGGGATTCTTCGCTGATATCGGGGGCTATTCCATAGAATTATTTGCCGAAAACCTCAATTCCCCTCTAAGTCCTTCACTAACCCTTTTGAATCCAGAGGGACGAGTTATTAGGAATAACGCTGGTACAGGTGGCAGAAGAAATGCTGTTATAGACTATAGTTTTGCACAGCCCGGAATATACGGATTACGTGTGGAAGATGTAGCTGGTAATGGTGGCGCAGGTTATGTATACCATTTAGATATACGACCAACTGTGCCCGACTTTGCTATATCAGTTACACCTGATAATCCTAATATAGGACGGGGTGGCACAGTGCTCATGGATGTTACATTACAACGTCGCGTAGGATTCACCGAACCCATACTATTATCCGTTGAAAACCTGCCACCCGGTATAAAAGCAAGCCAGAGTGCTATTCTCTCTGAAGGGGGGAACGAACAAGGATTCCTCACACTTACTGCTGAGCCAGATGCAGATTTAGTACATAGTGTCGTTCAAGTGGTTGGTACAGTTACCACATCAGCTGGGCAGCAGATTCGACGGGCTGCAACACCTGTTGAAGTATATCGTGTACAAAACTCAAATCAAACAGTCAGACGGAAAAATGTGGTCGTCAGTGTGACTGAATCAACTCCATTGATTGTAACTGTGGATCCAAATGAAGTAATTGTGACACCAGACGGACCAGTTGAGATTACTGTCAAGGTAAACCGAAAAAAAGGTAATCGACAGAATATGAACCTAACTGTTGTCGGTTTGCCTTTTGGTGTTGAACTTCAAAGACAGACAACTGTGCTTCGATCAGGAAAATCTGAGGCAACAATCACACTCGTTCCAGATATAGTTGCCACTGGAGATAATGAATTAAGACGAAATCCATTCATTGGAAACAACCAGACCAGACCACATACATTTGTTGTGAACGCGTCTGTTGGGAACCGTCGAGTCGCAAGCAGTCCTGCTGTTGATCTCTGGATTGGAAACCCACCAACTTCTGATGAGCAGACAAATATTGGTGGTAATTAAGCTCCATATAAATGAAAATTGCTCAAACATTCTAAGTACAAGTCAAAACTCATTATAGTATCAATTTTGTAAGACGAGGTATCAAGAATGCCGCGAGGGCATTCATTATAATTTGATACCTCGTCTTATCTTTTATTTTCTATACTCAAATATAATATTACGACATTACGGAGGTGTAAATGTCAGGATACTATCGATTCCCTACCATTTCAAAGGATACTATTGTTTTTGTGTGTGAAGACGATTTATGGACAGTTTCTGTAACAGGCGGTGTTGCACGGAGACTTACATCAAATTTAGGGGCAACTGGATCTCCCCAATTATCACCAAATGGAGAAATCCTTGCTTTTGCTGGACGTGAAGAAGGTCCAACTGAAGTGTATGTAATGCCTGCTCTTGGCGGTGAAGCAAAGAGATTAACATACCAAGGAAGTCAAGCAAGTATTGTCGGTTGGAGTTCTGATGGGGAGAATATCCTGTATTCAAGCGGGGCAAATTCTGCCTTTGGTGCTTGGATATGGAGTCTATCTCCGGAAGGTGGAGAACCACAACGACTACCTTACGGACCTGCTAATCATGTGTCCTATGGGAGTAATGGTGGTGTAATACTGGGTCGATTAACACGTGAACCGGCAAGATGGAAACGTTATCGCGGAGGAACTGCAGGACAACTATGGATAGATGTAGATGGAGACGGAGAATTTCAACCATTCAAGCCAGTTGAGAGTAATTTCACAACACCGATGTGGATTGGGGATCGCATATACTTCATTTCCGATCACCAAGGTGTTGGAAATATCTATTCATGCGACACCTCCGGTGAAGATTTGCAACGGCATACTCATCAAGAAACATACTACTGTAGATCAGCACAAACTGATGGTACAAGAATTGTCTACCATGCAGGTGGGGACCTATGGATACACGAAATAGAAGAAAATAATAATTATCAAGTCGATGTTGATTTTCGAAGTCCACGCATACAAAGACAACGCAAATTTGTCAATCCTACCAAATATCTTCAAGAATATTCACCATCTGCTGATGGGAAATTAATATCATTAACTGCTCGGGGCAAGTTATTCACAATGGGAAATTGGGATGGAGCTGTTCTACAACATGGGGATAGGAATGGCACACGCTACCGTAAAACAGAATGGCTAAATGATGGCAAACGCATTGTAACTCTTTCAGATGCTGGTGGCGAAGAAGCACTTGAAATTCATACATGCAATGGTAGTGAAGAGATACGCCGCTTAGATAACCTTGATATTGGACATGTTCGTCATTTGGCAGTTTGTCCTAAAGGTGATGACCTGAAAGATCAACTCTTAATTGTCAATCATAGGTTAGAACTTCTCCTCATAGAATTGGATGAACCAACGCTTCGAGTGCTTGATAAAAGCTTACACAGACGGATTTCAGGTGCAACTTGGTCACCAGATGGTAAATGGATAGCATATAGTTTTCCTGCAACAGAGACTACCTCATCCATTAAGGTATGCAATGTTGAAACGGGGGATATATCATTCATTACACAACCAGAATTCAGCGATTATGCCCCGGCATGGGATCCAGATGGTAAATTCCTTTATTTTTTATCACAGCGCGAATTTGATCCGGTGGGGGATTCACTACACTTTGATCTCGGTTTCCCTGTTTCCACACGTCCCCTCTTGGTAACACTGCAGAAGGATACACCAAATCCATTTATCCCCACTGCTCCTTCATCCGATGAAGAAAAGGATAAGGAGAAAGAAGAAAACGAGGATAAGGATAAGGACGAGAATAATAATACAGATGAGACTAATGGAAAAGATGAGGATTCTAAAGAGAAAGAAGAAAAGAAGAAGAGAAAACCCATTGTCATAGATTTAGACGGTATTCAACAACGGGTTGTTGCGTTTCCATATACACACGCAAATTATGGGCAAATTGCTGGGATTGAAGGCAAGGCTATTTTTACATCCTTTCCTGTTCAACATGCGGTTAATTCTCCTGGTGAAGAAGACGGTTCTGGTGGTAAAGGGAAATTGCATGCTTACGATTTTAAAGAACAGAAAAAGGAAGTATTAGTTGGGGATATCGGTAATTTTCAACTAACAAGAGATTACAAATCCTTGGTATACCGAACAGGAGATCGAATACGGGTCATTAAAGCCGGTAGAAAAGCGGAAGATGACCGAAAAGGGGAAAAGAAAGGCAGTAATCCGAGACACAACGGTTGGATCAATATAAGCCGTATCAGACCTTCTGTAATTCCATCTGCTGAGTGGGCACAAATGTACAGGGAAGCGTGGAGACTGCAACGCGATTATTTCTGGACTGAAGATTTGTCCGACGTTGATTGGGAAGATGTTTACAAACGCTATCTACCTCAACTTGAAAAAGTTGCTACTCGGGCAGAATTCTCTGATCTTATGTGGGAAATGCAGGGAGAACTCGGAACATCTCATGCCTATGAATCAGGTGGAGACTACCGGAGTTCACCAAACTACGCACAAGGATTTCTTGGGGCGGATTACAGTTACGATTCTGAAAATGAGGGGTATCGTATAACCCATATTGTTCAGGGTGATACATGGAATGAACGTAGAGATTCTCCACTAAGAGCACCAGGAATTAACATCCAAGAAGGTGATGTTCTCCTATCTATCGGTGGACAAAAACTAAGTGAAAATGTCTCTCCGGGTGAGTTATTGGTTAATCTTGCTGGACAAGAGGTACAGACAACGTTCAAGAATGCTTCGGATGGTGAAAAACGGGTTGTCACCATGAAAATCCTCGGTAGTGAATCTGAATTACGATACCGTGAATGGGTGTCACAGAATAGAAAATATGTACACGAAAAAACTGATGGAAAGATCGGGTATGTTCACATTCCAGATATGGGAAGACGTGGTTATGCAGAATTCCATCGAGGATACTTATGTGAAGTCAGTTATCCCGGACTACTCGTGGATGTTCGATATAATGGTGGTGGAAACGTCTCCCAGCTGATATTGGAGAAATTGTCTCGTCGACGTATTGCGTATGTACAACCACGATGGGGTACACCAAATTCATATCCGGCTTCATCGGTTTTGGGACCTATGGCAGTTGTCACAAATGAAAATGCTGGTTCTGATGGAGACATCTTCTCACACTGCTTCAAGTTAATGGACTTAGGAAAACTTATCGGAAAACGTACATGGGGCGGTGTAATTGGTATATCTCCACATCAAGGCTTCGTTGATGGAGGATCAACAACCCAACCCGAATACTCATTCTGGTTTGTTGATGTTGGATGGAACGTAGAAAACTATGGAACCGATCCTGACATAGAAGTAGACTATCGACCACAAGACTATACCACAGACAGCGATCCACAACTCGATTGTGCAATTGAACTCCTGCTACAGGAAATGGAAGAGAATCCACCACAACTCCCAGATTTCGGTGACCGTCCACGTCTTACACTTCCAACTTTACCCAAAGCAGAATAGTAGTTTCCAGTTAGATCTACTTCGTAAGGTATATAACTCAATTATTATCTCAAGGTTTAACCAGAGAACAGATGCGAAAACTTTTTGCTCCACGATGTAGTGTTCTGATTTTCTTTTGTTTCTACATTGCCACTGCACATGCCCAAGATAGGGTTCCCACTCATCCCGTTGATGGCACTTTCATCAAAGAGTGGTTGGTGCTGGGTCCCTTCTTTCCAGAGGATTTGGAGACCGATTTCCTCGCGTCAGTTAACGGCGAGGTTCTTGTTAATCCCAAACCCGGCGATACAGTGACCACCGCTGATGGAAAGATGTTGACTTGGACGGTATACCGTAGCAAAGGAAACCTTTTCAATCTGCTTCATGCTGTTGGAAACCATCGAGAGGCGGTCTGCTATACTTTCTGCCTATTGGAAAGCGATCGAGGTGGTGATGGAGAGTTTCTTGTCGGCAGTGATGATGGCGTTGTGGTTTTTCTCAACGGTCAGAGGGTACACACACAGCCAATTAGGAGACCTATGGTCGTAGATGAAGATAGGGTCGCTGTTTCATTGCGCCCAGGCAAAAACCGCTGTCTGATGAAGGTCTCAAACGGGTACCAGAATTGGGCATTAACAGCGCGTGTTTTTCCATCTACTCGTGCAGTGATAGCAGGCGTCATTTCCAATGAAACAGGGAAGACCTTATCCAATGCCATCGTGAACCTGTGGCAAGGCAGGACCCTGATTGCAAAAACAGAGACCGACACCAGAGGGAATTATCAGTTTTCGGTCTATCCAGCAAGTGGACACTATGATATTCAAGCCACCCACGGGGACAGAGGCACTTGGAAGATAGATGTACAACTTTCTACTGGTGTGCGGGTAAACATGAACTTGACTTTACAGAAAGCTATCAGTATCTCTGGGCACCTGCTAACGCTTGATAATACCCCACATGTTGGTGTCCTTGTGGAAGCATTATCTCTTGGCGAGAGTGGGCCCCGCCAAAGGAGGGTAACGACCTTTTCAGATAGAGTAGGAAGATATAAATTCATCAACCTGGAACCTGGATCGTATCAATTACGTTGCCACACCTCGGGCGCGTATAGCAGTTTTCAAAAAATAATTGTCTCCGTTAGTTCCGAAAAAACTGAGAATATTGGTTTCAGTTTTCCTCCTTTCAAACATGGGACATGGAAAAACTACACTTATCTGGATGGATTGAAAGATAACTTTATTGAGTCGATTTACCAAGACCGAGACGGTTTTCTTTGGTTTGGGACGCTCAGTAGTGGTGTCTCTCGGTACGATGGCGAAAGGTTCGCCAACTTCACCACGGATGATGGTCTTGCATCCGACTCTATCCGATGGATCCATGAAGACAATGCGGGACACCTCTGGTTTAGCACTTGGGGAGTTGGCGTTTCTCGGTATGATGGCGAAGAGTTTATTAACTTCACCACGGATGAGGGACTCGCATCCAACTTTGTCCGGGCGATTCATCAGGACCGGGAGGGTTACATCTGGTTCGGGACATACGACGGCGTTTCTCGGTACGATGGTGAAAAGTTCGTCAACTTCACCACAGATGAAGGACTCGTATCCAACTTTGTCCATGCGATCCATGAAGACAAAGCGGGACACCTCTGGTTTGGCACTTGGGAGGTTGGCGTTTCTCGGTATGATGGAGAAGAGTTTATCAGTTTCACCACGGATGAGGGACTCGTATCTAACTCTGTAGCGACGATTCATCAGGACCGGGAGGGTTACATCTGGTTCGGGACAAACGACGGCGTTTCTCGGTACGATGGTGAAAAGTTTGTAAACTTCACCACAGATGAGGGCCTCGCATCCAACTTTGTCCAAGCGATTCATCAGGACCGGGAGGGTTACATCTGGTTCGGGACAAGCGGTGGTGCTTCTCGGTATGATGGCGAAAAGTTTGTAAACTTCACAATCGGTAAGGGGCCCGCATTTAACGTTGTGACGGCGATCCATCAAGACCGTGAGGGTTACATCTGGTTTGGAACAGAGGGCAATGGGCTTAGTCAATACGATAGCAGCGGGGTAATCAACTACACGACTTCTGATGGGCTCGTAGACAATCTTGTTTACACAATTTATCAAGACCATGAAGGGTACATCTGGTTTGGAACCAGGGGCGGAATTAGTCGATATGATGGCGAAAAGTTTATCAATTTTACAACCGATGCTGGACTCGTACACGATTTTGTAAATTCGATCTATCAAGACCGTGAGGGGTACATCTGGTTCGGGACACAAGACGGAGTCTCCCAATACGATGGCGAAAAGTTCGTCAACTTCACAATTAATGACGGACTCCCAAGCAATTCCGTATGGGCGATCTATCAAGACCATGAGGGTTACATCTGGTTCGGGACAAATGGTAGTGGGGTCTCTCAATATGATGGTGAAAATTTTATTAACTTCAATACCGAAGACGGATTGGCACAAAATTATGTGATCTCAATTTATCAAGACCGTGAGGGTTACATCTGGTTCGGGACAAACAACGGCGTTTCTCGGTACGATGGCGTAGAGTTCGTCAACTTTACCACGGATGCGGGGCTTGCATCCAACTTTGTCTATGCGATCCATGAAGACAAAGCGGGACACCTCTGGTTTGGAACCACAGGCGGCGAGGGGGTCTCCCGATATGACGGTGTGAATTTTGTCAACTTCACAAACACTGATGGACTCGCGCAAAATGATGCAACCTCGATTTACAAAGACCGAGACGGTTTTCTCTGGTTTGGGACGCTCAGCGGTGGTGTCTCTCAATATGACGGGACCGCCTGGACATCTTTAGATACGCGAGATGGACTCATAAGTGATCAGATTTCAAAAATTTATCAAGACTCAGATGGAAGGTTCTGGTTTGCAACGCTTGATGGGGTGTCCCAATACAACCCGAATCGCGTTCCACCGCGTGTGCGGATCGTTTCAGTTCAGAGCCACAAGACATCTGCACAAACTGAATCTCTTAAGACAATTAAGGACATTATGACCGATACTCGTGTAACTATCAAGTATAGTAGTATTGACTTCAAAACCCTAAAAGAAAAACGACAGTATCGAGTTCGCATCAAAGAGATTGACGCTGATTGGCGTAAACCAACACTATCGGACACCCTTAATATCAGCTTTGATAAACCGGGAACTTATACTTTCGAGGTCGTTGCAATTGACCGTGACCTAAACTACTCTAACCCGGCAAGCTTGACGTTGACTGTTGTGTTACCGTGGTATCAAAATAAGTGGATTCTCTATCCTTTAGGTGGAGCGATTGTTGTGTTAATGTTACTTTGTGGTACCTTTGTGTATCGTTACTACCAGCAGCATCAACAAGTTTTAGCCTATCAGCGGGAAGCGGTTTCTGAACTCGCTGATGCACAAGAGATGCAGATGGGATTAATACCGCAAACCCCCCCTGAGGTCCCAGGATTTGAGATTGCAGGAGTCTGTATCTCTGCCCGTACCGTCAGTGGGGATTTTTTTGACTATGTTCCGCTCAGCAACGGAACGCTTGCGGTTGTGCTGGCAGATGTCGCCGGTAAAGGTATGAAGGGGGCAATGAATGCTATTTTATCTTCTGGTGCACTTTATTCTGTGGCGCAGTTGGAAATGTCTTCATCTCAAATGTTGTGGGCATTGAACCAGAATCTTTATTCTCGATTTCAACGATATACTAATTGTGCTATGGCGATACTGACAATTGACCCAACGGATAAGACGTTTAAATATGCTAACGCCGGAATTCCTTATCCTATGATCAAACGTGGTGAAGGTGATGTTGAAGAAATATCAATAGATGGACTCCCATTGGGCGCGTTTAAATCATCTGAATATGAAGAAACACCATCCGTTGAACTGAAGTCTGGAAATTTAATAATCCTTTTCAGTGATGGCATTACCGAAGCATCTCAAAGAGACAATTCTGACCAACTTTACATGGAAACCGACCGCTTGACATACCTTATCAAAGAACTGGATAAAACAATGAACGCAGAAGCGGTGATAGATGCGATTATTAACGATGTTCGTGATTTTTCTGGTGACACTCAACAGAACGACGACATGACTATTGTAGTTATCAAAGCATTGTAAAAACCGTTACGATATTTGGTTTGTTCTGTTGTGTCTTCCCTCTATTGTAGTTATCAATTACAGTAAATTTCAAAATTACTTATACATTCGTAGGGGCTGGGTTCACCTTGTCCTTCATTGCCAGAAATATCTTTGGCAATGTTGCCATCATTTTTATCTAATAGGTAAACCGCCTCAATGGTATCCTAAGGTAGAAGTCTGTTGGTTTTAAATGAGGATACAAGTTTTACCCTGGTAAGCCAATAAAAATCAGTCTGATTCTCATTGACAACAGGGTTATTTAGTTTTCAATTTTTTGGGCGTTTTTTATCACAGTTGTTAATAATCTATAAAATAGCAGATATAGTGTGACTTTTCACACCATATCTGCTATGATTCACCTTAAAACAATCACTTTTTAAGGTGAATATTGACAAAAAGAAAATCTTGCCACTTGGTAGATATGTTAGTAGAAGTTTTGACCCACGCAACAAGAAAGGAAACGACATCCGTTGAAGTCAATACTCGGTCTCCTCGTTGTTGGACTTATTGTGGGCATAAATAAATATCTGGACTGGGCGGGGGAGTATCACAAGTATTCCAAATATCGCTATATCTACAAAGACCTAAACACAAGAGAAGAAAAACATAAAATCCACTATGGGATTACAAGTCTGTCCCCTGAGAAAGCGTCAGCAGAACGCTTACTATCTTTACGGCGTGGACATTGGTCAATAGAGAACAAGTCGCACTGGATGCGGGACACGCCCCTTGGAGAAGATTCATCACCTGTCTGATCTGGTGCTATTCCACAAGTCATGGCAGCATTGCGAAATACAGCATTATCCGTATTCCGGTTCATAGGAGCTACACGGATTGCTGATATGATGAAATATTATGCTTCAAATCCTAAAATCGCAGTAAACATCATAAAATGAGAAGTCTTAAAACTAAATAACCATGAAAGGGCAGGCTATTATGTTTTCAAATATTATAAGAAATGTTATGATATCAATCAGTAATTAGAAGCGATTCTGAAAATACTCATATTATAGGAATAGAATATATGAATGAACAACTTTCCCATCCTTTTATAAATGATGCAGCATTTAGAGACGCTGAAAAACGTGTTTTGGGAAATATTCTCACACAATTTGAAGAACTATCCAATGATGAGCTTGAGGAATTAGTTAAAACGAATGTGGAATTTCTTGGAAATGATCATATCCGGAAGATTATTGGAAGTACTTATAACAAAGAAATAGAATCCGTTGAATATACTATTGGAAGTGCTAATTTTAATGAGAAGATCCTATCGAATGCCTGTGCAAAGATGGAAGGGAAATGGGTAATTTCGGTAGATGAATCAATGGTGGATACAGAGAGTTTTGTCGGTGAAGTCGTATACAGACATAGTTGTGCATTCGGATATAAAATCCCAAAAACCTTGGATGAAGAAATTGTACCCAAGGAAGAGAGGATACTGGCAGTTTCATCAATTCTACGACTCCAAGATGAGGAAGATTTTGATAGAAAAATGGCACTCTTAACCTACATGCTCAACCTGTATGTTGCTTATTATACAGCAAAGATTCTTCAGTCATTGAATCAACCTATATACGCTGTGATTTTACATGGACCTCTAATTCGGTTAATTGCCCCGTTTTTGAATCTTCTTTTTCGGAAGGAGGATATCAAAAAAGTCGTTACTGCTGATACTGAACCGCTTATAGATACTACTGATGAGATAAAAACGATTGCTTGTGGCGACTTGCTAGATTTAATAGTGGATGATCCAATTTATCAAGGTATCTCAGAACAATTTATTGGATTATTTCCCAGAGAAAGATTGCAAAATGTGAAAGAAAGATTAGATAAAGGTGAAATAATCGGGATTGGATTTTATTTTTCTTTGCTCAGAAAATTGTCAGACTTAGCTAAAGAGATGAATTTTCACCTGATCAGTTGTGTAGATAATGCCACTTCAACAGAGTATTCAAAATTATATGTCCAGTATCAAATTGAGCGTTTCGGGCAGGATTCTATTAACCAGGAAATCCTTCGCAAATTATTTGCAGCTTACGGTGTAAACTTTAGCAAGCAGTTCATAAAGGAAAGGTTTCGAGACTTAATTGACAAATCAGGTTGGGATGATGAAATGATTCATGCTTTTTCACTGAAATTTGATAATGAAAAGTCAATAGAATCCGAATTTACTCAACCTGTGCCGATCCGGAGATATTTTACAGGTGGTAAAAATCAGGATATATTCGGGTTTAGGTTTGGTTCTGCATTTATTTCTGAAGATCCGTCACGGGAAACTTTAATCAATCAGATTATAGATACTCTGTACCCGTTTAAAGACTACAGAATGTTAATGAGTTTTGTCCGTACAAGTGCTCTTAAGGCTCCAATTCGGGTGGAATTCCTTGAACAAGGAGGGGAAGATAATTGGAAAGAGGTATTGGCCTCAATCTATATTTCAAGTCTTCCGTACGGCAGTTATGGGTTACCAATATTCTTGTATTATGCAGATAAAATGGTGCGGATGCCGAAAGAAATTATATCAGTTGTTACTGAATCATACCTTGTTGAACAAGCAACGAGAGCATTGCATCAAATCGGTTTGAGTGATGTAAAGTTAAAGGATGTCTTTTTAGGGGTCACGCAAAAGTTTAGAAGAGATTTCTATGAGCGAGGGTGAAAGGAGAAAAGAGAATGGTTTTGGGAATAATCTTTGGTGAAACATCAACGCAGGAATTTTCCTTTCTATTTGGAGATGTAGATGGCGAACGTCAAAATCAATTGAAATTTTCCTATGTTGAAGTTAATATACCTGAAAGTAATGATAAGGTTGTTGCTAAAGTTATTGATGTAAATACAGAGAATCCACTATTGGCAAAAGATACTGCAAAGTTTTATTCGGAGCACGAAACAGTTGGAATTTCGGTCCCTGATATAATATCGCACCGATTCACTTTGTATCAAGCCAAATGTGAAGTAATGGGGATCTATAATAGTATAGAAAACAAAATAGAACCCCTAACGCAGGCGATAAAACCCGGTGAGAAAGTAGAACTATTATCCAATGATGTGCTCAATCAACTCTTCTCTGCAAGCGAGGAATGGCATTTTCCCCTTGGATATGTTGAGATACCCGGCAGACAAACACATGCTCAAGTATCTTTGAAAGCAGACTCAATCATTACGATGCACGCTTGTGTTTTTGGCATGACAGGAATGGGTAAAACCACAACATCTGCTGTGCTCTTAGAAGAATTAATGTTCCGTGGTGCAAAGATCATCGTATTTGATCCACACGCTGATTATATACATATTAATCGGATACGTCAAAAACTCAATGATGATTTTTCAGAAAGAATTCATAAGCATCAAGGCCTGATAGATAAAATATCAGAATACAAGGAATTATTAATAAGTAAATGGTCAAGTAACTGGTCTCAGAGAGAAGTCAAACCTTGGGATGATTTTGATCCATCATTCAAAGATCTTATAAATGAGAAAGTCAATGAAGAATTAACATCTGAGAATATTTTTTATCGCTTACTTAGTTTATGTTCAATTAAAAATCGTAATCTAATGGTTGACTCTACGCGCATCTCTGAACAATTGGATGACATTATTGACGGAATCACGCATCTTGATTTACATAATGGAATCCCTCAGGAACTCATTCACCGGAAGTTGACTATTAAGTTTAATGCTTTTCCTAGCCTCCAAGTATATACAGATAAAAGTCCTTACTTCACAATGAGATTGATTGAAGCAATAGCGGGTGAAGGTTTTTCAGAGGCACAAGAAGGTTTTGTAATTGATTGGCTGTCGCACCCACCAAAGCCGAATTTATCTGATGAACAACTTCTTTACTACTTAAAATCACGTATTAAGGATATGCCTAAATCAAAAGACGGCAAACCCAATCCATCCCAAGTTCCTCTAAACCGAATTGTTGATAAGGCAAGCCGGACTGTCGTGTCTTTGATAAAACGAAAGTGCACGTCTCTAAATATCAGTAATTTTGTTGATGCTTTTTGTGCAAAGGGTGAGAGTTTATCTAATGTGGCGACAGCGGTATTTGATCTTTCAGATTTGGAAAATGATCACGCAAGGCGAGCTTTGATTTATGCTGTTATGGAATTTGCTTTTGATAGGTATAAATCAAAAAGTTTTATTGTAGAAAAAGATAATCATCATGTAGGCAAAGATGCACATCCTGTACTTTTTGCTCTTGAGGAAGCAAGGACATTAATCCCCCGGCAAGATGAAAGTAGCACTACCGGAGAAATGCATCCCGCGACCAGAGCAGCTCGACTTGCAGCAAGACAAATTGCAACTGAAGGACGGAAGATGGGACTTGGTATGCTTGTTATCTCGCAAAAACCCGCTTCAGTAGATCCAATAACTGTTTCTCAAGCAAATACGTTAATTTTGCACCGAGTTATTAACCCGGATGATCAGACGTACATCCGTAATGTTGGCGAATCTTTAGCTAGTGAAGATTTGGAAACTTTGAAAACTGTAAAAGAAGGTGTTGCTATTGTTACGGGTGATGCCTTAAAAACCAGAATGTCTACATTAGTTAAAGTCAGAAATCGTTATAGTGAACCTGGCACTGAAAAACCTCGCCCAATAGAAAGATTTTGGAACGATCCTAATAGAGAGACTTCAAGTGAAGTTCCTGAGTCTACAACGGAATAAATCAGACTTAAGTAAAAAATGTGTTGGATGGGAATAGTAATAATGTCAGAATGTTTACAATCTAATCAGCAGCAACACACGGGAGGTAATTTGTTGATTTTAGGATGTTCTGACCGAAAACGTGAGTGTTACGGAAGCGCCCCAGCACTTGAAGTTTATGACGGTCCAAACTTCCAAACCCTCCGAAAGTACTTCAGGGAAAATGGATGGCCTCCCGGTCTTATAATAAAAATAATCTCTGCTAAATATAAAATCATTGACGCTACAACAATTATTGAACCCTATGATGAGCGACTGGATAAAGAAACAGCGAAAAAAATGAGGAATCGAGTAAGGTATCATTTAAAAAAAATTGAGCACCCAAAATCTGTTTTCGTCAATATGGGTAAGAACTATTTACCTGCAATTTCTTGCATTAAGTCTTTATATAATCCTGACAGAATTGAGTATGCAAAAGGTGGATATGTACAAAAACGCAAGGAGCTTAAACAGTGGCTTGAAGGTTTATCAAATAACACTGCTACAATCAATTCTCAAGAACAATCAGATAAGAAGTCTTATCTTTACTTTTTTCCAGATTGGAATGATTATGTTTATGAATCTTTCGATCCAGAGAAAATAGATGAAAATCGGAAACCTGAGAAAGGAGTAAAAAAGTACGCTCACGAGATATTTAAGGATGATCCGCCTTATGACGGTTTACTCCTCAGTCTTGCCCAACTGCAAACTAAAAATGGACAACTTACCCGACTTGATGAAAAAGGCTCATCGAATTTTCGAACTGAGATGCGGGTTCCTAATAGGCTTTTATTATTCGGAGATTGCGGTGCTTTTTCATACATTGAGGATGAAAAGCCTCCCATTTCCTGTGAGGATGCGGCTTTTCGGTATAGTCAATTCGGTTTTGACCTTGGGACATCTGTCGATCATATACCGATTTCATCGATATCCAAAAGAAAGCAACGATACCGGATGGACTTAACAGCTGAAAATGCCAAAAAGTTTTTAGAAATTTGTCAGAACAACGAATACGAATTCGATCCAATTGGGAGCATACAAGGTATCATACCTAAACATTATGCTAAATTTGCCAGTGAATATATTAAATGGGGATATGAGCATGTTGCATTAGGTGGATTAGTACGTAGACAAGATTCAGATATTGTAGAAATAGTTGCAGCTGTTCGGGAGGCATTACAGAAAAGCACATGGAGTAAAAATAAAAATATTTGGGTACATCTTTTTGGCATTCTGAGACCAAATCTTCAACCCATTTTTCGGGAACTTGGTGTTTCCAGTTTTGACAGCGCATCTTACTTGAGAAAAGCGTGGTCAAGTCCAAATAGGAGCTATTTAACTGCATCTGGAAAGTGGTACGGAAGCATCCGAGTACCTTTTAGTACATCAAAACCAATGCGCGAAGTTGCGAAATCTGATGCTAAGTTTTCTAAGAATGGTGCTATGCAGAAATTGGAAAAAGAATGTCTTACGAACCTTAAACTTTTTGATGATAGGAAAATATCAGAGGAGAAAGTTCTTGAGAACATTAATGAATATAGTGCACTGCTTCAACGAAAAAAAACATATAACCATTTTTCCGAAAGACATAAGGAGTTATTAGATGAACGCCCTTGGAAAAAATGTAAATGTAAGATTTGCCAAGATTTGGGTATACATGTTGTAGTTTTCAGGGGAGCAAACCGTAACAGACGAAGAGGTTTCCACAATACCTGGGTATTTTATCACAAAATTCTACATAAAGGTCGCAAAATATCATCTAAAGAGTAACATAGATGATTCTCTCGGAGAACTATACAATCCTGTAAATCTTGGTAATCCTACAAATCTTGGTTCAGACAGTACAGGGTGTGTAATCTTTTTGTCACTTTTGAAAGCACTAATAAATTCTCAATTCCATATACACCTATTTAGAGTTTGCCGATTACAAGGAATTCTTCACTACATTACTGCGCTTAGATATCCATCACTGACTTACCCAAAATATAAACATTGAAGAAATCAAAATAAAATGAAGAAAACATTAACTTCTAACAACTAATATACATCTATTACATTAAAACAAAATGCATGAATATTATTTATCATAATGAAAATAAATTTGAAATTATTGGTACACTATGGCAAAATTAATCTGGATTATACCCTGCACAATAGAAGTGTTTCATTAATTATAGGTTTTATTATATGTGCTAAATTAACTATCTGGAGTAGAAGAAAATCCATGTTAGAATTACGAATAAAACATTCAGAATTGTCTCCTTATGAGAATCATCCTAAGAACATACATACTCATAATCTAAAAAAGCTGGTACAGAGGATTATTGTACCGAATTACACCATATATTTTTTTAGTTTTTTTAGTTTTAAAATTTTACACCGATTCATCAAATCCTTTGTTATCCCAATCCCCAACAGGGTTTACAGCATTTCAAAAAGTAATTTCTTAAAAAGCGATTTGAAAAACTTGAAAAACTTAAAGAACTTGAAAAACTTAAAATTTGAGCAGCAACAAACAAAACAGACGATCATACACACAAGAAAACCACTAAACGTTTCGAAGGATATAATTACATTTCTTCTGTGGGTAAGGATTCCGATCCCGATCTTAACTACTTTACATATCCCTAAGATATTTAACATTCAAACAATTTCAAAACAATGGATTAGAAGAATAAAAAAAGACACAGCATACACTATTTTTGCAAATTCTTGTAACCTTAAAAAAGTGTCTCTAAACCCAGTGTAGTACTGACGGGAAAAAGGTTTTACCAAAGTTACACTATGTAACGAAAAGTGCAACTTTTATCAACATATAGAAAATATAAATATAACATTTGCGAACAAGAAAAACTGTAAATTAACACAAGAATTACCCTTAGTTCTATATAATAAATAACAAAAAGAAGCCTTAAAATATAGAATTGATGAAATATGCTTAAACAAATGTAGCATAAACTTCCAGTTTGTGCAGGTTTAAAAGCCATGTTTTACAACTGTTCATGTAGTAAACTTCTTGAAATGGTATTAGGAGAAAAATCGGTATCCAAATACAATAATAGCGTAATGTTTAGTGACAAATTATTTATACCATTTCTATTTAAATAGTTCACATTATGAATACTCTTAGTAGTCCCCTGATAAGGGGGATTTAGGGGGTTTCTTTAAGTTAATAATGGGTGATTATTTATTATATAGGGTATAAACTATCGTAAATCAAAAATAGCCAAGTTAAACATAGAATAACATATGTGATTCACGGAAAATTGGTGTACATAAAATTATAAACCCTTATAGAATAAGGGCTCACAAAATTGCTCCGTGAAGGTTTCCGTGAAAGTGAGGTTATTTCAGAACAATAAATATTAACACTTTTTTCATTCATATCGTTCATACACCTAATACCATTTCTAATTGAAGATGTCTCTCTTTTTGTAGCACAAACTGTTAGTTTGTGGCGTATTAGATTACATTTCAAAAAACCTGTAATGTGAACCCATTTTTTAGAAATGGTATTACATACCTCACAGAACAAAACGATTTGACATTCACATCTACAAAGGTTAATATGTTGAAAGGCATTCTGTCGAAACTTACTTTTGCTTATTTGGTAGTTTTACAATTAAAAGGAGAAAACTTATGATTCCCCCTATCACGAAACTACTCATAAAAATTGAACAACTTGAGTGGGATTTAGCAGAGGTGAAAAAGGAGTTGGAAAAACTTCAAGCACCGGTCATGAAGTCGCTTACACCCGAGGAGCGTGCAGCTGCACGGTCTGCACGAGTCCAGGCACAAAATGAGAGACTGCGACCTTTAATTGAAAAGGCATTCGGAAAACGTGATCCCGACACTGAAATCCCCACCGCTGAGGAACTCCAAAAACTTCTATTGGAGGATGGAATAAATCCAGAAGACAACCTTGGCAGTCGTGCTATCATTGAGGAGCGGGAGAGACGGACCGAGTGAATTTCTTCTGGTTAGATGCAAACGCTTATGCTAAAAGGTACGGGCAGTAAAAGGTACCGATCATTAAGTTTTCTTTACTAATATTTCTCATAAGCGGATGTGGAGACAATAAACGTGGCAAAAACACAAGTTGAAGTCTAATTCACACTTCCTATTGACGAAACACTGCTGCGTCATAAAACTAAGGCAGAGAACAAAGCAAAAGAAGTTTTTGTGCTTGAACTGCTTCGGTAATGTGACATCAGCGCAGGTAAAGCTGCCAAATTACTGAATATTCCCAGAAGGGATCTCTCAGAGTTGATGTTTGCTGTCGAAATTTTTCCTTTTGCTGAGCAAACTGCAGAAGAATTAGCAACCGAAGTCGAAAGTACTTTAAAAGTTTTACTTAATCAACATATGTGGAAAGTCTTCAAACAGATAAATTAAAGTTGACAAAATAGTATATTTGTGGTATTATTTCAATTATGGAAATTATGCTGGATAATTCTTTTTATGATGAACCTACAGAATCGTCACAAGTAAAGGCGAGAATTGTTGAAAAATACTTTTGGGCTTGGGCAAATGTTATACTTGGTAGGAATTATAAAACCAAGTTAATTGGTTATGTAGATTTTTTCTCTGGTCCAGGTAGGTATGAAACCGGAACTAAATCTACTCCCCTTTTTGTCCTTGAGAAGGCAATTGAAAATGAAAAATTACGAGATAGGTTAGTTAGTGTTTTTAACGATGCTAAGTCGGACTATGCCAAAAATCTTGAGGAATCTATTAGCTTAACTCAAGATATTGACACTCTTAAATACTATCCAATCGTTACAAATTTAAAGTTAGGGGAAGAAGAGGACGTATCTGCTCAGATTTTTGATCATGTAAAAGGTATACCGACACTATTTTTTGTAGATCCATGGGGTTACAAAGGACTTACACTCAATCTTATTATTTCCGCTCTACAAAACTGGGGATGTGACTGCATATTTTTCTTTAACTATAGTCGTATCATTATGGGAATTAATAATCCGTATGTTGAGAAACATATGGTCTCACTATTTGGCAAAGAACGGGTGGATGATCTCCGAAATCTCCCAACTACTCTGAATTCAACCGAAAAGGAATTATATGTACTTGAAACAATAAGTCAAGCTTTGAAAGAAAATGCTGGACAGTACGTTTTACCATTTCGCTTTAAATCTGATAGTAGCAGACGTTCAAGTCACCACATAATCTTCGTTTCTAAACATATAAGGGGTTATCATATTATGAAGGAAATTATGGCTAAAGAAAGTACAGAGTCAGATCAAGGTGTTCCTTCGTTTGAATATAATCCTGCGAGTCGTCTACAACCCTTATTATTTGAATTAACACGCCCACTTGATGATTTATCCGAGAAGTTATTGGAAATTTTTGCAGGTAGGACAATGACAATGAAGCAAATTTTTGATAGGCACAACGTCGGAACAAATTATATTTTAAGGAATTATCAGGACATTCTTATCAAACTTGAGGCAGAAGGTAAAATTCAAACTAATCCACCAGCAGATGTGCGTCCAAAGAGGAAAGGAGAAGTTACATTTGCTGAGAAAGTCAAAGTTACGTTTCCACCCAAGAACGAGTAATGTTTCTACCTAAGGAGACACCTCAAAATGGCAACTAAATCCGCAATTGAGTGGACACAATCAACTTGGAATCCAGTTAGAGGCTGTACCCGTGTTTCTGAGGGGTGTCGATTCTGCTACGCCGAAAGAATCGCTGCTCGGTTTTCGGGAGAAGGACTTGCTTATGAGGGACTTGCGAAAATGACAAAAAAAGGACCAAGATGGTCTAATAAGGTCAAACTTGTTGAAGAATTACTTGATGTGCCATTGAAATGGAAAAAACCTCAATTGATTTTTGTTAATTCTATGAGCGATCTGTTTCATGAAGACGTTCCATTGGATTCTATTTTAAAAGTATTCAAAACAATGAACGAAGCAGCTCAGCATCATTTCCAAGTACTTACAAAGCGATCAAAACGCTTACTTGAACTCAATTCCAAGTTGCCGTGGTCCAAAAATGTGTCAATGGGAGTCAGCGTTGAAAATCAGAACTATACATGCCGCATTGACGATCTGCAACAGACAGATGCACATATCAAATTTCTATCCCTTGAACCTCTGATTGGTGCACTCCCAAACCTGAATTTAACAAACATAGACTGGGTGATTGTCGGCGGTGAATCCGGTCCCGATGCGCGACCCATTGAAGAAAAATGGGTAATTGATATTCGCGATCAATGTGAACAGACCTCAGTCCGTTTCTTCTTTAAACAGTGGGGTGGACAAAACAAAAAGCAAGCAGGCAGATTATTAGAGGGCAGAACGTGGGATGATTTGCCTCTTGCTTATAGTGGAATTAGCATATAATACCGTAGTACATTTGTCTATCCTATTCACTTCAAAGAGACAAAAAACCACCATGCGAATACTCTGTGCAAACGTTGGTAGCACTTCATTCAAATACAAAATACTTGATATGAATACAACCACATCTCTCGTAAAGGGAGGTGTGGAACGTATAGGAAATTCACCTTCAGCATATAAGCATGAAGTGCCAGGGAAACCATCTCGCGAAGGGGAAATTGATGCTCCATCACACATAGATGCCATTTCCCATGCTATACAACTCATTACCGATCCAGATGTCGGATGTCTAACAGACCTGAACCAACTGGACGGCGTGGGTTTCAAAACCATCCTTGCCAAAGGATATTGGCGGTCAGCACGGATCACCGAAGATGTAATACAAGCTCTGGAAACATCAACCCTACTTGCTCCAATGCACAATCCCTTTTACATCGCATCAATCCGCGCATTTCAAGAACTGTTACCTAATACTGCACTTGTAGCTGTTTTTGAGACATGGTTTCACCAAACTATCCCCGATTATGCCTACGAATTTGGAGTGCCACGTTCCTGGGTAGAAGACCACGAAATACGAAAATACGGCTTCCATGGGGCATCCCACAGATATATATCAGAACGTGTACCAGCGATGTTAGGGAGGAAAAATGGTGAAGACCTTCGGATCATCTCCTGCCATCTTGGAGGGAGTTCCTCAATTTGTGCTATAAAAGACCGGAAATCTATTGATACTTCAATGGGAGCGTCAACGCAATACGGTATGATACAATCCACACGCTGTGGGGATTTAGATGCTTTTACTGTACTGTATATGATGGATAAAGAGGGTTATTCTACCGATGAAATCCGAAGACAATTAGTTGAGGATTCAGGAGTAAAGGGTATATCGGGAACAAGTGGAGATATGCGAGATGTGGAGGCAGCAATAGAAGCTGGAAGCGATAACGCTCGTTTAGCTTTAGAGACCTATGTATACGGTGTAAAAAAATACATTGGTGCTTATATTGCAGCGTTGGGTGGAGTTGATGTTATTGCTTTCGCAGGTGGTATAGGTGAAAAGGGCACATCTACACGGGCGCAGATCTGCGAAGGTCTTGATTGGTGTGGAATACATTTAGATGAAAAGAAAAATCAGGAAACTATGGGAGAGGGTGAAATATCTGCAAAAAATAGCCGTGCAAAAATCCTTGTTGTTTCAACAGACGAGGAACTTATCGTATCTCGTGAAACAGCTCGTTTATTAACAGAAGATTCTTAGTCTATAGTTTTCATAATATACAATGTTAATCCTAATCCTACATCAGATATTCCCTTTCTTTGAAAATACGTATAGCAATCACCATTGCCCCTACGGTAATCAAGAATATGAGCAACACCGACACCCAGGTTGCAGGTGGTGTTAGACCTAAAAGTCCATCAAATATGTCTCGTCTTAATCTATATTCAGGAAAAATATTGATAAGATAGTGCGTGACAGAAATCCGCTTAATCCCAATAGGCATTCCTGGAATTGTTGTGATCCTTTCCCAACCTAACACGAATAGCAATCCCCATAATACAGGATTTTTAAATCGTACTGACAATAAGACTGCGATAGTTCCGTATGCTAAAAGACCTAAGGTTAATGAACCTGTATATACAAAACTCATACCCAAAATCAATAGACGTTCTCTTAGTTTCGGGTGTGTTTGTACTATACCTGTAAACAGTAAGTGAGAGATCCCTATAAGAATTGCCGCACCAACAAGATAGGCTGCGAATTTACTAAGCAATATATACGGTTTCATGATAGGTCGCATTTGTAGGTATGTTAATCCTCCACTATCTATTTCGTCAGAGACAATTGCCGACCCGTAGAAGATAGCACACAGATTAGTTAAGAAACCGTAATATATTAGAGTCATATAGGGAATAAAACTGTTTACAGAACTACTCCCTTGGACAGTTAGGCGAAAAACAACTGCAATAACTAAAGATAATACACACCCAAGAATTATCAGTAATCCTTTTCGACTCCAATATAGTTGACGTATTGTTAGTTTGAATATGGCTATGTAAGAAGGAAATGTGTTTTGGATTGATGACATTTATAGGTTCATTCGTTGATTTTTTCTGTCTATCATAGTAACATAATAATGCAGTATTTACAATCTAATGTTGAGTAATAATGATTTCTAATATCAGATCATATATAATCCATCAATTATATATGATTAATTCAAAATAGAAACGACACCAAAATTTAAAGGGTATATATGCAGAAGATAATTGATACACATCAACACTTATGGGATGTCGCCAACTTAGAATATCCATGGTTAGAGGGTTTCGACCTACTTAAACAGAAATACACTTCTGAAGACTATCGCGATGCAGTTGAAAATCTAAACGTCGTCAACTCTGTTCATGTTGAAGGTGATCCTGCTGAAACCCACGTGGTTCAAGAGGTGGAATGGTTGAGTCAGATTGCTAAAGAAGATGGTATGATAGGCGCGATTGCTGCAGCTGCACCTTTAGAAAATCCAAATGTAGAGTCTATTATTGAACAGCTTGCAGCGTTTGAACTTGTGGTTGGTATCCGTAGAATGGCATGGCATAATCCTGACAACCAATTTTACGCCAGTCCTGAACTCATCAATGGTGTAAAATTACTACCGAAGTATAACTTATCTTTTGAACTTTGTGCAAAACACGACCAACTCCCTGCTGCCATTGAACTTGTTAAAGCCACACCAGATGTCACACATGCTATTAATCATTGTGGGGGACCAAATATAAAAGACGACGATTTTGAACCGTGGGCAACCCACATGAATAAACTCGCCGTCTTTGAAAATGTTTGTTGTAAAGTCTCAGGAATCGTTACAACCGCAAGTGAGAATTGGACTCCTGAAGAACTAAAACCATATATCCAACATCTTGTAGAATCCTTTGGCTATGATAGACTTATGTTTGGTAGCGACTGGCCAGTATGTACTTTAGCTGCAGAATATCATGAATGGTATAATGCACTTCTATATGCAATTGACGGTGCATCAGATTCAGAGAAAAACCGTTTTTTCTATCAGAACGCATTAGAATTCTACAAAATGTAAATCATTCACATCCAATATAGTAACCCTTTATTGAGGAGTAATCAATACTGGTTCAACACCTTGGGAATCATGAATTTCTTGCTTTAGGGTTGCTGAATCTGACCTATTTGAAAACTCACCTATTGTCACCCGGTGCATCTTATTTCCATTTACAATAACTGTATATATAAATACCTTTTGATTCGGGTATAGACTCTTTAAATTCTCTGCCAATAGTGTAGCATTAAACTCTTCAGAGAAAGATCCTACCATGAGTGTCATCTTCGGTGCATCATTCAATTCTGGAGAGGGGTTATGGACGGCGGTGCCAAAATCCATGTTAACTTCTCGACTGCTCATATTGCCAGCTATATCCTGAACATTCATAGCAAATTTATAGGATGAACCAGAGGAAGTGGACAGTTTATTAAATACAACACTTTCTGGTGGTGTACCATTCCCCTCTTTCTTCTCAACCAGATTATCCTTCGCATCAAATACCTCAAGTGTCCACTTAGCAATGGAATTTATATCCCACGTTTTAACGCTGATACTATTTTGACCTATCTTTTCAATCTCAATTGTCGCAGGTATCAAGTCAACCGTAACCTTCTCTGTGTTTCTAAGATGTGATTTGCCTTCTGAATCGATAATATACAATTGCAAAACATAGTCACCATCTGACACCAATTTACCATCGTCTCCAACTGCATTCCATTGAATACCCCTAACAGGTGTTCCTGTCCCAGTCATTTCCCATACCTTTTCGGTATACACATCTCGTAGTGTTAACTGCCATTTATCATTTGGGTTAACCTTAAACTTGAATGTAGTAGCATCTGCGATACCGTCATTATTAGGTGAAATAGCAGATTCTGAGAGTTCTAATTCTTCTGCAGGTACATCTACCTCAACATTCTGTTCAAGAGATATCGGCATCCTAATCAGAGAGTTTTCAGGTGTATTATTCCCATTTTCCTGTTTTGTATCAACCTCAGCCAATGTAGGTTCAGAATCAGGTGTGGATGTTCTCTTGTTACCACCCCATCTTAATGTCGCAGAAATCCAATGGATACTCTCATTGAATTCACCACCCTTAACATGAGCGTAATCCAACTGTCCTGATGCATTTCGGAAACTAATACCTTGGGTCCATTCACCTGTGCTAAAGTTCTCGACAGCAGTTAAAGTAGTGTAACCTAAACGAACACCAAAATGATCATCGAAAAACCATCGTTCTGCCCCAAAGTGTAGACGGAGTCTTTCTCCCCAAGTGGAATCATTCTGTCCTCGTATAGCAAAATCTGCTGATAGTAATGTAGCACCATCAGGACGATAGGTTGTACCAAAACGAGCAGCCAATGGTAAACTCTCAACAAGCACACCATCCTCACGAATACCATTACTCAATTCGGATAGATTTATTCCCAATGTAATGGAATCTCCATACCTTTCCAAAGGATAGGCAAATTGCATTCCAAGATCTGCACTCCACAGATAATTCTTCCTTATAAGTGTACTGTTCTGATAATAACGTATATTAGCACCAGCAGATGCCTGCTCACCTAATGCTAAACCGTAACCTAAAAGTACTATTTGTGTAGATTCATCGTAATTGTTATTCCAACCATTGAACCACGATGCTACCGACAGACTACCAATATTTTTATCTATTAAACCTAATGTGTCTGGACTGACAGCAAACGAGAAGGTTTGATCTGGACCTGACTGTTTACCTGAAAACGGAATCCCACCCATGTTCACCTCTAAACCATTCATAAATCCCAGTGAAGAAGGATTCCACAAAAAACCGTTATTTGTTGAGGGTCCAGCAGTGAAGGCACTTCCCATTCCAACAGCTCGCGCACTTGCTCCGACAAATATATCTCGACGATCTATTCCTGGTGACCCATCAGACACCATTGTATTTCCTAACATGATGATTACAATACATATAATCAAGATAGTCTTAACTTGCATTTTTCTACTCCATCTATTTATTCTCTATTATTTTATGCAAAACTTCTGCTGTAATATTAACGTTATAACAATATATATGGGTACATACAGAAATTAAGGATTTCACTTACTGAGGATTGATTAGTATTTATATCAAGCAAATTCCACGTTCAGTTTTAATCGTTAGACGCTTCGTAGGAATGAATCTATTCGACATTGAATACCTATGCTAATGCTACAGTTTTCACTTGCTTGATGCAAATATATATGAGAAAATAAAACCAAATTTGTATATGGTGAAAAATAATGGAAGAAATACGAGAATTAACGACACTTTTAGAGTCTGGAATTCAGGAATATGAGGAGCAACTAAAATCGTTGCAAGCTGAAAGATTGAAATATATTCGACTTTCAATGACAGATGGGTTCGGGGAAGATGAAGGTCAATCAAAAGATTCATGGCTACTACATTTAAAGCAACTCGAAGATTCATTGGAACTTCGAGTTAGAGCATTAAAACAAGCTGTCGTGGAATTAGCTGAATCCTTCAAGAAAGTAGAGACAGAATAGTATGCATTTCCTTCAAATGTCTATCACTCACCTATTTTTTTTCATCTGCTTCACAATTACCATTTTTACTGTAAATGTCCTACCATCCTATGCACAAGATTCAGAAATTGATTTGGTGATAGAAGAAGCAATTCGACAGCAGAATCTTGGGTTAGCATACTTAGAAGAATCACAGCCTACAAAAGCACTTGGGGCATTTACAGCACTTATTGAATTACTGCCCCATGAAGCAATTGGATACGGCAACCTTGCGGTTGCACATTTACGATTACAACAATCTGAAGAAGCCGAAAAATGGGTTAAACAAGGCATTAAGGGGACACCTATGCAGAGTCAACTCCATTTCATCTTATCTGAAGTATACCAATTAAAGGGTGAAACCGATTTAGCGGTGGAATCAATGGAAGAGGCAGTAAGATTAGACCCAGATGAATTAGAATTTCGATATAAATTGGTGCGACACTATCTCGGACAGAGAAGAAATCCAGAAGCACAAATGCAAGCACTTATACACCTGAAGGAACTCAACTCACGTTCACCTGTAAATGTGGTTATATTGCTAAAGTTAACACAAGCATTAATTGGACAGGGAGAACTTGAAGAAGCAGAAAAATCATCTCAACAATTACTTATTCTATTAGGGGATACAGAAGAAGATAAATTAAAATACTTAACCCAAGGAATTGAGGAAATTGGAAAAAGAAATCAAAAGGCTGCAGCACGTAATATTCAGATTTTTGAAAATGTGCAACGTGCAAGTCCACGATATCAGCAAGGCATTGGAGAACTTGTAACAAATATCCTTGGACACCCAATTGAGTCATTCAGTCCAGGAGTCAAAGCACGAATCACTGCAAAAAAGAGTCATCCCATACCAGTAGAATTCACTGATATATCAAACCAAATCGGACTTAATAACCTACCATCTGAACCACTAATTTCTACCCATATTTCCCTAATTGACTACGATAATGATGGTAATTTAGATATATACACATCAAGGAGTAATTTACTAAAAAATGTCCATGGAAAATATGTACCTATACAAGGAATTAAAGATTCCATCGGGGACATTCCAAATACATATTACACCACTTATGTAGACTTAGATAAGAACGGCACACTTGAGATTCTACTACAAAATACGAATGGAATCTCACAGTTGCGAATGATAGAGGAAGGAAATTGGGAAAGAATAGATATAATTCAGTATCAAGGACTAAAAGAGGGGACAGGTGTATTACTACCCGTTGACTATGATCATGACGGGGATCTCGACCTGCTTTCTGGACAGGATGGTGTAAGTTTATATCAGAACAGTGGAGAAGGAGTATTTACTGATGTAAGTGACAAGACTTTCGTATCAAATCAGGATAACGGTTTAACACAAAACACCGTTATAGACGCCTTCGCTGCGGATTTTGACGATGATGGGGATATCGATATTTTTACAATTAATCAAGATCTGGGATGTACTTTATTTAATAACCTACGACAAGGAAAACTTCGTGCAGTTTCCGATCATACTGATATTCCACAAAATGTTAAATACACATCAGTTGCTGTAGGTGATTATGATAACGATGGGAACTTTGATCTGCTATTGGCTACGTCTACCAGTATAGAACTTTACAGAAATCGTGGTGATGCTACCTTCGTTAGGGATATAGGTTCTGAAGGTATTTTCTCTAATATATCTAACTATCAAGTAAAAGAAATTAAATCTCTCGATTATGATAATGATGGATTTCTGGATATATGGGTAATTAGTCCACAAGGTTTTTCAATGTTCCGTAACGATGGAACGGGACGGTTTACCGATACAAGCTCAATAATTAATGTAAACCCTCCCTTAGATAACGGTATTTCTGGATTAGTAGCGGATTTTGACAACGATGGGGATTTAGATCTATTTTATTTATCAGAAAATGGAAAATTACGTGCTTTAAAAAATAACGGAGGAAATCAGAATAACTGGTTACAGGTAAAGTTAGAGGGAATTACAACTGGGAACAATAAAGTCAACAGGGATGGAATAGGTTCAAAACTTGAAGTGAAGGTACGAGATTTATATCAACTGCAGTATGTTTCTCAACAGATTTCTCACTTTGGTTTAGGTTCGTTTGATGGTGCAGATGTGGTACGGGTTGTGTGGACTAATGGTGTACCGCAGAATGTGATTGAACCGAAAGCAAAGCAACGAATTATGGAGAAACAGATATTAAAAGGCTCATGTCCATTCTTATATGTCTATGACGGAGAAAAATACCAATTTGTTACAGATCTCTTATGGCGTGCACCCCTTGGACTTGTTACTTCAATGGGGTTTGTCGCACCAGATGAAACAAGGGATTTCATCAAAATATCTGCTTCACAAATTCAACCAAAATCTGGAAGATATTCTATTCAAATTACAGAAGAATTATGGGAAACAGCATATTTTGATATGGTGAAATTGATTGCTGTTGACCATCCAGAAAATACAGACATCTTTGTAAATGAACAGTATAGACCCCCACCATTTGAAGATTTCAAAATATACACTGTTTCAGATAAGAGATACCCAAAATCTGCTAAAAATCATAAAGGAGATGATTTCTTAGAACGTCTGAAATACTCAGATTACCAATATGCCTTTGAACATATTCCCGGACTCTATCAAGGTGTTGTAGAAAAGCATGCAATAATCCTTGATCTTGGTGATATTCCAGATAATGAATCTGTAATTTTGTATCTCAACGGTTGGATTTTCCCCACGGATACCAGCATAAATATTGCTTTATCTCAGAATCCTGACATTGCTCCGAATTTTCCCTCTGTGGCTGTAAAAGACAGTGATGGGAAGTGGAAAACTGTCATACCATTGATAGGTATTCCTGCTGGTAAGAACAAGACGATTACTGTTGATCTGACGGATAAATTCTTGTCAAAAGACAGGAAGGTTCGAATTGAAACAGATATGCAAATATATTGGGATGCTGTATTTTTCACCGTTGGCAACCAAGATGTTCCAGTGACAATCACAGAATTAAAACCAGATACTGCTGACTTACACTACCGGGGTTTCTCGGAGATGTACCGACCAAATCCACACGCACCGCATTTATTCGATTATCAAAAGTTTACAACATTGCCACAATGGAGGGATTTAGAAGGATTCTATACGCGTTTTGGGGATGTCAACACACTATTGCAGGAAGTTGACGATATGTATGTTATTCTAAATGCTGGAGATGAAATCACAGTTGAATTCGATGCTTCACGACTACCACCTCTAAAACAGGGATGGATCCGAGATTTTATTCTATATAGTGATGGTTGGGATAAAGACGGGGATATCAATACACTTACATCGCAAACGGTCGGTCCTCTTCCATTCCATAAAATGTCTAAGTATCCTTATCCAGAATCTGAGAATTATCCAAATGATCCGGCACATTTAAGGTATCAACTTGAATATAACACCCGTCGTGTTACCCATCAACTACCACCCTTGCATAATAGGACAAAACCATGAATACAAAGAGAATTCTTACTATAGCTATATTGTCGTTAGTCCATACGATATTCCTTGGACATGGGTTAGCTCAGGAATATACTAAATGGAATCTACCTTATGGTGCAGTAGCTCGATTTGGAAAGGGTTGGATAAAGAGCATTAGTTATTCCCCTGATGGAACTCGACTGGCAGTTGCGAGTTCTACCGGTATCTGGATTTATGATGCTGATATAGGTGCTGAACTTAGGCTACTTGCAGGAAATGAAGGAGGAACAAGCTCAGTAGTATTTTCACCAGATGGAAAATTCCTTGCAAGTGGTGGTCATGGCGAAATCTTATTATGGGATGTTGCCACTGGTAAGATCTTGAAAACATATAAAGGACATAAGGGATGGGTTGGAGTTGGATTTAAAGATGATTCTAAGACACTTATTAGTTTTGATCAAGGTTCAGTCGTATTCTGGGATTTAGCTACAGGTCTTATGAAAAAGGAAATAAAAATTCCCAAATCAAGAGGTGTTTTTAAATTCTTACGCGTATTAATTGGACGCGATGTTAGTTCATACTATCTATATCTTGATAAAACTGATACTAACGGTATTATTGTATACGGTTACAATAAAGGAATAGTTCAGTTGAAGGATTTATCAACAGGGAGAAGATTAGTAATGATTGAAGGATATAAAGATCATGTCAATCAGTTGACAATTTCTCCAGATGGGAAAATCCTTGCCGTGGATATCTTTAATGCCCCACTAAGTTTATGGGATATCTCTACTGGTCGTAAGATAAAGGTTCTGAGTAGAAGTGGTTCACTGGGTGGAATATTCTCTTTTTCTAAAGATGGTAAAACCTTTATTTATCAGACTGCATTTCATGGAATTGAGTTATGGGATGTTGAAAGTGGTACATTACGGACGACAATTGGATCTGATATAAGTAGAATCAGGTCATTAGTATTCTCACCAGATGCAAAATATTTTGTAGGAGGAAGTTCTGATGGAACTATTCGAACATGGGATGCTCTTACTGGAGAGGAGGTTAATATTCTTACAACTGGACATATACAGGATCTCAACGTGTTAACATACTCCAAAGATGGAAGAAAGTTAGCTGGTGGATATATGAATACTGTTCAGTTATGGGATTTGAATACTAATACTCTGATTTCTGGTGGAGCTGAACAGACAGAGGAACTGATTGATATAGAATTTTCAGTAGATAGTAAGACTGTGAACAGTATCGGTAAAGTGAAATTCAGTATAGAACAACGTGGTGAGTTGCGAAAGGAAAGTGTTATAGGTAAACTCAGTTTATGGGATACATCCAACGGACAAAACCTTTTGATCTCTCCTATAGAGTCAACTAATATAGAAGCCTTACATGGACAAGGTTATGTATCATCTACAGAGGATATGGATGGAAAATGGATACTAAAAACAATTAGGACATCAGACGGAATTAAGAAGGGTCTTAAGTATCAAAGGAATGGATTGGTAGTATTTTCTCAAGATAGTTCACTGCTTGCAGTCCCTCGAAATTCATTCAAAGTTCCTAAAGACGATAAATTTAGTGTTGTAATATGGGATGTTCGGGGCAGAAAGATTTTATACAAACTTAAGGGTCATCGAAAGGAGATCACAGCATTAGTATTCTCTCCTGATGGGAATATTATCGCAAGTGGAAGTAAAGATAGAATGATTCGACTATGGGAGACTAACACGGGGGAACAGATCCAAACAATATCTTCAGGATTGAATACTGCTCTGGTATTTTCTCCAGATGGTAAGAGAATTGCTAATGTTGAAAACAAGAATCATATACATATACGGGATGTTTTTTCAGGTCGTAAAGTAGTCGCACTAAAAGGAAAAATTGGTGAGTGTTATGCTTTGGCATATTCTCAAGATGGAAAGTTTTTAGCAAGTGGAAGTCATGATGGGACAGTTATGCTATGGGATGTGAAGACAGGTCGTGAACTTAGGAAGTTCATAGGACATGACAATTGGATTAGGACAGTAGAATTTTCTCCTGATAGTAAGACTCTTGCAAGTGGAAGCCAAGATGGCGTTATATTCATTTGGAACATTTATAATTAATGATTCTCCCATTTAAGGAATATAGCCTTGCAAATTGTATCACTACAATTTATATATCAATCTGTAAATAATATTATTCTTGTAAAGTTTCGTTTTTCACATGAGATTCAACCCATCGTAATGGGATATAAAGGCATACGATAGCAATAAAAAGTATTCCAGCTAATATTACATAGGAATAAGCACCCCCACCATACAACCATCCGCCGAAAACCATATTAAATGTCCATTTAATTAAATCTGGATGGGCTGACCTTTCATATAACCACCCACCCAGGAGTGGTCCTAAGATTCGTCCTAAGCTTATTTCATATAACCACCCACTCAAGAGTGGTCCTAAGATTCGTCCTAAGCTTAGAAATGTGTCCATAATTCCAATCGCTGTGCCTTGTCCCATCTGAGTCTGCTTTGAAATCCAAGATGTATTAGTAGGTCGGATGAGTTGATTTCCAATTGCTGTAATTGTTAAAAATATGGTCAAGGTCATAAAGGAGGTTGCATTCAAAAACAGAACCATTCCAAGAACATTCAAAAATAACCCTACAAGGATTATACGACGTTCACCGAATATATTGATTAACCTCCCCAATAATCCACCCTGGATGGGTACTACAATTACCCCCATGATCATAAACATCCATCCCATCTCTTTTTGCTTAAAACCCCATCCTCCCTCTATAAATAGAGGGAATGTTGCTTCTAAACCTGAGAAACTAAAGGTCGTAAAAAACGCTACAAGGAATAACGGTATCAAAGAGATATTACTAATTGTGCGACGCACTGCTTCTTGGGGTGAAATCCAATCGTGTGATTCCGTTTCTGAATCTTTCTGAAGGGACTCCGGAAGCACTACAAGGACGAAAAAGAAAGTTACAAGAGATAATCCGCCAGCAATAAAAAATGGTAGATCATGCCGTCCCATCACTCCACCGATAGCCGGTCCGAGAATGAAACCGAGTCCCATTGCTGCGCCCATCAGCCCCATACCTTTACCGCGTTCCTCCGATGTAGTTACATCTGCAACATAAGCCATAACGGTTGGCAAGACTGCTGCGGAAGCAATGCCTGCGGCACTACGTGCAACGAAAAGCCACATGTAGTCTTTAGCGAGTCCAAAGGCTACCAATGCAACAGCATTTCCAAGTAGTCCGAGTAAAATAGCGGGTTTTCTGCCATAGATGTCAGAGAGTTTACCCCATATAGGCGCAAACACCAGTTGCATACCAGAATAGACAGATAATAAAATAGCAATTTGTGTGGGAGTTGCACCGATTTCTTCTGCGTAATAGGCAAGATTTGGAATGATGATTCCAAACCCTAACATCACAAAAAAAAGGGTTAGGAACAGGAGAAGAAGTCTCGATTTATGCATTCGTTGATTCTAAAAACGGATTCGGACCAATTCAAAATCCGCAAGTTGGAGGTAAGGACAAGTATAGCAAGGGAAAGGAGATCTGTCAATCATATAGGTACAGACATCCAAGGATATTCGGGTTAAAATAATAGGGTGTGGTCTTAGACTATTTTAGCACGGTATGTTCATTTTACTGTGGAATTCAATTCCGTCAATCCACTGTTTGAAGGAATCTTCTCAACCATAAATAAACCCACTGCCAATACATATCAACAGTGGGTTTAAATTATCCAAATGTCCAATAACTTTAAGTGTCTAAATGGAAGATAGCCATTTTCAACTCTGTCATCTCTTCAATGGCATATTTCGGACCTTCTTTACCCATACCACTCTCTTTAACGCCACCATACGGCATCAGATCAGCACGCCATTGTGTGCCCCAGTTTACCATGAGATTTCCTGATTCTACCTCACGGACAAATCGCATTGCCCAATCAACATTCTGAGTAAATATAGCAGCACTCAACCCGTAATTTGTATCATTAGCAAGTGCAATCGCTTCGTCGATATCGTTCACACGGGTAACACCAACAGCCGGACCAAAAACTTCATCACAAGAGATTTTCATTTCAGGTTTTACATTTGCCAAAATGGCTGGTGTGACAAACTGATCCTGCTTTTCGCCACCAGTAAGGAGTTCTGCTCCATCCGATACTGCTTCTTGTATCCATTCTGTGACACGTGTAGCATCATTATCTCGAATCATCGGTCCCATACGAACCCCAGATTCCAACGGATTCCCAATTCCAATCTGAGAGACTTCTTCTTGGAATGCATCTAAGAAATCACCATAGATTTTCTCATGAGCAATGACCCGTTGTGTTGAGATACACACTTGTCCTGCATTAGAATATCCAGACGCTGCGGCAGCACGAGCAACCTTTTCCGGATCAGCATCAGGCATAACAATTAGGGGGGAATTTGAACCGAGTTCCATCGTAACACGTTTTAAACCTGCAACTTTACAGATATGTTCCCCAACGTCTCGACTTCCGGTAAAGGTGATCTTACGTACACGACGATCAGCACAAAGTGTATCGCCAATTTCCCCGCCGGGACCAGTAACACATTGGATCGCTTCTGGTGGTGTACCTGCTTCTAAAAAGAGTTCCACTAATTTCAGAGCAGAGAGGGGTGTATCTGTAGCAGGTTTGATAATGATAGCATTGCCACCTGCAATAGCCGGACCGGCTTTATGACAGACAAGGTGAAGGGGAAAATTGAAAGGACTAATCCCTGCTACTATTCCGCAAGGTACGCGTACTGTAAAACCCAGTTTATTCTTCACACCCGGGGCACCTTCAAGAGGTATTGTCTCACCCGTTAACCGCTTTGCTTCCTCCGCAGAGAGAGCAATAATCTCAGAAGCACGAGTTGCTTCTATGGTTGCCTCAGCCAATATCTTACCTTCTTCTCGTGTAATTACTTCGGCAAGTTCATCAGCTTTTTCAACCATCAGATCTGCGACTTTACGCAATATTTCATACCGTTCATAACCTGTCATCCCAGCCATGATTTTAGCGCCACGTTCTGCGGTTTGAATAGCTGTTTCGACGTCGGTAGCATCCCCTCTTGGAACGGTATCAACAACTGATCCATCAAAGGGACTGAGAACATCAATTTTGTCTGATTTATCTACCCATTCACCACCTAAATGCATTTGCATAGTGCGTATTTCTCCATTATTTCAGCATATAGTGTAATTGCTGATATATTATTTTGTACTTTTCAAGATACCCCATGTTATTGTTGCTTTCCCAGATGCCTCAACTGCAGCATATTCAGCTAATCCTGTTTTCATCACGTCATTAAGTTCTTTTTCTGTAAGTGCTTCTTTAAAGAAACCTACTTCATCAAACAGTCCCGTTGCTGCAACATCTCCTGGACGTGCCCCGATCCAAATTGGTGATACGTTCTGAATTAATTTACCATTACTCGGTTTTTCTCCATCCAATTTGCCATCAATATACATCTGAACTTTTTTACCATCGTATATTTTAGCTATATGATGCCAAGATCCGTCAGCAATGATAGTCTTGCCGTCTATCCGTCCCTTTCCTTGTGCTGCATTCCACATAAAAACTGGATAGTCCGCATCATGAATCCAAATATCCAGATGTCTAAGTTCTTCAGGCTCGGGCCATTTATCTCCATTACGCCAAACGATGTATTGCCAAGATGCAGCATTCAATTTTACCCAAGCAACAAAGGAGTATGGATCCGCATTGAACACATCGTCATGGTCAATACGGACATAGCTATCACCCTTTCCAGGGAATTGCAAAGCCTTGCCCATTTTACCATCCGCCACCCATTTTAATGTTCCCTTGACTTCCCCATCGTGACCACTGACAATATCTTTAACAACATTTCCACCATTTTCTTCAAATAACCAAGCACTTATCAACCCTTTTTTGGCTGCATGTGCAGAAAAGGAAGTACTGATTATGACCAGTGTTATGTATAGGATAGTTTTCCTAATCATATTTTTCCTCCTAACTATTACAACACAATATTAAGTTTAGATATCAACTCATATATACTTGTTTTAAGTGAGTTATTAACTATTCACGACAATTATCAATCGCATCCTCGTCCAATTCTACACCTAAACCGGGTTTATCAGAAATAGTTGCATACCCTTCTTCGAGTGGTATCGTTGAGGGGGTGACAATATCAAAAGCACGTAATGCATTTAACGTAATAGAAGGCATTGTTGCATTTGGGATTACAGCAGTAAGATGCATTACATAGGCAGTTGTGATTCCTAACCCAACAATTTGTATCCACACTGGTAGATGTGCAGCATGTGAAATCGTTCCTTCACGGATAGCATTTGCAGCACGTGAATCAGGATAGGCAATTATAAATGAATCGTTCATTCTTGCACGAATAGCTTCAACCGGATCAGGATTACCGAAGTGTATTGTTATCGGCATATCTGTCTGTGCCTTGATTTCTTGGTATCCTTCTATATTGGATTGTGGAATTGGGGTTTCAAAGGATTCAATATTAAAATCTTTTAACTGCCTTGCTACTTCAAGTGTGCTTTCAGCTGTTTCAAAAGAGTCATTAGCATCAACGCGTAGTTGAAAATCATCTGGTACTACATCTGATATGGCTTGAACCTGTTCAAGGACTTCGAACCATGGACGTGCTTTGATTTTATGGAGTCTATAGCCGAGTTGATATGCATGTTGCGCCTCAGCAGCCCACTCTTCAGGAGTCATGTCAATAGACCAATATCCAAACGATGCTTTGTCATTGTGTTTTTCACCTAATAGTTGGTGTACTGGAACACCAAGAGACTTCCCCATGATGTCATAAAACGCTTGCTGGAGTGGTGTTGGTGACCATCCATTCATATAATCAAACGGATTCTTACCAATATATCGCTGAATCGTTTCATCCGATTGGAATGAACCGTCTCCTATCCCAATAATGCCTTCATCTGTATGTACTTTGTAAACATGATCGATCTGGTAAAGATTACGACTCGTCATCAAATCATATATACCATCATGATAAGGTACTCTAACCCGGATAACCTCAATTTGGGTAATTTTCATGATTCTTACTCCCTTTATCTGAGAAACGATCTTTGTTTAAACTTATACACAAAACGTATATAGAGTGTCATCAAGTGTTATTCATCTCGTCGAATCCAACTGACGACATCTTCCGCTTCACCTGTTCCACCTTCTAAGCCATCACTACCAAAAGAAATAAGGTCATACCCATATTGATCATGTATTCCAGGACGAACATATATGTACTGGTTACCCCACGGGTCTGTTGTAATAGGAATTTGTATGTATGGACCTAACCAATTTATGGGGAGCGGTGGTTCTTCGGGCTGTTCCCAAAGTGCTTTTAACCCTTGTTCTGTTGAAGGATAATCACCATTGTCTTTTGCATACCTATCAAGTGCGATACCAAGTGTTTCAATATCTTCAGCTGCCCGCGTTTGTAAGGCACGCCCTGCTTGTCCAAGTAATCGAGGTGCAAATATCACTGCAGCAACAACTGCAAGGACAACAACGACAATTAAAATCTGTACGAGTGTTAACCCAGATTGTTTTCGATTAGTTTGTATCACGTATGCGTCTCCACGCTTTTTTATTCTTGAATTTACTGAAAAATTCTCTGGATAAGTCTATCATATAGGATTGATTCTGTCAACGTCATTGTTCCGTGAGGGTGTGTAAAGTTTTTGTCACTAAACATTATGCTGCTATTGCATCTGGATACCCATAATTATCCCAAGTATCAATCTTTAGCATACATCTCAACTCCAGTTATGTTAGATCTATGGATACTGTGTATTGTAAAAAGCTGTTAATTTTTGTCGTCTTGAATTGTTTACACATTCACGGAAACCTTCACGGAGCAATTTTACGAAGCCTTATTCTATAAGGGTTTATAATTAAAGTAGACCAATTCTCCGTGAATCACACACGTTAATTACACTATAACTTAAGTGTGTATTAAGTACTTATATGTTTTTCATACGCAGTGTATTGGCACATAGCACTTCGCTGGAGTGCTAGACTATTCCGATATTGTTTTCTATAGACATAGTACTTCTCTGGAGTACGGTATTTTTGATATAGAAAACTCAATAATAAATAGACTTATCATTAGATACTCAGTTTCCTTCTGAATTAGAATTGTTAATCCTAATATACAGACAAAAAATAAGGTGTAAAAACAGTCATTTAATCCTAAATCTCAGACAGTAGATCGTGTTGTTGTTGCATATCTCTATGTGTCGAAAAAATGAAAAAAGTTACACTTTTTGTCACACGGTGTGACATTGAAATTGGTGTAAATTACCCCTGTCATCCCTGTCATAGACTGGCTTTACTCCACTTTGAATTAACTTTATAAGAATTTCTAAAATGTGTGATTTTGTGTTCTTTTTGTCCTTTCTGATTTTGACATTCCCAACGGATAAAAAGGTATGCTTTTTTGACGTATATGAAACTTTGTAATTAGGATCGTTTTTATAGATAGTCATTAGTTCTTAGTTATTGATTATTAGTTTGTGTTCTAATCCCAAATTTTATTTTGATTTTGACAGATATTCTTAATATATGTTTCTATTTTGTGATATATGTATGTTAGTTGTTATAGATGGGTATTTTCTTCATTTATTTTATAATTTTTATAAAAATGTTAGAATCCGTTTCATTTACAGTCTGCTTTCAATCTTGTTAGCCAAAAGACACCAGTTTGTGTCAGTTTTTCAAACGCATCAAGTGAAAAATAGCCGAGATCAGCCAAGCGTAAACTCCCCGCAGGGAGCGGTTCAAAATGTACTTCCGCTGAACGATCAGCGGTGATACCATCGGTCAGTTGAAAGTGTGTAAAAGCACCTGTAAGCACATCAAAACGGAGCTGCAGCTTGAGAGCAGCTTTTTTAGAGTTTGTTCTACATCCAGTACCTTAGTAGATTGTTGTATAACTTTATGCATTATATCGGACACTTGTGTTAGTATAGACATTGATATACCTCTTATAGAAATAAGTTATATGAAATAAAGTATTTCTATATTATGCAAGAGGTATATCTATTTTTGAACACTTTTTAGCACTCAAAATGACGGGTTTCAGTCCTTAAGTTTACACTTATAGGTTTCGCTACTGCTTCTACCCGACCTACGAAATAATGTAATATTATCATATAGAAATGGTATAAGTACTAAGTGATAATTAAGTTGCATTAACTGTTGTTTTCTTCAATTATTCTTCTGCCAGATTCAAACAAACTCCTGGCAAGTAAGAATTCATGAAGATTTATCTAAATAAAACTTGCATTTAGAATTAAAATAACGTATTCTTATACATAAATTTAGATTAAGCGATAATAGACAATAACTGTTGTTATCAAATGCTATATTATTTAACTATTACCAATCAGACGGATAAGGTCTTTAGTACCCGTAGTTTGCAGTAGTCATGAGGGATTCTATGTCAACTTTTGGAACAAACAATTACCAGTACGAAGTAATTGAAGGTTGGGGAATGATACCTCAGCTTGGACTCGTTTCTGGTGTGGCTTGCGACTCGAATGATCGAGTATATGTTTACAATCGAAGTCCCGTTCCTGCTATGCTTGTTTTTGATCCTGATGGCACATTCGTTGCAGAATGGGGAAAGGATATATTCCAAAAACCACACGGCATCTGGATTAGTCCAGATGATGAAATTTATACTACAGATACAATTGATCATACTGTCCGTAAGTTTTCACTTGATGGTGAATTGTTACAGACATTCGGCACTGTAAATCAGCCTGGAACCCCAGGAACACCCTTTAACCAACCTACACGCGCAGTACTTTCTGCATCCGGTGAGATGTATATCTCAGATGGTTACGGACAATCGCGCGTACATCGAATGACAACAGAGGGTGATGTTATAGTATCTTGGGGAGCACCCGGAATTGGTCCGGGTGAATTTAACCTGCCACATGATGTCACTGTTGATAAGAATGACCGTGTATATATACTTGACAGAGGGAATCTCCGATGTCAGATTTTTAATAATGAAGGTGAATTTCTTACTGAATGGACAAACCTCGGTTCACCAAACGATTTATTTATTGATGCGGACGAAATTATACATATTGCAGAAGGACACCAGAGTATCTGTATTATGACACTTGACGGTGAGATAATTGGTAGATGGGGAGAAAAAGGGACGAATCCCGGTCAATTTAGTGATTCCCCACACGGAATATGGATAGATTCAAATGGAGACATCTATGTTAGTGAAGTAATTGCTGAAAGACGTTTCCAAAAGTTTGCGAGGATTTAACTGTTTTGAAGAAATATACTGTTGCTATTTTCAGTCTTATTCTAATTACAATCTTAGCATGTACCATTGCCTATGCTGGACCAGATCACGAACATTCAGGGGATCATCTAAAGAAATTTTTCACACAGAACATCACGATACAATTCGCAATTGTAGCCTTAATTGTGTCTTTTGTGTTGGGAGGTCTACATGCTCTAACGCCAGGACACGGAAAGGCAGTTGTTGCAGCGTATCTTGTAGGGTCTAAAGGTAGAGTCATCGATGCCGTATTTCTTGGTTTGGTTGTGACTTTCACACACACATTTAGTGTCATTGCTCTTGGTGTGGTTCTGTTGTTAGCAAAGAATCGTATACAGCATGAATCTGTTGTGATGTGGTTAAGTCTGGTTTCTGGTGTTCTTATAGTCGGTATTGGAGCATGGTTATTGGGAAGAAACATTAAGCAATACTCTGCAGGTAGACAGGGTCATAGTCACGGACATGGACACGATCACAGTCATGGACACGATCACAGTCATGGACACGATCATAGTCATGGACATAGACATGATCACTCTCACGGACACGAACACAGCCACGGTGGGGGACTTTCGCATAGTCACGTACCACCTGACAGAACAGGTTTCTGGGGTATATTAACACTCGGTATCTCAGGAGGAATTGTACCATGTGTGGATGCTCTCCTGGGACTCTTGTTTGCAATCAGTTTAAACAAACTTACTTGGGGAGTGATAATCCTTTGTGCGTTCTCGTTAGGACTTGCTGCTGTGTTAGTGGCAATTGGTATTCTAATGGTATTGGCAAAACCAATGATTGAACGTTTTACAGGCGAAGGTATTTGGTTAAAACGAATGCCGATTATCAGTGCAAGTGTAGTGATTTTACTTGGGGCTGTTTTGGTCTTCAAAGCACTTACCGACGTTGGTGGTCATATTTAAACCTAACAGGATCATATTTATTCCAGTATACCAATAGCATAATCAAATTGCTTGAATCCGATTATCGGCGCGCTTCGTTTGCGTGCCGATTTTGGTTTTATGTATAGTGTACAATAAAATTAATACTACATTTTCTATTGGCTCAACTTACGTTCGCGTCCTACACCTCTTCTGTAGGAGCGACCTCCCCGTCGCGACCTGGAGGTCGCTCCTACAAGTAAAGTGTCAGATTAAATCTAAAGTTTATTAATATCCAATTCTTCAATGCGAATATAAATATAGAGGGAAATTCAAAGTGAATACCATAGGAATCTATAGTCCAGGTGATATGGGACATACAGTCGGTGAAGTATTATACAAGAATGGTCTACGTGTAATCACCTGTCTTGAAGGTAGAAGTAAACGCACACAGGAACTCTCTGAAAAAGCAGGTATCAAGGATGTAGAATCCTATACAAATTTTGTAAATGAATCAGATTTAATCTTATCAATAATGGTTCCTGCACACGCATCTCAAGCAGCTGGAAAAATATCCGAAACATTATTACAGACGAAGACTACATTAACTTATGCTGATTGCAATGCAATTGCGCCACAGACTGTACAAAAAATTGGAGAGAAGATAGATTCCGCGGGTGGAACATTCATAGATGCTTCTATAATTGGTCCTCCACCACACACACCTGGTAGAACTCGGTTTTATGTTTCTGGTATAAACCTTGATTCATTTCTCATGTTGAATAATTACGGTTTAGATGTTCGACCCATTGGCGAGGATGTCGGTCTGGCATCGGCTATTAAAATGTGCTACGCTTCTTTGACAAAAGGGTTAACCGCCCTTTGTACGGAATTACTCACTGCAGCGGAGAAACTTGGTGTTTCTGATGCACTTTCGGCTGAGTTTAAACTCAGTCAATCAGCACTCTATGAGAGAATGGAGAACGGTCTTCCAGGTATGCCACCAAAGGCAAGACGTTGGATCGGGGAGATGGAGGAGATTTCTGCTACATTTGAACATGTAGGACTAACACCCCATATATTAACGGGTGCAGCGGACATGTACCGATTGGTAAGTGAAACACCACTGGCTGATCTTTCACCAGAAGAACATGACAAGTTTCCTTCATTAACAGAATTGGTGAATATCCTTGCGAAACAGACAGAAAGTAATTAGATTTATCTGTTGTAGATAAGAATTTATTGTTTTTAGTAAAATAAAAATAGAAAAATCAATTCACTTTTCCTCTTGTTCCCCTTCCGGTTCTTTAATCTCAAAGGGTTCTACAATCCACTGCCTAAAAGAAACATCATCCTCAAAAAAGGAACGCATTAAAGCAAATTCATCTGGTGTTGCAATTGCACTATACAAGATCCCTTCTTGTTCACCATAAGTTCTAATTCGAGATTGCCATGCTTGATGGAAAAGTTCCGAATCATCAATCATCATTGCTGAAATCATTCCCATTTGAACTGTTTTTACTGAGAACCCTGTTTTAGTCTGTTTCATCAAAGGATCTACTAACTCTTTCGTAAGTAAATCCTGGAATTCCTTACGATTATTTAATTGACTCTTTCCTTCTTTGCTCCAGTCTCGAATGGTGTAATAGAAATCTACCCATATATTTTCTTCCTCTTCTCTAATTTCGGTATCCAAAACCTTAATAAGTCTCTCGAGTAAAATCTTTCTATGGTTTGTATCTGGCATGGAATTAATATAAGAAATATAATCTGTATGTTCAGAGTTATACTTATTGTTAATATAGGTGAGGTATTTTTCTGAGGATAATATTACATCTAAACTATTTGATTCTTGAGTAGATGGGTTTTCACCTATAGTGGTAAGGAGGTGCGAAAGTACACTCTCCTGTTCTTCTGTCAACGGCTGGAGTGCATATTGTCTGAGTTCCCGTCTGTATTCGGCTTGTTTATCTATGATTTCTCCCATTTCAGCATACATTTTCTTAAACATTGGGACAAAGACAACTATTCCGCCAACCAACAGCAGTACACCTAACCCCAATAGTAGGAAAAAAATTGGTTTTTTCATTTTATCACTCCGTTTTTTCTTACTATATTACCACTGTTTATAAGGTGATGCAATACATTATAAGTAATCACCATCGCTATTACTGAGACTTGAAGAACTCTTTGCCTTGTAAAACTCTAAAGATCTCTTTTTGTATTTGTTGTTGATGATGTAATGGTAAACCGTTTGCTGAAGGAGCGATACCAATCGGTTTGAAAATATATATACTTTTAACCTTATTCTCTTCATCATATGTTAGCTCAATACCTTTTCTCCAATACCAATGTCTTTTATGACCAAAGTCATTTTTATCAATTTTTTGTGCTTTGCCAAGTTCCTTTTCCACATTTTCAAGTTTACTCTTAATTCCATTCTTTCCAGCAGTTTTTGCCTTATTAGGATGTGTTAGGATTAAACTCTTTACAAGATCTATCCCATCAAGAAATCCAGCTAATCCAATGTTTTGCTCTCTATAACTGAAAAAGCCAGCTCTGTTAGGTGGATCATCGGGTTTTCCATAAACAGCAGCTAATTTCTTATACGGATCACCCAATTTAATACCAGCACACCCTCTTCCAGGAACAATTGAGTCTAAAGGGGGATCCGGTGTAGGATCAAAGGTGACCTCCAAGGGTTGTTGAGGGATTAATTCCTTATTTATCAGTTTTTTTACTCTTTTAACGGATCTATTTATACCATCACTGACAAAAACTGTTACATTAACGGATTCTATATCAGAAGGGGCTGTCCATTTCACCTTCGTACCTGTTGTAGTATTCAATTTACCCGCATCTACAGACCATTCATAACTTAAGGGGTCACCATCTTCGTCAAAGGCAAGGATCCTAAACTCAATAATTTCTCTAGGACTGAATTCTTTTGGAATAATTAAAGCTTCAACTTTCGGTAAACTATTAGTAGGTTCTTCAGTATCATCAGAGCCACAACCCCATATATTGATTGCGTATACCACCACCGTTATATAGTACAGAATTTTTAAATTCTTGATAGGCATAGTATAAATTTCTCCAGTTTTTCCAGTTTGTTTTTAAGATAACACAACTCTTATACTGCTCTGGATGGATATCTCCATTTTCCATCGCATCTTGTATAGCACAATTAGGTTCTTTATATGTGCATAGTCTTTATATTTACATGAACCAATTAACGGTTCAATTTCAAGTAAATAGTATTCAAGATTCTCTGTATACACTCACCATAGACAAACTTTTCTGATTCCAGGTGTGTCAACTACGTTTCATTCAATCTCAAGTGGGACAATATAAAAGCGTAGTTGTATGTTTCACTTCTATGTCTTTTCTCCAACTTCTCCAGTCCGTAAGTCAAGTTTTAATTGACTTACTCTGGTTATTCAGTTGAAAACATCATACCTAAGAACTGAAAAAGTGATTTGAAATCACCAAGGGAAATCATGAGTTTGGTATTTATACCTTCCGCTTCAGCCTTCGCAGAGAATCCAACACTATAATTATTTGGAAGCGTTTCGAACATAACTGAAAAAGCAGCCATCGAATCAGCCCCAGGCATATCCTCCATTTTTGCCAATAACGGCATTATATTCTTAACCGCGATAATTGGAGAAAAGAATAAAAGAATGTTATTGTCTGTACCCAAATTATCAATAAGTTTCTGCTTACTCTCACTTACTGATCTGTCTATGTCTGTCATTGCATTCCTATCCAATGCTAATTTAAGCATCTTTGGTTTACTTGCCATAGAAAAATACAATTTTTCATTTTTGAGCGCGTAATACCAATTCCATTCAAGTGGTAATGCCTTAGCTTGGTTTGGCTCTTTTTGTGCAAGTGCAGGAATTAAATTTGGAAAAACATAGCTATGTATATCTACTCCGTGGTGAATGATGGGTTCACCTTTTTGTGAACCATAAACATCAGAGACGGCTTCATTAAAATCCACATTCATAAATGTCTTTGCCTTAGCCGGATCCTTCAGATCATATATGAAAAGGTAATCTGGTAAAAGGGATTCTTCAAAGTTAACAGAACCTTGAACACTATCCACCATAGATCTATGGAAATGTTGTAGTTGCTGCTGAAGATGTCCTAATTTATCAATGTGTTCTGGAGTATCTTTTGGGAAATTATATAATAGTAAATTACTCATCTTACCAATTAATTCTGGACTACCCTGAATTGAACCCTTAAGAATTGATATATCAGGTAATTGAGAATAACCTGGTTCTTCCATCATAATAATCCCATCAGTTTCAAGAAATTCACTTACATTTTCTAACTTTATAAAATGTTTAAGAAGAATATCGGTTTTCTCAAACTGTATAGATCCACTAATAGATTGAAACTGTTCGTTTAAGTATATTCCCACACTACGAAATAATGATTCATAGATCCGATCGAATACTTGATCATTCTGTCCATCAAGAGTATCTCTAAATGACTCTAAATCATCCATCAGAGACCTACTATGTGATGCTTTAATACCTTTAGAATCATAAAAATAACTTATATCATTAGTTTGGCTTAGAATGTCTGAAACAAATGTCTCATAATCTTGATTAGGTTTCTTAGGCTCTATAGTACCACTACTTATATCTATCATGTTTATACAGACATCAATTTGTTGAGAGAAAAGAAAGAAGTCATCCAAGATAGCGATATTCTTCATCCCATCGGTAGTACTCCAATATGTAGCTCCTTTATAGGTATTGGAAGAAAGCCCCTCAGCTTCTGATATTATTAACTCTTTCATTATTTCAGGATCTTTCAAATGAAGTACTGCAGATATATGTACAGGATTCAAACTTGTAAAAAATACTGCTAAATCATTATCAAAATCAAGACCCAATTCTTCTAATGCATCCAACCTTTCAAAATCCAGACCAATAGCATAAGCAAGGATTTTTGCCAGAATTTCCGTTTCGCTTTCTTCCTGGGACATTAATTCTATTTCCATAATATTAAGCTTGTTACTTAACATCTTCAGACTTGGACTATATACAAGTGCTAATGTGTAATTCGGTATGAGTTGTAGCACACTTGTGTTGGGAATACTAATAGACTTCGTCTCATTTGTTCTATTCAAAATATCTGCTTTTGAAATATCGTTATCTGCTTTTAATACTGTAGGCAGAAACAAAGATAATACGATTAAAATAAGAAAGGGAATTGCTAACTGTCTAAATATCATCATTTTTCTCCTGTTAAATATGGTTTTTTATTATATTTTTGGTTTATGTTCGTGTGTATGAAATCTATATAAACGGGAATAACAAAGTCGATAACAAAATCTATAATACTGTGTGATTCTTCAGATAAGTCTTTTCCCACTTTCGGATTATTCTGAGTCAAATCTACATGACTCTTTTCAAATTCCTGATTTATAATTCTGTCTAATCTGTTATTTGAGGTATACATAGTAGACAACCCTATAATTGTCATGATACTAATGCAAAATACACATAAAGTTACACGATTTCTCATTAATCTATCCTCAATGTATTTGAATATTTTACTTCAATTATGTAATTCAATTGGAATAGTTAACATCCCATGCCGATCAGTTACAATAAAAAACTTACCCTTATGAATTTCTATGTCATTCACGGTATCTGGGAGTTCTGGAGAAATCTTTTCCCACACTCCATTATTGATAAAATAAATTCCAGATTGACTTGCACCATAGACTGTAGCGTTGATATTCTTTACAGTATCCATGACAATTATTTTTTCTGTCTTATCTCTAATCACATTCCATTCAGTAGCTAAATCCTTCATCAGAACACCTGAATCCGTTCCGACATAGACTGTTGTTCCTGAAAAAGCAATCCCTGTAAATCGCTTAATTGTCAAAGGCAGATTACTTGTGATATTGTTCCAGTTTTCTCCAGCATCCAATGATTGGAAAAGTTGTCCATCCTCTCTTGCAACATAGACTGTCTGACCAGAAGCATTTAAACTAAACCCCGTATATGTACGGGCACGTGTTTCTCCAATAGCCAAACCTGTATCCTTCCATTTGGAATCCCCGAGTGTCAGTTTAAGTAATTTCTGGTTATAGGTTACATAGAAAGTATTATCGCTGAATGCTAATCCTCCTGTCTCAGGTGGAATAATCATCTCTTCAACTAAACGGACTCTATTTGATAATAAGTCTATAGAATCAGAGTGTTCATTTAGATCGGTTGATTCAGTTAGAATTGTATTCGAAGCAACATTTTTTATATTAATTGCTGGCACAGCTTCAATAGGTATTAGTTTATCCCCATTATCTGATAATTGACATATACGTATACTATTCATCCCTTTATCATTGACAATACCGATTAATGAATTGTCTATGACAGTAAATAAAGGATTACGAGGAAAAATATTAAGGATGTTATCTGGATTAGTGTCGAAAATCTCCCATGTATTCCCATCATCTGAAGATTGGTATATTCCATTTATTGAATATCCATACAGTTTATTGTTGAAGGAGGTTAATTCTTTAATTCCTGTTCCTACTATCCCATCCATAAATAGATTCCATGATTCACCGGCATCTTTGGTTCTTTGTATTCCTTTGAAACCATGTGTATAGAATGTATCTTTATCTACTGCCAATGCTGCCTTATCAGTTAAGCTTCTCGACTCAAAGTTTGATCCAAGGTTTTCCCAAGTTATTCCGTTATCTATTGAACGGTATACATTACTTCCAAAGATTAATATGGTATTATCAGCAACCAAAACCTTTACGCCGAATGGTATTCTTTCTAATATACTTCTATCTCTCGGTGTAATTTTCGTCCAAGTTCCTCCTAAATCATCAGACCGATAAAGTTCCCACTGTTTTGAATTTTCACCATGTAACATCTCTCTTACTAACTTTCTTTTTCGTTCGGCGGGGGTAACTTCAGAATCAACTGGAACCGTTGCAAGGTATACTGTATTCTCCGATATTAACAGAGTAGTAACCTTTCTATATTTACTAATGGTTAATTGTTCCCATGTATCAGATTGTAATTGAAAAAGTCCTCGCTCTGTTCCAACAAAGACTACATTCCCAATGGAAGCTGCTGCAGTAATTTCTGTATCTTCTAATCCATTGTTATATAAACTCCAGATTTTACCCTTGTCTGATGACCTATATATCTCATCCTCCAGAACTAAATAAAATGCCTTTTCAGTAATCAGCAGTTTTATTACGCTACCGATAGGACGGCGACCAATAGAAACCCAAGTGATTCCATCATCGCTTGAAGCATATATTTTATCAGTGGAAACGAGATAGAGAGTATTGTTATCTTCCGCTATTACCATATTAAAATAATCTTCAATAGGCACTGTATTGTTTAGAAGCATCCATTGGTCTGAATCCTCTTTCACTTGATAGATCCCTGTGGGTGCAATACATAATATTTTTCCTTTTGATGTCTGAAATAGTTCATGAACCTTTCCATCTTGTGGACCTTGGTTTTGGGTCCAATGTTGCGATAAAATTGATGGATTATCTGATGCATCCTCCTGATTCTGAGTTGATTGGATAACATCTGTCTGTTCATCATCTATACCATTACTCTTATTTACAAGGACTACATTGCCAATTCTCCGTTTTGGTTCCGGTGTGAACTGAATATCTATTGGTATTGCTGAATCAAAAATCTCAATTTCAGTTAGTGTATCTGCATCAAGACTATAAGGTTTTTGAAAATTGGAAAGAAATTGACCTCCTACACCTATAAGTAGCATTACTAAAATAGCTGCAGTTCCTAAAGCAGCTATAGGAATTAATGGTTTAATATTTGAAGGTGGAGTTGGATTAATGGTTGTGAATTTCTCCATAATATTCTCAGTAAAATCAACCGGAAGTGCGACTGTGCCAAGTGTTTCACGTATCATAGATTCTTCCTTTTGTAACCGTTTCCGAGCTCTCCTGAGTCGGCTCTTAATAGTATTAACCGAAACACCTAAAAACTTACTAATTGCTTCAGATGTCATTTCTCCAAGGTAGAAAAGTGTTACGACTGTACGTTCACTTTCTGGTAGTTTATTTAGAAGGTTTTTAACAATTTCACGACGACGTTCAGTTGCCGCCTTCTCACGTTGTTCTGCAACATAACTTTCATACGATGTTCTATCAAGACTTCCTTTATTGGTGGCTTCTAAAGATTGCATAGTGGGTTTTTTCCTTCTGTGCCAATCCGAGCATAGGTTACTGGCTATTACATAAAGCCATCCTGCAAATTGTGTGTGATTCTTTAGTGTAGCAAGTTTTTGGTATGCTTGGAGAAATGTGTCCTGTGCGATTTCTTCTGCAACTTGAAAATCGCCTGTCTTCCGCCAAATCAAGGCGTGAACACTCTTTTTATACTTGTTGACTATTTCACTGAAGGCTGTATCGTCACCTGCTAAGATACTATCTATCAGTACAACATCATCTTTTTCCATTGGTGATCTCCACATAAATTCGGTTTACGATAATAAGTGACGTATTTTTTATAGTAAAAGGGTGCATAATCTGCATTAATTACTAAAAATTTATAGTTTTTTGTATATTAAACTCAATGTCAGAATGTAGGTCTATAAATTAGTAAAATGGATTACATGTATATCTGTTTTCTCTTGACACATACTCGATAAGTCTATATATTTATACACATCATGAGACTGTTATCCATTAACGTATCAAAACCGAAACCTATTAGTCATGAAGGAAAAATAGTCTATACAGGTATTTTTAAAGAACCAGTCTCTGGAACTGTCATGCTTAGAAAAATGAATATTGATGGTGATGGACAAGGTGATTTAAAAGTACATGGTGGTACATTTAAGGCAATTTACGGATACCCTATAGAACATTATACACATTGGCAACAAGAATTAGAAAGAGATGATTTGTCTTTTGGTCAGTTCGGTGAAAATCTAACTGTGGAAGGTATGCTTGAAAACGATGTACATATAGGTGATATATTCAAAATTGGATCCACCGTTAGACTTCAAATTACACAACCCCGTGTGCCTTGTTACAAATTAGGTCATAAGATGGGTTCCGCTGAATTCCCTAAGATATTCCTACAAAGTAAACGGGTTGGTTTCTATTTTCGAGTTCTTGAGGAAGGCGAGATAACAGCACATGACGAGATAGAACGTGTAGAAGTATCTCATGAACCGATGAGTGTTACCGATATCCTCTCGCTACGGTATTTTGATACAAACAACCACGAAGGAATAATTAAGGCTATAAAACAACCTGCACTTAGTCCAAGTTGGAAGAAAGATTTTAACAGACTTCTTAACCTATGAATGTATTTAAAGCATCTTCAAAACTGGAAACCAGCAAAGCAGCCGCTGAAGCAGCAAGTACAAAACTATGTGACGCTATAGGGGCAAATGGACAGGCAAGTTTCATTGTCGCAACAGGGGCATCACAATTTGATTTTCTTGGTTCACTTACATCTGATGATGCAATTGACTGGTCGAAAACAACAATGTTTCATCTTGATGAATATATAGGGATATCTGACACACATCCTGCGAGTTTTTGCAAATATCTTCAAGAGCGGTTAGTAGATGTCGTTCAGCCAGGAACTGTTCATTTTTTAAATGGTATTGCGGATAATCCTCAATCTGAATGCAATAGACTCAATCAACTTATTTTGCAGCACCAGATTGATGTTGCAATTTGTTGGAATCGGTGAAAATGGACATCTGGCATTTAATGATCCACCTGCCGATTTTGAAACAGAAGATCCGTATATCGTTGTAGAATTAGATGAAGCGTGTAGATTACAACAAGTTGGGGAAGGTTGGTTCAATGGGTTAGAGGATGTACCAACTCACGCTATTTCAATGTCTATCAATCACATTATGAAATCCAAATCGATAATATGTACTGTTCCTGATGAACGGAAAGCAGAAGCCGTGCGAAATTGCATACAAGGTGATATAACACCTATGCATCCAGCATCAATATTACAAAATCATAACGATTGTACTGTATATCTGGATAATGGATCTGCATCGCTACTATAATCACACTCTTCATGGAGATTCTTAATGGATACCAAACAGAACTCTGAAAACCGACAATTAGTTGGACTCACTGAAGAACAGAAACAACAGTTTCATGATGACGGTTTTTTACTCATCAGAAATGTCCTACCGAACGAAGCACTCCAACCTTTAATTGATGAGTTAACCCAAATGGTTGAGGATGGCGTTCAAGCAGCAGTAGAACAAGGTGTTCTTGACCCATCAAAAACCTATGATGATGAACCATTCGATACAAGATTAGGTGAGGTATCTCATGCCTCAACCGATCTTAACTGGATCTGGCGTAGGAGTTTTAGCAACCAGAAAATTCGTACTAAAGGAATGTTTATTCTGCGAACGGCTCCTGAATTGCTGGATGTCGTAGGATCACTTATCGGTCAAGAGATATTTGCACATCCTCAGTTTAATTTCCGTGCGAAACTACCTAAACAAGCCATAACTGTGATTCCTTGGCATCAGGATTTAGCGTATCTCAACCCGGAAGAAGCAGGGGATACGCTGGTGGTGAATGTGTGGTTACCACTGGCAAGAGCCTATGAAGAGAATGGATGTATGCAGGTAATCCGTGGATCACACAAGTTTGATCTCATTGCACACAACTTTCATGAACAAACTCCCGGTCATACAGGTGGAAAAGGTATCAGTGAACAGGAATTACCACCAGGTGATGTTGTAACAACCGAACTTGATGTGGGTGATATCTTGCTTACAAGTGAACGAGTTGTACACCGAGGTCTTCCAAACACAAGTGAAACAGTCAGGTGGAGTGTTGATACACGTTATAGTCAAATTGGTCTTCCCACAGGTCGTGAAAGTGTACCCGGTTTTATAGCCCGGAGTCAAAAGAATCCAAAATCGGTTGCTAAATCACACCATGATTGGAATAGAGAATTTGTATAATTATTCCTAAAAAGATAGTTTTCAGGTTTTTGACACATATTTTATAGATTCTATATATGATTCAAAAACAAATTATTTATTGCTTTTAATTCTCAGTTAAATAGGTTGATAGTAGGTTTTACATATATAACATAACCAGTAAATTGCTGGTATCAAAATGTATATCAGCATAAGTCTATATTTTTACAAATTTTATTAAATTTGGAGGTCTATATGTATAAAGTGATATTGTCTTTACTGATCATTACAAGTCTTTTCCTGATTTCTTTTTATGCATCAGCATTTAAAATAAAAGATAAAGAACTACTGATTTATTTCTCCTTTGATGGTGATAAGGGACAAGCAGTAGAAGATTTAGGACCAAACAAGAACGATGGAGAAGTAGTTGGCAATGTTGAATTTGTTGAAGGGAAAGTTGGAAAGGCTGCCAAGTTTAGTCAAGCTGGAGAAATCAAAGCACCCCATGTTCCATTAAATGACAAGAGTTTTACAGTTACATTGTGGGCGAAACCTGAGTTGACAGGGGGTGATCAACAGTGTGTCTTTACACAGACACAAGTTAATGCTACTAACACAAGTTTACACTATCGAATTTACAACAATGGCACAGTCCGTATGGGGTTTTATGGTAATGACCTTGACGCACCTGCTGCTGTAAAAGCAAAAGAATGGTCCCATATCTGTTTCTGGTTAGATGCAGATGAGAAAACCCGTAGAATCTTTATAAACGGCGAACAGAAAGCCGAAGATAAAGATAAATCCCTATATAAGGGTACTGCAGGTAATACGATGGTTGGATCATGGGGAAATACTGGTCAGAAATTCAACGGTCTCATTGACGAAGTAATGGTATGGGATAAAGCTTTATCAGAGAAAGAGATCGAACTTAGTATGGATCCAAATGCTGCTGCAGTTGACCCTAATGGTAAACTTGCAACAACTTGGGCACGTGTAAAAGGGTAAATGAAATTGATTCAAACTATTCTGAGTTAATAAATTACCACCGTTATTAGTATACTGCAATGTATGTTAATAACGGTGGTTTTCATTAATTACAATATTAATCTTAACTCAATACTGATACTACAGAGACCCATCACCAAATTGTTTCTTAAATAATTCTATGGTATTGTGGTCTGGATGATTTGGCAATTCTGCTGGGGATTCCCAATCCTCCTCTACCTCAGTCAATTTCACCGGCTTTCCATCGTTTTCTAATACTGACTTCCATCCTGCAAGAAAGACATTGGTTTTGTGCATTAACTGTCCAAAGGTCTGTGACATTTCGTTGTGTAATGCCATATTTTGGAAGGACCATATAGTCGGCAACCATATTTCAGTCTTATCATACGGATATCCCGTACCGGTATGTATTCTAAAATTCTCTCCACCATAAGCTTCAGAAGTATGTATTTGAACTGTACCCCATGAACCGCTTACCTGATGTAATGTCCCATAGAATTGGTGACCATCACTATTAACATGTTCAAAGGTGATAACACCTGGTGGACTGTGCCAACTATCAGCTTGATAGGCTACGGATACCACAGGATTTCCTGCCTCTACTATTGCCTTACATACCATATAAACCCCATGAATGCCGTGGGTTGGATAGTCATCAAAAGAATTCGTTGCAGTATAACAGACAATCTGCTTGTCAGTTGCCCATGCCTTAGCTCGAGAAATAGCATCGTTATGTTCATGACTTGATGGTGCAAGGATTGTTGCCCCACTCTTTTCTGCGAGTTCGACCATTTTCCGCGCTTTTGCAAGGGAATTAGCAAACGGACGATTGATAAGGTTCGGTAATCCAGCCTCAAGATACGGTTCATGAAGGATATGGTTCCATGGATGATTATAGTAACCCCCTGAAATTATACCATCCACCTTTCCTAACATATCATCAAAGTTCTTTACTACCTCGCAACCGTAAGAATCGGCTATTGCTTTCGCTTTATCATATTCGATATCCCAACAGTGGGTAACCCGCATTCCAGTAAACGGTGTATCTTTCTGTCCTGATCGGGGATTAATATGTGGTGCCCACAAAGGCATGTGTGAATAGGAGTCACAGTTTAGAAATCCAACGCGAAAAGGTTCATATTGAAGGGGGTGTGTTTCACTTGATTCTCGCATATATATCTCCTTCGTGCTTAAAGACATTCAATAAGTTAGATTCTTCTCAAATTAGGAGAAGAAGGTTTTAATAGATCTATAAATATGTATAATATAGTAGTCTAACCGTATTGTCAATTATCTGGTAACGTAGTAATCTGTGCGTAATACCGTAATCAGTTCTCTCTGTATAGTTGGTTTCAATCCAACAAAGTCAATGCTTTTTTGGATATCTAACGCAAGAGTTAATCTACCAACGAGTTGTTCAAGGTGCGCAATTCGCTCAATAGCATCGTTAGATTGCTTGTCTGTAGGTTCAAAAATTTCGCCGCATTTTCAAGGAGTTGGCGTTTCCACTTGGAAAGTTGTACTTGACTAATGTTATGTCGTCGACAGAGTTCTGCTTGTGAACTTTGACCACTAAGTGCTTCAATAACAACTTCAGCTTTAAATTCTGGTGTAAATGTTCTACGTTTTGCCATCGGATATTTCTTTCAATAAAATTGTAATTGTATCACAATCTTATCTTATACCATTTCTAATAAATTATATCACATTTTCGATCTTATTTATATAATCATACTTTGTTATGCTCTCAATAGCGATTTTAGTGTAACTTCGTATGATCTCAGTAAGTTTATCCTGCATCTCTTGTAATGAAGTCAGCACATTTTGAAATAACTTTGCTTTGATGTCTTGCCATAGTCTTTCAATAGGGTTCAACTCTGGACTATAAGGCGGTAGAAAGAGGAATACTATATTCTCAGGAACTTGTAGTGATTTCGCTTGATGAAAACGCCCATTATCAAGGACAAGGATATTCAGAGTCCCCGGATAAACCTTAGCAAACTCATCAAGAAATATTTGGAAACAGGTACTATTCAGATAAGGCATTTCAAGGAAAAAACTTTCTCCTGTTATCGGTTCCACAGCACCATATAGATAAAGGTTTTCATAGGTATACCTGATATTAGCAATCGGTTTGACACCGGGGACTGTAATACGACGGTATGAAACAGGATGAAGACCAAATCTTGACTCATCTTGAAAAAACAGACGAACTTTTTCAGACTCAGGATCGTTCTCCGAAATCGTTTCCTTGACTTTTTTTGGTAAGTCTAACTTGAAGGTTTCACCGGCTGTTTCGTTTTTTTTATATGACTCTTGCGGGGCACTTTGGGTTTTGCTTTCCACTTATACCGAACCATCGAATGAACAGCAGTATATTTCATTTTGACATCAAATGTTTTTTCAATATAGTCTACTATCTGCTGATAACTGGAAAAAGCATCAGGTTTTTTGAGTTCAGCAAGCAAGATTTCTTGTTGTTCTTCGGTAAGTTGAGCTGGACGCCCGGGGGGAATAATCCCGTGCTAAAAGTGCTTCAAGTCCACCAGATGCGTATGTTTGGAACCAATGCCCAACGGTTTTCCTATCAACCCCTATTTTCGCAGCGATTTCCTTACGATTTAGCCTTTTCTCACTACAAAATAGGTATAGGGCTTTCAGTCTTTTCTTTTGGTAACTGATTGATGTTTTTTTCATCATTTTTTTCAAGTCAGAAACACTTTCTGTAATCTGTGCGGGTTTTAACATAATTAATATTCATCCTATCAACTATAAATTTGTAATAAAATATAACAGAAAACAAAAAATATTAAAAGCGAAAATATTAACTGAAAATGGTATTAGATTGTGGTCTAAAATTCCGATGGCAGTAAAATTCAATAATAATACAAGAAATCTGATTGCTCTGATATTATGTTATCTATTTAATCCATCTATTGTGAGATTGGGGTATCCTATGTAAAGAATTTATATAGATTAATCTAATTGAAATTCTTTGCAAGAAACTTGTAAGAACGTGCTATTATATTAATTCCAATAATAACGCTTATCAGAGTTGACTACAGGTTCGAAATGTGTTAATATATATTTTACCAATGATTATACAGAAAAACACAACTGATATATAACTTTCATTATATCAATCTATATTGTTGTAAATGATGTCATCTGTATATACTTAGCCTGATATTTGATTTGGTAATGATTATTAAACTACTTTCTAACACCATACAATTCTATAAATCTTTACTATTAACACACCTTGAAGATTAGATTTATTATTCTTAAGAACTTATACTCTATGACTTTCTCTATATAATTAGGTAGATTAAAATGACTACTTACAAAGAAGAAATCCAACAATCAATAGTTTCCTTAAATCATAATAAATGCAAACTGCCCATATTAAGTAAAGATATATTCGATAAAATAGTTGATTACATTATTCAAGCGTTCCAGACTGAAAATCATCAGAATTTAGTATCCCATGTTGATGTTGAAATTGATGAACTTCCAAATGTATGGAAAAGGTATAATACAATAAAACCTAGTGAACTATTATTTTGTATTGAAACGAGTCTCTTCATCTGGATTAATGGTCTTTTGTTAAAATATGCTGTTGACTTAGAATTAGTAAAATCGTCACTATTTGAACCTCAATATACTACCGGACACGAAATTTACACTGAATTTACACGTCTGACCAATATTTTTCCAGAAAAAACTTTGGCGGATGAAAAATATTCCTGGTGGTGGAAATCAGATAGTGGCATTTCATCAGAAGTATGGAATTTAATTAAAACTCCACTTACACTTTCTGAAATTAGATTTCTAGATGGAAATATCATTTCAGATCTTTATATGGAGTTTTTTCCACAAGAACTACGGAAGACATCTGGTGAATTTTATACGGACAGAAGGATTATTGAATACATCCTTGATTGGGTTGGCTATACTTCTGAACAGAATCGAAATGCAAGAGGTTCTCTATCTTCAAAATGCATCATTGATCCGGCATGTGGAGCAGGTTCATTTCTTATATCTGCTTTAAAACGATATTTTCAGGATTATATAGTTGATAATAAATGGGTCACGGATGGTATTAGTGACTTGATAATGTTAAAAAGAGTTGTAGGAGTTGATATCAATCCGTTTGCCTGTAGCTTAGCCAGATTAGGCTATTTTGTTGATTTAATTCCATATTTAATTCTTGCAAAAATTGAACAGAATAAGTTTCCGGAAATTCCATCTCTACCTATTATACATGCTGATTCTTTAATTAATCTAGATGGGGAAATAGTGAATAATTCATATGACTATGTGGTTAGTAATCCACCATATGTAAGGATTCAAAAAATAAATTCACATGATACTAAGCAATCTTACTTAAGTTCTTATGTCTCAGCTGTAGGAAGGTTTGACCTTTATTCTCTCTTCATTGAACGAGGTCTTCAACTTCTAAAGTCTGATGGGATATTGGGGTATATAACATCCAATAAATTTATGACAACTAATGCTGGAAAGGGAATAAGACAAGTTATCTCAAAAAGAGCTACTATTAAGCACTTGTTTGACCTTTCTGATACGAAAGTTTTTGAAGCGGCAGTACTTCCTTGTGTGTTGATTCTTAAAAACTGCAAAAACAAGAATGAGACATTTCCATTTGGATTACTTCGTGAAACTATCTATGACAAAAATTTAAAAAACGTTAGTGATGTATTTAATTACATTCGACGATATATTGCTATGGATTTCTATCAAGAAAAGGTGAACATTCAATCAAACCTAACTCGTAAAGTTAGTTTAGATATGCGAATAATTCGGTCCTTACAACCACAAGATGATGGTGACTCATGGCACTTTCTTTCTCCTGCAGAACAATCGGTCATTGATGGAATAGAAGTAAATGATACTATTCCTTTAGGTAAAATCTCCAAGATTATATCAGGTTTAAAAACAACTGCTGATAGTGTATTCATTCACCCGATGACAGCATCATTTATTGAGAAACTAAAACTTGAGAAGGATCTTATATATCCATTTATTCAAGCAAGTAATATTGATAAATGGAAAATTCAGTGGACGGGTACACAAGAAAAAATTGATACGTATGTTCTCTACCCCCATTTAGTTACGGATAATAAGGTGGTTGCTATTAATCTTAATGACTATCCTAATACTAGTAGGTACTTAAAATCTCACTATGAGAGACTTTCTAATAGACAATATTTGAGAAATGCTGGTAGAAAATGGTATGAGATATGGGTTACTCAAAATCCCACCACATTTCAAAAACAGTTTAAAATAGTTACACCTGATATTAAAACCCGTAATACGTTTGCTTTAGATACCAATGGTTATATGTCAGGAACATCATGCTTCGCAATTTTTCCGAATAAACAAACTAAAGAAGTGAGTTTTTATCTACTTGGAATCCTTAATTCAGATTTATTAGATTTTTATCATAAGGTAAAAGCAAGTACCTTCATTTATTCTGGACGATATCGATACTGGAAGAGTTATCTTATAAATTATCCTATCATTGATTGTCATCTAGGTACACCAAAATTAGAAGAATATTGGTTGAAGATGAAGCCTTTAATTTCAGATGTATGCAAATTAGAATTTCAAAATGGTAATCTTAATTATGATCGTATCCCTATATCTCTTCCATGTGGTACTAATCCAACCACATTTTTTAGATTTGCGTTGCAAAAAGAAATTGTATCAGAGGTAGAAAGAATCTTGTCCTCAGATGTGAGTATGTTATCAATAACAGAAGCACGTTTAAACGATTTAGTATTCCATCTTTACCAACTTGATGATTTTCTCAGATCAATTGTAGATAATAACTTAAGACATAATTGATGTTGGGATAGAAATTTGAAGCTTAAAGTTTGACCCTTCAGAAATTGAGAAATAATTATCAAACATACCACCGGACGTTATAACAATTGAGTCCACAAAAAAGTTCAGGTATTTATCTTGTTTCATAAGAGCAACAACATACCTAATTTCTTGAGGAGATATTTCCCATTTGTTCCAGGGTGCTTGAATTGCTCTTAAATCATTAGGGAGATATTTTCCTAGATCAATTGTATCACGAAACTGGAATTTAACCTCAATAAGTTGGTGTAGTAAATCTGGATAATCCCCTATATCAGTTTGCTGATAAGATGGATACCCGAGAGTTTTAATAATTTCTTTCTCTAAGGCTTGACCAATTAATCTTTCTTGTCCAGATCCTAGATTATCAAACTTTCTTCCAATTAATGGTCTTAGGAAGAGTGCTATCTCTTCATTAGTGAAAAAAGATGCTGGAGTGGGAGGTCGTTTGATTAGAGGAGAGGTTAATTTTTCTGATTCATTGATGATAAATTCTGATTTCTTCCATAACGGCTGTTCCATATATATACTGACTTTGTTTCGAAGCGTCTCTACCGGACTGAAAATAACTTGAGAAGAGATTTCATCCCTATAACTCCGCTTCGCATATGCTTGCCATTTAATAGTTCGCGTACCAGTATTATCCCAGTCCGCAAGTTCATTTCCACTTATAAGAGCAGTTTTAGTAATAAGACCATCAGGATTGTGAAATACAAGAAGATAGCGACAATCAATGTAGCGGATTGGTGAATTGTTCTCTTCATTCCATTCACCAGGAATAGCAATATCTGCATAAGGCACGTAATTCCAGATCTGTAGATTTCCTCTTGATTGCACGAAAATATCGAGCATCTGATGAATAAATTTTGGCTTATGTAGTCTCGCTTGTTTAGTTCTAAGTCCAGATGGCTTGCGGTACCTCAACAATTCAATAATTTGAGTCTTTACCCATTGAGATTTTTGAACAGTTGAAAGTTCGGAAGGTATTAATGTATTTATGATTGGATTTGTAAGTCTAAGTATTTCATTATCTGTGTAAAGGGCATTCGAATTGGGTGGTGTAAAAATTAAAAAATTTTCAGGTGGCAATTGATTTTCTAAATCTTGAATGTTCGATATCTTGGCATCTAGATTCATTGTATACTCCTACTACAATTTCAAACTATAGAAGATATCTTAAATACACATTAATTGCTGTTGTGTATTCATATAGATATCTATACTTACTAGGATACTAACTAATTCTTATACGCGTTGTATTAGTGGATAATCCACGCTAATTTTACAGGTATTTTCTTCTGTAGCATTGACCTTCTGGTGGCTACATGATATATGAATACAATCAATTTTAGACTGGACTGTCCACTAGTTAACATTTGCCATGTTCACATTTTACATGTTCGTCTCGTTTGCTTCTAAATTCCGCAACTTTTTTCATACCAACAACCTTAAATTGGCGGGAATTCCGATTCCCAACTACAAACGTGTCGTGATTAGGAGATCATCCATAAAGTATGAATAGTCGTGAAAAACAACAAAACTATCACATAACTTGCTCAAGTCGTAACTATAATTTATTATTAGAATAATTTTTAGGTGAAAACAGTTATTATCCTCTTGGTTAATCTTTCCCTTGAATTAACATAATATATACATTTAAAATTACATCAATTCCTGACAGAGTCAAGAAATTCTCGGTGCTATCTGATATCTGAAACTTCATTACAGAAAGAGTACACGAGACTAAGTATCTGTCAAACAATAAGGGAATTTCTACCCCTAATTGTACAATTGAATACATTAATTTGTGTGACTTCTTATTTGATGTTAAATTCTTGTAGTTATATTCTGAAATACTTTATCTTTAATTAACCTATCGTAATTGAATTTTCGTAATGAAGTCTACATCATAGATTTATTGGTCTTTCATTTTCTAGAAGCATACACAAATTCCATTTCCTTGATATAATAGGTAGGTTTCTAACCACGGAGAATTCTACACGCGGAATCGTCGATTTCTCCAAGTACACTGTGTTGATTCATTGGTTAGAACTTGTTAATTCATTAGTTATAACTTGCTTAATTGTCTACTAATATTAGAATAGACGATTCATTAGTGACTATTCAATGAATCAGTTAATTCGTGTATGGAAGATGAAAATAACTATTAATGACCATGATGTTTCAGTCATATTTCAATTAGGAATATTAGCAAATAATGAGAACACCGGTTAATTGTAAATATAAAACACATCTTGAGTGTAAGTCAGATTGATTATTAGGTTTGCAAAGGTGTTGAAAGGGCTTATAAAAAAATTCTAATTTGATTTTACCTATAAAACTATTATCCTACTGTCAAAATTTTATAATTGACATTTTACGAAAGGAAATAAGGTGGAAACACCAATATACGGATTGTCCGTACGAGATGTAATAAAACACTTTAAACGGTCGAAAAAACCAGAACATAAACTACGTTTCACTGAAAAGATTAAGAATATCCTCAAACCTGAAAAAGAGATTATTCGAGCAGTGGATGGTATATCTTTGGATGTTAATATCGGGGAAATCTATGGAATTCTTGGGGCTAATGGATCAGGTAAATCCACATTAATACGTCTCATTTCAACACTTCTACTCCCTGATTCTGGGACAATACAAGTATTCGGGGATGATGTGGTTTCAAATAGTATGAAGGTAAGACGGGTCATGAATCGTGTATCTGTAGAAGCATCCTTTTTTAAACGTCTTTCATCTGCTGAGAATCTGATCTATGCTGCCCGTTTGTATGGAATATCATCCGCAGAAGCAAATAAGAAAGCAGAATCCATATTAGAAAGACTCGGTTTTGAAGCTAAACGTATGGATGAGGAGATGGAGGCACTTTCAAGGGGTATGCAACAGAAAGTGGCGATTGCTCGTGCATTGTTAACGACGCCAATGCTTCTCCTACTTGATGAACCGACCACCGGTCTTGACCCAAAATCGAAACGCGATGTTCAAGCTTTTATTGAAGAAATTCGAAACGACAGAAATGCTGTGATTGTATTGACAACGCATGATATGGCTGAGGCAGAAAGACTATGTGATAGAGTTGCCATTATTGATAACGGCAAGTTTATTGCTGAAGGAACAGTGAAAGAATTACTTGCAATGGTTCCAGCTAAAGAGAATTCTACCACAACAATGGAAGATGTTTTTATTGAACTTACAGGAAAAGAATTAGAAGAGGGAGATGAGTAAACAATGTTGAATATCAGAAGAGAGACAATCATCTCCTATGCTTTTATTGAACGGAATTTTAATCTACTCAAACGATATTTAAATTGGGAGATTTTGTTTTTTAGCTACTCTATTGTTAATGCATTAACTATTGGTCTTATTATGGTTGGTCGAGGGAGTAGTCAGGATGTACTTTACCTTGTAATTGGTGCATTAATCTGGGGTTTTCTCTCAATTATGATGCGTGAAGTTAGCGATGCGATAACCTGGGAACGTTGGGAGGGTACAATTGAATATACGTTCATGGCACCAATTTATCGGATCACACATCTTGTAGGATCATGTTTTTTTGCTATTCTATACGGTCTATTAAGAACTGGATTGGTATTAGCAATTATGCCACTCTTTTTTGGAGAACATATTGACCTTGGAAGTGCAAATTGGTTAACGATGGGAGTCACAGTATGTGTATCCAGTCTATCGTTCATTGGAATTGGATTAATGGCTGCGATTTTTCCTTTACTCTCTCCAGAGAAAGGACAGGCTGCGACGGGGATATTACAGTCGGTTCTGTTACTCATATCTGGAATCTATTACGATATAACAGTACTACCAGACTGGCTACAACCGTTATCACATATTTCACCCGCTACCTATACGCTTAGATCTATTCGGGCTGCGATGTTAGAAAACGCATCAATAGAAAGTCAAGCAAGCAACTTGTTGCTACTGCTTGTAATCGGTATTGTGCTTATTCCGTTTGGATTTTGGGTATTCCATCTTGCAGAGAAATATGCAAAACGGGTCGGTAGGCTAAAACGGAGTGGTTAGTATTGGCTTGTTTTGAAAATAGACGAAAACCATCTACCACGTATCCCTTACACTTACTCCTTCATCTGCGAGGTATGTCTTAATACCTTCAATCGTAAATTCACCATAATGTGTAATTGATGCGACTATGGCAGCATCTGCGTTGCTGTCTACAAAAACATCACGTAAATGCTGTGGATTACCTGCACCTCCTGATGCGATTACTGGAACTGAAACTAAATCAGATATTGCTCCAGTTAATGCCAACTCATAACCTGCTTTTGTACCATCAGCATCTATACTGTTGACAACTATCTCACCCGCACCTAATTCCACTCCACGTACTGACCATTCAAGTGCATCCCATCCAACAGGTTTTCTACCACCATCAATATAGATTTCGTAACCGCTTGGTACTTCATTGCTTTTTTCGACCTTTTTTACTTGCATACTCAACACAACACACTGACTACCAAAGGCATGTGCACCTTCTGAAATGATATCAGGATTCCGGACAGCCCCAGAATCAATACTCACTTTTTCTGCTCCAGCAAGTAAGGCACGTCTCATATCGTCAAGAGTTCGTAAACCACCACCAACCGAAAATGGAATAAAAATCTCTGATGCAACAGCAGAAACAACATCAATCATGATATCACGTCGTTCATTACTTGCTGTGATATCATAAAATACTAATTCATCAGCACCACTTTCATAGTAAAAACGTGCCATCTCTACAGGATCACCAACATCAACATTCCCCTTGAATGCAATTCCTTTGGTAACTTTTCCATCTCGAACGTCTAAACATGGTATTATCCGTTTTGTAAGCATATTAACCTTTCTTATTTCTATCTCTTATTCTCAAAATATAACTAATTTTGTAATTTCTTTTTAAAGATGTTTAGTATATCATCAAATTCTTCTACCTTCAATATCTTATACATACCTGAAAGTGTAGCCATACTGATTCCAATTGGAAAAAACACAACAATAATTCGTTCTATAAATCCATCTGTCCCTAACCAATCAATTTCTATAACACCATGAGTTATCCAGCATACAAATCCCATAACAACTGAAGCAATTATTATCTTCGATGCAGATGGAACAATTGATTTCATACCTATCTGTCCAAGTTTCTGTCTGAGTAGAAATAACAATGCTATACTATTTAGAGAGACTGTAAAAACAGTTGAAAAAACAACTGCACGGGGATCAAAGTAAAGTCCACGTAAGATAAAGAAGTAATTTAGTATGATATTTAGTAACACACCACATAAACTAACAATCACGGGTGCTCTTATATCTTTATATGCATAAAACCCATCTGTAAGGATTTTTAGTGCTGAAAAACCACATAAACCAAAAGCATATACAAACAGGACACCACCTGTCCCAATTGTATCAGTTTCTATGAATGCGCCACGCTCATAGAGAAGTCTACAGATCGGTTCTGACAATACCATCAATCCAATCGATGCAGGTATGATCACGGTTAACATCAAACGGATGGCATAGGACAGTGAATTGCGGAATAATTCAGTCTCTCCAGCATTAGCATGTTTTGCAAGTTGGGGTAAGGCAACGGTGGATATAGCAACACCAAAAATACCCAGAGGTAGGTGCATGATTCTATATGCACCTTGTATCCAAGGTAACCATTCATCCTCAGAGGTTATAAACCAAGTATTTGTCAGTTGATTAATCTGTACTGCCGCTACACCTAATATAGCAGGACCCATCAGTTTCAGTACTTGGATAACTCTCGTATCACGAAAGTTTAGCAGGGGTCTATAGCGAAATCCTACCCTATACATTGACGGAACTTGTATCAGGAATTGTAATAACCCTCCAACTATAACACCAACAGCCATGCCAGTTGTTGGATGCATGTCAAATTTTGGAAATAAATAATACCCACTTATACCAATCAATAGTGAACTGAGATTAAAAAAGGAGGATGCACATGCAGGAATCCCGAATCTTCCTTTACTATTTAATAATCCCATAGCAATTGCTGCCATAGAGACAAATAAAAGGAATGGGAACATTATTCGGGTAAGGTAGACTGTCAGATCAATTTTTGTATCAAAAAAATAGTGCTCAGTAATATCTAATGTTTCATCAAAATTTTCACGTGCTAAGATATCAACAAGCGTAGGTGCGAAGATTATACCGAGGATTGTTATCCCAATTAGGACAACCAAGGTAAGGTTGAAGATCCGATTCGTAAGATTCCATGCCGCTTCCTCTCCATCTTCTACTTCAGTCGCAAGGAATGTGGTGATAAATGCTTTACTCAGAATTCCTTCACCAAACATATCTCGTAGAAAATTTGGGATACGGAAGGCAAGATAGAATGCGGAACCACTTATCTTCGTTGGAAAATAGTTAAAAATAGTCATCTCGCGTACAAGACCTAAAATACGAGATGACATAACTGCAAGACTTACTATTCCTGCAGCACGAGTGACTTTATGATTCTGCTGTTCGGCAGAATGTGTTTCATTTTCTACCATTAATTGTTCTATAATCAAGCGTTAATGCATAGGGATATATTGTGAATGTGTGTTCCTTAGAGTTTGTCTTGTAAGTAAGGTTGACTTTGCGAACTCCTACAAGAACCAAAGATTATTCACGAATGTGAATATTATAGCTAAAAATATCGAAAACTAAATCACCGTGTCCTGTCTATTTGATGCTTGACATTGATACTAAATTTAGATAAAGTTACATTGATAAGGAGACCTTAATATGGAAGAAAAACGTTATTTTACTGTTGAAGAGGCAAACGCTTGTATACCTAAAATTAAACCTGATATATTTGCTCTTCAAGAAATAAGAGAAGATTTAGAGAAACTACATGGTGAACTAAAACCCTTCATAGAGTCGATTCCTTCCAATGGAGGGCACAAGAAAACTCTTTCCTTCATGCATGCTGGTGATGAATTCAGACAGATCGTTAAGCGAATAGAAAGTCATGGGTGTCATCTGAAAGGACTTGATCCACCTTTGTTAGACTTCCCTCATATTCGAGATGGTAAAGAAGTATACCTATGCTGGCGTTTTGGTGAAGATGAAATTCGTTATTGGCATGAAATTGACAGCGGTTTTGCAGGACGGAAACCCTTATAGAAACCCATTTGGTTGGTATGGTGAATAATCCTATTTTGATGAATTCATGAAATAGAAGTGGTTTGTAGGTCCATGACCATTACCAATATCTAATGCATGTTGAATTGCCCCAGTGATATATATTTTTGCAGTCTGAATTGCTTCAATTAGATTCTTTCCCTGTCCTAAGTGTGTTGCAATCGCAGCAGAATATGTACAACCGGTTCCATGAGTGTTTTTTGTTTCAACCCAAACAGACTCGAAAAACGACCAATCTCCTTTATAATATAGTACATCCGTTGCCTTTTCATCCTCCAAGTGTCCACCTTTAACAAGTACAGCCTTACACCCCAGTTCAGCAATTGATTTTGCTGCCTTTTTTGCATCCTCAACAGAATGTATTTCCTGTTGAGCCAATAGTTCCGCTTCGTGTATATTCGGTGTGATAAGTGTTGCTATAGGAATAAGTTCTTGTTTTAAACTATTGATTGCTTCCTCTTTTAATAGAGAAAACTTGCTTTTAGATATCATCACAGGATCTACTACAATAGAATTCGGTGTGTATTCTTGAAGTTTCTTTGTTACTGTATTTACGATTTCAGAGGAAGAGAGCATACCTGTTTTTACACTGGCTACTTCAAAATCTGTAAATACAGCATTGAGTTGTGCTTCAATAAGTGAAAGCGGCAGATCAAAGGCTTCTGTTACGGCTACAGTATTCTGTGCAGTGACTGAGGTAATTGCCGACATAGCGAAGCCACCGTTAGCTGAAATTGCCTTGATGTCGGCTTGAATTCCTGCCCCACCACCAGAATCTGAACCTGCAATCGTTAATATCTGTTTCATCGTTAATAATCTTCTAAAGTTTCAATCTTATCTAATACTATTCAAAACCATATAGAAAACACATAGTATAGTTGCTAAACTAAAGGATAATTTCCATTATATCATATATTCTTATGAATGCAAACCCCACAAAAAAAGGGGTGTGTAAAGTTTTTGGCATGAATATTACGGAATCATAGGGTTCTTTTTTTCTCCCATGTACTATATTGAACCAAGGGTAATTTACTGTAAATTTGCTGCTTTTCATGTTCACAATAGTAATATATTAATTATTTATATGTTTAAAATTGTTACACTTTTTGACACATGGTGTGACATTGTCAAAACCTCTCTCCCGTCAGTACTACACTAAGTTTACAGCCACTTTTTTAAGGTTAGAAGAATTTGCACCAATTATTAGTGGGGATGGATTTTGTGTCTTTTACTTTTCTATTAATCCACTGATTTGGAATCTATTGATTGTGTAATCTCCTAACCATCCATTTTGACAAGATATTCGCGCTAATCTTAAAAATCATAGACTTCGGAGATTTTTTGATTTTTCCATTTGCTATATATTGAAGAACGGACGGGAAAACCCCGTTCCTACGAATAGAATTATATCTGTATTGACGATTCGTATAAATGAGATACACTGTCTTTTTATGGTGTTTATGATAGTCAGTTGTGTTTTAAGTCGGTCTATTATTGAAGTATGAATTCTGATAAACCTATGAATAGAAAATTTGTAACTTTCGAGTTATGTATTAATTTTAGTTTACAATTATTGAACGATATAGTATTATACAATTTTATTTTTATTTTGACAAATATTTTTAATTTATTTTATATTATTGTGAAATATGTATGTTAGATGTTAGATGTTTATGTTTTCTTCAAATTATTTTAAACTTTATGGATAAAGAGTGAAATTAGAATTTGATATGGTCTAAACTAAAAACAAGTAATTGATCCGTTTCTTTTATGTCCATTAATGTGATAAACTTTACACACTATTTCGTCAGAAACTATTGTCAATATTAACAAAAAGTGATATTATGGATTTCTAAACATAATCAATCTACTCTGTTAGTGTAGGGATTAGTCTTATCAGAATTTACTGCAAACTATGAATGGACGGGAAATATTGAGAATATTATCCTATCCTGTATACCCACTTATCAAATTCCATGTTAGATAAAATATTCAATTGGACTACAATAATATAAGAAAAACATGAAGATAGTAATACTGGAGGAATATTATGATTAATTCACCACTTAGTTCTCAGGAAACTCCAACAGGATCGATAAACATAGAAGAATTACCAGTGGGTATGGCAGAAGACCATGAGTTGGTTTATCATCAACTTTGTAGTGCGGATAGTTTTGATGAACTTGAAGGGAAGCCTTTTCATATAAACGGAACACATCTTGCAGTATTCAAGTATGAGGAAAAGTACTACGCCGTTGACAACAGATGTCCTCACATGGGGTATCCCATGTCTCAAGGAAGTATTAGAGATGGTGTACTAATTTGCCATTGGCATCATTGGGAATTCGATTTAAAATCTGGTGGTTGTTTTTTGGCATCTGGAGATGATTTAAAAGCTTTTCCTGTTGAGTTACGTGATGATGGTTATTTGTATGTAGGTTTAGCAAAAGGCGAAAGGGAAGCAGCCAAACGTCGTGTGATAGATCAAGGTAAACGTGCACTTGAACGTGGTCTTAAAGATCGGAGTACATTTTTCATTGCGAAAGCCGTCACAGCTCTTAGAGATGCAGGAGCAACGCCGAATGAAATAATTCAACAAGGACTTCATTACGGAACCCATAAGAGTAGTGATGGTTGGTCATCAGGAGTTACAATTCTTACTATTGCAGCAAATTTATGGGATGATGTGGATAAGAAAGACCATAATCTTTTTCTGGTGCACGGTTTAGCTCAGATTAGCCGTCGAACTACTGGAAGTGCCCGACCATATCGCGCGCCGTTTCCACGGATGACAGAAGCACATGACCTTGAAACATTGTTGCGATGGTTTCGCTATTTTGTTGAAAAGAGACACTCAGGTGCTGCTGAACGTATCTTGTTAACTTTAAAAGATCGTGATTATGATAAATCTGTGATAGCTGATTTCATATATACAGCAGCTACAGATTACTATTTCACGGGTGATGGACATGCACTTGATTTTGCAAACAAGATGTTTGAAGCATTAGATTACATTGAATGGGATGGTGCTTATGAGATTTTACGTCCTATAGTTGTTGATTTAGTTGGACGAACTCGTCATGAAGAGACCTCCCGTTGGGCAGATGCAGTGCCTGTTTTAGGACCAGTATTTAAAAGATTAGATAGCATCTGGGATGATAACCAAAAAAATCAATGTGATCTTGATATTTCAGATTTTGCTCAGACTTTACTTGGGGACGAGTTTGAACCAACAGTTAAAGTGGTGGAAGAAAAGCTTCGTGCCGGTGTAGATCCAAGAGATATTTGTCGTGCAATGACTTATGCTTCTGCCATTCGTACTGCTCGTTTCCATTTAAAGAACGAGGGTGATTGGCATGATGTAGCGAATATTTACTCTTATGCACATGGACTTTATCAAGCTTTCGGGTATGCTCCGAGTGCGAATCTACTGCGTGGGATTTTCCATGGTGTTGTCTTTCTCGCATACTTACGGTGGTTGAATATGCCAGCTGCCCGTATTCCAAGACCTGGACAGAGACTTGATGAAACTTACGATACTCAAAAACAGATGTTAGAAAGACTCCAAGAATTTGCTGATTTTCAAAAAGTGTTTGAAGCAGAAATATTGGTGAACCAATATCTTGAAGAGGGATATGAAATTAAGCCATTAAAGCAAACTTTATCACATATCCTACTTAGGGAAGATGCCGAACTACATATGTTTCAGGTGTTGGAAGTTGCGTTTCGTCATTATGATTTGACGGAGGATGCAGAAGAGAAAAGGATGCATATGTTGGCTGCAACCAGATATATTACAGCACAGAAGCTGATGAAGAATATTTTATGGTCTACTGAGAATGCTGAACGTTTGGCACGGGGTGAGTTGCTTAATGAACGGGATGATGATTAAAGATATCTGTTAGTCAGAATACTCCTAATCTGAAATGGGTAAAACATCACGTTGTACTTCGTGGACTTTGTCTGGATAGGTTTCACCTCTAATCCACATAATGGGTTGACCTTTGTAGGATCCATCGTGTTTTGCCCATTTCGCCTGTGCACTCAGGTAATGGGAGACGTAACTTCTTCTGAAACGAAGGCTATGATTATCTGTACTTTTATGAAGTAGATGACTATGAAACCATATTACGCCACCAGGAGGAACTTCAACAGCAATACCGTCTTCATCCCGAACATCCCGTGCTAATTTAAACTCTCGTTGCTGTGAACCTTCAAGATCATCATGTTCATGTATATCATGTTTGTGGCTGCCCGGTACAACATACAAACAACCGTTGTCAATATCTGCAGCATCTATTGCTGTCCATGTACCAACAGTTGTCTCCGTATCAAACCTATTTCTGAAATAGAACTTATCCTGATGCCAAGGGAATCCCAATCCGATTTTTGGTGCCTTCCAAATAAATAGATTGTTAATTCCCAGAATATCTGGTCCGAAGATATCGACAATTGGATCTGTTAAACGCGTATCTCTTACACGATTGAGAAATTCAGGACAGAAACAACTTGGATGATGTATTTTATGCATGGCATATATCCCCTGTTCTTCTATCTTTCCATCTCTCACCAAGGCATTTTGGTCTATATGTGCAGATGGGAAGGGACGTTTTCCATCCACAACATCCTCAGCAACTTGTCGGAGTAAGTCGTTTTCATCATTGTTGAATACATCGTATCGGACAAGATAACCATTCTCATTCCAAAAAGTAAGTTCCTCTAAAGTCATTCCATTCTTACGTTTTTGTGTTGTATTAGAACTCATAATATACCTATATTCTAACTTTCTAAATGGTCTTGTAGTGTTTTACCTTATTAGACTATATTCATTATTCAGATGATTCTGGTATAGGTAATACATCACGATATACAGGATCCATCCTGTTTGGATATATTTTTCCTCTAATCCACATAGCGGGGCGAATATACTTAGGATTTTTTTTAGGTATCCGTTCTGCTGTTGCACTTATATAATGTGCAACATTTGCACGTCTGAAACGAAGACTATGATTATCAGTGCTCTTATGAAGGATTTGGTTGTTGAACCAGACTACACCACCAGGAGGAACTTCGACTGCAACCCCATCTTCATCCTTCACTCCCTGTGCCAGTTTAAATTCATTCTGTTGTGAACCTTCAAGATCGGCATGTTCGTAGATTCCATGTTTGTGGCTACCTGGTATAACATAGAGACACCCGTTATCTTTATCTGCAGGATCAATAGCAGTCCATGTTCCTACAGTCATTTCTGTCTTGTATTGATGGTTAAAATACCATTTGTCCTGATGCCATGGGAACCCTAAACCAATCTTCGGTGCTTTCCAGATATATAGATTGTTGAGACCGAGAATATCTGGACCCAGTAGATCAACAATGGGATCAGTAAGTCGGGAATCTCGAACTCGTTCAAGGAACTCTGGATTGTAACAACTGACATGATGTATCTTGTGCATTGCATGGATTCCAGTTTCTTCAACTTTTCCATCTCTTACCAATGCATTCTGATTGATGTTTGCTGATGGAAATGGGCGTTTTCCTTCAGCAATTTCATCTGCGATTTGTCGTAAGACATCGTTTTCATTTTTTGTAAATACATCATACCGTATGATAAATCCGTTTTCCTCCCAAAAGGATTTTTCATCAGATGTTAATTCATATTCTCTTTCTATAATAGACATCTTGTTGCCTTTCTATTCTTTTGTCAGAGGTAGAACATCATGATAGACGGGTTCCATATTCTTAGAGTATGTATTACCTCTAACCCACATTACTGCGCGTTTATTTTTAACATTTTCTACCCTATCGGAGTGGGCACAAATATAATGTGCGACATTACACCTTCGGAAGCGATCACTATGGTTATCTGTGCTCTTATGCAAAATCTGATTGTTGAAAAATATAACACTTCCTGCTGGAACTTCTACTGCGATACCGTCTTCGTCTTTAGCACCGATGGCATATTTAAATTCATTCTGTTGTGATCCTTCAAGATTAATATGCTCATGAACTCCATTCTTATGACTTCCAGGGATAACATAGAGACATCCGTTTTCGATATCCGAATCGTCAATAGCAGTCCATGTACCTACAGTCTTGGTAGTGATATACTGATTATTAAAATACCATTTATCTTGATGCCAAGGAAATCCTAAACCGATTTTTGGGGGTTTCCAGATATATAGATTGTTTAAACCGAGGATATCTGGTCCAATTAGATCAACTATAGGATCTGTAAGACGAGGGTCGCGAGAACGTGAAAGGAATTCAGGTGAATGTTTATTGATATGGTGAATACAATGCATAGCATGGATACCGGATGCCTGAACTTTACCATCAATGACTAATGCGTTCTTGTGTATGCCTTTGGGGGGAAATGGTCTATTGCCTTCAACTATTTCATCAGCAATTTGCCCTAACTTGACATTTTCATCTTTTGTAAAGACATTGTAGCGGATAAAATATCCATTTTCTTCCCAGGAGACTTTTTCATTTGGAGTTAATCTGTATTTTCTTTCTTCACTGGATATATCTTGTTCCACAATTCACCTGTAGCTTATATAAGCGGATTATATTGGAAGATTATATTTATAAACAATTCATCCCTATTGGATTATGAATAAAGACCAGTGAATATGGTTTAAATTCGGTAGTATAACCAGATATATAATGAGTCATCCTCAATCGGATTCTATGATAGGAATGATATCATGCTGTACTTCATCTCCCATACCTGGATATGTCTTACCTCGAATCCACATGGGAGGTCGTTTCTTGTTTACGGCTTGTGGTCGTGTCCATTCTGCTTTTGCGTCAATATAGTGTGCGACATTAGCACGTCGAAAACGTGAACTGTGATTATCAGTGCTTTTATGAAGCACTTGACTATTGAACCATATTACCGACCCCGCGGGAACTTCTATAGGAATACCGTCCTCATCTCTTGCCCCTTCAGCCTGTCTGAATTCTCCCTGTTGAGATCCTTCAAGTTCATTATGGTCTTTTACACCATGTTTATGGCTACCTGGGATAACATATAAACATCCGTTTTCTTCATCAGCATCATCAATGGCTGTCCAAGTAGCAACTGTAGTTCCGGTCTTGTATTGATGGTTAAAATACCATTTATCTTGATGCCAAGGGAAACCTAATCCTATTTTCGGTGGTTTCCAAATATATAGATTGTTGAGTCCGAGTAGATCAGGACCGAGTATGTCAGCTGCTGGATCTGTGAGTCGAGGATCTCTTGTACGATCAAGGAATTCACGAGAATTGCAACTTACATATTGTATATTGTGTATGGCATAGATACCTTCTGCTTCTGCTTTACCATCTCTGACTAATGCGTTTTCAAAGATGTGATATTCCGGAAAACTTCGTTTTCTATTCACAATTTCATCAGCAATTTGTGCTAAAATATCGTTTTCCTCTTTTGTGAAGACACCATATCGAAGGAAATATCCATTTTCCTCCCACGAGGACCGTTCATCATCGGTTAGACTAAACTTCTGCGTTTCTGTATTCACTCATGCTCCTTCTGAAAATCCTTAGGTAAATTGTTCTGATGACTTCGCTTGAACTAATTCGGATTCTGTTACAGGTAAAATTCGATGAAAGACTCCATACTATAAAGTTGGATATATTTCTCCTCTAACCAACATTAGGGGTCGTATATACTTTGCAATTTTAATACATCAAAATAGAGAATAGTCAATCCACAATACTATTCATGTAAGGTGGGAAATAGCGGAGATGGATGAATATTATGCGTAAAAAGGTCTGTAGTTATCAAAAGATGACTACAGACCAGAATGGTTACATAGAGAAACTACCGACAAAGACATTATTAAGAGCATTACCTTGTTGCCAATTTACGGTGAGATAGGAATCTTTGTATCGATAGACTTCTGATTTTCCAACGAGAGGATTGTCTAAAGCAATCAACGGTTTATACCAGATTTGATGGGGTTGAGTGCAATGGACACAAGGATACCGATTTGCGGTTAATGTTAGAACTTTACCAACTTCTACATTATATTTAGTATCCTTCTTTGTAAAGTTAATGGGTGCGGTTTGAGTTGCTACGATAGTTCCAAGTTCTTTTGTCCGTTTCGTTGCCAATAGATCTTTGAGTGCTGCTTGCTGTTCTTGCGTTGTTTTTGTATCTATGTACAAAACACTCTTGCGTGTTTTAAAATCAATGGCTAAATTTCTCTTTTGCACTGACAACAGCAACGACTGTTAATCCATCAAGAGATATTCCATTCCAATTCCCTTGCTGGATATTCCATACCATAGTTGCTTCTTTTCCACCCTCGACATATTCAGCACCGAAGTGACATGCACCAACATATACACTTGCTGAACGTGCTTCAATGTATTCCCCTTGAATATCCGTTATGTCTGTTGCAATTGCAATGGATGCGATTGCCATTAAGATTAATGTTGATAGAACAATTATCCTTTTCATTAGTATATCTCCTCCATATCAGATTCTCGTTTACTGAATTAATACCGTCTTATAACCTATTGTGCCAATTATACCCTAAGTATAAGTAAAAAATCAAGTGTTCTGGGGTGTGTAAAGTTTTCGGCATGAATATCACAGATCATAGAGCTTTTAATCTCAGTTATTTACGCATATCTCATTAATTTTATTTTTTATGGACACTTTGTTTTAGCATGTAATTATATTGAGCCAAGGGTAATTCTTCTGTAAATTTGCTGTTTTCACTATTCACAATAGTAATATTTATGTTATTTATATGTTGTAAAAAGTTACACTTTTTGTCACATTGTGTGACATTGGTAAAAGCCTTATCCCACCAGTACTACACTGGGTTTATAGCAACTTTTTTATGGTATTGTCATTTCTTCTCTTCCTATTTATTGCTCTATCTTCTTTCTGTAGATGTGAATTCTGTTTAGTGTATCTCATAAAAAGTATATTGACACAAGTTGTCACCTATTTATTTACATAGCGCTCCGCTGGAGTGCGAGATGTTGATATACCTTTTTCTCTAGACATATCACCCCTCTGGGGTGAGGAAAGATCGGGGATCGGAATCCCCTCCTACAGAATATAAGATCGGGGATCGGAATCCCCTCCTACTGAAGAGTCTAATCCTTAAATTGACGCTATAAGTAATAACGATTCATATTTATGAGATACACCGTAGTTTTATTTTCACAACACAATTTTATGTTAGTTTTTTTATTTTTTTAGAAAATTCATTCTCTGTTCTTGTTTGAAGTATGCTAAACCCTGTTCTGGTATAGGTTTTTAAGGGTGCGATATTTCGATTTTCTTTTCACAACTGTTGTGAAAGCCACATAACAACAATTTCATGATATGCTTTTTCTGCAACAGATATAGTAACATAATAAGGTGTTTGTGTCAAGACAAAAATTACATATTGTGACATATTTTATAAATTTGTTTACTATTGTTAGTTTATTATTATGGATATTTCTATAATATTATATCTTTAACGACTTGTGCCAGTTAGTTCTTTTTATGTAATATTGAAATTCACAAGTTTAATCTTTTTCTTTTTATTAGATCCATCCTTATGGTATCCTTTAGTAAATCTAAAAATAAAAAGGAACTATAAGGATGGAACTAAAGGATACATTAGAAAAGTATGTTATGCAACTCAAAAATAATGAACGAACACTTGAAAAAGTTGCCAGTGTCTGTCAGAAAATCATTGCCAAACTTTATGATACCTACTTTCCCAGAGCGGAAACGCTTCGAAGGGGACCCGTCAGTCCCTGCCCAGATAGCGACATTATTACAATCGCATGGCTATTCGAACTCATAGGAAAAGACAGCGAACTCGCAGGATACAAACTTGTGAAAGTATAACTCGGTCATCTGTTTCCACATTTGCCAGAACGCTCTCGTTTCAATCGAAGGCGAAGGAATTTGTGCTCTGCAAGCGAAAAACTCCGAAATGTCCTCGTAAAAATGCTACCGGATGATGACATTTACATTGTTGATAGTTTTCCTATACCTCTTTGCGATTTCAAACGAGTCCCAACTTCTGCTTCACCTTTGAAATGTGCTGATGGTAATGGCACTTTGGCAACTTTCGGAAAGTGTGCTACAAAGGGACTTGATACCTTCTTTGGGTTCCGGGGTAGTTTGATAACAACAGCTTATGGACTCCCTGTTGATTTTGCCGTCGCTACAGCAGATACAGATGATCGACAAGTGCTTCCATTGTTTTGTGAACGAGGCACTTATCCTGTTATCATCGGAGACAAAGGGTATATATCTGAAAAACTTGAGGCAGAACTCCTTGAACAGTATAATGTATGTCTATTACCGACGCGGCGTACGAATCAGAAAGAACAATACCCGAAGTCATTTCAAAAGCTACATCAAAAGATACGAAGGCGTATTGAGACTACGATAAGTCAACTTTCAAATCAGTTTAACATTGGACGCATCCGAGCTCGGACCCATTGGGGATTTAGGACACGTTTGAGCAATAAGTTTAGTGGTTATACACTCGGTGTTTTCTTGAATAAGTGTTTAGGACGAAAGTTAATGGCACTCAAAGATGTTGTCTACGCATAATAGTATTAGATATTTTACATAAAGTTAACTGGCACAAGTCGTTAAAGTCTCTTAAATGTAGCATAAACTTCAAGTTTGTGCGGAATTTCAAACCATGCTTTAACTACTTTTCATGGGATAAGCACTTATAGAAATGGTATAACATTCTACCACATTCACCTAAATTCATTGTCTGGAGAACAGGATTATCCATGTTAGAATTAAGACAAAAAACTTCAGAAATTTCAACTTTTGAGAAACATTTCCAAATCATGATTTTCCGTAGTCAAAATAAACAGATAAAGAGGATAATCAAATCGATTTACACGCCAAATTTCTTTAGTTTTTCAAATTTTATAGTTTTACACCAATTTTACAAATCCTTTGTTATCCCAACCCCCAACAAGGTTTACAACCCATTAAAATGTCATTTCTTAAAAAACGACTTAAAAAACTTAAAAAACTTGAAAATAGACCGACTTCAAACAAAACATACTATCATATACATCAGAAAACTACAGTGTATCTCATTACTACGAATCATCCATACAGATATAATTCTCTTCGTAGGGACGGGGTTTCCCAGTCCGTTGATTCAATATATAGCAAATGACGAAATCAAAGAATTCTACAAACATACGATTTATGAGAGATGTTCTATTATCTTATCAAAATGGATGGTAAAAATTTTAACATAAAATATCCAAATCAATGGCTTATAAGGAAAGTAAAAGACACAAAAGTTATCATTTTTGCAAATTCTTGTAACTTTAAAAAAGTGGCTGTAAACCCAATGTATTACTGACGGGATAGAGGTTTTACCAACGTAACACCATGTAACGAAAAGTGTAACATTTTCAACATATTGATAATATAAATATAACTATTGTGAATACAAAAAAAGATGAATATTTACAGTATAATAACCCTAACAGGACAAATGTGTGTAAAAAATCTCCTATAGGACTTACACATATCCTCTTTGTCTGTTGAGAATGCAATCTAAAGGTGCAACGAAGTGGTGAATTCTCAATTAGAAATGTCTAAGCCCCAGCGGGGCGACAGGTGTATATTCGTGTGGATTTAAGCACCACTCTTTCTACTGACAACGTGATCGCCACATAAGATAATATTGGATGATTATTCTAATTCATAGAAAATATGGGAACTATTCTGTCCATTTATAATCGGATGATAACCAATAATGCATTTACACCTACTTAAGTTATATAATAGTTAACAAATGTGATTCACGGAGAATTGATGCATTAAAAATTATAAACCCTTATAGAATAAAGGTTCGTAAAATTGCTCCGTGAAGGTTTCCGTGAATGAAGGTGTGGATTTCTCAATCATGTGTTAACTGATACTTCAGTTTGGAAAATTCTTATCTAAGAGGGTGTTGGGTTTCTTATGATAAGTCGTTTTTGTGAGTATAACATATCAGTGGAATCCTACAATAATACCGCACGCCAGCGAAGTGCTATGTGTCGATTCACTGCATACCATACCGCTGGAGCAAGACCCACAACTTATCCGTGTGTTAGTCGCAAACAATACAGAACTACCGATACCGACATTATGATGTCTCCTCACACCAGCGGTGTGATATGTCTATAGAAATAAATGGTAGAGAATACCGCACTCCAGCGGAGTGCTATGTAAGATGTCCGCTTTGGATATAAATGCGTTTTTCAGTGAGTTATACCGACCCAATACTATCAAGAAAACAGAGAAACCCTTGAAAAACGACATGAGACCGACAGAATCTGTCCAAACAATAGTAATTAATAGCAAATTATCGTATTTTCAGTTAGACTATGGACTAAGCTAAAGATATAACTATCAATAATTCAGAGAAGTGATTTAAATGAATGAAAATATTGACATCTCAGACATCAACCAGAATCCAGCACTAAATCCACAAACATTAAAGGTCGGGGATATATTGGATTCAATGTTTGCACTTTACCGTAATAACTATAAACTATATCTGAGCATTGCATTAATATACTTTTTTGCTGTAATAATTGAATATTCTCTAAAAGGTTTTATCTCTGGATCAATACAAGAAGCATTAATTCCTCTAATCATATCAATGCCAGTTTCAATTTTCGCAATTAGTGCAGGAGTATATGTAACAGGTTCACTCTACTTGGATCGAGAAATATCAGTAGACAATACCTTTAGGCATGTATTTCATAGATTAGTACCGTTAATAGGAAGTAATCTAATAGTCAGATTACTTGTTGCTCTCTGTCTGATAAGTTTTAGCCTTTCTGTTGCACTGATGTTTAGATTAGGTGGTATAAGTATTTTGATTGGATTCATAGCCATACCATTTTCAATATATCTTATTATTAACTGGATATTCCATATTCCCGTAATCTTGTTTGAAAAAAAACAAATAGGAAACAGTTTCAGTAAGAGTTCTACACTTGTAAAAAACTCTTGGTGGCGTGTGTTAGGAATAATAATTCTAATTCTTATAATTAGTTCTGCAATCGATACAATTCTAACATTGTCTGTTGCATTTGTAATGTTCTTGCTGAACTTAGGGGGTAACACAGATTATCAAAACCTTCTACAATGGACATTTTTTAACGATATACTTGATAGTAATAATCTATACTTCTATTCTATCATGACTTTTGTTGATTTACTTATGCAAGGATTGGTCTTTCCTTTATGGGTCATTGGATATTCATTACTATATATTGATAGAAGATTACAGGTGGATGGGATGTTTGAGTTTACAGATTAATTCTTGTGTTGGAGTATAATCATCTTTCTAATCATAGAAAATACTAATTCATACATAAATGCTACAAATAGATATTTATAGCCTTGTTATCCATCTTGGAATGATATATATTATCCTTATTCCTGCTGCCCAATTTTGTTTCATTGGATTTCTAATTTATTTTGCTGTAAAGACAAAATCCAAAGGTGTGATAATTATCATTATCAGTTGCATACTCTATCAAGTTATCCATCTTGGAATGATATATATTATCTTTGCAAGGGATATTTTAAGTATTCGAGTCATATCTGTCATTAATATTATAATATACATCCTATTGTTCGTCTTTATCACATTAGGACTATGCCTATGTTATTTTGAATGGGAAAATGGTAAGTTCCAATTCAAAAGGTAATATTATATTGACTTTTTTAACATAGATTATTACAGGAAATGTTGCAAAATTATGAGTATTCAATTCCAATTTAATACAATTATGATACTAATCTTTGTAATCAAAATTTTTCCTTTGGTATTGTTAGTCTTTATGACATTAAAGACCAAATCAAAAGGTCTTACACTCATCACTGTTACATATATTCTTGATACATTTTTTGTATCGTATTTTTTTCATAGTGGATGGAGACTAATATATAATGAATCTAATGATTCTAGATTCTTTCAAATTCTGAATCCACCTCTGATGATTCTTCCATACATTCTATATTCTATTGGCGTATATCTATGTTATAGAGAATGGAAACAAGGGAGACTGACACACAAACAGACTGAATGAGATTCATTAATATTCAGGTCTACTTCTATACTAATTACAATAAATCTAATTCTTACATATATTCACTCAAGTATACTCGTATATAACCAAGATGAAAGCAGAATTACTTCCATACTTTACCTTTCAGAAAATTCGTGGTAGAACATTAGTTTGGTGTGCAGTACTTACCGCGATTATAAGTTCTGCAATTTACTCAGAGATCAATCCATTATACTATAAGGATATAACTTATCCATTACCTGATGGTATATATCTGATATTATTTTACTGTGTTTTTATACTCATTATCTCCTCAATTCTATTTCGATCACGGTTGTCATATAGGAATTTATTTGGAAGACTTCCAGATTGGTCAACAATTGGACACTATTCCATATTCACTATTCCTCTTGTGTTATTTTCACTCAGCATTTTTTATATTCAACATTTAATAAGCCTGCCTATATTTCCTGATTTTGCCGAATGGTTAATTGATGAGGATTTAGTGACTGTTGTTTATCAGTCTAATATGAAACTAATGATCGCTAATATATTCAGTATTTTCTGTCTTACAATAATTACACCGATTTTTGAAGAATTTTTCTTTAGAGGAATATTGTTAACAAGATGGAGTATAAAATGGGGTACGCCAAAGGCTATAATCTTCTCTTCAATTTTGTTTGGAATTCTACATAGTAATATACTTGGGGCAATCTTTTTTGGATATGTATTAGCGATATTATACGTTAAAACAAAATCGCTATATGTGCCTATTTTCATTCACATTTTGAATAATCTAATTGCAGTCAGTATTGATTACTATAACGACTTGTGCCAGTTAGTTCTTTTTATGTAATATTGAAATTCACAAGTTTAATCTTTTTCTTTTTATTAGATCCATCCTTATGGTATCCTTTAGTAAATCTACAATAAAAAGGAACTATAAGGATGGAACTAAAGGATACATTAGAAAAGTATGTTATGCAACTCAAAAATAATGAACGAACACTTGAAAATGTTGCCAGTGTCTGCCAGAAAATCATTGCCAAACTTTATGATACCTACTTTCCCAGAGCGGAAACGCTTCGACCAGGCCCCGTCAGTCCCTGCCCAGATAGCGACATTATTACAATCGCATGGCTATTCGAACTCATAGGAAAAGACAGCGAACTCGCAGGATACAAACTTGTGAAAGTACAACTCGGTCATCTGTTTCCACATTTGCCAGAACGCTCTCGTTTCAATCGAAGGCGAAGGAATTTGTGCTCTGCAAGCGAAAAACTCCGAAATGTCCTCGTAAAAATGCTACCGGATGATGACATTTACATTGTTGATAGTTTTCCTATACCTCTTTGCGATTTCAAACGAGTCCCAACTTCTGCTTCACCTTTGAAATGTGCTGATGGTAATGGCACTTTGGCAACTTTCGGGAAGTGTGCTACAAAGGGACTTGATACCTTCTTTGGGTTCCGGTGTAGTTTGATAACAACAGCTTATGGACTCCCTGTTGATTTTGCCGTCGCTATCGCAGATACAGATGATCGACAAGTGCTTCCATTGTTTTGTGAACGAGGCACTTATCCTGTTATCATCGGAGACAAAGGGTATATATCTGAAAAACTTGAGGCAGAACTCCTTGAACAGTATAATGTATGTCTATTACCGACGCGGCGTACGAATCAGAAAGAACAATACCCGAAGTCATTTCAAAAGCTACATCAAAAGATACGAAGGCGTATTGAGACTACGATAAGTCAACTTTCAAATCAGTTTAGCATTGGACGCATACGAGCTCGGACCCATTGGGGATTTAGGACACGCTTGAGCAATAAGTTTAGTGGTTTTACACTCGGTGTTTTCTTGAATAAGTGTTTAGGACGAAAGTTAATGGCACTCAAAGATGTTGTCTACGCATAATAGTATTAGATATTTTACATTTAGTTAACTGGCACAAGTCGTTACTATAGTGTAATCATTCATCATACACACTCAGAAATATATAGAGTAGGTACACAAACTCCAATTTGGATCTGGGTAGATACACAAACTTCAATTTGGATCTGGATAATTGGATTGATTATTGTGGTTGCAGCCCTGCTTAACTTTCTGCGAAAAAATTTCCCAAATAAGGATTGGATTATCCCTTATCTATTCCATCATAATAATGAAAATAATCTCAGTTGAAGTGTATATATATATTCGATGTGTTTGACAATTAGCTCTCTATATGATAATTTATCCTAACAACTCTAAATATAGGTATGATAAATGTATACCCCACAATTTCATGGACCAAATGAAGACGTACTTGAAGCACAAGCCAGAGTATGCACTGGACCTCACCAAACACGTCCTTTAGGTAAGAAAGAATCAGATGGTCCACATCCTGATAAAATACTTGAGATAATATTAGATTCTTTGGAAGGAAAATTAGATCCAAAACATGCTGTATCAGAAGCACAATTGGGAGCATTTTTTGCTGCTATGACCATACGCAAATACTTTCCTGAGTCAACACAATGGTCTAAAGCAGAGAAAGATGCATTCAAAAAATACAATTCTATACTAAACACACGTCTCCCCAGTGAAGTAAAATATCTTATTAATCCCACGTTAGAATATGTATCGCAGAATCCAACTGAACAGATTGTTGTACCTGCCTTACAAAAGATTCTCCATGGACAGCACTTAGGATACTCTGAAACACGTCAAATGTGTGAAGCAGTACTGTCCAATGAAGTCAAACCTGCGTTAAAAGCTGCAGCATTGATAGGACAAAGGATGAATCGAGAAACGTATGAGGAAGTAAAAGGATATCTTGACTCCTATTTTGCACCAAAAAAAGTCCAACCGATTGAGGTTGAAAATCTTACTCACTTTGGTCAACCTTATGATGGAGCAACACGGTATTTCAGACCCACACTCTTTATTGCTACCGTACGTGCCGCACTGGGTCAACCATCTATCATACACAGCGTTGATGTCATGCCACCCAAGAATGGGATTACAGAGGAAGCAATTCTCAACTCTCTTGGGGCAAAAACCGATCTAACTCTTGAACAGGTTTCTAAGTTAATAACAAATGAAAATGTTAGATTTGGCTATTTAAGTCAACGTGAGTATTCACCTGGAGCATATAATATCAGAGAATTGCGGGTACACATTAAAAAACGGCCCCCATGGGCAGCAACTGAAAAAGCACAGCAATTCTTTACTGCTCGAAAAAATAATTACATGGTACTTGGATACTATCATATCGGGTATGAAAAACCATTACTCCAAATGGCATTAGAACGCGGTTGCCAAGGTGCTGTTGCAATTAAAGGCGAAGAAGGTACAAGTAATTATGCACTTAGACTCGGAAAACCTTCTACCCCCGAAAGAATGGCAGTGAATTATTCGCAAGGATTTTTATGTGTTAATGGAAAACGAGAGGATTTTGCTTTAGATATTGATCCAAAAATGTATGGGTTTGACTATCAGATTAATCCTCGTCCAGATGTTATATCTGCTGACGCTTATGCAGAGGATGGTGTGGCTGCATTATCCGGAAAAAAGGGACATATCTACGACAGAATTGTTCTGAATACTGCTATAGTTGACTATCTATTAGGTATTTATTCAGATCCGTATGATGCTATTGAACGAACAAAAGCAGTAATAGAAGATGGTACTGCTTTGCAGCATTTAAATGCATACATTTCAGTTAGTAATGACCTGTAAGAAAGATGAGGTAGTTACAGAATTTACTAATATTCTAAACATTTCTACAGATATGATACTGGTAAGGTTTCTAAACTTTTAGAATTAAAGAGGTAACTCGTATGATAGGAATTTCATATCATGCAGGTGGAATGAAAGATCGTACCCTTCTGGAAGTGTTATCAATTCTTTCAGATGTTGGATATGATGCAGTTGAGATGATGTGTGGACCAGAAGCACACATTCCATCCCAGGAAGTGTCAGACTCCTTGCTTAGTGAGGTTAAGACAATGATATCTGATCACGGATTAAAAACATCTGTCATTAACCCGTTTACTGGTAAGGGTCTATATCAATTAGCATTAGAAGATAAGCAAAAAGCAATTGACCATTATGCATTATTGCAGGATGTCGCTCTTGCCCTTGATGCACATGGCGTCAATTTCTTAACAGGATATGGAGGAGAAAATGGTGATCCTTTTGCTTGGAAACTCCTCGTAGATGTACTTAAACCAATATGTCGACGGGCAGAAGAAGTTGGTATTACCATGAATATTCATAATCATGAGGCAACAACTATTGACTCATCTTCTAAGGTAAAACTATTAATTGATCATGTAGGATCTGAGGCATTAAAATCTCTAAACGATATAACCAATTTCTATCACCTTGGAGAAGTTATTGGGAGTGTAACTGAAGAATTAGGACCAATTACTGCACACTGTCATGTAAAGGGAGTGAAAGGAATGTATCCATATAGTACATTCCTGATTCCTGGTGAGGAAGGTGATGAATTAGATTTTAGTACATTCGCTGAAAGTTTGGGAAAAGTCGGATATGATAAATATATATCCGTAGAGACTTTTCCACAAATGCGTATGGAAAAGGCAAAAATAGCCTATGATATGATGGCAAAAACTTTAGGTGAATTCGGTCTTAGATAATTAGTGGATATCTTGAATAAGTTTAGATTAGCGGTATAATACAGTTTATTTGGCTATTTATGCAAAATGCGCGATTTAAATCGCGCATTTCTTTATTTCTACCGAACGTTCCTTAACATTATCAAGTTTCTAATGCTTTAATTCCAGGCCAATCTCTCCACATATCTTCATTTGGGGGTTCTTCCTGTGTTTCAGATAACTCAGTCTTTCGAAAATCGTATAGTACTGCTTGTCTAATTTGTCTTGAATAATTATGACCTGCTGCGTGTCCAATACGATGATGCCAGAAAACTATATCACCAGCATTACCATAACAATCCACCCCAGGTTCTCTACTAAAACGTTCCCTGTCAACGTCATACTGTGGAGTCGGTTCATTCTTATACTGTGATTTATAATCATAATAAAAGGATTTATGACTACCAGACCAAACCATGAAACCTCCACCCTCAGGTGGTACATCATCAATGTATCCCACAACACCAAGATGAAAAGGATGCGCATCTACATGACATCCAATAGATTTCTTCGGAACATCTCCATAAGGTAACGTACAGTATATACCTCTTATACGGTCAGGTTGTACTAAATTACCCTTACCTAAGAACTGTTCTGCCATTCCCCAGACATTTGGATCCGTAGCAAGCAATTTCACCATCCAGTCTTCACCACCCGGTTCACGATAATTCCATCGAAATCCTCCACGTCTATTTGAGTTATCCTCATTTACCTCTTCAGGTTTAAAAGGACCAATCCAAGTATCTGGATCATCCCGTAATCTACCTTCAGGGGCTCCTTCCCACAACTTAGCACGGGCTCGTTCCATCAAATCAGGATTAAGGACATTTCGCTTTATTAGGTAACCATTATCCTTGAAGAATAATATATCTTCTTTTGTCAGTTCAACCATAATAACCTCCATTGTTGCAGAATTTTAATGTGTTTCAGTGTTAAATGCAACATAAATCAGATATTTTAATATCCTTACTTAATAATGTATGAAATTAGATGAAGGATAGTGTCCACTTTTGCATAAACACTATAGATATGGTATAATATCCTTATGAAAGATTACATACTACTAACATTTAATGTGTTCTTAACCGTTATTGGACAAATCTTATTAAAACAAGGAGTGACAAAGGTAGGAGAAATAAACAATCTTAAAGTTTTTCTATCGAAATTTACACAAATAATTTGGAATCCTTATGTAATTGGTGGTATATCAATATATGGTTTCACAACATTTGTATGGTTAGTCATTCTTTCACGGGTTAAGCTTAGTATTGCCTATCCTATGTTGAGTTTAGGATATGTAATTGCAATACCTTTCTCTCGTATATTTTTTAAGGAATCTATTCCAGTTCTTCGGATAATTGGAGCTATAATAATCTGTATAGGCGTATATCTTGTAGCACAAGGTGAGGGGTAAAAAATGACAGATTCAGGTAAGGGTATTGTAACTGATACAAATGATGTTGTTAATGACAATATCAGAATACCATATATTCGATCTTTTCCTGCTATGATACTATCTGCCTTTTTTCCTGGACTTGGGCAAATGTACTTAGGACAGTATTTTAAAGCGGCTATTATTCTAATTGGATTTCTTTCTGCTCTTGGGTTATTTTACCTGAATTCATATCCAGTCAATGAATGGAAGGATCTACTTCAGTTTAACACTTTATCTAACAGTAATAAGATTATACACACAAACACAAAGGAGAAACCAAATCTGAATGGTTCAATTAAACTATGGACATTAGATAACGGAAAGATTATTATGTATCGTCCTTCTTGGAAACTTAAAGTCACCTCAACTATACAAGGACTGATATGCTGGATTTATGCTGTATCTTCAGGTTGGAAAGGCAAACCAAAAATCATATAATTCATCTTTATTCTCACTCCTGTTTCACTCCTTTGTTTCTCAAATATCCACAAAATTTACACATCATAAATTCAACCATAGAATTATTAAATGGATTGATATGTTTAAGAATAGTAATACTCCAATTATTAAATCAACAAATACTATAATATGCCTCATCACCTTGATTTTTATTGCTTTAGGATGTAAATCTAATACGCTGAAACATTCTGAGAAACTTATTTCAACGGGAAAAACTTATGAAGCAATTGAATTACTCATTCCCTATCTTGAAATATCTAATAATGACCCGATTGCTCATATATTACTTGGAAAAGCATACAAACAGTTAGGTCGATATAATGAGGCTGTTCTGCAATTTCAAAAGGCATCACTTCATTCGTCAGGAAAACCTACACTTCGTATTGATGCCAGATTAGAATTAGCACGAACCTATCTAATCTATGGAGATAGAGATTCTGCATTTGATGTCATTAAATTGATATTTGTTAGCACTACAGATGAAAAGATAATACAACAAATTATTGAACTTGTTGGAGATAGTTATCATACGAGACAGTTAACACATCATAATTCAGATAATTATTCACCCTCTTTCTCTCCTGATGGTAATCAAATTGCTTTTGCTTCCTTTAGAGGTGACAATAGTGAAATCTATTTGATGGATTTAAATGGTAGAATTTTACGTCGGGTGACCTACTCTTCAGATTTCAACGATAGTTCTCCTACTTTTTTTACTTCTTCAGACTATCTATTTTATAGTAGTGAACCTAAATCCTCCCGAGAAGTAAAAATATTGATCCAAAGTAGTGGCTCAACCCCTATATATACAGGATTCAATATCACACATATATATAGTAAAAACACACTATCCATCATACCTATCAGCTTTGGAGCACGTGTTCCGCATACCTCCTATACATCCAATAGAGTAGTCTACGAATCAAATACCGATGGAAATTTAGAATTATATTTACTCGATTTTGACGGTTTGGATCTGACACAGTTTAAACCTGAAAGCCTTAATCCAGTGAGAATTACTTATTCTGAATCTGATGAAGGAAGTCCAGCCTTCTTTCCAAATAGTGATAAAATCGTCTTTGTATCATCTCGAAATGAATCTGTAAATCAACTATATACGATATCTATTAATGGTAAGAACGAAAAGCATTTCAATCCCAACCCTTATGATTGTTATAACCCCTCTGTCTCACCTGATGGAAAATCTATAGCCTTTGTATCAGCAAGAGATGCAGATTGGGAAATTTATATCATTGATTCAAACGGTAAAAATGAACGTAAAATAACTAATGGAATAGGCAGATCAATTCAACCTACTTTTTCTCCAGATGGGAAATATATAGCATTTGTGTCTGATAGGACAGATACTTTCCAAATTTATCTAATGGATCTAAATCAACCAGTTACACGCAAGGACATAGTAGCACTTCTTCGATAAAAAGTATGAAATAGATCAGATTATTAACTATAGAGGTAATCAACTATGATACAGGTAACAAAACCAGAAGGATTTGGCAACATACAACTTGAAATTGCTCCTGACCCAGAGATTAATCAAGAACAAGTCCGTGTAAAGACAGATACAACTTTAATCAGTCGTGGATCAGAACTATTTAGACGATATATACTTGAGGAAGCAGTTTCTCCATCTATAATGGGTTATTCTCTCACTGGTACAGTAGATAAGGTAGGTAGCGAGGTGAGTGATTATTCTATTAATGATAGAGTAATGGTTGTTGCACCCCATGCACAATATGCTGTAGGTGAACCTAATTCATCAGATGGAAGAATTGTAAAATTGCCAGATGATGTTTCTTTTGAGGAAGGAACTTTCCTACCACTTGCAACCAGTTCTGTCGCATGGGCTGATTCTTCAGGAATAGAAGCTGGAAACACTGTTGTCATTTTGGGTCAAGGATTAGTTGGAAGTCTAATGATGCAGGTTATAAGGGATTATTCACCAGAAAAAATAATCACTGTAGATGCATTATCATATCGATGTGAACTATCAGAAAAACTTGGGGCAGATGTATCAATAAACGCTGAGGATGAAAATCCTGTTGAAGCAATACGAAAACTTACAAATGGTCAAGGGGCAGACTTGGTAATCGATTGTGTGGGTGGACATGCGGGTGTGAAATCATTTGAACAAGCACAGGATATGGTTAGGCAATATGGTATTATTCAACTCATTGCATTGTATCAGCAAAAACCACTTCCTTTACACTCTTCAAAGATCATGAGCAAGAGACTTGTAGCAGGGATATTAACAAAAGAACCGCGATCCCAAATTGTCCAACGAGCAATTAAGAAGATACAGAATGGGATTATTCGAGCATCTGAGATGATATCTCACCGTTTTGATTATACAGATGCAAAAGCAGCATTTGATCTCTTATGGAATACACCTGGTGAAACACTTGGAGTCTTGATTAAGTGGTAGTAAGTAATACCATTTCTAATTGAAAATGTCTCTTTTTTGTACCACAAACTTTCAGTTTGTGACCTGAAAAATGACAACCATAATAACCGCCTAATGAGACAATAATTTATAGAAATGGTATAAGATTAAGAACGGAAATATGATTGTTCCTCAAGAAATCTCATTTAAATCAAAAATAAAAGGTTTTGATCTTACCTTTAACACAACCTGGGGACTATTCTCACCAAAGAGTATCGACTCTGGTACAAGGTTGTTGATTGATTGCATTGATATTCACTCAGATGACATCTGTTTGGATCTTGGATGTGGATATGGTGCTGTTGGTATAGCAATGGCTAAATGTGCAACACAATCAGAGGTATACATGGTAGACAAGGATTTCGTTGCCGTGGACTATGCTCGGAAGAATATTGAAAATAATAAAATAGATAACTGTCATGCTTTATTAAGTAACGGTTTTAGCAATTTACCTGAAATCCAATTTGATATTATTGCCTCAAATTTACCTGCAAACGTAGGAAATGAACTTATAAAAATTTTCTTAAACGATGCTAAGAGTTTTTTAAAGGAGAATGGCAGAATTTACGTTGTTACAATTGCTGGTTTGAAAGAATTTATCAAAAGGAATTTTATTACTACATTTGGTAATTATAAAAAAATTAAACAAAGAAAAACACATACTGTTTCTATGGCTATTTTATCTTAAATCTTATCAAATATTCTATTTTTGAATAAATTGATTACTTGAGATAACAGAATATATCCAAAAGCTAAACACTTTAAGTTGCATACTATAGAGGTATTAATAATGAAATTGTTTACAATCATAGGGATATCTATATTTTGCTTAATAACACTAATTCAAAATGTAAGTTCTGTGGAGATGGAAAAAGTGGATTTTGATATGATGTTCGAAAAGCCTCAAGAACATTGGTATAATTTACATATGATGAACAGAAAGATCGGATTTGTCCATTCTTTCATGGAAAAAACAATTTACAATAATGAAGAAATGTTGCGAATTAAAACAGATATTAGAATGGAACTATCTGGTTTAGGTAAGAAATTCATTATTGAAACGAACCGGATTGAATACTTAGATTCACAATTAAAACCTCGTTATTTTTTTTCTACTTCAAATGAATCTGGTGAAAAACATACTCAAGGAAAAATTATTGATGACATAGCATACATTTCAACAACATTGAATGGGAAAACTACAAAAGTTGAAGTGACGATCCCAAATGACACAATTTCAGAAACAGCCGCAGTTGAATATCTAATAACAAAAAACAATCTAAAAGCTGATAAAGAAATAAACTATCATATATTCAGTTTTGATTTTCTTAAGCCAGTTGAATCTAAACTGAAGGTGATCCGTAAAGAGAATCTAACTTACCAATCTGAAGAATTGGAAGTATTTCTTATTGAAACTAAACTGGATATTCTTGGAGGAATTAATAGTCGTATTTGGATTACTGAAGACGGAATTACATACAAGAATTCAACTGATATGATGGGTTTTGCTATGGTGGCAACAAAAACTAACAGAACTACTGCAATTGGTGATACGGATGAAATAGATATTATGTTGCAGAGTAGAATCATTCCTACGGGGAAAAAATCTAAAGTCGGCACATCCCGACTGGTGGCTGAACTAAGACTTACAAATGGTAATCTAATTGATACAATTGTAGATAATCATAGACAAAGTCTGGAATTAAATGGGGAACGTACTGGAGTATTAAGTATTCAAGTCTCAGATATAGATGAAACTAACTGTTTAAATTTACCTATACAACAAACAGGTTTTGATGGTTTCCTTACCTCAAGTACATATATAGAATCAAATAATGAAATAATAATGAATAAAGCTAAGTTAATTATTAATGGTGAAGTAAATTCATGGAAAGCAGCTAAGAAGTTATCTGAATGGGTATATAAGACCATTACTGATAAGAATCTAAGTGGAGGATATAGTACTTCACTGGCAACACTTGAAACACAATCTGGTGATTGTACAGAACATACAGTTTTATTTATTGCATTAGCGCGTTCTGTTGGGATACCATCAAGAATATGTACCGGATTAATCCTTAGTGGTAGCGGATTCTATTACCATTTCTGGCCAGAGGTATATGTTGGAAGATGGGTACAGATGGATCCTTCTATAGGTCAGGAGATAGCAGATGCTAACCATATCCAGCTTGGGGGTAGTGTTCTTGAATCAAATACTATGATAGAATTTATTGAAGGTAGTTTTCGAACAATGAATCAACTTGAAATTAACATCATTGAATAGATCTAATATGTTATCAATTGATAATATGGGATTTATCGGTACATATACAAACTTATCCTATTACGATTTCAGGAAAAGTAATATAGGTTTTGGTTCTACTTTCAACTTCTAAAGAATTACATTGATGAAAAATAGACCTATTAGCAACCAATATTAAAACTGATAGAATCAACAATTAGAACGAAGAATGATAATTGTAGGAATATACATTTTCTTTTTTACATCGAACTCACGTCAAGCAACTACCCAATCTTCTAAGGAACATGATTAGGGAGTAATTTTCTATTGGCTTTTCTAAATCCTCTATTTCTGTTTGGTCTATTAGCTGCTGGAATTCCACTATTAATTCATCTTTGGAATCGACGTCAAGCAGCTACCATAGATTTTAGCAGCCTAATGTTCCTTGTTACTGCTCATCGACAAAACGTAAAACGTCTCCAATTAAGACAACTTCTAATTCTTCTCTTACGAATGTTAATTATTGCATTAATTGCACTTTCCCTTGCCCGTCCTTTTCTTACTCTTGGTTTACCTCTTGCAGCAGTCCGTGCAAGGACTGACATCGTAGTTGTATTGGATAATTCATTTAGTATGACATATCAAGATGTTGATGGTGTTTGGTTTGATAACGCCAAAAAAAAAGCGAATGAAATTCTAAGTTCTTTACGACATGGAGATTCTGCATCCGTAATCTTAATGTCTGATATCCCAAATCCTATTTATAGAGAACTCACTCCTGACATTAATGGAGTTATTAAATCCATAAATGATACACAAGTATCATATCGAGGAACTAATGTTCAGTCCAGTATTGAATTGGCTCACAAGATTCTATCAAAGTCAAATCATACAAATAAAGAATTATATATTATCTCTGATTTTACCAAGAACGGATGGGAGAATTGGAGTCAGATTCCCAATATCTCTGGTTCACGTATAATACTTATTCCTATAAGAAGTAATCGTACTCATAATACAAATATTGAAGAAATTTCTCCATCCCATCAACTAATAGGAGTAGATTTACCATTATATTTAAATATCAAAACCAACAATCATTCAGATACACCATTAACACAAACAACACTTTCAATGTATACAAAGAATAAAAAACAAATAGAACAATCCTTTTCAGCTAATCCACATGAATTGATTAGTAAGTCGATTAGCCATAGCTTTCCAGCTCCAGGATTTCATATAGGATCATTTGAGTTAACCTCTGACCGATTAAATATTGATAATAAACGATATTTTGTTTTAAAAGTGTTGGGGGATATTCGTGTGCTTTGTGTGAGTGATAATAATGAAATTATAATATTGTCATTAAACCCTTTATTCAATTCCCCTGAAAGTGTAGGACAAGGAAAAAACTCAATGATCTTACCTATACCGTGCCACATATCTGAATTCGATGAATACCCTCTTGATGATATAGATATAATCCTCTTTACAGATGTCTCATCCATATCAGAGAGATCTGAATCTAAGATAATAGAATTCATCAGAAAAGGTAAGGATATAATTGCATTTGTTTCTGAAAAAAGCAACTTCACATGGTCTCCAGCAGAATTTAATCAAGTTGAAGAATGGGATAGACCAAGGAAAATTATCCAATATGATAAAACACATCCCATATTTGAGATTTTCGAGGAAGGAGTCTTGTCTGGACAATATGCCCCTCAATTCTATCGTGGATTGACAACAGTATTATCCAAAGGCTCTAATATAATTGCAAGTTTAGATGACGATACACCTTTTCTAATTGAGAAACAAGAAAAGAACAGTAAAATTATTTTCTATAATGTATCTCTTGATAGTGATTCAATAAGAAATGAGCTTTTACTTAACCCATATTTTCTACCTTTGATACAAAATACTGTCTTATATGCCAATTACGATGAAACACAAAGGAATATTTTAATAGGTGAATCTTATATTAAAAAATATAATAATCTAATAGGAAGTCCTGTTTGGATAAAACGAGTTGATTCTGTAGATGAGAATGAAGGAACTACTGTTATTATACAGGAAGATGGATCTTTGAAATATAATTCAACAGAAGAGCCAGGGATATATCAAGTAGACATATCATCAGAAGGAAATCTTTATAGAGAATTCTTTGCAGTAAATACACATCCATCTGAATCAAATTTAGAACAGATTCATCTAAAGGATGCATCCCAAAAGATTAATGCACAAACACAATCATTAGATGGTGTGGAATTTGATTCTAAATCATTAGATTTACATAGACACGGTCGAGAAATCTGGGGTGAATTGTTACTATTAGCAGTATGTCTATTGTTGGTTGAAGGATTTCTCTCTAATCGTGTAAGTGCCACCACATCATAGACGGTATAATGATTATATTTCAGTAATATAATGTAGGTAGAATCGTGATTACAATTAATTACATCTCTAAATCTACTCTTACGAGTATTATGATTCTTGGTTTATTCCTCTCACTAATTCTACCTATTTTGGCAAATCAACAAATTAGGATTGAAAGCATTGTCTTGTCTGGAAATCAATCATTCAATAATGAACAGATACTAAAATTAATGGATGTGAAAATCGGGGAGATTTATGACAAGGAATTAATCAAAAATGATACTGATAGAATATCCAAATTTTATCGGAATAAAGGTTTCCTATATGTAAGAGTGATAGAATCACCCAATATCATAAATGATGAAGTATTCATAAGATTAATAATAGATGAAGGGAAAATCCGTTCATTTACTCTAACAGGGAACACAAAAACAAAAGAAAATGTAATTTTACGAGAACTACTATTTCAGAAGAATGATGTATATATAGAAGCAGATAGGAAAGAAAGTGAAAGAATATTAAGACAAAAACCGTATATAGGTGCAGCAAAGATTGAGTCTCAATGGAATGAAGATTTACAAGGAGTTGTAATTCATGTCACAGTGACTGAGTTTTTCTCATTGACAGGTGCAATTGATCCAGGAATTAACAATCAAACAGGTTATTTTCTTGTACAGATGAAGGAAACCAATTTATTCGGCTCTGGACAAGGTAGCCAAATTAGATATGAAAGAATCAGTGAAGTTGGTGAAAAAACACGAGGGTTTGTTACGATGAAATATAGAATACCTCGACTTTTCGATTCTCATTTAAACTTCGATGGACAATATATCCAGAATAGAGAAGGTGATTCCTGGAGTGTATTGTTAGAACGACCACAATACTCCCTTAAAAGTCGTTGGAGTGCCCAATTAGGTATATCTGAATTGATTAATCAGGTGCGATGGTATGAACACGGCATGAGAACTGATACATTTGAACAAACAAGAAATAAAGCTGCTGGGAACGTATTACGTTATTTTGGAGATCGTCATCATCAGAACTATATAGGGGTTTGGTTTGATTCAATACGTTCAAATTACTATTCCATAGAATCTGTTAGTCAATCAATAGCATCACCGATGAATCATGATATTAAACGTGTTGGTATTAAACTTGGTCGAAGAAACATTGGTTTCCATAAAACAAGGTTTCTCAAAGGTATGGGGGGAGATGAAGATTTTGTGACTGGATCAGTATATGATTTATCGGTAGGCTATTCATCTCCTCTATATGGATCTGAGAGAACAGAGACTTATACGTCCCTTTCTTTTAACTCAGGTTGGGAAAGTAAGGATAGATTATTTGCAACGGCATTGATAGGTTTTAAGACAGGTTTTACCAATCAGATTGAGCATTCTGTAATACAATCTGGTTGTGCATTCTATTTTAGAGATGTCTTTAATACAGGTGATATTTATAGAGTAGATAAAGGATTTCGTAAGAACGGTCTAATTGATTTTCATCAGACTATTGTTGCACAATTCAAATCTGTGATGCAATATGGATGGCGAGGTGAGAGTCAAGTTCTATTAGGTGCTGATACTGGTTTACGAGGATATGCTTTAAGAGAGTTTAGCGGTGAGAAAATGATGCTTCTTAGTATAGAAAGTCGAACACTATGTGGAGGATCAATTTTTAATAGTATAAATAATGGTCTAACCAAATTTGCTACATTTATTGCCAAACCGTTTGTTAAGAACCGAACGATCGATCTTGGTTTAATCATGAGTTTTACATCCTTTATAGATTTTGGATATATCTGGGATAGTGATAATCCATTTAATGGACAGGATATAAAACGGGGCATAGGATTTGGCTTGAGGGGTAGTTTTGCTAAGGTTAGTGATGCAGGTATATTCCGATTTGAGGTGGCATTTCCTCTTGATCCAACACCTCCTGACTCTATTAAACCTCATTTATTGTATGGAATTGAACGAGCATTCTAAATCTATTATATAGATAATGATATATGTTAAAACCATCTATCTTATCAACAGAAAATATCACATTACGATCTATACTAATTGGACTTCTGTCTCTTCCACTTAATATCTACCTAGTTGTTCAAACAGAGACTGTTTGGACTACACAATACCCTACTACGATGGCGATCTTCTTCAACGCCGTCTTCACGCTCTTCATCCTAACAATTCTAAATCTGTTTCTGATTAAATACCTACCAAAATGGAAGTTCTCACAGGCAGAAATGCTCACAGTTTACCTAATGGTAACCTTAGCATGTGTTGTCAGTGGACACGATTTATTGCAAGCAACTATGTGCATTTTGGGTCATGCAAGTTGGTTTGCAACCCCTGAAAATGAATGGCAAGCACTATTCTTTCGATACATCCCTGACTGGATTGCCGTTATGGATCAAAATGCACTTACTGGTTATTATGAAGGAACATCTAATTTCTTTGAAATAGATCATATACAAGCATGGATTACACCTATAACACACTGGTTAATATTCTTTTCAGCATTAGCATTTTCTATGATAATGCTGAGTGTAATACTTCGAAAACAATGGATTGAACATGAAAAACTCAGTTATCCTATTATCCTACTTCCTTATGAAATGACAACAGGGAGTGGATTCTATCGAAGCCGATTATTATGGATAGGAATTGGCATTGGACTGGGACTTGACCTATTGAATGGACTCAATTTTCTATATCCAGTGATACCGGGAATACCAATTAGGCATGATATTGGAAGAATGTTTACAGAAAAACCGCTTAATGCAATCGGTTCAACACCTATACATCTAAATCCTTATGCTATTGGAATAGGCTACTTGATGCCACTTGGTTTATCACTATCATGTTGGGTCTTTTATTTATTTTGGAAAGTACAGCTTGTATTTGGTTCAATTACGGGATTAAACCAGACCCCAGGATATCCACACATTGATATGCAATCACTCGGTGCTTATTTTGCATTATGCTTTTTTGCATTATGGGTTACACATAAACATTTATGGAAGGTATTCAAGAAAATTATCGGTGTTAGAAGCGATCTTGACTTATCCAATGAACCAATAGGATACAGAGGAGCATTCATAGGTTTTCTTATCAGTATTGCTATAGTGTTTGGATTTTGTCTCAGAGCGGGAATGTCATGGTGGGGGATTCTTGGTTTCTTTAGTATTCACTTTATATTAGTTTTGGCATTCACACGAATGAGAGCAGAACTTGGTACACCAACCCAAGACTTTTATCGTGCAGGACCAAGTTTTTTCCTTACAACTATCTTCGGTTCACGGAAGATAGGGGCACAAACACTTACAGGATTTTCATTCTTATATGGATTCACTCGAAATTACCGTTCACAACCAATGCCAAATCAACTTGAAGGATTCAAATTAGCTGATAAAGGTTCCATTAATAACAAACAACTTCTGTGGGTGATGTGGGGATCATCAGTAATTGGATTGCTCATCGGATTCGTTGCATTTCTTCATGCTGGATATCTCCATGGAAGTATAGGAACTTGGCGAGGACAAGAGGCATTTAATGATCTTCAACGTTGGTTGACTATTCCAAGTGAAACGGAATGGAGACATCTCGGTTTCTTTGGATTTGGAGTTATATTAACAATAGGCACTTTATTGATGAGAATTAAATTTCTTTGGTGGCAACTACACCCACTCGCTTACCCACTTGCAGGGAATTGGAACTTTGGAAGACTGTGGTTTCCAGTCTTCATTGCTTGGACTATCAAGACAATACTTGTTCGTCACGGTGGAATTGGTGCATATAGGAAAACACTACCTCTGTTCTTAGGAGCAATGTTGGGGGAATTTGTTATGGGGAGTATTTGGGCGATTTTAGGTTTATCATTAGGTGAACGTATGTATTCATTCAAACATTGGTAGATTTACAGATTAGAATATGATCATCCTAATACATCTATATAAAGAGTGTAATAGATTGTCTTCATCAATAAAAAATAATGATGTCAATCTTAATGAATAAGTTTGTAAATTTAATAAGAGCTTAGAATTGATGAAGATCGGAAATGTGGGAACCCGTATACATCTTCATCAATCCATAGTAAACTCCTATTATTTATCATCCTTTTTCTCTTCTTTCTTATTCTTTTTCGATCGAAGTTCTTGAAGAATTTCCACAACAGTTTCCATCTGTTCTTCCAGTTTATCCAGACGTGGTTCTACTGATTCAACTGTTATATCATCATCATCTTCTATTTCGACACTTTGAGGTCCATCAGATTCGGAAGAACGACTTTCTTTATCACTAAAAAAGGAACGTGTGAATATATCACCTATATTCTTCATCTCATCTCCAATTGTCTTTTTCGCTTCATGTATATCAAAGTCAAATTCAAACCCAGAACCTTCTTTTAAATAGGTTGCGACTTGATGATATGCATAACCAATGTCACCAACAGAGGCATTGCTATCTAAAGGTTGGAAGAATCCTTCTGGTAATGCTTCTAATTCATAAAGCCGATTTAAGGCATTATTAAACTGTAGAATGCATCTGTTTTCACCATCAGAAAAATTGTCTGTCACTGATGGTTTTTCAAGAAATCGTGTAGTTGCTTCTAACATCCTTACTATTTTACGTATTTCTGTTCTAATTTCACGTTCATTACTCATGATTAATCTCCTCAATATTATTATAGACACTTTGAAAATATAGAGTCACCTATAAAATAAAAGGATAGTAAAAAGTTAAAATATTTTTCAATGACCTGATATTTTCCCGATTAATACCATGTGACGAAGTTAATCTTATCCTTCTTTTAATTCCCCAACATTCCGTCTTATTTTTATTGCTGCTTTTACAATATCTTCCATATCATCTTCTGTTCCCATTAATATATTCTGACCTAAAGCAAGACCAGATTGGCATATTCTTTCAGTTTCAGGACAGTTTGTGTTAGAATAATCCAGTTTGTCCCCAAATGTATTTGTATTGAGAAAGGTAGAACGATACATAGGAGTACTATACCAATAACCGATAGGAATACCTTCAGCACGCATAGCACTAATGAATGTAGCTCGAGAAATATCCTCAAAATCCTCTGAATCAAAAATAGCTTTGTATCCGTGTGAACCACCTCGAGTCGCCCGTGGATCCAGAGGCGTTACTTTAATACCAGGAATTTCACCAAACCATCCATCTAACCAACGCATATTCATGTGTCTGTGGTTTGTTTCACTTTCAAGTCTTGTTAATCTGGAATTTAGAATTCCAGCTTGCCATTCAGTCATTCTGAAATTTGCCCCAAAAGGTTCGATATTACCGTATTCTGCATCAGGAGTTGTACGTCCACAGTTGTGTAGAGAATACACTCGCTCATATAACTCCCGATCATTCATTAGGACAATTCCCCCTTCACCGGCACATAGGTTCTTTGATGATTGAAAACTAAAACATCCAAAATCTCCCCAGCTACCGACTCCCTTTCCACGCCATTCAGCACCATGTGCCTGTGCACAATCCTCAATTACTCGTAAGTTATGTTTTGCTGCAATTTCAATAATTGAATCCATATCTGCAGGATAACCAGCAATATGTACAGGGAGGATTGCCTTTGTTCTATCAGTAACTGCGTCTTCCAATTTTGACGCGTCAATCAAAAAACTATCAGGGGCAGTATCCACAAAAACAGGGATTGCATGCGTCATTAAAATTGCTACAACTGTGGCTTGAAAGGTGTAAGCAGTTGTAATTACTTCATCATCCGGTCCAACATCTGCAGCCTTTAAAGCAAGATAGAGTGCTGTTGTACCACTATTAACACAAACGCCATATTTTGCACCCTGGAATTCGGCGAAACTATTAGAAAACTCAGAAACTTGTTTCCCTCCAACTCCCCAAACTTTACTATTATAGATACTCTCGAATATCTCTAAATCTTTTGGATCAAGAGTAGGCCAGGACGGAAAAGGTTTATCTCTTACGGGTACGCCACCATTTATTGCTAAAACAGACATATTCTACTCCAGTGTTTACTCCAAATTATAAGGTTAGAAATAGTTCTATTGTATAAAGAAATTAGAACATATTACATAAACAAATTTTTGTAGTTTTTGCAATGTGCTATGTTAAACAAACGGACAGGGAGACCCTACCCCTATGCAGAAAGACTATATTTGCAAAACAGGTCGTATTTATGAGACACACTGTATCTGACAGCATGAGTTTAGAGAATAGTAGAAAATCCAATTACGATAGTTGAATTACATGGTCTTTTACAATTTTCGGTGGAAATCTTCCTTTGGTGGTTTCCTTAATCAGATAATCCATAGTACTTCTTGCTTTATCGGCAACTTCATCAGATATGACTCCATTCTTAACCGCTTCCTCGAATTCGTCTTCATCTTGAATGGCATAACCACCGTCAGGAGATATCCATAAATCTAAGAATAAATCTACAATCTCATATTTAGTCTTACTTCTGGTGACTGGCAATATTATATCACAATAATATCCTGTCCATTCACTATCAAGATTGTAGATTTTACCAATATCATACCATAAACCTGTGAATACAAACCAAATAGCAGTAAAATTATCTGCTAATACCTCCTGACCATTAAATATTATTGGAGAAGATGGACAGATTTTTTGTGTTGTTATTATAATATCATCATTTTCATACAGTAGTATCTGTTCAAAGTAATTAATTCGATCAGGTAATCGTTTATATGTTAGTGTGATTTTTTCAGACACTATTCTCTCCAATTCTACAACTCAAATAGGTATATCAGTATTTCTCACCTTCTGAATGAATTTAATCATTTTACAATGATCTTTTATACCTTTTTCATGTTCCACACCACTTGCGACATCAACAGCATTGGGTTTAACATATTGGATTGCTTCTGATACATTTTCTGGTGTTAATCCCCCGGCAAGTATCAATCTGTTGGAATACCGTTTAGCAGACAAAGCTAAATTCCAGTTTGCTGTTCCTTTAGTAGATTTTGGTTTATCCAGAAGATGTGCGTTGACACTATATGAATCTAATATCTTAAGGTTAGATTTCTCATTAAATTCAAAAACTTTAATTATTGGTAGACTGAAGCTATCACAATATTCTGGTGTTTCAGAACCGTGTAATTGAATGAATGTTATTCCTGTTTCAGCAACAATTCTATGGATAATTGGTTTTTCTTCATCTTTGAAAACACCTACAGTAGATATAAATGGTGGAATGGATTGGATTATTTTTGCAGCATCTGAAGGTTCAATATAACGTGGTGTTTCAGGGACAAAAATAAAACCGAGAGCATCTGTTCCAGCTTCAACTGCACCGAGGGCATCTTTTCGGTTAGTTATACCACAGATTTTTACACGGGGAGTCATGATATGTATCGTACTTTAATAATCAATACACTTTGCTATAGTAGTTCGTTTTAATTATATTTGGATTGAAGGTAAAATTAATATGAGATTGAAACTCTTCGTTATACTGTCCAAGATAGTCAATATGGTAGATATGATTGGTAAATACTATATTATGAAGAGAAAGTCAAGGGACTAAAGTGAATCAATACTGTTTCTGAATGCAGCTATGTGATTGGGAGTTGTTCCGCAACATCCACCAATAAAATATGCACCAGAATCTATTAGTTTAGGCACATATTTTGCCATATCCTCTGGTGTTTGGGTATATACAGTTTTATAATCTTCATCAAGAATAGGCATTCCAGCGTTTGGATAAGCCATCATCTTTTTACTATTTATATCCATATTTATCATTGCATTTCTAAGTTGTTCTGTCCCCTTAATTGCGTAAGGCATGCCAGTATGTTCATCATGTTTAGATTCAGCACCACAATTTAAACCTATTATATCAACATAGTCAACAAGTGAGTCACCATTTGAAAATTCCCCACTTGATAGTATTTCGAGTAGGTCTTGTGCACTATGTCCCCAATCAGTCTTATATATTTCTTTACCGGTACGACGTTCTTTTGTCCATTTATAGGTTAAATTAACGGCTATTGGTAGACCTGTTTCTCTTGCTATATCAACAGCAATTGCAGCTTCTTTAGCAGAGAACATTGTTTCTAAACATAGAAAATCAACCCCTTCATCTGCAAGCGTATTGATAACAAGTTTATGAGCTTCACGAACTTTGTCATTCGCTATTCCGAATGTAGTATCTCCACTGTCTGCCTCAATTGCACCAGGAGATGGTCCTACTGAACCAGAGATATACACTGGTTTATTAGTTTTTTCTACAGCAGACTTGGCATGCTGAACTGCAAGTCGTGTTAAGCGTTTAGCATCAGATACATTTTGACCTGACATTTCAAGGTGTAGTGGAGAAACGACAAAAGTATTAGTTCCAATTGCATCTGCGCCAGCATTAATATAATCAGTGTGTATAGCAACAACATCATCAGGATTTGATTCATTTGCTAACGCACTATTTGCAAGTTGAATATCTCGAGCAAATAACTGTGAACCGAAACCACCATCATATAAAATAGGAATATCAAGATTTAAACGTTCACCAAAGTCTAACACTTATTATAACTCTTTCTCTAACTTATATCTTTAGGCATAGGTTTAAATTGACAACCCTCAACAAATACCTCAAAAAAGTCTGGAGTTGTTTCAAGTTCAATATGCTCTATGTTTTTGACTAGTGCCTCTATTTCTTGACGTTTTTCCTTAGAAAGCAACACTGATTTTGCACCTGCTAAGGCAGCATTACCAATTTTTTCTATACGTTTTTCAGGAATTGGTGCCAGAAACCCGATATCAATTGCCTCACCAGAATTTACATAATTTGCGAATCCACCAGCTAAATACAGTCTGCTGATTTCATTTGGGGATACACCGAAATGTCTTAATACGATATACTGACCACAATAATTCGCAGCCTTAGCTTGTGCTAAATTACTTGCATCCTCGCGTGAGAAAGTTATCCCATATTCAGGTAAAATAGGTAATATCTTTTGTTTTTTATCGGCAAAGACACCTTTTGGATTCATCTGATTTGTACGTATCAACTCAGCCAGTAATGAAATTAATCCTGACCCACAAAATCCTTCAGGTTTTTCATCATCTATTGTACGAAAATCAATTTCACCATTATTCAATCTAATTGATTCGATAGCTCCAGGATAGGCTGGCATACCATATTCTATGCCACCACCCTCAAATGCAGGACCTGCTGGACACGAGGCTGCAACCATTTGGTCTTTATTACCAACAATAACTTCCGTATTTGTTCCTACATCTACTAACATGACAATATCATCTTGATTTTGCATATCTATTGCAATCAGATCTGCTGCTACATCAGCTCCAACGTGACTCGCTATTAAGGGTAAACTATAAACCATTGCCTTCGGATTAGATCTAATCCCAAGACGACGGGATTTTTCTGTTAGTGAAGTACTCATACGTAACCCATCATTAAGCTCATGTTCAATTACGGATTTGTATGGTTTTTGACCTATACTCTGAACATCATGTCTAAAGAAGATATCTCTCATTGTAGTATTGCCAGCAACCACAATTTCATAGATCTCTTGTCGAACAATATCTAATCTCTCACACATCTCCATAATTTCACTATTTAATGCAGCCAATAAAGATTTTCTCAATTCCCCTTCAAACTCTGCATCGTATGAAATACGGTGCATTATGTCACTACCACCAAAACGTTGTGGATTTTCAAATGAACTCACAGTAACGGTCTTACCATTTTCTAAATCAACAAGATTAGCCACGACAGTTGTTGTACCAATATCTATAGCTAAACCATAGATATGTCCTCGAAATTTATCTATGGGTTCATTTTTATAATATACTATCCCATCTTGTTGGGTAACAAATGGATTGATGTGTTCTAATTTATCTTGTTCTGATGTAGTTTGGGTAAGTATTCGGGGAGAACGACGTAGTGGTGCAAATTCTATATCTTGATCAACATCAAGAACAACAGATTGGCATGCTAAACGATAGTCTTCTCTAAGGAAGGCTTCCGCCTCGTTAGGAGGTCGCAAACTATCCATACCACTTTTAATTTCCACGATACATTCATGACATTGTCCTGTACGGAAGCAGGATGTAGGAACTTGAATTGCCAAATCATCGGCATAATCGAAGACAGTTTTTCCTGGTGTTAGTTGATAAACCCTTCCGTCGCAGGAAATAGTAGCGTTAGTCTTCCCGATTAAAGTTCCTGTGGTTGGAGATTCATCTGTTTCCCATGCTGTACGGTAGTCTAATTTATCGTCACCAACACATTTTAACCCTGTACCTTCATCAATCTTACGTTGATTTCGACATCCAAATTTAGCAGTACAATGGTCATTTCTATTCTTGTATGGACAACGATATGTCGCTTGTTCATCGGCATGAACTACAAGCTCTTCAAAGATCTCAGTGATTTTGTTGAGTCGTTTTTCATACTCTTTTTTATTAACTTTTTTCATATACTAAAGTAGGAAACTACCAGTCATCATCTGTTTCTTGAAGAAATTCTTTTGCTAAAGCAACACATTCTAATGCATCTTTACCATAACCATCAGCACCCATGTCATCAGCGAATGTCTGTGTTACTGGTGCCCCACCAACCATGATCTTTACCTCTTCGCGTAAATCCTCATCAATAAATGCATCAATAGTCTTCCCCATGTTTGGCATGGTTGTTGTTAGCAATGCAGACATTCCTAATATGGGTGCTTCAAATTCCTCAACTGCATCCAAAAATTCATCTTCAGATGTATCCACTCCCAAATCATGAACCACGAATCCTGCTCCTCTTAGCATCATAATACACAGGTTTTTACCAATATCATGTAAATCCCCTTTCACTGTTCCCATTATAACAGTGCCTATAGGGTCTATCCCAGAATCTGATAGAATTGGTTCAATGTGGTTCATTCCAGCCTTCATTGCGCGTGCACAGGCAAGAACTTCAGGAACAAATATAAAATTCTCTCTGAATTTTATACCAACGATACCCATACCTAAGATAAGACCATCATCCATTACCTCCAGTGCTTCAATTCCCTCATCAAGTGCTTGTTCTGTTAACTCGTCAACAGAATGATGATCACCATCTATCAATGCAGCTGCAATATTCTGCATCTTGGACGAAGCAGCTAAAAACATATCCACAAATCTATCTTTTTTCTTCAGGTCGCTCAAGATATTCTTCAATTTCCTCTCGAATAAATTCATTCGAGATATCACTTATTGATCCCACAGGTTTGGTGTACCTCCTTGAAGATATAGGATAACATACACATGATAAAATGGCAATGAAATTGAATTACAAATGGACCATAGTGTATGTGAATTAGGAGGACATTAACAGTTTCTAATTCTGTATTACCATCGCAATTGCTGCTTCACGATAAAGTTGGATCTGTTCCATATTTCGAGGAACAGCCACTTGGAGGGATTTACGTTTTCTATTAAGATCTTTAATCACTATTGGAGCCCGTAATATATTTGTCAAAGTCACAATACCGGATTCATAATATACCCATATTCTATGTTCGGTATATGGATTAAGAACATAGGATGAAGTAATATTTTCAGATTTACCGACAATCTCAGAATATGAATCATATTTAGGTAGAACTAATTCGACTGTTTTATCATATCCTTCTAAAAAAATCTGTTCAGGAGGCATTTTTGGGGTATACCCACTTAATTTACATCTATGTATTTGAATTGGGGAACTCGACTTATTTGTCAGTTGAAGAGATATTATGATTGCCAGTTTGTTATTGTCATCCCGATTGATAAACCATGTATCATCCTTAATTAATTCCACTGTCAGACCTGGTATTTGTTTCCATCTATAGTATAGGTATAATAAAGCTATTACACATCCTAAGCTAAGTATAAACCAATTTCCATTTGTGGATACCAGGAAATTTAGGATTTCTTTAATAGTCTGTTGTAACACGCTAATTCCATATTGAGTGTCTCTTCTGATATAATACCTTCACGACGTATCACTGGAGGAGAAATGGAGATATCGTATACTGTGGATGGTATAGGTCCAGGAGTCATACCATCATCAACAATATAATCCAGTTTATTGCTTAGTTCAAAACCAAAATCCTGTGGTGAGGTGGATGCAGGTTCTCCAGATAAATTTGCACTTGTAATAGCTATTGGAGCACCGAATTCATTGAGTATTTTTAGTAAGAGTATATGATTTGGGATTCGTAATCCTACAGTATTCCGACCAGCAGTTAGTTGGGGTAATAGGTCCTTTGATTTAACAATTATTGTTAAGCCACCTGGCCAATATTTTTTTGTAAGATGGTAGAAGTAACCAGGGATATTCTTTGCAACTTTATTAACATCATCAACTGACCCAAGTATTAAAGGTATTGGTTTTTCTTCTGGTCTACCTTTTATGGTATATAACTTCTGGATTGCATCAGCATTAGATGCATCTGCACCTAAACCATAGACAGTATCCGTAGGAATTGCAATGATACCACCAGTTCTTAAAGTGGATACTGCCATTTGAATCCGTAAGTCAGACATAACTGTTTTGCCTTTTACACATCAACTAAAGCCCCATTGGCAGCAGCGTTAAGAGATAGTTTATCTTGCAGTCCTTGTTTGTGTTTTTCAAAGGCAATACCGGCAATCATAGCCCCATTATCTGTACACAATCTTATTGGTGGATAGTAGACTTTAACATCAATTTCATCTGCAGCTGAAGTGAGTGAAGAACGCAATTGACTGTTAGCGGCAACACCACCAGTTAATGTAATTGATAAGACACTTGTTTCATTTGCGGCTTGAATAGTCTTTGCTACAAGTACATCAACTACTGCTGCTTGAAAACTTGCAGCGATATCTTTGATTATTATATCATCAATATCAGTTCCATTACTCTTTGCTTTTTCAATAAAATATCGAACAGAGGTCTTAATTCCACTAAAACTGAACTGTGCATTCCCACTACGTAACATTGGTCGAGGAAAGTCAATTGCAGTTGGATTGCCTTCTTGAGCAAGTTCATCTATTATCCTACCCCCAGGGAAACCGAGTCCAAGATATTTAGCGACTTTATCGTAAACTTCTCCAGCTGCATCATCCTGTGTTGTACCTATAACCCTATATTTCCACCCTTCATATACCTCTACAAGTAATGTATGTCCACCAGAGACAGTCAAACAGATATGTGGAAAAGTTATGGTTTCATGAACCATATAATTCGCATAAATGTGTCCTTCAATATGATTTATTCCAAGTAAAGGAAGATTGTGTGAGTAAGCGAGGCTTTTTGCAGCAGCAACCCCTACAAGTAATGCCCCGATCAATCCTGGACGATTTGTAACCGCTATTGCATCTAAATCGTCAAAAGTAAGATTAGCATCATCTAAAGATCTGTTGACAATATAGTTGATTGCTTCAATGTGTTTACGCGATGCCAATTCTGGAACAACACCACCATATTCTTGATGATCTTTGATCTGAGAAGCAATAACATTTGATAAGACTTCACGGCCATTTTCAACCACTGCAACTGCTGTTTCATCACAAGATGTATCAATTCCAAGTATTTTCATAGTTAATCTCTATCTGTAAACTTGAAAATTAAGATGTCAAATATATTAGGTACGGTTACATACCGTACCTAATATATTTGACCATAATTACTGTTCATCATAAAGAAGTAGAACCGTATTTAACTGCTGTTGGAACATTTCCAACTTACAGGTAAGAGAATTGAGATTAAAAATCTCTTTCTTCACTCCTTAAATTCTTCAATTCTTGATTTAACCCATACAAGACACATCCCCCCATACCTAACAGGACAATTGAAAATGGGAAGCCAGTTACAAGTGATGCTGCTTGTAAAGCTGTTAAACCACCACCCAGTAATAGTGAGATAGCAACTAACCCTTCAGCTGTACACCAAAATACGCGTTGTGGTATTGGGGCATCAACCTTCCCACCTGCAGCCATGATATCAATTATTAGTGATCCAGAATCGGAAGAGGTGACAAAAAAGATTATGGTTAATAACATACCGCAACAAGATAGCAATGTTGACCAAGGTAATCCTTTAAACATTGCATACAACGCGAGTTCAGGTTTATATGCCTCTACTATTTCTGTTACTTCAGTGTACCCTTCTGTGAAGAATTGATGAAGTGCAGTTCCACCAAAAGTACTAAACCAAATCAAACATAATAATGTCGGCAAAAGGAGAACAAAGATAACGAATTGACGAACAGTACGTCCTTTTGAGATTCTTGCGATGAATGTACCAATGAAGGGTGCCCATGCAATCCACCATGCCCAGTAGAATGTAGTCCATCCATGTAGGAAACCAGTATCCTCACGACCAATCCAGTTACTCAGTGGAACAATCTTCATCATATAAGTTCCAAGACTTGTGAAGATACTACTGAAAATATAACTTGTTGGACCAAGTATGAATACTACTGATAATAAAATAAAAGCAAGTATTATGTTAAACTGACTCAACCTTTTGATTCCTATATTTATACCTGTCATCACGGACACAAGCGCGATAGATGTTATCACTATAATTAATAGGACCATCGAAAGAGTATTTGCAGGAATATCAAATAGGTAGTTAAGTCCAGAGGTTACTTGTTGTACTCCCAAACCAAGAGAGGTAGCAAGACCGAAAATACCAGCAAATATGGCGAATGTATCAATGACATGTCCTATCCAACCCCATATACGATCACCAAATATTGGATAAAACGCAGATCGAATTAGGAGTGGTAATCCTCGGTTATAGGCATAAAACCCTAATGCCAATCCTACCACACCATAAATTGCCCAACCTTGTAGTCCCCAGTGAAAAACTGTTGCAGCTAAACCCAATGAACTTGCTTTTTGTACGATTGGATCTGTGATATCAGGTACATTTTCAGCATTATAGATAGTATCTGTGTCATAGACAGTACTTTCACCGAGTGGTGGACTCTGATAGTAGGTGACAGGTTCTAAAACACCAAAAAATAGAAGACCAATTCCTATTCCTGCTGCAAAAAGCATAGCCAACCAAGTTATGTTAGAATACTCAGGTTTTGCATCTTTTCCACCTAACCTAATTTTACCGAGGGGGGATATGGCAACAAACAAACAGAAAAGAAATACAATATTCGCAGTTCCCATAAACAACCAGTCAAGGTTGGTCGTTAACCATTTTCTTAAATTCCCAAATAATGTGGTTGCTTGTTCTTGAAAGATCAGTGAAAAAACGATAAAAAAGACTATAGTGATACTTGAAATTACAAACACAGGTGTAAGGTAGATCTCTAATCCGAATAATTTCTTGTACCTGCCTTCATCAATTTGATGTGGCATCTGCTGAGGTTGTTTTTCTTCTTCGTTCATTATAAAATTCTCCTTTTAAAACTGAAGGTATCCGTAATGAGGATATATAAATATAGATAGGAAAAAGATTTAGAAATAATATCCAAAATTAAAATTTAGACGCCAATGCCAACTGTTATTTCCATTGGCACCAACATGATTTACGCCAGTAAGAATATTATTGTAATCATCGTCTGTATTCCCAACGAAGAAGTTTCCATCTGTAAGACCAAAATCACTATAAACATACAAAGCACTGAATAACGTCCAACTTGCACCAAGAGTTATTAGTGTACTGTTATTATAATCCTCAACAGTCTTTAGGATAGTACTCCCTTCAATATAAGGTGTAACACTATCAATCCATGAAATACTTGAGGTATCTATACCACCATATCGTAAGGATAATGCAGGTATCAATCCAGTAGATGCAACAGGCCAAGCAAAATCGTATGCCCCCATAGGTATTAGATCACCTGTATTCCATGGAGTTTCATCAGAGATATTATGTGTATAAAATGAAAATTGAGAAAAGAGTGTAAAGTCAAAGAAGGTATTTTTCATATGTCCAGATACAGCATAGTGATTACCACTATCATCCTCTCCTACATCTTCTCCAATCAACATTCCGTATTGAAGAGATAAACCTATATCTCCGATTTGATCAATACTATAGATTGTACGTAGGTTAATTTGATGTCTTTCATCATATCCATTTTCACCGACACCCCATTCAACCTTTCCATTACTATCAGCTTTTTCTTTCCATTTAACTATGTCATAACCATATCGTGAACTATTAAGGCTATCACCATCCGTCTGGAATTCACTACCATAAAAGTAACCTAAATCCAAGCTTAACTTTTCAAAAGTATTACTCCATCTGATTCCTATATCCGGATCATCAGCAAGACCAACATAAAAGTGTTGATCGAAAAACCAACTTGTTGACACACCATATGCAGTTGGACCAAAAGGAACTCTAACAATTCCTGCCTTCAGTGTTCCTAATTTGTCCAAATTATACCCTAACCATGCAGTGTGAAAAAAACTATACTTATCATACCATCGGTATTCAATTCTACTAATTATATTGTGATAGTCAAGATCAGAATTTAACCTAAATAATTCAAGATCCACATCTCCGATTTTCTCTCCTCTGCGATGTGGATTATCTTCATCACCGTATGTACCGTATACGTAATTGACACGCATTGCCCCACCAATCTTTATAGGACTTTTTTCAGATTCAGTTTCAGCACTAATAGGTATAACTACAAATAATAAAAAGCAAAAGATTATAATTCGCATACATATACCAATTCCCCAATTATCTCCCCAATTGACATATAAATTATACATATAAATGTACCTCTGTTTTGTAATCTACTATTATGCAATCAACAGTTTTGACATGTATTCATGAGTTTAGTTTATTCAATATGGTTTCAATTGTTATATAAATAGTTATAAATTATATGAACTTTTACAACTATCTGATATTCGTATTATATCATAACCAAACTATTCAATAAATCATAATTCACATAGATCATGTAAAACTGTGCTGTTCATACCAATTATATGTGATAATGTATGATTATATCGAATTGAATAGGTTGAGAGTTATAAACATCAAAAATCTAAAGAACTTTATCAGAAAGTGCAACTAAAAAAGAATCTCTATCGTTTTATATTTGTTGTAAAACTCACTATATATTCTATTTTTTTGATAATGATGAATATACAATATAATTGATGAAAACAGAATCAAGGGTTTAAGACTATTAATTTTATAAAGGAGTCATTCTTATGGGAAATCCTGTCACCTTTTTTGAAATAGCTGGAAGAGAGGGTGAGAAGTTAAATGAATTTTACACCACCGTCTTTGGTTGGAAAACAGAAATAAATCCATACGGTGGAACATTTATGATCCAGGCTGATGATGGAATTCATGGACATATCTTTCCAGTAAGTGAAGAAATGGGATTTAACAACCATGTAACGTTGTATGTTGAAGTGGATAATTTGCAGACATCACTTGATCAAGCAGAGAATTTAGGTGGAAAGACGATGATTCCACCGCAGGTCATTCCTGGAAATAATGGTGCTTTTGCAGTATTTCTTGATCCCAGTGGGAATTATATCGGTCTTTATAAACAACCAGATACAAACTAATTTTTAGAATTACATGCGTGTTTATTATTAAAAGATTTGAAATTATTTAATACAATACACATATTAATAATCCACTATAAATAAACTATTGAAGGAGCAACAACTATGCCTAATCCAGTAACAATCTTTGAAATAGCTGGAAAGAAAGAAGACTCACTGCCTGATTTTTATGGTACATTATTTGAATGGGACATCAATCAAGATGATGACTGTGGAAATGATGTTAACACAGGATCAGAACAAGGTATTAATGGCCATATTGTCCAAACCACAGATGAAATGCCTATAACAAATCATGTAACTTTTTACATTCAGGTAGATGATATTCATGAATATGCCAAAAAGGTAGAAAGCCATGGTGGACAAGTGATTATGGGACCAATGTCAGTTCCTCAAGGAGAGGGTACATTCGCAATGTTCCTTGACCCATGTGGTAATTGTCTCGGTTTATTCCAATCCTAAAGTCAATAAACAATTTCCACATCGGAGACAATGATATGTCCAATCCTGTTCCTCATTTTGAAATAGGTGGAAAAGATATAGATAAGTTAATCACATTTTATAGATCTGTTTTCGATTGGAAAATCACACAACTCGTTGACGAACTATATATTGCTGACCCACAATCAAAAATTGGAATTGAGGGACATCTATTTGAAATAGGTAGGAGTGAAGACTTCGATAATATTGTACTTATATATATTACGGTTAATGATATATTCGATACACTAAAAACTGTTGAGAATCTTGGTGGTGAAATACTCATACAACCACAAGAGATCCCTGGGAACGCAAGTCACTATGCATTATTTAAGGATATTAGTGGGAATAGTATAGGTTTATTACAACGAAGATTGTAAGGAAATATTGTCTATTACAGGTCATTCATCTTTCAAAAATTATAGACATAGGAGATTAGTAAATGGTAAATCCTGTAACAAATTTTGAAATTGTTGGTAATGATCCAAAAATTTTACACCACTTCTATACTACAGTGTTTAAATGGAAAATAAATGAGTATGAGGAAGGATATTATTGGTTTGAAACCGGTTCAGAATCCGATAATGGAATAGAAGGACATATCTATCCACCTAACGATGAAATCCCACTGGAGGAAGGTGTTGAATTTGCCAACAATATTACAATCTATGTAACTGTAACGGATATAAGTTCAACTATGAAACAGGTACAAAGTTTAGGTGGTACAATACTCATGAAACCAGTAGTTGTTTCAGATAAAGGACAACAAATTGCCATGTTTCTTGATCCCAGTGGAAATCGGATAGGTCTATATCAAGAAGGTAACGATAATCAAAATACATTACATAATAGGTGAAAATGCTATGGGTAACCCAGTGTTATTTCTTGAAATTGCTGGCAAGAACAGCGAATTATTAAGTGATTTTTATCGGAACGTTTTTGATTGGACAATTTTACCAATGGGTTGGAAAACTTCATACTTTCCAAATGATATATATGGTGTTGATCCTACACCACCACCCCTTACTGACCAAGGAATTAAAGGACATATTCTCCCTTTAGATGGTTCAGAAGAAATGAATAATCGTGTCTCAATCTTTATACAGGTAGATGATATTTTTCAAACCTTAGAACTGATAAAGAATATGGGTGGTGAAGTTTTTGTTGAACCACAAATTCTACCAGAAAACATGGGGTCAATAGCAATGTTCATTGATCCAAGTGGGAATACAGTAGGATTATATCAAATGTAATCCCTTTACTGAATTCAATAGAAGGCTGTTTTGAACAAACAGAGTAGTATTTAAAAGACTACTCTGTTTGTGATAAGGAGTTGATTGATTATCCATCTTAAGTATTGACGAAAAACAAACATATATCATTTTATTTTAGCAATTATAACAAAATTATTTAAGTAATGGTTTAAACCATTTTACAACTTCTGCATGATCCATTCCTGAACGATTTGAGTAATCTGTAACTTGATCCTCACCTATTCGTGCTATACTGAAATAACGTGAATCAGGATGTGAAAAATACCATCCACTCACTGAGGCAGCAGGTGACATTGCTAAACTTTCGGTTAATTCTATCCCAGTATTTTTCGTCACTTCAAGTAAGTCAAATATTATCCGTTTCTGATTATGGTCTGGACAGGCTGGATAACCAGGAGCTGGACGAATCCCTTGATATTTTTCTCTTATTAACCCATCATTGTCTAAACTCTCATTTTTAGCATACCCCCAAAGAGAGGTCCGGACATATTCATGCATATATTCTGCAAATGCTTCTGCAAGTCTGTCTGCTAAAGCTTTCACCATTATGCTGTTATAGTCATCATGTTTCTGTTCAAACTCATTACAGAACTCAGGAACTCCAATTCCTGTGGTAACTGCAAAGGCACCAATATAGTCATTGATGGACGTGGACTTCGGTGCAATAAAATCACCAAGACTAAGGTTAGGTCTGGAGAATGGCTGTTCTGTTTGTTGACGAAAATGATGGATTTTTGCTACTATTTCTGTTCTATTGTCATCTGCATATATTTCAGTGTCATCTCCCATACTATTGGCAGGAAATATTCCAGTAACCCCATGGGCATGTAACCTTTCCTCTTCTACAATCTTCTGTAGAAGTTCTTTAGCGTCAGAAAAGAGTTGACGTGCCTGTTCTCCCATTTCAGGGTGTTTTAGAATCTTCGGATATTTTCCTGACAATTCCCATGTAGCAAAAAATGGTGTCCAATCAATATATCTAACCAATTTCTCTAATGAGAAATTATCCAAAACCTTGACGCCTATTTGGTTCGGCTTAGATGGATTGTAATCTTTCCAATCAAGTTCTAATTTACGTTTAATTGCTGTAGTATAGGGCAATAATTTTGATTTCTTTTGGTTCTTTGATCTACGTTTACGTACTTCAGCATACTCATCACGAGTCTTATTGATAAAAGTCTCTTGATTTTCACAGCTCAATAGTTGACTTACAACACCAACACTTTTTGATGCATCAATGACATGGATTGTTGCCCCACTATAATTTGGTTCAATTTGTACTGCTGTATGTATTTTCGAGGTAGTAGCACCGCCAATTAATAGAGGTATATTGAAACCTTGGCGTTCCCATCTCAGATGCAACATATACCATTTCATCTAAAGATGGTGTAATTAGGCCACTCAATCCAATTATATCTGCATTTTCCTTCCTCGCAGTTTCCAATATATCTTCTGCTAATACTTTAACACCTAAATCTATAATATCGTAATTATTACAACCCAGTACGACACCCACGATATTCTTTCCAATATCATGCACATCCCCTTTTACTGTAGCCATTACAATTTTGCCCCTGGATGTCAGACCACCTTCAGATTGCTCCTTTTCTATATATGGAATAAGATTTGATACCGCTCTTTTCATCACACGAGCACTTTTGACAACTTGAGGTAAGAACATTTTCCCATCCCCAAACAATTCACCTACTCGATCCATTCCATCCATTAATGGACCTTCTATAACCTGAATTGGACGATCATACTTAAGCCGTGCTTCCTCTGTGTCAGATTCTATATATTCTATCGTTCCCTCCACTAAGGCATAACTTAGGCGTTCTTCAACTGACAACTTCCGCCACTGTTTATTATTTTTCTTTTTCTTCCCTTTTCGTTGTAATGTTTCAGCCAGAGTCACCAATCTATCAGTGCCGTCGGTACGACGATTAAATAAGACATCCTCTATAGCTACCAATAACTCTTTTGGAATATCATCATATACCGTCAGTTGTCCTGCATTTACAATCCCCATATCCATTCCTGCATTAATTGCATGATATAGAAAAGCAGCATGCATTGCTTCACGTACAGTATAGTTCCGACCAAATGAAAAGGATAAATTACTTACACCACCACTTACCAGAGCATATGGACATGTTTTTTTAATTTCTTCACATGCCTGAATAAATGCAAGAGCATATTCATTATGTTCTTCAATACCTGTCGCAATAGTTAATATATTTGGATCAAAAATTATATCTTCTGGAGGAAAATCAACCTTATCTACCAATAAATAATATGCCCTTTGACAGATATCCACTTTCCTTTCAAAAGAATCTGCTTGTCCAGTTTCATCAAATGCCATCACAATTACTGCAGCACCGTGTTTTCTCACAAGTTTTGCTTGCGTTATGAACTCTTCCTCACCATCTTTTAAACTGATAGAATTGACAACACCTTTCCCTTGAATACATTCTAATCCTGCTTCAATCACTTCCCATTTACTGGAATCCAATACTATTGGAACTTTACTTATATCAGGTTCAGAAGCGATTTAGATTTAGGAATTTCACCATTGCTGCCTTGGAGTCTAACATTCCGGCATCCATATTGATATCTATGAGCTGTGCACCGTTTTCTACTTGATCTCGTGCTACTTCAAGTGCTGACTCGTAATCTTCATTTTCTATAAATGATGCAAATTTTCTTGAACCTGTGAAGTTTGTCCGTTCACCTATATTTACAAAAAGAGAATCTGGAGTAATATTAAAAGATTCTAATCCACTTAATCTACATGATTGGTCTCTATCAGCAGGTTGTCTGGGTGGGTATTCTGCTGCGACGCTTGCAATTCTGTGAATATGTTCAGGTTGACTACCACAACATCCGCCAACAATATTCACGAACCCATTCTGAGCAAAATCATGCATCCATTTCGCCATTTCATCAGGTGATTGGGTGTAATCGCCAAGTTCATTTGGTAGTCCAGCATTTGGATAGCAGATAGTAGGAATATCTGCCAGCTTAGACATTTCAGCTATGAAAGGTCTAATTTGTTCTGAACCAAATCCACAATTTAACCCTATTGCAAGTAGGTCTGCATGTCGTACTGAATTCCAGAATGCCTCAACCGTTTGTCCTGATAGGTTTCTCCCACTACCACCACTTCTATCTGATGATACAATAATTGGTATATCAATATTCATATCTTCAGCAAGAGTCTGAATTGCAAACAAGGCAGCCTTGCAGTTAAGTGTATCCATTACGGTCTCAACTAATAGAAAATCTACACCTCCATCAATCAATCCCTTTGCTTGAATAGTGTATGCAGAAACCAAGTCTGAAAAAGTAATGTTTCGAAATCCAGGGTCATTCACGTTTGGTGAAATGCAACAACTACGATTTGTTGGTCCCATACTCCCCGCAACAAAACGAGGCTTTTTCTCTGTTGAGAATTGATCTGCAACATCCCGTGCAATTTTTGCTGCAGCAGAGTTTACTTCATAAGAATAGTCTTCCAATTGGTAATCTAACATTGAAACAGTTGTACTTGTAAAAGTATTAGTTGCAATGATATCTGCACCTGCCTCACAATAATTCGTATGTATTTCTCGAACAATGTTGGGTTGGGTAATCGATAATAGGTCATTATAACCTTTTACATCAGATGGATGGTCAGAAAACTGGTCCCCCCGAAAATCCTCTTCTGTCAGTTGGTATGTCTGCAATAGAGATCCCATTGCTCCATCCAGGACAAGAATCCGCTGATTTAATTCAATTGAAAGGTGTTTTATTCGTTCTGGGTTAGTCATTGTAAATCCAATATTTTATATTCATTCGGGTGATATCAACCTATATATTATACTATTGTAAGAAGGGTTTGTCCATCTCATATCAAATTATTGTTTTCAGTTTTTACTGATACAATGATGTTCCTATTTTAATATAGTTTATGATAGAATAACTCAAATATCACATTCTAAGGAATTTAAGCTGTAATGTCATTTGTTGATGATACAATCATAGAAATAGATAGTCCACCGAATTTAATTACATACAAATTCGCTATTCAGTTTGATGTTCTACCTGAGATTACATATCTTAATCAGTCTATTCCGATTTTAATTGCAGATCTATTACCAATAATAGATGGTTTCCCAATTGACGTATGGATCTCACAAGAATCCGTAGATGAAGGATTGGATTTCTGTAGAGTTGTCTTCTGGGTATTTTCTGAATCTACAGATGCAATGAAGAGTTTTACAATCTGGTTTCAAGCTATATTTCGTGATGAGAAAGTATCTGGATTCCTTGAACGTATAATATCGTGTGCCTTAGAGGATCCAGATAAAATTGCTATCAACCTATCGGATTGGACCCGCATATATACATCAAGTGCCGATAATCAAGCTGCTATTGATGTAGAAGAATCAAGAATGGAACATCCTTAACTTATTGATATGGGAAATATCAGAAAAGGCTTGAAAGAACTTGGTAGGTCGTAAATAAGAAGTTATATCTTATCTGATTTTGTAGATCATATTAGTTTTTAAGTCAGATACTTGGTGTTAACTAACACCATTTTATCCTCAGTCCCCTCGATTACAAGCGTGTATGACAGACGGATAGTCTTCCTGTCTGGGGTATGGATTCCCTCTTTGAAAGTACATCCGTGATTTTAATGCCTTTTGGTTTCTTTCTTTTATCTTTTCTTTTATTTTTTATCATGAATCTATCTAACATAATAAAGATCACAGTCAAACTGAATTTACTATATAATATCTATTAAGTCCTTAATATAGCATACTTTCAGGTTCTGATAAATTAAAATCATAATAATCCCAATATTTCAATCTATTTCTTACATGATAATTACTCTGGATTATCGTTGGAGTATTATACAGAAATATACGGGAATGTATCACCATAATTACTTTAGGAGTGTCAACTTAATTCTCGTTCTATTAGTCTGTTAGAATGGTCATTTTGGGATGTAAGACTCAATATCAGTCTATATTTTAACAACATCTATCAATCTATATATTATATAAAATGCTTTGACACTACAAACCTGTTATGTTATACTTTATCAAATGTAAATTATCAATAATAGGAGTGTTATTGTGATTCGTCTGTATTTGAATTTCTCTTATAATACTGTCATTTTTATTCCTTATACCTAATGGTTATTCTTTTACAGTTGAGGAGATATTTACGAATTTTCAATCCGCATATAAGAATTCTGAGAATTTCTCTGCTACCTTTGAAGAAACCACATTATACAGAAATAGAAAGAGTGTTACAATCGGACGTTTTATTTTTGCTAAACCTAATTTACTTCGAAAAGAGTATGTATCAAAGAATGACGATAAGAAAATTACTAAGACCATAGTCATTGATGGATTATATGCTTGGTCTCATGTCCCATTACTCAATCAAGTTAATAAGATGCGATGGAATGATCCAAGCAGACGTGAACTCCTACCTGGTGCGGGTGCATCTCTTGAGGATATATCGAAAAACTATACAATGAAATTAATTCCTGATAAAGATGTGAACCCAATTGGTATCTATCTAATTCAACTCATTCCAAACAGGATAATAACAGGAGAAAATGATAATATACAGCAGGATTCTTCAAATAGAGAAATAATTGAAATATGGCTTAAAAAAAGACGATTGGTTACCAGTACAATTCGGTTATATCAATGAATTTGAGGATGGCAGTCGTCGTAGTGTTATTTTCAAAATGACTAAAAATAGAACGGGATAAGAAATTACCCCCAAATATCTTTAAGTTTGAAACCCCAAAAAATGTAGAGGTAATCGACCTTTCAAATTAATAGGTTTATGAATTTTCGCTCATCTTTTCCATTGGCAAATATACTTACTTTTTCACGATTAATACTTACTATTCCATTCATTTATTTTTTTCATGTAAAAATGATATTACTTGCTGGTATCATTTTTGGTCTTGCTTCTTTTACCGATTATCTTGATGGTATAGTAGCAAGAAAGCAAGGAGTTACAAGTTTTGGAAGTTTCATGGATTCCGTGGTTGATAAGATTCTTATTGGTGCAGCTTTAATTTGTTTATACCTTTATCAACATGAATATTTACTTGAAAATGGAAACTCTAATTCCTATCTGGATGGTAATTGTCATACTTGGACGAGAAGTTTTAATAACTTTATTTAGAACAATCGTTGTTGCTAAACATGGAGAGGTAATTTCTGCTAATCGATGGGGAAAATATAAAACAACTTCACAAGTCATCGTAATTTCTATAAGTTTAGTTTTATTATGGCTTATATCTGAATCTCAATTTGTAATACAACCGTATGGTCCAATATTCTTTCTAATGTTGATCCCATTGTTTTTAACTGTCGCATCTGGATTAGAGATTATTATAGGTAATAGTAGTTCCATAATAACCAAACAAAGTGAATAGTCTCTTTTGGAGCTAAATGTGGGTAATTCTGATTCTATAAGGTGTTTTGTAGCAATAGAAATTCCTATGAAGATACAGAACTTAATATTGGAAATTCAGGGAAGATTACACAATAAGTTACCTAAAGCCACGTGGACAAAACCTGGAAATCATCATCTGACATTAAAGTTCTTAGGAAATGTAAAACAGCATCAAATTACAAGAATCAAAGATGTCTTAAGCGTAGTCGCCTCAAAGAGTGAACAATTCAAAACAGAAATTGGAGGATTAGGAGTATTTCCAAATTGGGAACGTCCACGAGTACTATGGATTGGTCTTAAACAAGGAAACCAAAAAATTAGGACATTGTCTGCATCTATTAATAAGGGTATGGAAGTTTTACACTATCCAATTGATACACGTTTCCATCCTCATTTTACACTCGCGAGATTCAAGAAACAGGTGAATATTCAAAATAGTTCAGATTCATTCTCCCAATATGAAACTCTTGCAAATTCAGATTTTTTAATTAATGAATTTACTCTGGTAAAAAGCGAATTACACCCTAATGGTGCAGTCTATACACCAATCAATACTTTTAAATTGTATTAGGAGATAACCAATTATGGCAAAAGATGATATAAAGAAAAATGAAAAAGATACTGAAGAGGAAAAAAACGATAAAGAGAAAAAGAAAGCTGTTGATGATGCAATTTCTCAGGTAGAACGCGCCTATGGTAAAGGTTCAATTATGCGTTTTACTGACAATGAAGTCGTTCCAGTAGAGGTGATACCAACAGGTGCACTTTCACTTGATATAGCATTAGGTGTTGGGGGTGTGCCAAGAGGGAGAATCATTGAAGTCTTTGGACATGAAGGTACAGGTAAAACAACATTAGCCCTTCACATTGTGTCAGAAGCACAAAAAATGGGTGGAATTGCAGCTTTTGATAGATGTTGAACACGCATTAGATACGAGTTATGCACGTAATATTGGTGTAAATCTTGAGAATTTACTTATATCACAACCAGATGCCGGTGAACAAGCACTTGAAATTGTAGAAACACTTATACGAAGTGGTGCAATTGATGTAGTCGTGGTTGATTCTGTGGCTGCATTAACTCCTCAGGCGGAAGTTGAAGGGGAAATGGGGGATGCCCATGTCGGATTACTTCCAAGATTAATGTCTAAAGCATTAAGAAAACTGTCAGGTGTTACAAATAAATCAAAAACATGTGTGATTTTCACCAATCAGATACGTCAAAAAATCGGTTTAATGTTTGGCAATCCTGACACTACACCAGGGGGTCTGGCACTCAAGTTTCATGCATCCGTAAGATTAGAAATACGTCGTGCTCAACAAATAAAAGAAGGTACAGATGTACTGGGGAATAGAGTTCTTACTAAAGTGGTGAAAAACAAAGTGGCTCCGCCATTTAAAGAAGCTGAATTTGATGTCACATTTGGAAAAGGCATCTCCAAAGAAGGGAATTTATTAGATATTGCAGTGGAAGCTGGGATGGTAGAAAAAAGAGGTTCTTGGTTTTCATATAATAATGAACGGATTGGGCAAGGTAGAAATAGTGCAAAGACATACCTTGAAGAGAATCCAGAGATAACTGCTGAACTTGATCAGAAAATTAGAGAAAACCTTACATCTATCTCAACAGATTCTGGTATTGGTAAAATTCCTGGAATTGAATCCGTAGATGAGATTGCAACAGAATTTGAAGATTCTAATGATAACGACGATGAAGATAATTAGAAGATTCTATGAAATGTCCTGGTAAACCCAAAATATAGATTTCAGTATTATTCATAGATTAAGTTCTATAACATTTCTTGATTTTTCTTGATGTAATTCACTTTCAGTGATATACTATTCACACATTGGACTATACGATAAAAACTATTCTTCATTAAAATTACTTTCAATGTAAAGTGAGTAAACCTTCCTATGGCAAGCAAAACAGAGACCACATTTGAATTTCCAAAAGAGCAAGACGTTGAGGATACATCACCCGTAAACGATGATAAGCCTCAAAATGCCGGTGAACTTAATTGGCAGATTGAAATGTTACAGAATGAAGTGTCTGATCTTAGGCGCCAACTTCGATCATCTCCAGATGAGGATGTGGATGCACGTTTGTATGATATGACACGGGAACTGATGCAAGCACACCGTCGTAATCGTAAACTTACCACTACTCTACAAGAAGCAAAAGAAAAGCTTGAATTACTCAAAGAGAAGGTAAAACAGTTAAGTGAACCCCCCAATAATTATGGTATATTCTTAACTGCAAATGATGATAATACTGCTGATATAGATATTGGTGGAAAAAAGTGGCGTGTTAACCTTGATCCAACTATCAAGGTAGAAGAATTACACTCTGGACAAGAAGTTATAGTTAATAGTAGCTTAAATGTAGTAGCTATTAAGACACCTGAAAAACATGGTGATATTGTAAAAATCAAAGAAGTGTTGGAATCTGATAGAGCAATTGTAAGTCTGAGAACAGATGAAGAACAAGTTGTACGCATGTCCGCCGCGCTGAAAGATGAACCATTGAAAACTGGGGATAGTGTATTATTAAATCATTCGAGTGGGATGCTTCTTGAAAAGTTACCACAAAGAGAACTTAAGGACTTACTACTTGAGGAAGTCCCAGATATTAGTTACACCGATATTGGTGGATTAGACACACAGATAGAGGCAATACGTGATGCCATAGAGATGCCGTATTTATATCCAGATGAATATAAGGAATTTGATCTTACACCACCCAAGGGTGTGTTACTTTATGGTCCACCAGGATGTGGAAAAACATTAATAGCACGAGCAGTGGCAAATAGTCTCGCAGAACGGATTCGACAACAATCTAATAGAGATGATATAAAAGGATATTTCATCAATATCAAGGGTCCAGAACTATTGAATAAATATGTTGGTGAAACAGAAAGAAAAATACGAGAGGTTTTTGAAAAAGCACGTGAAAAATCCAGAGAAGGTTTTCCTGTTGTTATCTTCTTTGATGAAATGGATTCTCTATTTCGGTCGCGGGGAATGGGTATTTCATCAGATATGGAATCAACACTTGTACCTCAATTCCTTGCAGAAATAGATGGAGTTGACAACCTAAGAGATGTTATTGTAATAGGAGCAAGTAATCGTCAGGATCTTCTTGATCCTGCTGTTCTCAGGCCAGGAAGACTTGATATAAAAATCAAAATTGATCGACCAAATCCAGATGGGGCAAAAGATATTTTCAGAATCTATTTAACACCTGAATTACCATTTGCAAATGTTGAATTAGACAAATTTGATGGTGATCTACATAAGGTTGCTGACAACCTAATCAATCAAGCTGTTGATGAGATGTATGCAACCACTGAAGATAACAGATTCATTGAAGTTACATACACACGAGGAGAAAGAGAAACACTCTTCTTTAAAGATTTTGTTAGTGGTGCAATGATTAAGAATATAGTCTCACGTGCCAAGAAATCTGCAATTAAGCGTCTAATTAGTTCTGAAGGGAAAGAAAAAGGATTGACACTTGAGGACTTGAAGTCTGCTATACGTGAAGAGTATCGTGAGAATGAAGATCTGCCAAATACAACCAATCCTGATGACTGGGCAAAGATATCTGGAAGAAAGGGTGAAAAAATTGTCAATATTCGCGCTCTTATTAATGAACCAGAATCACGTAAGAAGCCTGATGTAAGAGTGAGTAAAGGTGGAACATACCTATAGCATTAGTTCATCCAGAATCTCATGGTGAAGATGAAGAACCGCATGAACATAGCGGTCCATAGGAGGATGATTCTATGCACATTAAATCAGTTTCGTTTATCACTGTCAGTCTGTCCGTATTATTTATACTTGTGATCATGGGTTTGTTTTTTTATTCTGCCAAAAATGAACCGCTAAACATAGAGATCTCTGAACGAGAAGAGAAGGAAACAATGGATGAGAATGTAGCGTTATCTGGAGAGACAACAATACCAGCAGAAGTTTCCTCACGTATCAACTCATATCGTGAGAAAATAGGATTACCAGAGAATTATTATGAATTATTTGATAATAGCGATTTAACCTCGCTACAAGATTTAAAGAAGTTACAAGAGATGCTTGATAAGCATATTGAAAAACTAAAAGCACACGGTATGTACCATCCGCTGCGAGAACCCGACCCTACCGTTGAAAAAGCGAAGCAAACTATTGCCGAAGTAGATGCTTTTCTTGTTAAAAGTAACCGTGAAATTGAAGAACAGAAAAAGATCGTATTCGAAATGAGTGAGAGTATTGATCGCTTTACAAAAAAGACTCGCGAAAGATCCAGGCGTGTCAAGGCTTGGTTGGATCAGATCGAGAACACAAAATCTACAAAAACGTCTCCATCTGACACAAAACGGACACCCATAAACACAAGTGCGTGGCAAAACGATCTGGATACCTATATGACGATGCTGGATGATGATATCCTGAAAAAGTATCCGATGGCAACATTCGTTCAATCTCTATCGAAAAAAGAAATTGATACCCATTTTGATACTGATTCAAAGTCGTTCTTACAAAGCCAACAAAAGCAGATGGTGACTGATATATCGCAAAGGGTCAATCAATATTTATCAGAAAATGGAGACAACAGAACTGATAAAATTAACTATATACATGAAAAACTATCGCAATATTGGGATGCAGATATAGTTAGGCAAATCAGCAGCCAACTTAAGTGAAGTTGTGTGTCTATTGTAAAACAACTTTCTACGACTATTGTTTGTGGACTTGTATTTAGTTTTTTATTTTATGACGAAAGAGAATATGTCTGTACCAACGATTATCGGAACCGAAACAGAGTTCGGTATTTCTGTCAAGAATGCACGAGAACAAGATCCTATCGCAGCATCAACCTTAGTGGTTAATGCATATAAAAGTCGTAACTTAACATCGGTTTCATGGGATTATGAACAAGAAAGTCCATTAACGGATGCAAGAGGGTATATTGCAGAAACAGGCACAATTCAAGTTGATGAAACAAATAATAATGTCATCAATGATATTCTAATCAACGGTGGAAGGTACTACGTTGATCATGCACATCCTGAATATTGTACTCCAGAATGTACAAATGCAAGAGATCTTGTAAAATATGAAAAAGCTGGAGAACTTATTTTAGAATTAAGCCGTCTTACAGCAGAAGAACTCTTACTTGATAATCAAGAAATTATAATCTATAAGAATAATACTGATTATAAAGGTCATAGCTATGGTTCACATGAAAATTACTTGATGTCAAGACAAGTGCCATTCACGGATATTGTTGATGGACTTATTCCTTTTTTCGTTACACGGCAAGTCATCACAGGAAGCGGCAAAGTTGGAGCTGAAAATGGTGCCGATGAAACAGAATATCAGATTTCACAAAGAGCAGATTTCTTTGAAAAAGAGGTTGGCTTGAGTACAATGGTCGAAAGACCATTGATCAATACAAGAGATGAACCACATGCTGATTCAAAAGAATATAGACGTTTACATGTAATTGTAGGCGATTCCAACATGTCTGAGTTTGCTATATATCTTAAGGTTGGAATAACATCTATTGTATTGCAGCTAATTGAGAAAGGAATAATAGGTAAGAAATTCTGTTTACAGAATCCTATAGCTGCTATCAAAACTATTTCTCGAGATCTATCTTGTAATGAAGAAATCGAACTCAAAGATGGACGTAAATGGAGTGCTTTAGAAATACTGCAAGAATATCTTACTCTTGCTCATCAACATCTCACTCAGGATGAACGGACACCAATCGTAGAGGATATATTAGAAAAATGGGATTTTGTATTACAGAGTCTTAAAACAGATCCTATGAGTATGGGACAATATTTGGACTGGGTAATAAAGAAAAAGTTAATTGATGCTTATATTGAAAGACATGGTTTTGACTGGACAGATTCACGAATTCGAATGCTTGACCTACAGTATCATGACACACGTCCTGAAAAAGGTCTCTATGCAAGATTACAGAAAAATGGACATGTAAAACGTATTGTTACACATGAAGAAATAGTTAATGCAATTTCCCATCCTCCTATGGATACACGGGCATTTTTTCGAGGTACATGCCTTAGGAAGTTTGGTAATGATATACATAGTGCAAGTTGGAACTCTATCATATTTAATGGTCCAACAGGTTTTGATAAGATTATGATGGATCGTCCACATTTTGGCACTCATGAAATAGTTGGAGAACTGTTAAACACTTGTACGGTCGTTGAACTTGTAAACAAGATTAAAGCTGACTGTAATTAAATAGATAATTATCAGTCTTCGGTATTGTTTTTCCTATATATATATATTATGTAAACAGGTTTTATTTATACTACTTATAGAAGGAGCACGACATGCCAAGCGAAAAACAGCAAGAATACAGAGATCATCCTATGAATGAAAATGAGGAGATCCAAACAAATCCAGAACTTGATGAAACTGTTGATGAATTAACAGATGATTTAGAAACACTTCTTGATGAAATAGATGAGATTTTGGAAGAAGATTCTGAAGAATTCGTTGAGAACTTTATCCAACGTGGAGGACAATAGGATTGCTGAAACTCCGTGACTTTGAATCTACCGATTTTTTTGAAATATTGAAAGACCGGCATCCTGATAAATTGGGTGATTGGTCACGACTCACCGGAACATACGATTCTAACAACCATAATTTTCTTGAAGGGACGACAGTACTTGCCATAGTCTATAAGGATGGTGTAATAATGGCAGGCGATCGTCAAGCCACAGAAGGTTATCAGGTCGGTGAACGCCGTATACAAAAAGTCTATAAAATCGATAGACATTCCGCTATTGCAGTCGCGGGCGTAGCAGGACCATGCATTGAAATAGCAAAACTATTTCAAGTACAGATTGAATTCTATGAAAAAATAGAAGGTGTACCCTTAAGTCTTGATGGACAAGCAAACTATCTCTCAAGCCTTGTCAGGTCCAATCTAAGCTTAGCCATGCAAGGATTAATTGTTTTACCCCTTTTTTCTGGGTATGACTTAAAAAATAATGTTGGTAGGATATTTAAGTATGACGCACTTGGTGGTCGATATGAAGAAGACACCTATTATGCTATCGGATCTGGTGGAAAAGATGCTCGTTCCACATTTAAGAAACTATATCAAACTGATCTTGATAAGGAAACTGCACTAAGAATTGCAGTTGAAGCATTATGGGATGCTGCTGATGAAGATATTGCTACTGGTGGTCCAGATTTAATCCGGAAAATCTTTCCTACATTCACCATTATTACAAAAGAGGGTGTATCTGAAGTGCCAGAAGATACAATTGGTGAATTATTTCAAGACCTTATCTCAAGATTAGTACAATCTTAATCCTATTGTTAGAAAAAATTATATCATAGGAGAAAAATGTCCACACCCTATTACGTTTCACCTGATCAAATTTGGGAAGATAAGAAGGATTTTGTCAATCGAGGTATTGAACAGGCTAAGGAGGTAATTGTTTTAGAGTATAAGAATGGATTACTCATGGTTGCTGAAAATCCAAGAAAAACGATATTTAAAATGTCTGAAATTTATGACAGAATCGCACTCGCATCTACAGGCAGGGTCTCTGAATATGAGGCTTTACGAGTTGCGGGGATACGGGAAGCTGAGATAAAAGGCTATACCTATTACCGTGAGGACGTGACTGGAAAATGGCTGACCAATTTATACTCACAGCACATGAGTGCGATTGCACAAGCATGGGATACAAAACCTCTTGAGATTGAACTTCTGGTCTGCGAAATTGATGGACTTTCTTCTGTTAGAAGTCAGATTTATAAGATTACATTTGATGGCACCTATGAAGAAAAAGAAAGATTTGCTGCTATTGGTGGAAAAGCCGATTCTATTCTTGAGTTTCTTGAAAATACATATCAGGAAGGATTAGATATTAAAGACGCTATTCAACTGGCTACAAATACTCTTGAATCCATTGAGGTTGATACTCCTAATTCTTATGAGATTAATCCAAATACTATAGAAATTGCCTGTCTTGATGCTACTTTAGATCGTCGTAAATTTCACAGATTTACTATTCAAGAAATAGATGAGATTTTAGGAAATGCATCGTAGAATATATGGATTAGAAACCGAATACGGTATCATCTGTACACCGGAAAAAAATAAAGGAAAAAAACTCACTGTACAGAATGTCGTCATGTATCTTTTCAGAGAGATAATTTCTGGACGAATGTACCCAGATGTATTTCTTGAAAACGGGGCACGGTTTTATCAAGATATCGGCTGTCATCCTGAATATGCAACTCCAGAATGTGATGATGTTGTTGAATTAGTCGCACATGATAAAGCAGGTGAAAGAATCGTTACTCGTTTGGCTACCACCGCTGAACGGAGAATGCGTACAGATGGTTTTCGCGGAAAGATTTCCATCTTTAAAAATAACCTTGACACTGTTGGAAATACATACGGGTGCCATGAGAATTATCTTATGGAACGTGAGAAAGTAAGTTTCCGACAATTAGCCTCCCAATTAATTCCTTTTTTTGTTACACGTCAAATATATACTGGAGCCGGTAAGGTCAGACATAGTGACCAAGGCTTCTATGAAATTTCTCAACGTGCACAGCACATACGAGAAGAAATTTCTATTGCTACAACTACTGCTCGAGGAATTATCAATACGCGGGATGAACCACATGCTGACAGAGAAAAATATCGTAGATTACATGTTATTGTTGGTGATTCCAACATGTCTGAGTTGGCAAACCTATTGAAAGTTGGTACAACAGGAATAGTTCTCAGAATGATTGAAGATCATTTCATTAATGAGCAATTTGCACTGCGAAATTCTGTACAAGCCATACATGAAATATCTGAAGATACAACCTGTAAATGTCTTATCGAACTTGATAACGGAAAACGACTGTCAGCAGTTGAATTACAATGGTTATATTTTGAAACTGCAAAACGATATTTAGAACAAGCTGAATCAGATCCAACTACAGATGAGGTTATGAAACGTTGGGAATACGTTATGACTCGACTTGAAAAAGATCCGAGGTTATTAGATAGAGAACTTGATTGGGTAATAAAGAGAAAATGGTTGGAAACTTATGTGAAACACCGTTCATTGAATTGGAACTCTGCAGAGGTAAGAAGGGTAGATTTAGAATATCACAATATCCGACAAGATGTTGGTCTGTTTTATAAAGCTGAAAAGAAGGGGTTAACAGAGAGAATATTGGATGATGCACAAATAAGACAAGCAATGCATTCACCACCAGAGCGTACTCGTGCAAAGTTTCGCGGTAGATTCATCAAACTCGTAAACAATGGAAAGGTATTATGTGGTGTAAATTGGAGCTATATACAATTATATGAACCTTATCAGAAGTTATATTTATCTACCGATCCACTTGAACCAGAGTTTGAAGAAGCAAGCCGTATGATTTATTCTATTTAGTCCTAAGACATTTGACTATAAAATTACTATTCGTTATTTTACCATACTACAATAAAAATCAAATGCCAACCCTGACACGCAATTCAAGGTACACTTCAATGAAAATATCAGTGAATTATCGGAGGAATCCATGGCTACTTCTGCAGCGCAAACACACCTTACACCTGAAGAATATATTACTTTAGAACGCAAGGCGATACCAGACGCAGAAAAAATAAGAAGTGAATATGTTAATGGTAAAATAATTGGTATGTCAGGAGCAAGTCGAGAACACAATCTTATTACCAGTAATATATCTGGTGAACTTCGTAATCTGCTAAAAGGTACTGAATGTGAAACTTACGCCAACGAAATGCGCGTGAGCACACCCAGTACTTCATCCTATTTCTATCCTGATATCGTTGTCGTTTGTGATGAACCACGTTTTGAAGATGATGTCTTTGATATACTCCTTAATCCAATTATTCTCGTTGAAGTTTTGTCCCCTTCAACAGAGGTTTATGATCGCGGTGAAAAATTTAGTCACTACCGGCTGTTACCATCTTTACAGGAATACATCCTCGTAGCACAAGACAGGATTTGTGTTGAAATCTTCCGACGTCGAGAAGACAATTGGATTCTTACCGATATCCAAAACCTTGAAGAACACCTACCACTGCTCTCAGTCCAATCTGAACTCCACTTACGTGAGATTTATGATCGCGTAACATTTCCTGAGTAAGACAATCAAATATCAACGGTATATTTGCAGGGGTTATATAAAAGTCTTAAGTTTTGACGATTTTAATTAAGTCAACACTCATGTCTATTTCAATCCTGTTTTCTTTGACTTTTTCGGAGTAGTACTATATAATTTTATCCGAAGAGTGACCATATATTTTGTATTATACCATTAGAGGATGTAAAACGAGAATAACATAGTAAATAACTACAGTATCAATTATACAATAATCTCGAATTAGGAGTATTTAATGAGTCAACCGAAGTATGTATACTTCTTTGGAGGTACTGAGAGTGATGGTGATGCAACCATGCGCACCTTACTCGGTGGTAAAGGGGCGAACCTTGCAGAGATGTCTAATCTCGGAGTTCCTGTCCCACCAGGATTCACTATCTCCACTGAAGTATGTAAATTCTATTATGAGAATGACCAAAGGTATCCAGTAGGACTTGATGAACAGATCACAGAAAATCTAAATAAATTAGAAAGTGCTTTAGGGGTGAAATTCGGAGATACAGAAGATCCTCTTCTTGTTTCTGTCCGTTCAGGTGCAGCAGTTTCAATGCCGGGAATGATGGATACAATTCTAAATCTCGGCCTAAATGATGACGCGGTAAAGGGACTGATAGCTAAATCTGAAAATGAACGGTTTTCCTATGATGCATATCGACGTTTTGTACAAATGTTCGGAAATGTTGTCCTTAATGTTGATCATGATGAATTTGAACATTTACTCGAAGAAAAGAAAAAAGGAAAAGGTGTTACTTTAGATACAGAACTTGATGCATCCGACTTATCTGAACTTGTAAAAGAATTCAAAAGTATTATCAAACAAAGAACTGGTAACGATTTTCCTGATAACCCCAGAATGCAATTAGATATGGCAAGGGATGCTGTATTTCAATCTTCAGGTAACCCAAGAGCAATTACATATCGACGTCTTAACGATATTTCTGAAGAACTGGGTAGAACAGCTGTAAATATTCAGGCTATGGTTTTTGGCAATATGGGTGGAAGTTCTGGAACTGGAGTAGCATTTACAAGAAATCCTTCTACCGGTGCCAATCAGTTTTATGGTGAATTCTTAATGAATGCACAAGGTGAAGATGTAGTTGCGGGTATTCGAACCCCTTTACCAATATCAGAATTACAGAATATTTCACCAAATGCATACAATGAATTAGTTGAAATCGGACTAAGACTTGAAAAACACTATAAAGATATGCAGGATGTAGAGTTTACTATTCAGGATGGAATACTCTATATGCTCCAAACAAGAAATGGAAAACGTACGGGGCAAGCTGCTGTTAGAATTGCGGTTGAAATGGTTGAAGAGGGTCTAATTGATAAACCTACTGCTATCACCCGTGTACCAGCGAACGATCTTGATCAATTACTACATCCAAGTGTTGATCCTGATGCACATGTTGAAGTAGTTGCACAAGGTTTACCTGCTTCCCCTGGTGCAGCGTTAGGTAAAGTCGTTTTCACAGCACTTCGTGCTGAAGAACTCGCTGCAAAAGGAGAGAAAGTTATACTTGTACGCACAGAAACATCTCCTGAAGATATTGGTGGTATGGATGCAGCTGAAGGTATTCTTACTGCCAGAGGTGGTATGACAAGTCATGCAGCTGTAGTTGCACGAGGTATGGGGAAATGTTGTGTAGCGGGTTGTTCCGATCTCTTCATAAATGAAGAAGCGTTGGAGTTCTATGCAAGTGGTAAACGGTATGCCGAAGGGGATTACATCACACTCAATGGTTCTACTGGAGATGTACTTAGTGGACAAGTATCCCTCATACAACCTGAATTGAGCGGACAATTCGGTATTCTCATGGATTGGGCAGACGAGGTTAGGTCGCTTGATGTACGAACAAATGCCGATACACCAGAAGATGCGAAAAACGCAAGACAGTTTGGGGCAGAAGGTATTGGACTCTGTAGAACAGAGCACATGTTCTTTGGTACTGGAATTGATGCCGTTCGAGAGATGATACTTGCAGATGATACAGATGAACGGAAAAAAGCATTAGCAAAATTGTTATCCCACCAACGCACTGATTTCATTGGAATTTTTGAAGCAATGTCCGGTTATCCTGTGACAATCCGAACCCTTGATCCCCCTTTACACGAATTTTTACCAAAGAATGAGTCCGAAATAGCAGATCTCGCTGAACGGCTTAAGGTTGACCCCCAAAAACTCACTGAAAGGGTTGAAGAATTACATGAATTCAATCCAATGCTCGGTCATCGAGGTTGTAGACTTGGTATCGTCTATCCAGAAATTACTGAGATGCAAGCACGTGCAATTTTTGAGGCTGCAGTCGATGTAAAAAAACGCGGAGTTGAGGTTCTACCTGAAATTATGATTCCACTTGTTGGACATATTAACGAATTCTCACTACAAAAGAAAGTCGTCGTTGATACAGCAGAGGAAGTGTTTGCAGAGACAAATACTCGTTTAGATTACTTAGTCGGTACGATGATTGAATTGCCACGGGCTGCATTAACTGCTGATAAGATTGCTGCTGAAGCAGAATTCTTCTCATACGGTACAAATGATCTAACCCAGACCACTTTCGGAATGAGTCGTGATGATGCCGTCAAGTTTCTTGATGATTATGTTAAGAACGGTGTCCTTGAATACGATCCATTCCAAATACTTGATCAGGAAGGGGTTGGAAGTCTCTTAGAAATTGGTACAGAAAAAGGACGAACAGCAAGGGCTGATCTTAAGGTAGGTATTTGTGGTGAACATGGAGGTGAACCGAACTCTGTCAAATTCTGCTATGGATTAGACTTCAATTACGTTTCTTGCTCACCGTTCCGTGTACCGATCGCTCGTCTTGCTGCAGCACAGGCTGTGATTGAAGGGAAAGCGTAAGTATACAGTATAGTTTTTTGAAAATATAGGCGTGTGTGCTGTGTAAGTGTGCACGCCTATACTATTGCAACTTTGCAAATGAAAAGCAGTTGAATTCTATAAGCAGACTGTGGTAAATTGTCAATAGTAGATAGAAAATCTGATAGATAAATAATCACAGGAGAAATAAAATGGATACCCAAGAAGTTCATAAAATCACACCAGATAGTCTTCCTCCAGAAATTCCCAAGATGACTTTGGAGGAATTCTTGGAAAGCGATTTAGAGGGATATGAGTACATTAAAGGAAAATTATTACCTATGCCGCCTACCTCATTGGAACACAGTTTCATTAGTGTAAACTTAATTTTGCTCTTGGGCACGTATGTTCGTGAAAAAAATATTGGATGTATCTCAGTTTCAAGCACAGGTTTTCAGGTAGGTGAACGTGTACTCATACCTGATATAGCGTTTCTTTCTAACTCTCACATTCCAGATAATATTAGCAAGTCATCGCCAATCCCACCAGATCTTGCCATTGAAGTAGTCTCCCCCACAGATGCATCATCCAAAGTTGAAGAAAAGGCTTTCGCCTATCTTGAGGCAGGGACGCAGTTGGTGTGGGTACTAAAACCTCTATCCAAAACGGTAACTGTCTATCGTTCAGAAACAGAAATCACACTGTTAACGCAGAATGACATTCTTTGTGGTGAAGATGTAGTAGATGGATTTACTTGTCAGGTGGCAGAACTTTTTGAATAGAGTTTTATGAACAGATAAAAATTGTCCAACTATAGCAAGTAGAATGTTATTATGATAAATTGAATTCTAAAAGAGTGTAGAGAAGAACATTACAACACATCAAGGAGAAATGAAATGGATGCCCATGAAGTTCATCAAATCACACCAGATAGTCTTCCTCCAGAAATTCCCAAGATGACTTTGGAGGAATTCCTGGAAAGCGATTTAGAGGGGTATGAATACATAAAAGGAGAATTAATTCCCATGGCACCAACATCGGCGGAACACGGCTACATTAGTGCGAACCTAAGTTCCCTGTTACACATGTATGTTCGTGAAAACCAACTGGGACGTGTTCTTATATCTGATACAGGATTCAAAGTCGGCGAAAGGTTCTTGATTCCTGATATTGCTTTTATTTCAACTGACCGACTTCCAGCTGACCGAAGCAAAGCATTTCCAGTGCCACCAGACCTTGCAGTTGAAATTGCTTCTCCATCAGACACTTTTCACCGAATTCAAGAAAAGGTGTTTGCATATCTTGATGAAGGCACACAGTTGGTATGGATGATCGCACCCCGAGACAAAACGGTAACTGTCTATCGTTCTGAAACGGTCATCACATTGTTAACGCAGAATGACATTCTTAGCGGTGAAGATGTAGTAGAAAGATTTACTTGTCAGGTGGCAGAACTTTTTGAATAGAGTCTCATTAAACGCTTAGAAAGGATAACACAATGTTAATCGCAGATGTAAATAAAATGGATGGTAGGACATATCCTGCTCGTAGACTAACCAGAAATCTTGTAGGGGGCGCGTCTCCCATTCATATAGACGAATTCTCCATGGGGTTTGTTGTATTAGAACCAAATGGAGGACAAGTTCCATGGCACAATCATGTTCAGGAAGAAATATACTTCATTGTTGAAGGTGAAGGTGAAATGTGTCTTGGCGAAGAACGACAAACCCTCTCGACAGGGCAAATAGTATTCATACCTTCAAATGTATTTCATCAGTTAACGAATACAAGCGATACCCCTATGAAGATGGTCTATGCTTATGGACCTGCTGGGGATGTAGATCATTGGAAACAAGAACTTGCCGGTACATTACCAAAAGCAGGGATTGACGTTCCACCCCTTCCAGATGGTGCTTCCCCACAATGTACTGATCCTCCAAGAGAATAATATCAATCTAATTGAAGTCTTATTCTAAATACAAACACATTTCTTAATCCCGATTGAAGGATTTTATATGTCAAGTCAAACAGAAAAAATACATCGTGTCGGTATCATCATGAATGGTGTTACAGGTCGAATGGGAACGAATCAACACCTAATTAGATCTTTATTAGCAATTTCAGAGGATGGCGGAATCCCAATTGGTGAGCATGAAGTTATCATTCCTGATCCATTCTTGGTGGGGAGAAACCCGCTAAAATTGGAAAAACTGTCTGAATCTACTGGCATTGAGAAGTGGACAACAGACCTTGATCAAGCTCTAGCAGATGACAACTATTCAGTTTATTTTGACGCTCAACTAACATCACTACGAGTAGATGCTGTTAATAAAGCTATATCCGCAGGTAAACATATATATTGTGAAAAACCGACTGCAACATCAGCAGCAGATGCATATAATCTTTACGAAAAGGCAGCAAAAGCAGGCTTAAAAAATGGTGTTGTCCAAGATAAACTCTGGCTACCCGGTATACAAAAACTCAAAAGACTAATTGACGCTGACTTCTTTGGTAAAATTATTGCTGTACGCGGGGAATTTGGATATTGGGTTTTTCAAGGGGATGCTATCCCAACACAACGTCCCTCATGGAACTACCGTTCTGAGGATGGTGGTGGAATAATTCTTGATATGTTCAGCCATTGGCGATATGTGTTAGACAATCTTTTTGGTAAAGTAAAAGGTGTTTCTTGTATAGCGTCAACACATCTTCCTACCCGTTGGGATGAGAATAATCAACAATATACGTGTACTGCAGAGGATGCTGCCTATGCAACATTCGAATTAGATGGTGGAGTTATAGCTCATTTTAATTCTTCATGGGCAGTAAGAGTTCGCAGAGATGACTTGTTGACTATACAGGTTGATGGATTAAATGGTTCAGCAACAGTTGGATTGAGAGATTGTTGGATACAACCTTTATCTGGAACACCTCGACCGGTTTGGAATCCAGATATTGAACAACCGATAAAGTTCTATGATGGCTGGTTAAAGATTCCTGAACAAGAGACCTACGAAAATGCATTCAGAGCACAATGGGAGTTGTTCCTCCGACATGTCGTTACCGATGAACCATTCCCATGGAATCTTTTAGAAGGTGCGAAAGGTGTCCAGTTAGCAGAAAAAGGGATGGAATCTTGGAAATCTCGGAAATGGGTGGATATACCCGAACTCAAGGTAATTTCATAACCAACTAATCGGAAAGGAATATCATGGCACAAAACATAACACTCCAAAAAATTGATAAATACCGATGGCGTATTCCAAAGAATTCTATGAAAGGAATGCGTGTAGATGGAATTATTTATGCGAATGAAAAACTCCTTAATCAAGCCAAGAGTGATGAGGCTATTCAGCAGGTTGCAAATGTCGCACATCTCCCCGGTATCGTAAAACATTCTCTCGCAATGCCAGACTTACATTGGGGCTATGGATTTGTCATCGGAGGTGTAGCAGCAACTGATCCAAAAGCCGATGGTGTTGTTTCACCAGGTGGTATTGGTTATGATATCAATTGTGGCGTTCGACTTATCAGAACAAATCTTGATATTACACAACTTGAAGGGAAGACAAAATCTCTTGTCGCTAAGCTATTCGAAAATGTCCCATGTGGAGTTGGATCAAAAGGTAAAATACAACTTACTGTTCAGGAAGAGAAGCAGATGTTGGAGAAAGGCGCACAATGGTCAATTGATCGTGAATATGGACATCCACATGACCTACAATACACTGAGGCATCAGGTTATCTCCATGATGCAAACGCTGCAGCAGCAAGCAAACGTGCATTAGAACGTGGAAAAAACCAATTAGGAACTCTCGGATCAGGAAACCATTTTCTTGAGGTACAAGTTGTTGACAAGATCTTCTATCAAGATGCTGCTGATGCGATGGGTCTGAATGTAGGAAACATTTGTGTGATGATTCATACCGGTTCACGCGGATTCGGTTATCAGATTTGTGATGAACATGTAAAAAGTTGGATCAATGTTTCTGAAAGGTATGGAATCAACCTTCCAGATAAACAACTCGCTTCTGCACCCTTAAATTCACCTGAAGGACGGGATTATGTCACTGCAATGGCATGTAGTGCAAATTACGCTTGGAACAACAGACAGTGTATTATGCATCTTGTACGGCAGACGTTCACAAAATTTTTCGATACATCTGAAGATGAACTCGGATTAGAACTTGTATACGATGTCGCACATAATATTGGAAAGTTTGAAAAACATAAAGTTGATGGAAAGGAACGTGAACTCTTTATTCATCGTAAAGGAGCAACTCGTGCTTTTCCCGCAGGACATCCAGAGATACCACATAAGTATCAGAAAGTTGGACAACCCGTCTTAATTCCTGGTGATATGGGAACAGCATCTTATGTTCTGGTTGGAAATCCTGGTGCTATGGAAGAGACATGGGGCACAACCTGTCATGGTGCTGGAAGAGTTCTATCCCGTAGAAAAGCAGTAGAACTTACAAAAGGTCGTTCCATCAAAGATGACCTTGAGAAACAGGGTATATATGTTCGCGCTGAAGGAAAACGCACACTACAAGAAGAGGTATCAGAAGCTTATAAAGATGTTGATGAAGTTGTCCGCGTAGTTGACGAAGCAGGACTTTCTCGCCGCGTTGCACGTCTCCGTCCTATCGGTGTTGTCAAAGGATAGTCCAACTTAATACATTTTAGTAATATATAAGCATTGAAACTCATAAATGCAAGCCTATTTAGAAGTGGTATAATCTAAGCTTAGCTAAGAATTCTATTGGAGAAACGCCTATGGAAACAAACGATAATCAATCTATAGATTTCTCACCCGGTCAAATTGTATGTCTAAAATCTAATTCCTCAACTCGCGGTGCCGTTGTCGCAGTTGTACCGAGTACTCCGGAAAACAAAGTAAATGTTTTTGTTGATGGAGAAATTAAGACCTATTTCGCCTCTCAGTTACAACTTGATATTCAAAGTGAAGACGATACCACTCGTTTTTCCTGCGACGAATTTCATGCCTATCTCACCGCGCTGCAAATCCAATCTCCAGCATTATCAACGTTGTATTCACTTAATGCTGCACGAATAGACTTCATTCCATACCAATACCGACCAGTTTTGAAGTTTATCAAATCTGATCGACCAAGGCTACTGATCGCAGATAGTGTCGGTGTAGGAAAAACAATTGAGGCAGGATTGATTCTACGCGAATTGCAAGCCCGAGGGGACATTAAATCTGTCTTGATTATATGTCCGCGCCCACTTGTTGCTGAAGAAAAGTGGTATCGTGAAATGAAACGGTTTGACGAAGATTTTACGCACCTGGATGGGAAGACTTTACGATATTGTATCAATGAAACGCATTTAGATGGTGAATGGCCTGAGCAATATCAGAAGGTGATTCTTCCCTATTCGTTGTTAGATAATACACGGCTATTCGGACCAAGTGGCAGTAAAAAACGGAGGACAGGAAAAGGACTTATAGACCTTGATCCACCGCCACACTTCGATCTGGTCATAGTAGATGAGGCACACCATATCCGAAATCAAAGCACTGCAAACCACGAAGCAGTCCGGTTTTTCTGCGAAAATGCTGATGCAGCTGTTTTTCTAACCGCTACACCTATCCAACTTGGCAACCATGACCTGTTCGTACTGTTAAATGTTCTTCGTCCTGATCTGGTTTTGGACTATGAAAGTTTTGAGCACATGTCGGAACCCAACCCATTCATCAATCAGGCAGTAGATACTGCTCGTGCACGACAAATAGATTGGATACAGCATGCAAAGGAAAATCTTGATCAGGCAGCTGCAACTGCATGGGGAAGATCGATTTTCAAAAACAATCCCGAATTCAAACGGATTAGAAGGCAGTTTGACAACCAACAGATCACCGATGAAGAACGTGTGCAACTTATCACCGATATGGAAGGACTCCACACATTTTCTCGGATAATCAATAGAACTCGTCGTCGCGATATCGGTGAGTTTACCATTCGCAGACCACAAACCGTGGAAATCGAATTGACACAGGAACAGAGAGAACTCCATGAAGAACTTCTCGAAATTAAGGCGGAGATATTCCGACTCTTTCACGGTGATCAGAATGTTAACTTTATGATGACTACTCTCCGTCGACAATTAGCAAGTTGTCTATATGGGTTAGAACCATTACTTGGGGATATATTGGCCCGACAATTTGATGAACTTGAGTGGACCGAGGCTGACGCTATTGATGCCATTCCGGCAACAGAGACTATCACACAGATTCAAGAACAAATCCAAGCACTTCTTGAAAATGTAAAAAAACTTGATTCTGATGATTTGAAATTGGTTGCACTCCGAAAAATTGTAACTGATAGACAAAGCCTACCCAATAACAAAATCATGATTTTTAGTAGTTTCCGACACACCCTCGCGTATCTTTACAAACACCTAAAAGCTGATGGGGTTCGCGTCGGTATGATTCACGGTGGTGTACCAGATGAAGAACGTTTAGAACTACGTAATCGATTTGAGAAATTTGGCGAGGAGATTGACACACTCGATCTTATGTTGTTCTCAGAAGTCGGGTGTGAAGGATTGGATTATCAATTCTGTGATTGTATCGTCAACTACGACCTACCATGGAATCCAATGAAAATTGAACAACGCATCGGCCGTATTGATAGGAAAGGGCAGGAGAGCGAGAGTGTGACCATTTACAACCTAATAACTCCTGGTACCGTGGATGCTGACATCTACGAACGGTGCTTACTACGCATCGGAGTCTTTGAAAGTGCATTGGGTGGTAGTGAAGAGATACTCGGAAAAATTACAAAGGAACTGCAAAATATTGCAGAAGATTACGAGTTGACTGAGGAAGAAAGAAAGAACAAATTGGATCAGTTAGCAGATAATCAAATACGATTGATACAAGAGCAAGAAGCCATAGAAGCACAACAATTAGAACTGTTTAGCTTACCACTCCCTGATCAAACGAAAGAGAAAGAGCAAAGGATTGAGAAAGAGGTGGAAGAAGCGTCAAGTTTTTGGTTATCTCCTGCATCTATACAGCGACTCGTTAGACGATATCTTCAGCAGAAACTTGGGTCAACCCATGAGTTTATCCTCGGTGAAAAATCTAACAAGACGCTCCGACTCTCACAAGATGCCCGGGACACTTTACTGCGTGATTACCAACAATTGCCAAAAGAAAAGAATAAGGTCTATCGCGAGTGGGAAAACTGGTTGAAGGGAAAAGGAACTGACCAGCACTTAACGATAACGTTTGATGCAGAAACTGCTACACAAAATCCTAAAGCAGTGTTTATCATGCCAGTCCACCCACTCGTAAAACAGGCATCAGCGGCGTTGGACAAAGCAAGAGAAATTGTTGTAACACTAAAGGTCAGTAATAATCAAGTTCCTGCAGGTCATTATCAATTTGCTATCTACAAATGGGAGTATCTCGGGAAAAAAGAAGATTGGGTTCTTATGCCTATAACGTCATCAGAAGTGTTAACACCGTATCTGCCTCATTTACTTGAAAAGGCTGAGGATAACGATATAGGCGAAAATGTGAGTTTAACCGATCAGAAAGCATTGGAAGAAAGGCACCACACCATGTGGACAGAAGCACGCGAGAAGCATAGAGAACACAGCCAGGAAATTGTTGAATATCAAAAGGAGAATCTATCAACGAGTCATCAGAAACGGATAACAATGCTTCAAAAGCAAATTGAGCAAGTACACGATGAACGTTATCAACGGATGCGCAGCCAGCAAATTGCCAATGCTGAGGCAGATTACAATAGACGTATTCAGGAATTAGAGGAAGGAATGGAAACGGCAGACATTACGACTGAACTGGTGGCTTATGGTATTTTGGAAGTGGAGAATAACACATAATTTTACTCATAAATGATGAAGGGAATTGACACCATGCCAAGCAATTACAAAACCATAACAGAACATAACGAGGATCAACTGGGTAAAGATACATCATCACGAAAAACACAAGTATCAATGTACTCAGATTCCACACATTTTGTGTACGAAATTTTACAGAATGCGGATGATCATGATGCGACAGAGGTGTTTTTTAAACTCTCGGAAGATAAAGTTGTAATTGAACATAATGGTGAACCTTTTAAGGAAAAGCATGTTAAGGCAATCACGTATTTCGGTAAGGGTACAAGCCGCGAAGATCTCGTCAAAACAGGTCGCTTCGGTATCGGTTTCAAGTCTGTTTTTGCATTCACAGCAACGCCTATTATTATTTCTTGGCCTGAACACTTCCAAATATATGGTCTGTACCGCGTACGAGAGTATCCTTATCCAGATGGTTTTACAGATTCCCGTACACGCATAATTCTACCGTTTAACCATGAATCTGAACACCCGGACTTTGTTGAAAAACTGATGACACAGGAGGAGGCATACCAACAAATATCGGAGTGTTTAACCAATTTGAATATGAACACATTGCTGTTTACGAGAAACATTCGGGAAATTACTTGGGAAATTGGTAATCAATCCGCATGCTATCGACGTGAAGATGAGATAGAAAATAATTCTCGTTTAACAACTATCACAGACGGTGATCGTGAAAATAGGTATCTTGTGTTCTCAAAAGTTCCTACGTGGGAAAATGAAGAACATAAAGCAGTTGAAATCGCCTTTGCTATAGATGAACGGGATCAGATCACATCAATAGACGACGATAACCTATATGTCCTCTTTCCAACAACAGAAAAAACTGGATTGCGATTTTTGCTTAATGGACCTTACCGTACAAACCCAGCAAGAGAAACAGTATCAAAAACTGATGATTTTAATGTCCATCTTATGGAGGTAACGTGTGAATTGATGCAGGAATTGCTTCCGAAGCTTAAGAAAAGAAAATTACTAAATCTGCAATTCCTATCAGTTCTTCCCAATAAAGAGGATGAGTTAACACATGTATCTAATCGTTTGCAGCTTGCCCTAAACTTAGAGGAAAAACCGAGAGGTTTTTATAGTCCACTCCATAATGTTATAGTCAATGAATTTAGGAATCAAAAACTTACTCCGACAAAACGCAAAGACTTTTATGCCCCTGCCAAGGATCTCTACCGCGGAACCAGAGAAATGTCTGAGGTAATCGAAGATAATGATCTAGCCCTACTCTTAGGTAAAGATCACCATTTACCACTATGGGTAAAAAATCTTCCACCTCGGGAACGAGACGATAAGGGGAGATTTATTGAGGATGAAAATGCTACTAAACGGAATAAACGTATCAATGATTTTCTTGACACCCTTGATATTCCAGAATGGGATGTTGAAGATCTTATCAAGGTACTGGAATCAGAAGATGAACCTATAATAGAATGGTTAAAACGAAAAACAAATGAATGGTATCAAGACTTCTATGCTTTTTTAGATGATTCTCCTTCCTACTATGTATATGAGTTATCGAAACTTCGTATCGTTCGTTGTATTGATGGTGAGTATAGAACAGGAGATGAATGTCACTTCCCCAGTGATGATATTGAACCCGATCAAGATTTATCGAACATCTCTACAACTGTTGATGAAGAAAGATTACCAGAATCTCAAGAAGAAGAACACGAAGACGAAGAAGGTTTCCATTATGTTGCTAACGCAGTCTATATGTCTGGAAACAGGAAAGATATACAGGAAAAAGTTCGTAAATTTTTGGAAACTATCGGAGTGGAGGACGTTACCGAGACAGAACGGATTAAGTTGATTTTAAAACAACGTTATGTGTACAGCACAATTAAACTTCGTCAACCATACTACAAGCAAGATCTAGAGAGGTTTATAAAACTTGTAGAAGATGAACCTGATAAGGCACTTTTGTTTGAAAACTACCATATTTTTGAAGGTGATAAATGGTGGAGTCAACCGAACAGATTCTTTCTTGATTTGCCTTATTGCAATACCGGATTAACAGTGTACCATGAGAACCTTGATGAAGACTCAAAGTATCAGAAATTGGCTCTTTCACAAAAGTATAAAAAATACGGAATAGACTTGGAAAGATTAACAAAATTCGCTGAAGCCGTAGGAGCCCAGACGAAACTTGAAGCTATCAAACAACCTATTTCGCGAAATGATCCAAACCTGTCATACCTTATAGAGCAAGCGGAAGGTCAATGGAGATATAACACCGGAAATAGTGAAGATTATTTTATTCCTGAACTAAAAATTTTATATGCTAAACCATCAATAGAAAAATCAAAATTAATTTGGCGAACAATGTTTTCTTTACCTGAGAAATATCTAAAGGCATGGTATTGGAATAATAATATTGATAAACAAAGAGACCGTCCTCCGGGAAAATCAAGTCTTGTACACAAGTTAATGAAGGAAAAATGGGTGCCGCAGAAAGATGGTTCTTTCGTCTGTCCAAGTAGGGCATCAATTGATCAACTGCTGAAAGGTTTTCTATACGAACCAGGACAAGAATGGCTTGAAGCAATTGAATTTGGTAAGGAAACCAGAGAACAGAAAGAGGAACATGACCAGCGAAATCAACAGGCCAAAAATTGGGGTTTTGATTCTAGCGAGGAAGTTGAGAAATTTGCGGAATTGCGCCAATTGTTAAATGATGGAGAAATTACTGTAGATGATCTAATTTTCCAGTACCGGCCCCAAAATAGAGAATATAGTCCTGATTTTCCCACATCGCCAGTGAGAAACCCGATACGTCGAAGCAAAGGAGTATTAGAACAAATCAGAAACGCGCCTGAAAAAGAGCATGTAGAAAAAATACGAAATGTGCGCGAAACAAAAGAAGATATTGATCAAAAGACTACCCTGGAGAAATGGTATTCCAACGAGACTAATGAAATGATTTGTCAAATATGTAAAAAGGAAATGCCGTTTAAAAGAACTGATGGTAAGTATTATTTCGTGGCGATGGAAGCTCTTACGATAAAATTTAAGAGTGATGAACTACCAGAATATCATTTTCCCAAAGAATTCGTAGCACAATATCTCGCCCTCTGTCCAGAGTGCGCGGCAAGGTTCGATTATTTTGTTAGGACAATCAAAGACGGTGAAACAGTCATGAAGGAATTAAGAAATCACTTGATAAATTCAGAAGATATGGAGTTTCCTTTGACACTTGGAGAGTTAAAAACGAGTATAAGATTTGTAGAGACCCATTTCCATGATTTGAAAAGGATATTACACTATTACGAAAATCCAGATGAAGCCGAAGATTCAACTGATTAGTCATTTATAACCAACGTTCTTGTATGGACCACCATAATCAATGTCTATTTTTTCATCAGAAATGTCCAAAAAACAGGCGATTTTACCAAACATACAGCCAAAAACACACCTTTTCCGTTGGCATAATAATTGCTAACTACTACATAAGCCTCCTTAGGGTAGTCGGAACCATATTCTCAAAATGCGCCACATAAAGCCCTGAATGTATGCGTAGGTTAGTAATCCTCATAAGTCATAACCAACCCGAATGTGGTTTCCGACACTTATCCATTATCTAAAATTGAGTGAAAATCGTTTGAACGCATTTCTGGATTGTGTTAATATATGTGGTAGTTTTAACACATAATGGAGAGTCTTGTGAAAAAACTTTTTGATATGACCCAGAATGAATTCTACGAATTGCTTCAGCGTCTCATTCATGACGATTTCTTTTACGCACGTGAACGACTCATTAATTTGCTCAACGTAAAACCATTATCAGATAACAAAGCGGAATTGGAAACTGAGTTCCGAGAATTCTTTTGTGGTTATGAAAGCATCGCCTTTTGGATTGAAGAATATGAAGACGATCCGCTACAAGGTCTGGAACCGCACACTTCTCTTGCCAAAAAGTTGGAACGTCAACTTGAATATATACACGCCAATAGAAAAACAACCCTTGAAGAACGGATGGGCAGACGGATGGGAGTATACTTAGAAAGCGATCCGATGCCCGAGATAAAGATTTCCGAATTGCCATTCAAAGAGTATTGCAAACTTATCCGAACGCTTGTTACACAAGAAATCTTCAACGTGCGCGAAAGAATTGTGGTTTTATTCAAGCAGAACCCTTCACGCGAACAGTTAGATGAAGCCTTTCGAGAATTCTTTGTTGCTTATGAACTCTTTGAACTTGCATTGGAAGCTTACCACTACGATCCAGATGAAGGATTAGAACTAAAACCCGATATTGATGCTGAGATCGACCAAAGTATTGCTGACTACGAGTCTGGCAAAATTAAAGCTATTCCAATTGAGGAAGTGGCGAAAAAGTTAGGGTTGTAGACTGTAAATGTACCGTTTAGAATTCACGTCAAAGGCTGAGGATGACTTGGCGCGTTATTGGACACCGCAGTAACGTCTATTGATCTATGAAATTGTAAAAAACGCATTATCCTGCTCCAATCAACCTCCGCAACGTCTGAACTAGTGTTCCCTCTGATATCCATTTTGCAGCAATCCGCCAAGTACTTGTCGAATAAGTAGGATACACATGCATCATCCCAGATAACTTTCTCAACGGTATACCTTGTTGCATTGCCAGAACATACTCGTGGATTACCTCCCCAGCATTCGTGCCTACAATGTGTACTCCTAATATCTTCCCTAACCATTTGCTTGTAATTACCTTAGTAAATCCTTTAGTTTCACCATCAGCAACCGCTCTATCAACATCGGTTTGAGGTAACAGAAAAACATCAACATCACCATGTTTCTCACGCGCTTCCTCCTCTGTTAACCCACATCGAGCAACTTCTGGATCAGAAAATGTTGTCCACGGTACAACGGAATAATCTATCTTCTGTGACCAAGGTAATAAGAAATTTCTAACAAGCAATTGTGCTTGATATGCTGCCACATGTGTAAATAAATACTCTCCAATGACATCTCCTGCAGCATAGATATTCTTAACATGTGTCTGAAGTTTCCGATTAACCACAATCCTCTTCTTATCAACATGTACACCAATATCCTCAAGTTTCAATCCTTCTATATTAGGCAACCGCCCCGCAGCTATCAATATCTTATCAAAAACTTGTATATCATCATTTAATTCGTTTACGGTCTCGGAACATTTAAAGGACACAGAAATTTCAGAATCCACTTTTCTCATCTCGGATATAGTACAATTTAGTTTGAATTCAATACCCTCCGCGCTAAGGTATTCCAATATCTTCTCGGAAACATCGAAATCTTCTTTTTTTAAGATGTTACTACTTCTTTGTATGATTGTAACCTGTGATCCTAATCTCTGAAATGCTTGTCCTAACTCAATGCCAATTGGACCCGCACCAACAACCAACAATCTCTTTGGTAATTCTTCCAAATCCCATACATTTTCACTATCAAGATAATCACATGAATCTAACCCTGGTATATCAGGAATTAAAGGACGAGATCCTGTGGAAATGACAAATTTCTTACTATGGATCATTCTTGTTGTTCCATTTTCTGAATCTTCAACTACGAATGTATTTGGATTTTGAAAATGTCCATTACCAAATACGACTTCAACCCCCATATCGCGAAATCGTTCCGGATTATCATGTTCTTCTTCAATTGTATGTTGTGCATCTTGGATATATCTCTTCACACTATCCCAATCAATTTCTTGCTCCACACTATCAATACCATAATTCTCTGAATTTTTGAGATAGTTAGCAACCTTCGCTACCTTTAAGAGCGCTTTAGATGGCACACATCCAGTCCAAAGACAATCCCCACCAATACGATGTTTTTCAATCAGTACTGTTCTTCTACCAAGTTTGACACCTGCAATAGCAAGTACAAGTCCAGCACTTCCACCTCCGATGATTGCAATATCAAAGTTTTCCAATGGTGACTCCAATACACTTCATATCTGATCCTAATGTCGTAGTACTTTACCGGGAAGTTTATTAGTTACATTCCCATTTTCAACAACCGGTATACCGTTAACAAAAACCCAATCCACACCTACTGCTGGTTGTATAGGATCAAACCAAGTTGAACGATCTGATACAGTTTCAGGATTAAAAATGACGATATCTGCGGCTAAACCTTCTGAGATAATACCACGATCAGATAAACGAAATCTCTCTGCTGGAAATCCACTCATTTTATAAACAGCTTCTTTCAATGAGACTAACTTTCGTTCACGAACAAACTTACCCAAATACTGGACAAAACAACCGTGACTACGGGGATGAGGATGTGGTATATTATAGACTCCATCACTGGCAATCATCATTCTTGGGTGTGTTGCTGTCTGGTTAAGGATAATCTCATTTTCCTCTGGTGTTGATACCCACGGCATAATGAATGTCTCAATTGCCAATTCATCCTGTATAAAATCATAAGCAAATTCTTCGATCGATTTATTTTCTGATTTCGCAGATTCAATTAGTGTCTTTCCAATGTATCTCCCAGATCGATTGTACCCAACAATTTGATTACCCTTCCCCAATTTATCTCTTAGGTAGGGTAAGGATTCTTCTCTTACTGTGTCATTTTCAAGATTTGCTAACATTGCATCGGGTGTACCAGTTTGATATTCCATAGGTAACATCATAGCAAGATGTGTCATACCAGCAGGATATAAATAAGATTCAAATGTTAAATCAATATCCTCACGATCAATCCTCTCAAGAACTACTGCAGATTCGTCATCAACTCTCTCATGTGAAATATGTACGGGTATGTTGGCTTGTCTTGCTATATCTATGGTCTCCTCCCATGCTGCCTTTCTTCCTATGAGTTGATAACGGATATGTGCTGCATAGATTGCATCATAACTTGCCGCAATCTTCGATAGATATACCAACTCATTCAAATCAGCATTTGCAGACGGTTGATAGTCAAGACCTAAACATAAACAACATGCCCCTGCCTCAAGCCACTCGCGTGTAATCCGTTCCATTACTTTTAGTTCATCAGAAGTAGCAGGACGGGGTTCCCATCCCATCGCCGCTAATCTAACTGAACAATGCGGAACTTGAGGATACAAATTTGCTGGAATCCGATCCTTAAACATTGATAGATATTCATCAGGAGAATTCCAATTAAGTGCAACTTCATCATCCCCATAAGCAAATTGTGTATAATGCCACAGTTCTTCGGCAAGATTCTTTGGTAATGGTGCCCAACCAAAACCATCTGGTGCAGCTAAATGGGTTGTCACACCTTGTCTAACTGCAGCATATTGATCACGACCACCGAGTAAGGAGATTTCTGAATGCACATGCACATCAACGAATCCAGGACATACAACGAGTCCATCTGCCGAAATCATATTCTTTGATGTAGATGCTTTTAAATCACCTATTACAGCAATCGAATCTCCCATAATACCAATATCTGCAGTAAAAGGCTCATTTTTGCCACTACCATCAATTATATTTCCACCTGCAATAATAATATCATAATCCACTAATATATCCTTTCTGGTATGAACAAAGTTTCTTATACCTCACCAGGTTCTCTTCAAACTAAAATGTATGCTTTATCTTTTACTTCACATATTTATTTCTATCCATATTAAGCAACAATTGTTCTATATCAAAAATAGATACATTTGCTTAAAACTTGTTGCCATATAGTCCACTAATTAGAGACCTATCTCACTACGCATTATACCATACCTCTAATCATTTAACTATACCTGTCATATTCTTTGGTGTGTAAATTTTTCCATCCTACCATCCTTCCGTCCTTCCATATTAATGACATAACACAAAAAGTAAAACAAAGAATAGAATAACCAAAATAAATGAAAAACATTGAAGAAAACCAAACCATAACACAACTAAAGATATAATATTATAGAAATATCCAAAATAATAAACTAACATTAGTAAATAAAATAATGAAATATATCACAATATATTATTTTTATCTTGACACATATACCTTATTATGTTACTATATATATCACAGTAAAAGCATAACTAAAATGTTGTTATGAAACTTTCATAACAGTTATGAAAAGGAAATCACAATCTGATACACCTACAAACCTATACCAGAACAGGGTTCAGAACACTTCAAACAAGAACAGAGTATGAATTTTTTAAAAAAATTAAAAAACTAACATATTTTGAGGTATATTAACAAACCCTTTCTGGGACTGACTTTAGAGCGGTTTAAAACATGCTGATTAAAAATTGTGTTATGAAAATACTATTATGGTGTATCTCATAGAATGAATCGTTATTAACATCTACAAAAAGAAGATAGAGCAATAAATAGGAAGAAAAGAAATGACAATCCAACATTTTCATAAAAATACAATCAGAAATAGAAAAAATAGCGTATGGCTTCAGGGGTCAGCAAATGCAGAAAAACCAGAAAATAACACAAAAATCAAAATTCTTAAAATTTCAATAAATTACCATAAACCCAGTCTACCACAGGGATTAGAGCGTTTTTTCAAAGTTACACCATGTAACGAAAAGTGTAACTTTTTCATTTTACTCTCTTTCATTTTACTAAAGCGTATCTCATTATTACAGTTCCTCTTCGTAGGGACGGGGTCTCCCCGTCCGAATCTTCGTAGAAACGCCATCTCCCCCTTGGTTCAAAATATAGCAAATGGCAAGAACAACGAATTCTCCAAATATAGGATGTATGAGATAAACTCGAACATCTTGTCAAAATGGATAGACAAGATATTTCACATTCATACGTTCCCAATTCAATGGATTAAAAGAAAAGGAAAAGATACCAAAGTGTCACTTTTGCAAATTCTTGTTACCACAAAAAAGTAGCTCTAAACACAGAGTAGTACTGACGGGATAGAGGTTTTACCAATGTCACATCCTGTGACAAAAAGTGTAACTTTTTTAAACATATAAACAATACAGTTATTACTATTGTGAATAATTTAAAACGCTAAATTCTCACAAGAATTACACTTGGTTCAATATACAGGGCAAGGAAAAACTATGATTTCGTGAAATTCATCACAAAACTTTACACACCCCTCTATTTTTTGGTGGTTTGCATTCACATAGGTGTCATGATATAATCTAATCAGAATTGAATTAATATGGTAATATTTCCTAATAGGTTTACATACATCTACACTAATCCTATAAAATTTTGTTCAGAGAACAATAAGAGATTTATATACGGCAAGAAATACAATTTTGGAGAATTAGAATGAAATCCTATCGACAAATCGTTGAGGAAGCAAAAACAGAGATACCAGAAGTATCAATCGACGAAGTAAAAGACGAACAGGAACAGGACAACGACTTTGTTCTACTTGATGTAAGAGATGAAGATGAATACCGGGCTGGATATATACCTAATGCGGTTCATGTTACAAGAGGTATGTTAGAATTTTCTGTTGAAAACTATATCCCCGACCGAGATCAGAAGGTTGTCGTATACTGTGCTGCGGGACTCCGTTCATTATTAGCAGCGAAATCTCTTCGTGAAATGGGTTATACAGACACTGTTTCTATGGCAGGGGGATATCGTGATTGGTCGGCAGCTGGTTATCCAACCGACCAAGATAAACCAATGTCTCATGAACAACTTGATCGCTATAGTCGACATTTTATGTTGACCGAAGTCGGTGAGCAAGGTCAAGCAAAACTACTTGATGCAAAAGTATTAATGGTGGGAGCAGGAGGATTAGGATCACCAGCAGGAGTATATCTCGGTGCTGCTGGAATAGGACAAATGGGGATAATCGATTCAGATGTAGTTGAATTAAGCAACCTACAAAGACAAATTTTACATAGAACTGAGGCAGTAGGTACACCCAAAGTACAATCTGCAACTACCACTATAAAATCTCTTAATCCTGATGTAGAAATTACACCATATAACACTCGTTTAACTGCTGATAATGTTGAAGAGATCTTCTCAGAATATGACCTAATCGTTGATGGATGCGATAACTTTGCTACACGTTTCCTTGTAAACGATGCTGCCTATTTTATGAAGAAACCGGTTGTACATGGTAGTATTTTTCAGTTTGAAGGACAAGTAACCCTCTTAGATCCAAATGAGGGTCCCTGTTACCGTTGTATGTATCCTACGCCACCACCTCCTGGTTTAGTCCCAAGCTGAAGTGAAGCAGGAGTCCTGGGCGTGCTCCCAGGTATAATCGGCGTGATGATGGCAACAGAAGCAATAAAATATATTCTTGGAATCGGTGAACCCCTAATAGGTAGACTTATTCTATATGATGCGCTTGGAATGACCTATCGAGAAATGAAGACAGTTAAAGATGAACATTGTCCCTTATGCAGTGATAATCCCGTAATTACACAATTAATTGATGATTATGATGCAGCCGCGGAGAATCCAGAAACTTATGCACCTGCTGCGGATTAAGAATATATCAAACTAAGTATAATTGAACGAAATTATGATAATTGGGTTATGAATATGATTACACATATTCGAATGAAAAACTTCAAATCCTGGAAAGATAGTGGAAAAATTGATCTTGCTCCACTAACTGGATTCTTTGGCACCAATAGTTCTGGTAAGAGTAGTCTGATGCAGATGTTGCTTGTATTAAAACAAACTGCACAGAATTCAAATCCAGATGAAGTTATCTCATTTGGAAATAAGGATTCATTCATAAATCTTGGCTCATTCAAAGATGTGATATTTGGTCATTTAAAAGATGAAATTCTTGAATTAGAGTTTGGATGTAAATTACAGAAACCAATTATGTTAGATGTATATGATAATCAAGATTTAATGATTAAAATTGAATCCTTCATTTTCAACACTTCAATTTCATCAATATCATCTAATTTACATGTCTCTGAGCTGATATATACGGTTGAGGTTCCAACCAGTATTATTATTCGTTGGAAGGACAGAGAAATGTTAGTCGAATTTAATTCTCAACAAGAAATAAGTAAGATTTATGATACTTCATATGGTGATAGGAATTGCTATGGTAAAACATCTATATTGTATAAGGAATTAAGATTATTCACCGATGCATTTGAAACTACATTTTCTAATGTTTTCTATCTTGGTCCAACAAGAGTAGAACCACAACGATTCTATCACTGGCAAGGAACACATCCAAAGGATATAAATCAGTGGGGTAATCAGACAATCGAAGCACTTCTATCTGCCCGTGTGCGGAAATTGAAAACAAATCAGGATAAAGAGAAAATACCTATTGAAGACAAAATCTCTAATTGGTTACAGGAAATGGACCTTGCACATTCTTATTCTCTTGACTTGGTGACTGAAGGTGCTCAAGAGTATGAAGTAAGACTACAAAAAAACTCATTGAGTCCACCGGTAACCCTTGTTGATATGGGTTACGGTCTTGGTCAATTCCTACCTGTTCTCGTTTTATGTTATTATGCCCCAGAAGGATCAACACTCATACTTGAACAACCTGGTATTCACCTACATCCAAGAGTTCAATCACAAGTTGCTGACCTCCTAATAGAAGTTGTCAAAGAACGAAATCTACAAATACTGGTTGAAAGCCATAGCGAACATCTGTTAAATAGACTACAACGACGCATCGCCGAAGAGAAAATTAGTTCTGAAGAAACCGCACTCTATTTTTGTAGAAACGATGACGGAGAATCAACAATTGAACAATTGAAAATAGATGAATTCGGTAATATCTTCAATTGGCCAGACAAATTCTTTGGAGACGAAATGGGAGACCTATTTGCTATGACAGAAGCACAGAATAAACGTCAGAAAAGATCGGAGAGTTGATGGAGGCAGTCATTGTAGATACAAATGTTATCGTATATGCTAATGGTACAGATGACGAAAACCTTCTTGATTGTGTTAAATCCTGTCAAATTCGACTTAATCAGATTCTCAACAGACCTGAGGTTGTTCTAATTGACGATAATTGGAGAATTCTGCGTGAATATCGAAAAATACAAAACCAAACACTAAGAAGGGTATTGGTGATCTTTTTGTAAAAACATTACTTCAAAATCTAACCAATACTAATTTCTGTAGAATTGTTAAAATTACATCATTGACCGATAATGGAACAGAATTTAATGAGTTTCCTGATGATCCTGAATTAACTGATTTTGATCCAGATGATAGAAAATTTATCGCTGTTGCTAATGCATACTATACGCAATACCAAGAAACTCCATCAGTACTATTAGCAATAGATAGAGGATGGCTTCATTTTATTCATCCTTTACAAAATTATGGAGTTAAAATTGAGCTTATATGTGAAGATGATATGCTCCAAATAAAATATACTCCTTAAATCAAATTATCACTTTCAAAATATTTAATGCGTACAAAATACCGCATAATTTTCCTTCTCTCACCAGTAATTTGGTGGCTGCTCTTTTTCTTTTTTCTCCCCTTAACCTATGTAATAATTTATAGTTTCTTAGAACGTGATACTTATGGAGGTATCCAGTGGACTTTCACACTCGAAAACTATTTTCGTTCTATTGACGGTCTATACCTTCAAGTACTATGGAGATCAATAAAGACAGGATTCGTATGTACTATCGTTTGTCTAATAATTGGATATCCGTTTGCATATTATCTGGCAGTATTTAGACCAAAACATAGAAACATATTACTTCTATTAATTGTAATTCCGTTTTGGATTAACTTCCTAATACGCACCTATGCCTGGATTCTCATACTACGAAAAGAAGGTATTTTAAACAGTTTCCTTTCAAATCTTATCCCTGGAATTCAACCACTTGAACTACTTAATACACCCATTGCTGTTCAAATCGGTTTAGTCTACACCTATCTTCCCTTTATGATACTTCCTCTTTACGCATCATTAGAACAGATTGATTTTTCATTGATAGATGCCGCAATGGATTTAGGGGCTACTCCGCGTAACGCTTTTTGGCATATAACATTCCCCCTTAGTCTACCCGGTATTCTGGCAGGATCAATGTTAGTATTTATTCCTACTGTTGGAGCATTTTTGACACCCGATTTACTGGGTGGTGGAAAAGTTAGTTATATCGGGAATGTAATCGAAAGACAATTCAAATCTTCACTTGATTATCCATTTGGATCCGCTTTATCTATTTTATTGATGTGTTTTGTCCTTATCGGAATAATCATCTATTTTCGTACGTTAAAAGAGAACAATAACTTAGGTTATTAGTATAATGATACAAGTAATAACAGGATATACTTATTAAATCCTAACAGTTCAACAGTAGTGTTTTGAAGATGAAACGTCTATTTCAACTAAATACCTTAATAGTATTCCTCTTCCTATATTTACCTATATTAGTAGTTGTGATATTCTCTTTCAACAAAGGAGATCAGATAACAATTTGGGAAGGTTTTTCAATGAGATGGTATTCTTCTCTATTGAAAAACAGGGATGTATGGCGAGCCTGTAAGAATAGTCTAATGATAGCAGGGACTGCAACTATAGTATCCACAATTATAGGCACAGCAGCAGCAATTGCAATTGAAAAACATAGATTCCGTTTTAAAACACCAGTTAGCAACTCCCTATATCTACCTATAATAATACCAGATATTGTCTTAGCAATTGCTTTGTTGACATACTTTTCTCAATTAAAAATACAATTAAACTTATTTACTGTTATAATTGCACATGTTGTTTTTAATATAGCCTATGTAACAATTATAGTTAGAGCACGTCTGCAAGGATATGACCAGACAATTGAAGAAGCTGCACTTGACCTTGGTGCCAATGAGTGGCAGACTTTTTATAGGGTAACACTACCTATTATCTCTCCTGGAATAATTGGTGGTGCACTCCTTGCCTTTACTTTATCTATTGACGATTTTGTCATTACATTCTTCACAGCTGGCGTAGGATATACAACTCTTTCTGTATATATCTATAATTCACTAAAATTTGGTATTACACCAGAGATAAACGCTATTTCTACGATGTTGTTATTCAATTCTATCATATTCATTATTTTGTTCTTATGGTTTCGTACAAAAAACCTATATAATAGATCCGAGAGAGCTTGAATCATCCTAATTAAATGAGAATATAACTATTGATTTCCAAATCATAATTTGGATATAATTTGTTACTATTGATAAGAAATTTAATGATATATTTAATACCTTTATATAGAATAGGATTAAATTACCTATTACTATTTCCAATTATCTGTCTTATACCTCTTATTATTGCATGTGACACTGAAAATCTACTCAATACAGAATTGGAAATGCTTGAAATTGAAGTAGAGACAGAATCACAACAGCTAATTATTGGGGATACTACTACTCTTAATGCAACCGTTGATTACACTGGAGATCCTTCTGCGTTGATATATAAATGGAACGCAGATGCAGGAAGAATCCTTGGTAAGGGTAGAAGTATTGTATATGTTGCCCCACAGTCAGCTGGACGTTATACCATATCTCTTGAGGTTACTGATGGGAAGATTAAAAAGACCTACTCTCTTCACATTGATGTAGAGATCGGAAACGCAATCATTCTACTGCCTAACCGGCATTGGAAAGGAAATACATTCACTCAGGAACTAACTTTTAGATTGAGTGTACATGAAATTCATAGAGAAAATATTACCTTGAGATATGAAATCCTACAAGAATCCGCACGAATTGGTGCATTTCTTAGTATTGCTATAAACGATACAAACACCATAGAAGATAACTTAATCGGTACTGTACAACCCGGCGAACCGTTGATAGTTGCTGATGATGTTGATGTTTCTCATCTAATTACTGAAACAGGTATCTATGAAGTCAAATTGACATTGGATGTCATTGATGTAATGGATAATGCCTGGTTGTTAAAGAAATTAATGTTCATTGGTTTAGAAGGTACACTTTCAGAAATACAATAAAAGAACAGGAATAGAAGTGGAAACTAAAATACAATCACATGTTGAAATTGACCTACTGAAAATACAAGATAACGCAAAATCAATTAAAGAGTATTGTAACAGAAAATTGATTGCTGTTGTTAAAGCTGATGCTTATGGACATGGAGCAATACAGGTTGCAGGTGTCTTACATAACATAACCGATATGTTTGCAGTCGCAACTGTTGAAGAAGGTATTGAACTACGACAAGCCGGTATACGAAATCCAATTCTTGTTTTATTTAGTACATTACCCGATACAGTTGATGAAATAATTTCTTATGAATTAACACCAACTATTGATAATTGGGATTTAGCTATAAGATTGAATGAAGCAGTCTTAGGTAGAAATTCATTACTTCAATTTGTACCAATTGAGAAAGCAAATATACATCTTGATATAAATACTGGTATGAATAGAAGTGGAATACCACACCTTGAAGTAAAAAACTTCATAGAAAAATTACAAACCCTCAATCGACTTGAACTTGAAGGGATTACAACACATCTGGCTACAGCAGAAGAAGATGATCAGACATTTGTTAATCTACAATTACAGCGATTTGTTTCTTCAATTGAAGATGTTGAGAAATCAGATACAGGAATTCCATTTTTTCACGTTGCAAATAGCGAAGCGACATTATCCATTCCTGATTCACATTTCGATGCAGTGAGACCTGGATTAGCTTTATATGGAATTTATCCTTCAAATTCATACTTTGTTGATTTACAACCAGCACTACGTTGGAAAACACATGTAAATTGGGTTAATATGATTGATAGTGGTGAAGGGATTAGTTACGGACTGACCCATAAGGTTACACAACCAACGCGTATTGCCGGAATACAAGTCGGTTATGGAGATGGTTATCCACGCTCTCTTTCTAATAAAGGGGAGGTATTAATTGGTGGAAAAAGACGACCAATTCTTGGTAGAATCTGTATGGATATTACTGTTGTTGGATTAGAAACAACAGATAACATTGAGATTGGTGATGAAGTAATCCTCATAGGCAAACAAGGAGACGAGGAGATTACTGTTGATGAAATCGCTGAAAAAGCTGAAACAATCCCATACGAGATTCTTACCCAAATTGGTAGTCGGGTAAAAAGAATATATACTTAAGACTATCAATCTAATCGGTTTAGGGTAAATATAGATTTAACGTGAATGGCATGCCAGATTCGTAAATCATAATACATTTACATTTAAAAATCACATGAAGAACAAAACTAAATTACTCTAACATACAATCAAATTGTAATTGACCAATCCAATACGTATAATTATGTTAAAACAAATTTGTTGTTAATTTGTCACATCTACAAATTGACATGTCTATAATAACCAAAGTTGCATCTAACGAATTTTGATCGTATCAACACAGTTTTTCAGATACTTTCCTCACCCCAGAGGGGTGAAATGTCTATAGAATAAGGTATATCAACATCCAGCACTCCAGTGGAGTGCTATCTAAGTAAATGAGTGGCAACTGTGGTTATAATAGTGTATTTTTCATCCTGAAGAATTAGAAAGTTATCTCATCAATACTATAGAATTTTAAAAAGGAGAACATTATGTTAAAGAATATAAGATCTATAATAGTAGTAGTTATTTTTACACTACTCTTCCTTACACCATTTGCAGGAGCTCAGTTTCCCACTGATGGAGTGATTAGTTATTGGTCGTTTGATACTGGTACGATAAATGGAAAAACTGTAAAAGATGTATTAGGTGATAACGATGGAGAACTAACTGGTAATCCAAAAATAGTTAACGGTAAAGTTGGGAAAGCACTCGAATTCGATAGTAAAAACTTTGTCCATATCCCTGGAACAAAAACCTTAGATTTCAATGGTGTTGAGACAATGAGTGTATCAGTGTGGGTATATGGGGCAAAGGATTCTCCCGTAGATGGTGCAGTTGCAGGAGTATGTTGTGGAACGATTGTTGCACAACGGGATACAAATGGATGGGCATTAAGATATGATGGAAGAAATGGTGGGGCTGAATACGAATTCATCACACAACCTGGATGGCAAGGCGATGGTGGATTTGGGGTAGCAACATTTGCACAGAAAGAATGGCATCACCTTGTTGGTGTTGTTGATGGAAAAAAGAAATACCTTTACGCTGATGGAAAATTAGCTAAAGAGAGTGATTACAATGGTCCCATGCAGGGTGGCACTGAAACTGAAATAGGCAGTGCTGGTGCAGATGGAGGATACATCGGAATTATTGATGAAGTTGTTATCTATAATAGGGCAGTAACAGAGAAGGAAGTAAAGGAATTATTTACCGCAGAAGGTCTTACTGTTATACCTAAAGGAAAAGCAGCTGTACAGTGGGGATTAATAAAATCACGATTTTAGTTGATACATATCAAATATTGTATTATTGAATGAAGCCAAAGTGGGTTGTATTTACCGGCTTTTCTTCTGTAGGAAGGGATTCCGATCCCTTCCTACAGAAGAAAAACACCTAAAACTTTAGCGTGGACTGTCCACTACATTTAAAACACTTTTATTGTGTTATGGCAGATAACACATTGGTTATTATCTTTTTAGATTAAGAAACTCATAAGGGTCAAACCACTCTTCGTTTTTAGTTAGAAGTTGGACACCTGCTGGAATATCCGCTTCAATTTGTGCAGGTATAGGCGTATTCGGATCCCGTGTTCTTGCGTTGTTTTCTATTTGCTGAAGAACCGATACATCACCCAAGATGTCTGTAATATATTTGACAACACCCAAATCCGGTAAGGTGACACCACCCAGTATCCATTTGTTTGTCAAAAAATCACGATACATCGTAACACTCCTTGCTTATTGTTGATGAATTGTATTCAAACTGTGTTGTTAAAACGATCTGAAAGTGCAGATATAGCTGCATCTTCAGTATCGAAACGTTCAAAAAGGCGTATTAAGCGGTTTTGAACTATCAAGTTTCTCATATGTCTGCCAACATTGATGATACCGATACGACCCCCTTTTGCACGTACCATGTTGTATGCAGTGATGAACACACCCAGACCCGCACTATCCATTTTATGTACATGCTCAAAATTAATAAGAATAGAAGGAGTTTGTGTCGAATCCACATGTTTTATCAAAGTTTGTCGTAATTCAGGTATGGCTTCACCAATGATTTTTCCAGTCGGTTCTAATATCGAGACGCCATTCTTCGAGTGAGTTAACGTTGCCATAAGTTCACCTCATCGTTTATATATGAATATGATTCCAAATGATTGGAAGTGGTTGCCTTATTAACTATATAGATCTAAAGAGAAATTCTTTAGTTTTTTTTTAGAAATTGTGCTAAATTGTGAGCATGATAAAAAATAACTAAAGATTTTTTGATAAATCGTATATAATTAATATAGGAGTTATGATCTGATTCAAATGTATTCCCAACTATTTTTATGGGAGATAAACGATGTCAGAACTAAGAACCCCTCAGAATAGAGGCAAATGTCCATTTTATGTTACCCCACAAAATCCACTTTCAGCGGAATCGTCCATAGATCAATGTGTGAATTGTGTCAAAGGTAGCAAATCACAATTAGAAAGTCATGTACAAGATTTGCGTCAAATTGCGTTATTGACAATATTGGAAGAAACCCCGAAGTATGACCCGGATCATCCCAGTGGAGCGAGTTATATTACCTTTATCAAGTCACGTGTATGCACACGGCTTTGGACGGAACGCCAAAAAGTGTTGCGCGAAATCCCTTTTACCCATCAAGAAGAAACTGATAATATTGACAGTGACTCCAATCCGTTGACTGAAAAATTACAAGCACAAGCGTGTGAGATCAAAAATGTGGCGGATTCAGTAATAAAACAAATAGAAGTCGAGACCTTAAAAAATTACTTGCCGGAACTTTTGAATAAACTGACACAAAAGGAACGGAGTGTCATTGAGATGAAGTTTTTCAAGGAGTTCAGTGGTATAGAGATTGCTGACATATTGGAAGTTTCAGAGGGACGCGTCAGCCAGATCACACAATCCGCATTAGCGAAACTTGGTAAAGCATATTTGGGTACACTTGAAAAAGTTAAACACAATCCGTATCGAGATACAAGAAAAGAATAGTTCTATAATAGTGGACATATCCAAGGGGAGGAATTAACCTAAACAGTTTAATACACGGGATGAAAAGTAATTGTTGGCTATCACCTATTAGATTTCACACCAATATTCGGTAATTAAACATTTTTCTCCATACTCGCTATGAGTTGAAAATAAAAAAGGATAATATTGATAAACAATATTATCCTTTTCTTCAGCAATTATTCGTTTACTTAATTCAGTTGGTTTTAATATTTAACCTTAATCTTGCCCCATTTTGTTGCTATCTTGCCTTCTGCTTCTACAGAAGTAAGTGTGGGAGCCAATCCATTTTTCATTAATGTACTTATATCATCTGGTTCAAGCGCAACATCAAAAATTGCAACTTCATCAATTAGAGCATTACCAAACCTACCAGCACAACAACTATCTTTACCTATAAATACCGGACCACTATCAGCATCAAGTGGAGTTTTATTTAGATCCATTTCGCTCTCTTCTTTGCCATCAATGTAAATAATCCATTTGCCGGTATCACTATTATAGGTTGTAGTATACATATGCCATTCGGTAATATCTGCTGGTCCAACAGCACCATCACTCCAACCACCTGGTTTATTCCAACAACCACCATTACATAATGCCCATGCAACATTTTTCGAATTCTGATTTGGATGTAGAACATAAGCATTACGCTTTTCTACAAACCAACCATGTGCATTCCATGTGTCTGTATTACTCTTGACCCAAAGTGAGATAGTGATTTGTTCCCGTGGATTTTCATGGGCAGGAACTTCTATAAAAGCATCAGTTCCATTAAATTCAAGTGCTTTGCCGAATTTACCATTAACCCAATTTATAGTGACCATCAGAATTAAAGAGACATTTTTTGTATTTTGTAGTAGAATGTGTCTATTATGGCATATTCAACAGATTTACGCAAACGCGTTTTAGATTTTATTGAAGCTGGCGGGAAAAAAGCCGAAGCTGCCCGTCGTTTTTCTCTGAATCGTTCAACGATTTATAGATGGTTAGCCGCTGAAGACCCGCTTTCGACCCAAAAACCGGGGCCCAAAAACATGAGAGTGCTTGACGAGGCAGCACTGAAAAAACATGTCGCTGATTTCCCAGACTTGACGCAAAACGAACGCGCCTCACATTTCGGTGTTTCAGAGTCTTCTATAGCCTATGGGTTGCGGAAACTCGGCATCACACGAAAAAAAAACAATCGGATATAAGGAGCGGTGCGATGAGAAACGTAGGGGCTACCGTCAGACACTCACCGAGAAACACGCCGCTGGTAAAAAGATAGTTTATGTTGATGAATGCGGTTTTCGTGCTGAAAGTTATAGGCGTCATGGCTATGCCCCGAAAGGTGAATGTGTCTTAGGTTTGATCTCAGGCACAAGAACACGAACAACGACGCTGGTCGCAGCACGTATCGGTTCGACTTTTACGGCACCTTGTTTGTTTGATGGAAGCTGCGATTCTGCGTGTTTCAATGCGTGGCTTGAAGCCTATTTATGTCCACGGTTGTCTGTCTCAGACGTGGTTGTTCTTGATAATGCGAAGATCCACAAGACGCTTCGGACGCGTGAGTTGATAGAAGCATCGGGAGCAGAGGTATTGTTTTTGCCACCTTATTCACCGGACTACAACCCGATTGAACACGACTTTGCGAATATCAAACGTCTCAGAGAATACAATGCTGATATAACCATTGATGAAGTTATAAACATGTATCATTAATTCTAAAGTTTACTATAGTTTCCCTTGAAGAGTTCCATTAAGTTCATTGCCCGAAAGATCTTCAGCAACTGTTCCTTTACCTTCATCAAATAACCATGCACCTACAACATTTTCAATATCAATTTCTGCTCGCACATTCATCTGAAATAATCCCATACTAAAACTAAGACAGATGATAATAGTGACCAAATTATTTAACTTCATTATTTCACTCCTATATTAGTTGTTTTTGTTGTTTTTAGTATACTATACCGTAGAGTTTAAGGTTAATTGTCTGGTAATTATTGTCTGGTAATTATTATTTCTCATAATTAATCCAACAAACAAGATATGTCTGTGATATAAAGCATATCATGAAGTGAATATAAGTCAAGAAAAATCTTGTAATGAATGTGGGATTGTAACATATCTTCATTTGACATGTATTGAATTAACATGTTAAACTCTATCCTAACTACTTAGTATGACTACATACCATATTATTCTGAATTAAGGATAAATAGGTGTTTTTACTAACTTAAAATCTTGATTCTTAGATATTTTCAATTGAGAAACTATCGCACATCCTATTCCAATTTAAAATACTCAGGAATTACGCAATACCTCTTAAAGTCCCCTTGATAAGGGGCGGGGAACGCCCGGTGAATGTCTAATGAAGATTAATTTTTTAATTCGGTAAATTTTATTTTTGTGCTATCCTCTTGTTCAAGGAGGTATTTATTCATGGCAAAACATCATAAACTTGAACTCAGTGAAACTGAACGACAAAAACTCGTTGAACTCCGTGATAAAGGCGAACCGGCTTATCTACGAGAACGCGCTGCTGCCCTTTTGAAAATAAGCGAGGGGTTTTCCCCTCACAAAGTCGCCCGAAAAATGCTCTTGAAAGAACGCGATCCTGATACGGTCTATTCGTGGCTTCACCGATACAATGAAAACGGTATTCAAGGTTTATTCTATACACCCGGTCGTGGTCGCAAACCTGCTTATTCCCCTAAATCCCCCGAAGAAGCAGAGGCGGAGGTCTATAATACTATCGCACAGGGACCTGAACAACATAATCCGCATCAAACACGATGGACACTCCGATCCCTTGGAAACATCGTCCCTTGGCTCAGTGATGTGTCTGTGCCGGGTATTCACAAAATCCTTAGTCGACTCGGTCTCAGCTATAAACGCGCTCGCTTATACATACATAGTCCGGATACAGACTATGCCCAAAAAATAGACAGGGTCCAGCAAGTTTTGGAAGAGACCCGTCAACATCCACAGACCTGTGTTGCGCTTTACCAAGATGAGTTCTCGTTTTATCGCAACCCTACCATAGCAAAAGACTGGGCACAAACAGGCACGAAAACACCTTTAGCCCGTCAGAGCTACAGACACAACCAAACGTGCTATGGGATCGGGGCTCTGAACCCACATACTGGAGATGTTGTTTACCAGCAAGTTTCACGCTGCACTGCTGAAGCACTTCATTCTTTTTACACCGAGATTTGCCAACGCTACGCAAACAAGCAACGGATATATTTGATACAAGACAATTGGTCAACCCACTTTCAAGCTAACTTATTGGAAGCACTTCTCCCGCAAACAGCATCGTTTGTGAAACCGAAGCCACCGAATTGGACAGGTAAACCCTCAGAGAAAATCGGAACACTACAAAAACTTCCGATTGAGATAATACAACTACCGACTTATGCGCCGTGGACGAACCCGATTGAAAAGTTATGGCGATGGGTGCGTCAATCGGTTTTACATAACCATCGTCATTGCGATGATTGGGAAATCGTGAAAGACAAGGTGATTAGTTTTATGTCGCAGTTCATAGGAGGATCACAGATGCTGCTACGCCAGATCGGATTATTACCGAATTAAAAAATTAATCTTCATATGACATTCATACCCGGGGAATGCTAAATAGCATTCATACCGTTGATTCCTCAATTCCTTGATTCCTTAGGGGTTAAAAGACAAAAAAGCAATTAATTATCGGATTTTTTTGAATAAAATCTCCTGTTTTCTACACAAACTACGTAAGTCCTGATACTCTTATGTGATAGTTATATAATATTCTTTATACATTAATTGGTGTGATTATGAAACGACAATTCTTTTGTTCTATCCTAATTCTATTCTTCATTATATCTGTTATACCTCTTACTGCACAAGATTATACACAATGGGGACTTCCAGATGGTGCGATTGCTCGATTGGGAAAAGGTAAATTGTACCAGATTAGATATTCACCAGATGGAAAAACATTAGCCGTGGCAGGTTCAATCGGTATATGGATATATGATTCATTTACTGGTGCAGAATTAAAACTCATAACTGGACATACGGATGCTATAGAATGTATTGCTATCAGTTCTGATGGAAAATTATTAGCATCTGGTAGTAATGATGACACAATACGACTTTGGAACCTAAATACTGGTAAGAGAATGGCTACACTCATAGGACATTATGATGACGTTAGAGGAGTAGCTTTCACTCCTGATGGAAAATTATTAGCAAGTACAAGTGAGGATGCCACTGTATGCTTATGGGATCTTGAAAATTATAAACTTAAAAAGAGACTATCTGGTCATTCTGCATGGGGTAGAGTTGTTGCATTTAGTTCTGATGGAACTATTCTGGCAAGTGGGAATAACGATGGTACTATTAGACTATGGGATGGAATTACAGGAAAATTCCTAAAGAAAATCCCAGGACATTCAAGAGGTGTTACCTCATTAGCATTTAGTCCTGACAATAAAACTATAGTCAGTGGTTCTGATGATGGGACAATAGGATTCTGGGATACAGATTCAGCCCAGGATAAACTTATCTTCACAGCACATTCATGGTATGTTGTATCGGTTGCGTTTTCTCCTGATGGTAATACTGTTGCAAGTGCAAGTTATGATAATGCAATTCATTTGTGGAATGCAGATACTGGAGAAAAAATAAATTCACTTACAGGTCATACACATCCCGTTGTATCTGTGCAATATTCACCCAATGGGAATACCATTGTAAGTGGTAGTCAGGATGGTACAATTCGATTCTGGCATCCACGTACTGCCAGAGAGAAGAATATTCTTGTTGGACATACAAGTGATGTCAAATCTATTGCCTTTACCCCTGATGGAAAAACACTTGCAAGTGGGAATTCAGAAAAAACTATACACCTATGGGATATACCTACAAGATCCTACAAAAATACTCTTATTGGACATTCAGAAACTGTAGGTAGCGTTGCAATTAGTCCTGATGGTTCTCTACTTGCAAGTGGCAGTTGGGATGGTACAATACGACTTTGGGATATACAAAACGGAAAAGAAAAATATACACTTAACGATCATGTTGGTAATGTTGCATCTGTAACCTTTTCCCCCGATGGAACTAAGATCGCAAGTGGTAGTTATGATAACTCTGTTCGTATATGGGATTCAACCACTGCTGAAGTAATACATACCATTAATAAGCATACAGATAGAGTTAGAGCAGTAGCCTTTTCTCCTGATGGAAAAACACTTGCAAGTGGTGACGGTGATAACACTATATTATTCTGGAATCCTGAAACAGGTTTACCAAAGAAAATGTCATCATTGAAAACGCTATTTAACAAAGTAATTACCCATTCGCACCAAATTACAGGACTCCAATTTAATCCAAATGGAACTACATTTGCAAGTTCAAGTGATGATAGAACAGTGGGACTATGGAATGCTAAGACTGGAAAAAATAAGAAAATGTTAAAAGGACACAATAGGTTTGTGTTAGATGTCACATACTCACCGGATGGAAATCTCTTAGCAACTTGTAGTTGGGATAAAATGATTCGATGCTGGAATGCAGATACAGGAGAACATATTACAGGATTTATTGGTCATACTGGATATGTTCTTTCTGTCGCATTCTCGCCTGAAGAGAAAATCCTTGCAAGTGGTAGTAATGATGGTACTGTTCTCTTATGGGATGTGTCAAATTTCCTAAAGGACAAGTAAAAAACAGTGAAATACATTAGAATTATTATCATCTATATAATTGTACATATAACAATTCCAATCTGTTTTTGTTATTCACAAGATTATGGATTGATGAGTTTACCAGATTCAGCAATCAGACGAATCGGAAAAGGTTATATAAATGATGTGGTATTTTTTCCAGATGGCGAAAAATACGCAGTCTGCAGTTCACTTGGTATATGGGTTTATGATGTAGAAACTGGCAAAGAACTAAATCTGATTTCATCAGAAAATGAGGATGTAGAAACAGTTTGTTTTAGCCATGATGGTCAAATTTTTGCACATACATACGGTAAGTATATTATACTCAGATATGTTTCTGATTATAGCATTAAAAATACATTAACTGGACATACTTATAATGTATCATTGTTAGCATTTAGTCCCGATGCAAAGTTACTGGCAAGTGGTTCTAATGACACTACAATTCGATTATGGGATGTTGATACAGGTAAACTACATACTACATTAATTAACCATACACAATCGATTAAGTCACTGGCATTTTCCTCAGATGGTAATGAACTTGCAAGTATAGAGAATAGTGGGGAAATAATAAATATATGGGATGTGAAAACCGGAAAAATAAAGAAAATTATCACACCTAAAGTTGGAAAATTATCAAGGGTACTATATTCACCAAATGAACATATACTTACTACAGCAAATTGGAATGGTAAATTACATTTTTGGAATCCAATTTCAGGTGATTTAATCAATACAATTTCAGCTTCCACATCAGAAATTAGAACTATAAGGTATTCTCCAGATGGTAAATCCATATTCTTTGGAAGAACAGATCATATCCGTAGATTAGATCATAAAAATGGGGATCTTCTCAATACATACCAATTACCATCGTTTATATTTAAATCATTCGATATCTCAAATGATGGTAAATCAATAGTTTGCGATACATACATAGATGGATCAATTCAATTTCTTGATGTCGAGACTGAAGCAATCAGATACAAAATATCAGGTTTTTCTTATGGTACTTCTTCTATAGTATTTTCTCCTGACGGATTAACATTAGTATCTACATCATTATTTGGAAAGAACATAAATGTCTATACAGTGTCCACTGGAGAGATAAGGAATACTATAAAAATTAACACCAGTCTTTCATCTGATATTCTTCTCTCACCAGACGGTACTACATTATCTGCTGCAAATAGGATAGGAAATATATTCTTATGGGATATACAGACTGGAGAAATTAGGAAAAAATTAATAGGACAAAGAAGCAATAATCAAACTATGGTATTCTCAAGTGATAGTTCAATCCTTTATAGTGCTGGGAATAACAGATTGATTCAGGTATGGGATATTGATTCAGGAAAATCAATAAGAGAAATATCACCATTTACAACTGATAGTACATCTAATCTTCAAATAAAGAAAATCTCTATAAGTCCCAATGACAAAACACTCGCAGTATTGACGAATTCAAACACTATAGAATTATACGATACTCAATCTAATATTTTTCAAGGTGAATTAAAAGGACATAGTTCAACGGTATACTCTGCAGTCTTTTCAAATGATGGGAAAATACTTGGGAGTACCAGTATGGACAATACAATCAAATTATGGGATGTTGAATCAAGAAGTCAATTACTGAGTTTTACTGAACCAACATCAATGAATGTCTATTCTATTGCATTTAGTCCAAATGGGAGGATTGTAGCCAGTGGTACATATAAGCTGATTCGGTTATGGGATATTGAATCAGGAGAAAATGTTAAAACACTGTCAGGACATATAGGTTCGATTCAAGGCCTTACATACAGTCCAGATGGAAAAATCTTGGCAAGTAGTTCATTAGATGGGTCAGTGATTTTATGGGATGTTACAAGTAATCAACCTACTAATGCTAAATAACCTACCGGTAATTTATTCGTAAATAATAATTACTTGTAACATTTTCATAATATCAATAGGGTGTATCTCGTGTTGTAAGAGCACACCACCTTGTTGAAAAAAGATGATTATATAGTATATCCCGAGATTCCACTGTATCAATCTGCTTTAACGCAAATGCTGCATTAAAACGGACATATCTGTTATCATCATCTAATTGTGTTTTTAAATTTTCTAATGCTGGTTCAGAATGAGTGCCAAATTGTGCTAAACTCCGTGTAGCATTATATCGTATCCAATAATGTTCATCATTCAATGCTTGATCCAAGGTATTGACAGTTTCTTCGATATTATCGGACCCACACCCATCTTTTCCAATGATACCAATCCCTTCAATAGCATGCCTTCTTACCATAGGAGATTCATCTTTAGCTGCCTCTAAAAGTGCACTTACTGCTTCTTTCGCTGATTTACCCATATCACCTAATGCATAGGCTGAACATGCACGTATTGAATCATCATTATGCTTCAAAGCATCAATTAATGTTGGCACAGCAGGTTCACCTAATAGGCTTAATGAATGTCCTGCATAATTTCGAATTGAATCAGAAGAACCGTATAACGCTTTTTTCAGGTATACTACGGCATCTTTTCCAACTCTTCCAAGACGATATGCTGCATTTAATCGTATCTTTTCGTTGTCATCTTCAAGTGATTCAAGGAGTGATTCCACTTCCTTAGAAGAAACTCCATTAGTATTTCCATTCTGTTTTCCGTAATACCAATCCCAATGTGTTTCATGCATATCAGGATGTTCTGAACTCTCTGTTGAATCTACTGAATGCCATTCTGTAGATTCACTATTCCAGACAGGTTCAGAGGGTTCTTCAAGTCGTGAAAACAGGAACTTCAACATATATCGTTTCTGATCACTGGTGTTGGCAGTAGCACGATGCCATAAATCGTAGTGAACAATAGTCACTGTTCCCGCTTCACCACAAAGAGGTGTATCGGGTTGTTCATGCGCACTTTCACTTGTCTCATAATATTGTGAAGCAGGTAAAACAGCTGTCGGTCCTCTCTCCTCTGGAACATCTTGAGGATAATAAAATCCCATTGTCCATCGACACTTATGACGACGAACCTGTTCATCACCTTCATAAGAATCTTTGTGAAAGTTTTGTCCTCCACCACCTTGTGGGTTGAAGTGACAGTAACGGTGTGGATGCATTATATAATTTTTACCAAGAACCCCCTGCATAGCACCATGTATTACTGGATGGTCAAAGACCTCTTGAATTTCAGGTATCAGTGGGAGGACATTATTACCTAAGTTTCCAGTATGTTCAAACATATCATCCAGATGATTGTATATGTTTTCATGAAAACTCGGGTGGAAATCTGTTTTTAATGTAATAAACCCATTTATGATAAAATCACGCATTTGTTCATCAGTGAGTGGTAATGCTTGTTTCTCCATCGTAAATTCCCCCTCATTTCTTAGGTTAAGGCTATCAGAAAATTATAATCAAGTCAAATGTATTTTCTTTATATTACATACTGTAAGACTATTTGACATAAAAGAATGTAATCCTAATTTCCATAATTCGCTTTAAAACCACTATAATACCATTTCTGGTAATTAAAGTCTCATTAATTGAATCTCTTAAATGTAGCACAAACTTCATGAGGATTAAGTAAATATTTCGGTAATTCTACTTTCCCAAACCCGGTAGGTGCGGTTTCCTAACCGTACCGGACTTTACAGGAAAGTTACCGAATTAGTAAATTAATCTTCATCCAGTTTGTGTAGTATTTCAAGACATAAATATCACATAATCATGGGAGAATCATTTATAGAAATGGTATAAGTTCCGTTTCTTCAGACCACAGACCACTTATTACAATTATACCTATCTCATCTTATATCAATTATTTAATCTATCATACTTGTTCTATTTTTCATTGTTTAGGTTGCTAATTAGAATAGCTATTAGACATTAATATTGATTATATATCTTTCCATCTACTCGGTTGACAGAAGTATTCCATTGTTCCCGTTTATGTGGTATACTACTTTAGAGTTAGAGATTTTGGAGGACACTAATGAAAGAAATCGATAGACGTTGGGATGGATCTATAACCCGTTATCCTGATCCTGCTATAGAGGTAATTGATCAAAGATTTGCAAAATATAAAATTGGAAATTCTGTCGTTGAACGGCTATGGACTGGAGCACGTTGGTCAGAAGGACCAGTATGGTTTGGTGATGCGGGATATCTGCTCTGGAGCGATATACCGAATAACAGAATTCTAAAGTATCAAGAGTCCACAGGGGAGGTAAGTGAATACCGTAAGCCATCTAATTATACAAATGGACACACGCGTGATCGACAGGGTAGACTAATCAGTTGTGAACACGGTACACGACGGGTTACACGAACCGAATACGATGGATCAATTACCATTTTGATGGATAATTATGATGGTAAGAAATTGAATGCACCAAATGATGTTGCTGTCCATCCTGACGGTGGAGTTTGGTTCACAGATCCTGGATACGGTATTATGCTAAATTACGAAGGTCATATTGCTGAATTTGAATTACCTACATGTGTTTATCGAATTAATCCAGAAACTGGTGATACCACAATGGTTACGGATGAAATCGAAAAACCAAATGGTATCTGTTTTTCACCAGATTATGAAAAATTATATATTGTCGATACTGGTGTCACCCATAAAGAAGGTACACCACGAAATATATATGTTTATGATGTAATTAATGGTGAATCTTTAGAGAATCAACAGGTCTTCTGTGATATGTCACCAGGAATTGCTGACGGAATACGATGTGATACAGATGGAAATTTATGGGCAAGTGCAGGTTGGGTAGGTGATGGATATGATGGGGTTCACGTATTTGCCCCTGATGGAATACTTATAGGCAAAATACATTTACCTGAAATATGTGCAAACCTATGCTTCGGTGGTGTAAAAAGAAACCGTTTATTCATGACAGGTAGTCAATCTCTATATTCAGTATACGTTGAAACACAAGGATTACCTTTATTCTAAATAACAGTATCTGGTTCAGTATTTTTAACTGAATGTCCCAATTTGATAAAAAATACATGGATAAACTTGAGAAAATTTATTGTCCAATTTGTAATATAGATAATACAAGATTACTATACCATATTGATTCACTTTCAGTAGTTATCTGTAAACAGTGTAGATTGTGGTATGTTAATCCTCGTATAAAGAAGACTACATTGGAAAAGGAATATGTTGAAACATATTATCCTGATGAAAAGATGACTCGAATCAATTCAGATAAAATGGAATGGCTTCAAATGTCTGAACGACTTTCTGAATTGGAGAAAAAGTGTCCATCATACGGAAGAATTCTTGATGTAGGGTGTGGGATTGGAACATTTCTACATTTAGCTAACATAAGTGGGTGGGAAACTTATGGCATTGATCCATCAAAGAGTGGGAGTACTTATGCTCAAGAGATTCATCAACTAAATGTTCAATGTGGAGATATTTTTGATGCAAAATTTCCAGATGCACATTTTGATGTAATTACACTCTACCATGTTTTAGAACATATACCAGATTTAAACCCATTATTATCAGAATTAAGAAGGATTTTAAAACCCAACACAGGGAAATTGGTTATAGAAGTTCCAAATGGTCGGAGTTTACATAGTAGAATTCAAAAGTCAGATTGGCCTTATATTCACCCACATGATCATCTTTACTATTTCTCAGCAAATTCGCTATCAAGATTACTCAAGAAAAATGAATTTAATCATATTGAATTAGGAAAGCCAGGTAGGGTTGGTATAGAGAGAAATATAAAGTTCCACATTAGACTGTTGACAACTACTATACTTGTAAGATTAAATTTAGGTACTGTAATTCGATTGTATGCAGGTTGGAAATGAATTTATAAGGGAGGAGGGAGAAAAGAATAGGATTGAATCACATCGTTCATAAGTAACCTTTTGGATATATTCTCTATCTTAGCTGTATTCAATTCACCAGCTATACAAAACTTTTTACCTGTACGGACACTACTTACTTCAGAGATTCCAAGATCTTTAATTCCTTTTACTGTACTATCACCAACTGCATCGGTAACACCTGGTTTATATTGAACTTCTATAGTCCACTGTTTTTCTGATGTTTGAACCTGGTTAATTGAATATTGTTGCGTAATCGGATCAGCTAAGAGTTCATTTCCAATTCGATGTATTGCAATCTCATCAAGCATACCTTCAATCCAATATATAGCAGCAGTTCGGACTGATTCTACACCATTGATTCCAAGATCTAAAACGTCCTGAAGAATACCCAAACCGATAGCATCAGGAACATCAGGTTTATAAGATACTTCAACTTTCCAATTATTCATAAGGAATTACAAAAAGACACATATAAGATATATGGTTATTATGGAAACATTGATACAACGTATCAAAACATTTCCTACAAACTCTATTTCTCAACACAATTTGAGAAGGATAAATATTAATACAGATACCAGTATATCATATCAATCTGAATACAGTAAAGAATATAGTTAATAAATAATATCTTTAATATAATGTGAGTTTGATTATAGGCATACGAACTTCATTCTTCCAAAATTAATAGTCTTTTAAACCAGGTAGGTGCGGTTTCCTAACCGCACCATAGGCGTCAATTTAGCGGTTTTTTGTAGCATTTTCAAGATATTCCAATGTTGTTTTTCTATTAGCTCTTCTTTCAATGTAGCACCCGTTTTCGAATACTTGTTTTATCTCATCAAATGTCTCTCTAAGATGTCTCTTTGACTTGCGAAAGCTTATTGTGATTGTGCGTGTGTAGGACGTAATAAGCTCTACTGTTTTCGATAAACTATGCCGTAAACATCGCCATCCTATGACCAACATCACCCAATGCCGAATGATTGCAGCGATCAGTTTAGCATATATTTCACATAGAATACGATACGGTTTTTTACTTCGTGATGTGTCTACTTTTCCAAGGCTTTTAAAGCACTTAAATATCAACTCGATCTGCCATCGAATCCGCGCAATGACACATATCTGTTCAGCGGTGAGTTGATCCGTTCCAATATTTGTAATGTAGATATTCCAACCTGCGAGTTGGAGTCGTGCCTGTGATGCTTGTGTATGCTTTCGTTTAGCACGATAGTTGATATCTCGTCGTCGTTTTTCGGTTTCTTCTTCGGAGAGTCTCTGAGCTACTAATCTTACTTTCATCCGCTTTTTTGAACCTATGAAAATATCTGTTTCGATAATGTTTTCGGTCTGAAACTTGAGCCATTTATGTAAACAAAGAGGCTTTCCTGTATTGTCAAAAACCGAACACCTAACTTTATACCGTGAAATCCAAAAGACCCCTTCGTCCGTAAGTTCTTGAAGGGTTTGTAGCGAAAAATAACCGAGATCCGCAAGGCGTAAACTCCCTTGGGGGAGCCGGTCAATCTGTTTTTCTACAGTGCTATCAGCGGTGATGCCGTTGGTGAGTTGAAAGTGTTCGAATGTCCCTGTAGCAACATCGAAGCGTAGATGGAGTTTCAGTTCGGATTTGTTCGGATAATCCTTTTTACTGGCACCTTCCCAAATATCGTGAAGCGTATCAGGGAGTGTTATCCAAGAACTATCTTGTATATAGATACCGTTGAACTGTTCAAGGAGTGGGAGAACTTGTGGATCCGCAGAAATCACTTCGGACGCAGCCGCGTCAAGGATTGCTTTGAGGGTTTGTGCAGCTTCAGCAGTAAATCGTTGTTCAATCGCTTGTCGTGAGATTGGAGTACCGAGAGAAGCAGCAGTATGTGTAAGTTGAGTATAGGTGGCATCAGGATTTTCTAACCAACTATAAATAAGTGTCTGAGCAAAATGACTCCCCGCAAGTTTTCGATTTCTTTTGCAAAATCCTGTTTCAAGGGCTGCTTCATCAGCAATGGTTGTTAGAATCTGTTGCATTTTTTCAGGAACCTGTGATAATGTATTCATTGGAAACACCTCTTGTATAAAGTAAAAGGTAATATTTTTATACATTATATAGGAGATGTTTTCACTTAACAATAATTATTATTGAAAAATCAGACATCCTTTTTCTAAAATTGACGCCTATAGTGCGGTTTCCTAACCGCACTGAATATAAAAAACTGATTTATCAAACTCACGTTTAATATAAAATACAGTCATAGACATAATGGAAATTAATATGGACAATCAAGAATTGCGATTATTAGTCATTGGGGCACATCCAGATGATTGTGATTTCAAAGCAGGTGGATTAGCAGCACTTTATAGACAAGAAAACCATAATGTAAAGTTTATTTCTGTTACAAACGGGGATGCAGGACACCATGAAATGGGGGGTGGTCCTTTAGCATTACGAAGAGGACAGGAAGCCAATGATGCAGCTGATATCATCGGGATAGAATATGATTTACTTGATATTCACGATGGAGAATTGATACCCAGCCTGGAAAATAGGTATGAGATAATTAGAAATATACGCATATATAAACCAGATATGATAATGACACATCGACCAAACGACTACCATCCTGATCATCGCTATACCTCTATGTTAGTTCAGGACGCAGCATATATGGTAACTGTACCTAACGTTTGTGCACAAACACCACATTTAGAAAATAATCCAGTAATTCTTTATTTAAGTGATAGATTTAATAAACCTTATCCATTTACTCCAGATGTTGTAATAGGAATTGACGCGGTTGTTGATAAGAAAATAGATATGATCCATTCTCATACTTCACAAGTTTATGAATGGCTTCCATTTAATAATGGAACTCTTGAATCAGTGCCAGATAATACTGAGGATAGAAGAGAATGGCTAGCAAACCGACTATTCAAACAATTCAGTTCAATTGCTGACAAATATCGTAATAAATTAATTGAATTTTATGGGAATGAAATAGGGGAATCCATTCAATATGCCGAAGCCTTTGAGGCATGCGAATATGGTTCGCCATTAACAAATGAAAAAATTTCTACACTTTTTCCATTCTTCAGCAACAGTTGAATTAGAGTATTGATTTGAACCGATAATCTTTCAAGGAGTTTCTAATTATTAATGCCAACAGAACAAGCAAGTGCTAAGACCCTAATGTATATTGTATGTGTTATTGGTCTTATTTTTTCTATTGTTATGGTAATACTGTTTTTTAATGCTGCACCAGAAAGGTCATATATTGAAGATCACCTAAAATCAACAGATGCATCCGATTGCTTAAAATGCCACCTTGTTGGTGATGAAGAATCCCCGACGATGCCACATCTAAATCTTGGTAGGTGTACGTTGTGCCATGGATTAGCTAAAGAACCCCGCTAAAATTCCTAACCAAACGACATTTCCTTCCATTTCTTCTATGACTTGTTCACATTCAAATCCATTCTCTTCCAATGTATCTTGGATAAGATCAAATTCCGTATTTAAAATACCAGAGAAAATCAGACTTCCATCAGGTTTGCACCTTGATTTACATTGAGGAATCATTGGAAGGATTGTCTTGGTAAGTATATTTCCAACAATAAGGTCATATACTTCATCAGTGATACATAATCCATCTCCTTCAAAAAGACGTACTTGTGATAGAACATTGTTATTTGAGAAGTTCTCTTCAGCTACAGGAATTGCAGATGGATCAATTTCAATAGCATCTACACGACTTGCTCCTAATTTTATAGAGGCAATGCTGAGTATACCGGACCCTGTACCAATATCAGCTACAATATGGTTTGGTTTTATTGTCTTTTCAATAAGTCTTAAAGATAAACGTGTAGTAGGATGGTAACCGGTTCCGAATGCCATTCCTGGATCAATTATTATTGAAATGTCATTCTGATTATCAGATACATCATACCAGGATGGTACGATGTGTAATTGATTTCCAATTTTTTGAGGAGAATATGAAGATTTCCATGCTTGTTCCCAATCTTCCGATTCCACATTTTCTAATTCAATTTTGGTTGATTGTGATTCAATACCCCATGAAGGTAGTAGCGATATGAATTTTCGTAGTTTCTTTATACGAGTATTTACACGCTCATCTAATGGAAAATAAGCGATAATGGATGTTGTTTTGGAAGTGATATCTTTCAGTTCTAAGCCAATTGCGTTTATCTCAAAGAGATAGTTCGTAATTGCATCAGAAGCTTCTATAGAAGTGGTTACAATGAAACGTACCCAATTCATATTATGTTGTAAAATGGGTATTATGGAAAATGTATTAGTTTCAATGACAAACAATCAATATATCATTCATCATTATGTCTAAACAATTTATCCCAGAATCCACCATGTTCGGATCCGTGATCCTTCTCGTATAATTCTGCAAATTGTTGTAATGATTTACGTTGTTCATCATTAAGGTTCTTCGGGGTTACTATACCTATTTGCACAATTAGGTCCCCACTACCTGAACCCCGAATCTTTGGCATACCTTTGTTTGGTATTCTCAATTGATCTCCATATTGAGTGCCGGGAGGAATACTTAACTTTTCAGGTCCATCTAAACTGTTGATTTCAATAGTACTTCCAAGGGTAGCTTGTACAAACGATACTTTAGCAGAAGTAAACAAGTCGTTACCATCTCTTGAATAATGGTCATGTGGTGTAATGTGGACAACTACCAGAAGGTCTCCAGATGGACCACCAAGAGATCCAGCTTCACCTTCACCTCGTAATCTATATTCAAATCCATTATCCACACCCTTATCAACCTTGAGTTTAATCTCTCTTTGAACTCTAATTCTACCCTGTCCATTACATTTGTTACATGGGTTTGTAATAATCTGTCCTTCACCCCGACAACGAGGACAAGTCCTTGACATAGTAAAGAACCCTTGAGATTGAGAGATCTGTCCTCTTCCAAGGCATTCAGGACATGTATCTATATTTGATCCTTTTTCAGATCCACTTCCCCTGCATTCTGGACAGGATTCTACGCGAGGAACTTCTATTGTCACTTCTTTACCATTGTAGGCATCCTCAAGTGATATTTCAAGATTATACTGAAGACTCCGTCCCTGTTTAGGACGACTTTGAGACCTACCAAGTCCGCCAAATACATCGCCGAATACATCACTAAAAATGTCATCTAAATTGAAACTAAAATCAAATCCAGATGATGAACCTTCAAGTCCAGCATGTCCATATTGATCATACCTTTGTCTCTTTTCGGGTGTACGCAATACGTCATAAGCTTCAGTGGCTTCTTTGAATCTCTCCTCAGCTTCTTGATCTCCAGGATTCTTGTCAGGATGATACTTAATCGCTAACTTTCTATATGCTTTTTTAATTTCTTCATCATCTGCATCCTGACTGACATCTAATACTTGATAATAATCCCTTTTTTGCATATTATTTTCCAATATGTAACTTCTATAATGTTAGTTTCTATTCTTCGGATTCGTCAATATTTCCATCTGTCTTTTCATCTAATGATTGAATTTCTGGTAATCCTTTTGACACTATTACTTGTGAGGCACGGAGAATACGATCATGCAATTTGTATCCAGTTCTTAGTTCTTCTATAATATTGCCTTCTGGAATTTCATCAGATTCAGTTGCAAAAACTGATTCATGTATATTTGGATCAAATATTTCACCGAAGGCTTCAATTGGAACTAATCCATTAGTTTTTAATACATCCATTAGTTGCTTATATACTAACTCAACACCTTCAGAAAAAGTCAATAACTGGGATTCAGAATCATATTCATCAACCTTTTCATTGATGCTTTTAATCGCTGCATTAAGACTATCTAAAACTGGAATGATTCCTTTGATTATATTCTCATTAGCAAATTTAAGGTGTTTTTCTGATTCACTTTCAAGTCTTCTTTTTGAATTCTCTGCCTCAGCAACAGTACGTAATAATCTCTCTCTTTCCTCCTCATATTGAATTCTTTCAGATTCAGCAACTTCTTCCAATTGCTGTTTATGTTGTACTTGTATACTCTCAATTTGATCTAATAACGATTCTACAGTTGATTCGGACATTACCTCCTCAACTTCGTTAGAATCATCACTCTCTTCTTGAGATGCTGTCTCATCCGGTTCTTCATTCTCGTTTGTTTCTTCTTCTACATTAATATCATTATTTTCAGACATAATGTACTACCTCAAAATTAAATTCTAAAATAAGATTCTACAATGTGGTACTGTGTATATTCTCAAAAATATAAGTATTCTGTTCAACAGATCTAAATACCATGAACTGCATTTGCAAATTGTTTCATTATCTTAGCTGAATCACATTCTTCCAATATATTCCCTGTGACGACAAAATCTGCCCCCGCCTTGACTAATTTATGTGCCATATCCGGAGTTCTTATCCCACCACCAACTATCAATGGTATGTTTATTTGCTTCTTTACATGAGATATCATCTGATTTGGTACAGGTAAATCAGCACCGCTACCTGCCTCTAAATAGACTAATTTCATACCAAGATATTCAGCCGCCAATGCATGTGGTCCCGCAATATCAGGTTGATCCCTTGGTATTGGAACAGTTCCACTCATAAATTCTACAGCAGTACGGTTACCACCATCTATCAATATATATCCAGTAGGAATTGGTTCCAATGAATAACGTTGAATCAATGGGGCAGCTTTTACTTGTTCACCAATTAGGTAGTTAGGGTTTCTCCCACTAATCAAACTTATATAAAGTATAGCATCTGCATGTGGAGTCAAATGAGTCGAATCCCCAGGAAACAAGATTATAGGAAGTGTTATTTCTTTTTTTAGTGATTCTACAATTGGATGAAGATCACAAGTCAGTAGACTCCCACCTACTAATATTGCATCTGCACCGGCATTCTCAATTTCACGAGATATCTTACTACAATTCTCAAGCTTACATTTTTCTGGGTCAATCAATACAAAATAACCAGCATTTTTTTTTGTAAGTATATCTTGTAAGTATTTTAACACCCAAAAAGATAACAAATGCGTTGATTCCCTGGTATATTGACCTAAGAAAATCTATTCTACAAAAACATGTTTAGCAGAATAGATTTAAGATGTAAACTTATAATATATTAGGTTAATATATACATCTTCTATTTACTTGTGGATAGTCCACACTTATTTTACAGGTGATTTTCTTCTGTAGGAGCGACCTCCTGGTCGCGACATGATTTATTGATACAATCAATTTTTGTCTGGACTCCCCACTAACCTAAAGTAAATCATTAAACCTAAGTAATTAAATTAAACAAATTCTTAGTAAGATTGCCATTCTAACTAAGTAAATTTTACACTCAAGAGTGCAGTTTGTCAAATTCTATACAGAACTTTGTAATAGATCCATAATCACATAAAGTGTAATTTATAAGATCAAATCACGCATATAAACAGCTATAAAGAAGATAGCAAAATAATGAACCATTGGACTAACATCTTTGCTTCGACCAGTCACTATCTTCAAGAATGACATTGAAATGAAACCAAATGCAATCCCTTCTGTAATACTAAAAGCCAACGGCATCATCACTACAGTTAATGCTGCTGGAATCGCTTCAGTAAAATCATCCCAGTTAATATTGACCAGATCTTTAAGCATTAATCCACCTACAACTATCAAAGCAGGACCAATTATTGGGTAAAGGGGTATTGGACTTCCTGGTGGCTGAATTCCATCACCTACTATACTGATTAATGGGTTGAAAAACAACGCAACCAACATCAATATTCCAGTTACTATAGTAGTTAAACCTGTCCGTCCTCCTTCAGCAATTCCTGATGCACTTTCTATATAACATGTAACTGTAGATGTACCAAGACAAGCACCCCCAACAGAACCGATCGCATCTGTTAATAATGCTTGACGACCTTTTGATAATTTTCCATCTTCATGTAGATCTGCTTCATGACCTGTGGCTGTGAGTGTACCTATACTATCGAACATGTCCACAGAAAAGAAGAAGAATATGTAGGGAATCAATTCAACGATTTTCAATAAATTTGGAATACGCAGCTTAAATAATGTGGGTTCAATTGATGGTGGAACTGCCACAATACCTTTATATTTTACTATACCAAAGATAATTGAGACAATTGCTGTAGCAAAAATTCCAATTAACATTGCTCCTCGAACCCGATGTGCCATAAGTGTAAGGATTATGAGTATTCCAAAGATAGAGATTATTACCGGTGTAGATTGGATATCACCCAGTGTAACAAATGTTGCTGGATGTGAGGTAATGATCCCTGACATTCGAAGACCAATAAATGCTATAAACGCACCTATTCCAACTGCAATTGCGTTATGTAAGGAGGATGGTAGAGCATTCATCACAGCAGCACGTAAACCTACAAATGACAGTATGACAAATAACATACCTGACAAAAAGACTATGCTTAATGCATACTCCCATTGTAACCCGAGACCCTGATTGGAACAGATTTCATAAACAAAGTAGGTATTAATCCCCATTCCAGGTGCTAAGGCTACTGGATAATTTGTCAGAAACGCCATTAGGAAACACGCTCCTGCGCTTGAGATACACGTGGCAACCATTACTGCACCCGGATCCATACCTGCATCCCTAAGAAAAAATGGCTGGACAAAGATAATATATGACATGGTCATGAATGTGGTACATCCAGCAACGATTTCTTGTTTAATTGTTGTATGATTTGTCTTTAGTTTAAATAACTTTTCTAACATGTCTCCCCCAATATTCACTCAAAATTGCAATCCTATTACTAAATGTTGAATATCCCATGTTATTTCTAATATATATAATACCATTTCTAATTGAAATGTCTCTTTTTTGTACCACAAACTTTATGAGGATTAAGTAAATATTTCGCTAATTCTATTTTTCCCACACCCGGTAGGTGCGGTTTCCTAACCACGGGAAATGCTATATAGCATTCATACCGTTGATTTGGATCTTTCTACAAATTACCGAATTTAAAAATTAATCTTCATTCAGTTTGTAACCTGAAAAATGACTACCATAATAACCGCCTAATGAGACAATAAGTTATAGAAATGGTATAACAACTAAATGTATATTTTGTTGAATAATTATGTAACTGAAGATAAATAGAAATTCAAGGCTTGAATAGATAGATTATTAATTATCTCTACATTCTTATAGGCAAGAATAGAATTACCCTTGCCTATAATCGCCTTTATTAATTTGATTCACGTAAACGACTTTCCAATGCATCTAATTGGTCTGTCAATACTTCTGGTAATTTCTCCTCAAAACGTTTATAGTGTTCACGAATTGATTCAATCTCATTAAGCCATTCTTCTGAATTGACATTTAACAGTTCTTGCATCTGTTCATCTGTAACATCAAGACCGTCAGTGTCAATACTGCCTTCGCAAGGAACAAAACCAATTGGTGTTTCAACTGCATCTTCTTTTCCAGTGATTCTTTCTACTATCCACTTAAGAACACGACTGTTTTCACCAAATCCAGGCCATAGCCATCCACCATCAGAATCTTTTCGGAACCAATTAACATAGAATATTCGAGGTAATTTCTCAGTATCAGTCTTTTTACCCATTTCTAACCAATGTGCAAAATAGTCTCCCATGTTATAACCACAGAAAGGTAACATTGCCATTGGATCTCTTCGTAGTTCTCCCACAGTATCTGCGGCAGCAGCAGTTCTTTCTGATGATGCAATTGAACCAATAAATGTCCCATGTTGCCAGTTAAATGCTTCAAACACCAACGGAATAGTAGAAGCACGTCGGCCTCCAAATAGAATAGCAGAGATAGGGACACCATTTGGATTTTCCCAATTCGGATCAATTATAGGACATTGTGCTGCAGGTGTTGTGTACCGTGCATTTGGATGTGCAGCAGTTTTTTCATCTCCTGGATGCCATTCTTCTCCAAGCCAACTAATTGCAGATTCTGGAGGATCATCACTCATCTCTTCCCACCAAACATCAGTATCCGGGGTTAATGCAGCATTCGTAAAGATTGAATTAGAACCAAGGGTATGCATTGCATTTGGATTCGTTTCCATTGATGTACCAGGAGCAACACCAAAAAATCCAGCTTCAGGGTTAATGGCATAAAGCCGTCCATCCTCACCGAATTTCATCCAAGCAATATCATCACCAATCGTCTCTGCTTTCCAACCAGGGATAGTTGGAGTCAACATAGCAAGATTCGTTTTACCACATGCACTTGGAAAAGCAGCTGCTATATAACTCTTTTCTCCCTCAGGACTGGTTAAACCTAAAATTAGCATGTGTTCTGCCATCCATCCATCGTTCTTCGCCATAATAGAGGCGATTCTAAGAGCATAACATTTCTTGCCAAGTAGAGCATTCCCACCGTAACCACTACCATAAGACCAAATAGAACGTTCTTCTGGAAAATGTACAATGTATTTATTATCGGGATCACACGGCCATGATACATCATCTTGACCATCTTCAAGTGGCATCCCTACTGAATGTGTACAAGGGACAAAATCTCCATCTTCACCTAATACATCTAAAACATCCTTACCCATTCGCGTCATAATACGCATATTTACAACAACGTATGGTGAATCACTAATTTCCACACCAATATGTGATATTGGTGAACCTAATGGTCCCATACTAAATGGAACGACATACATTGTACGACCTTTCATACATCCTTTGAAAAGTCCTTGTAATGTTGCCTTCATCTCTACCGGATCATGCCAATTGTTAGTCGGACCTGCCTCAGCTGGGTTTTTAGCACAAATGAACGTTCTACCTTCTACACGGGCTACATCCGCAGGATTAGAACGTGCAAGATAACTACCAGGTCGTTTGTCAGGATTTAAACGAACAAAAGTTCCATTTTGAACTAATAGTTCACATAACCTATCATTTTCTTCCTGGGAGCCATCGCACCAATAAACTTCATCGGGTTGGCATAACTCCGCTGTTTCTTTTACCCAACTGAGCAATTTACTATTGTTTGTCATCCAATTCTCCTTATTATATTATAGGAATATACTATCATAGAATTTAGATTCTGACAATTACTATGTTTAGATCAGAGTATTTTTCCTGCAATGTTTAATAATTAAATGGGTTATTATAACAAGACGTATTTATACTTAATTTTGTTGAATTAACATCAAAATCCTATTTTAACGTGAGTTTGATAAATAGTTAGACTTCCACATTTCCTCTTAAAGTCCCCCTGATAAGGGGGATTTAGGGGGTTAAAAACACCAAAATGACGATTTTTTCACGAAATATGCCCGTTCTCTGTTCAATTTGACTCTGTCCTGTTAATTGTCAAACTCACGTTATTTTATTAAAATGCAGCACCTAATTTCACATGTATTTTTCCTTTAAGTGCCGATTCTCCAGCAGCCAATCCATAATCCATTTGTATAATACCACCTTTAGATTCTAATCTTACTCCAAACCCATATCCCACTCTAAGTCTGTCAAAATCTGATGGACGTTCAATAGAGGTAACTGACCCTGAATCAAGAAAAGCAAATATCTGAGAATTACTGCCTATTAAAAACCTATATTCAAGATTAGAATATATTCTTTTTGTTCCAGAAAACCAATCTTCATCATATCCACGTAATGTTGAGGCACCACCTAAATAGAATAATTCAGTAGGTGGAAAGTTGATCCCCCATGCAGCAGCAAGATGAAGTTCAAGTGCAACGATCTGATTCTCCCATGTTTTGAAATACTGCTGGAGATCTAACCATGCTTTTCTAAGTTTAAAATCACTATGTGATATTTCAAACGCCAAACTATCCCGCCTGCCGCGTGTAGGATTCAGGAAATAGTCTCTGGAGTCACGAGTTATTCTTAGAGTTAAACTATATTTAGAACCATTTTCCGTCACAGGCGTAAAATTCTCAAATAAGGTAGATTCAAGAGTATTAATTGTATTATCTTGTGGATAATTACTCGATTGTATCGGGTATCCCGAAAAGTTAATCAGTTTATATCCGAGAACAATATCACTCTCATAAAATCTACCTAATGATTTATTAGCGCTTATGTTCGCTGCTTTCTCTTCAGATTCTAACTCATTGTTCCTATTAAATTGTTCTAATTGACTATAAGACAACCCCAAGGTAAATGGTCGTCCAAATATCCACGGTTCTTTATATCCAACACTTAAGGATTTAAGTAAACCAGATTTCCAAAAGAAATTTGCAACTCTGCCTGTTCCCAATAGATTTGTATCCTGTACTTCGACAATTCCAGTTAATTGAGGTAAATCATCAGACCCTTCTAAAGGAGGGGCATATCCAAGGACAAGAATTAAACGACCTGTTCGTGCTTCAACAACCTTTGGATGTATAATGAATTTATTTTCCTTTTTTCCTGCTTCTAATATATTGGGTTGTATACTATGGAAGAAACCTATATTACGTAAATTATGGTATGTCTGATCTATTTTTCTCTGATTATAAATATCATTTTCTTTAAATGGGATTTCTCTTAGTACAACATTGGGTTTTGTCTTCTTGAGACCACTTATTTTCAATTCCCCTAATCTAACCTTACTTCCTTCACGTATCCTTAACGATAAGTCAATTGAACCATTTTCTTTTGATATATTAATACTATCTGTTTCAATTTCAATGAAAGGGTAACCATGTTCACTATAAAGTAATTGAACTCTTTCAATACCTTTTTCAAGCAATTTCTGTGTAAAGTACTCACCATGTTTAAGTCCCAGATATCGTATGATTTTAGATTCTGAAATCAACTCACTACCTGATATACTCAGATATCCAATACGAAGTTTCTTACCTTCATTCAAATGTATGTCAAGAATAACAGAATTTGGACTATCTGTGGTTTCGATAATTTCAGGTTCAACATTTATGAATACAAAACCGTCTTTCTTATATCCTTCTAAAATTCCATTGAAACCTTTGTTTATTTCCGATACCGTATATTCTTTATCTCTTGTCCATCCAAAAAGAGTAAGTAATTTATTTCTTTTGAAATGTTTGTTACCATCAAATTTGATTCGAGAAATAATGTATGTTTTTTCTGAAATATCACTTTCAATTGAAATGTCTGATTTTCCTTTTTCTATATCAACAACATCTTCCATTCCAAATACTCGATCATTTAAAATAAATAGACTCAAAACAAGACAACTTGTAAACATAACTATTAATCTATTATATGTAATAAACATGATAGAGTACCCTGCAATATAACTTTATTGAATATATTACCATATTCCTCTATGTATATACAATTCAACAACATGTCAGGGGTGTGTAAACTTTTTGTCACTTTACAACAATGTTTCTTATAAAAACGAATCGTTCGTACAGATATAATTCTTCTTCTGTAGGAGAGAACTCCGACTCCCAACTCTTGCGTAATCCGTGATTCAGAAAAAACACCTCTTTGTACCACAAACTTTTAGTTTGTGATCTTACTCCTTCCCCTCCCCAAACCCTCTTATCCGCGTAATCTGTGTAATCTGTGATCCAGACAACTCAAACATACATAAAAATAAACTATTCTCACTAAATTGATACCTATTGACACCAAAGGTGACAAATTATTTACACACCCCTTATATCTTATATTCTTGACATAATCTTGAATATGTAGTAATATATGTAGTCGTATGTAGAAAAAATAATATATATCCACATTATTCTTATTAATCATCAGGAGTTGCCAAACATGCCAAATGCCCTTTTTGTTTACCCTAAATTCCCACCATCATATTGGGGATTTAAATATGCCTTAGATTTTCTTGGTAAAAAATCCTCTATGCCACCCTTGGGATTATTAACAATTGCAGGCATGTTTCCAAAGAATTATAATCTAAAAGTTGTTGATATGAATGTTGAAACACTAACAGATGAACATCTGGAATGGGCAGACGTTACATTAACATCAACAATGATAGTTCAAAAAGACTCACTTTATGATGTGGTTGAACGGTGTAATCAAACTGGAACTCCAATTATAGCAGGTGGTCCACACCCTACTTCTTACTATGATAACATCAAGGAAGAATGTAATGGAACAGTAGACCATTTCTTATTCGGAGAAGTAGAAGAGATTTTTGAGGACTTCTTGACTGATTTTGAGAGTGGTACTGCTAATGAAGTCTATCGTGAAAAAAGAAAACCGGATATATCCATAACACCCCCTCCACGATATGATCTAATTGATATTAATTCCTATGGCTCTATGTCACTACAATTCTCTCGCGGTTGTCCATTCAATTGTGAATTCTGTGATATAACGAAGTTATTTGGTCGTGTTCCACGAACTAAAAGCAATGAACAAATGCTGTCTGAATTTGAAATGTTATATAATTTGGGATGGGATGGTGCAATGTTTGTTGTTGATGACAACTTTATTGGAAACAAACGGGATGCAATGCGTTTACTTCCTGCTGTACAAAAGTGGCAAGAGGAACGGGATTTTCCATTCGCATTATACACAGAGGCAAGTGTAAACCTTGTTGAAATACCAGAAATGCTTGATGCAATGCATAGTTCTGGATTCAATATGGTTTTTCTCGGTATTGAATCACCAAATGATGAAGCCCTAATTAGTACTTCCAAAGGTCAAAATACAAGTAAGAATGAAGATGCAGGAAGTTATTTAATGAGGGCAGTCAGAAAAATCCAGGAATCTGGAATTGAAGTCACAGGTGGATTCATAATTGGTCTTGACGGAGATAAGGAATTTGATTCGCATATAGACTTTATTCAGGATGCTGGAATACCTATGGCAATGGCAGGTTTATTAACTGCATTAAAGGAAACGGATCTATGGCATCGACTGAAGCAAGAAGATCGACTACTGGTTGAATCAACTGGGAATAATACCGATATGAGCCTTAATTTCGTTCCAGAAATGCCACGTGATGAATTAATTAGTGAATATAGACGCGTTATCTCAACCCTGTATGATCCCACATTAAAAAACTATTTCGCACGGTGTTATAAATTGCTTGAACATATGCCATTTACACCACATAATGTTAGAACTATTAAAATGCTTGAATTGCGTGCATTTCTACGATCAATCCGTTATCAGATGTTCTCTAAACAGGGGTATGAATACTTTAAATTCTTGGTTAAAGTAATAAAGAATTATCCAAAGATGTTCCCTGAAGCTGTTCGCTTGGCTGTTATGGGATATCATCTTGAAAAAATCACACGTCATACTGTTGCTGTTGAAGAATTTCGAAAGTATCTATCTGGTGAAATGGATACATTTAAAGAGAAAATTTCACAAGTTCAACCAGTTGAAGATACCAACATGAATGATGTACAAATATACGCTCAGCAATTATTTTCACAGGTAAAGAATAAGTATAATTCTATTCATGCAGACTTTCAATATGCTGCTCAGGCAGCGATGGATAATTTTCAAAATGATGTCTTTCAAGAATACTTACAGGCTGAGTTAATAGTATTTAAAGAGACTGTAAGTTCATTTGCAAAAACACAATCTGAGAGAATCGGTGAGTTACAAACTTATATTGGTAATCTTTACACCCGTATACGTCAACAGCATGCACAGCTTCATGATGATTTGAAGAAAAATGTACAGGATGCTATCGATGCATTTCAAGAATCTATTACCCACCATTTAGAACAACTTTTCGGTTCAATTCCAGTCCCAATTGAAGAATTGCAGTATAATTAAAAAGAATCAATCTCTATGGTGTCAATTCAGATAGAGAATCTTTCTTTCACCTATCCGAGTCGAAATACACCTACATTAAATGGTATAAACGCAGAGATTTCTCCTGGTGAGTTTATACTCCTAACTGGACCAACTGGATGTGGTAAAACCACATTCCTTAGAGCTCTTAATGGTTTGATTCCACATTCCTCAACTGGAATCTATTCAGGTTCAGTTACAATTGATGATATAAATATCTCAAGACAACCGCTTACCACTACATGTCAACAGATATCTCTCCTATTCCAAAACCCCGACGATCAACTCTTTTGTACACTTGTTGAGGATGAAATTGCATTTGGACTTGAAAATCTTGGGTTTCCATCCGATGAAATAAACCAACGCATCAAAACTGCTTTAGACGAAGTAGGTTTATCAGAGTTTAGAGGACGAAAAATTGACGAACTCTCTGGTGGAGAGAGACAACGCGTAGCGTTGGCTTCTATTTGTGCAATGGAACCTAAGGTTTTACTCTTGGATGAACCAACAAGTCATTTAGATCCTAAAGCAATCCATGAGATATTAGAGATAGTAAAAAAATTAAATAGAGAAAAAGGTATAACTGTTGTTCTGGCATCACACCAAGTTAAACAAATCTTACCATATTTTACTCGTATGTGGTTAATGGATGCAGGTCAAATTGTGCTGGATCTACCAAAGGTAAAGGCATTCCTTGATCTGACTCCATTTCAAAAACTTGGTGTTCAAATTCCAAATGCTGATGAAAGATTAAATAATGTTAATAAAGTTGACATTCATTCATCATCTAAAAAGGAAATTATCCTTAAGGTCGAAGATCTGTGTTTCAAATACAATAAAGAAGAAGAAAATGTTATTAATTCAATAGATTGTAATATCTCAAAAGGTGAGATAGTCTCAATTATGGGGGCAAACGGTTCTGGAAAAACAACTTTCCTACAACTTATAGGCGGATTATTAACGCCAATATCAGGTAAGGTTATATTAAACGAAGAAAATATCTCTACTATGAAATTATACCAATTAGTTGGAAAGGTTGGAATTGTATTTCAGAATCCTGATCTAATTTTACAAGCCGAAACTGTAAGGGATGAGGTGGGTTTTGGATTAAAAAATGTCAAGTTGAAATCTCCAATAAAAAATAACCGTTTAGAAGATATGCTAATCCGTTTTAAACTGAAAGATTTGGAGGAAGAAGCTCCATTTTCACTATCACGTGGACAACGCCAACGTGTAGCTGTTGCATCCACATTTTCTTTACTACCAGATCTTTTTCTTCTTGATGAACCTACTACTGGTCAAGATGCACAACACCTTAGACATCTGATGGATGGACTCTGTGAGGAAATTAGAAGAGAAAAGAAGACTCTCATTTTTGCTACACATAATTCTGACATAACCTTAGAATATGCTGACCGTCTTATCTTGCTGTGTAACGGTAAAATTGTTTATGATGGTATACCTAAAGTTGCTTTTGATGATTTTGACTTATTAAAAGAGACATCATTACAGTTTGAAGAATAGTCGTACTTCCTTACATCATGACTTGACGAGTAATGCCATTTTCATCCGTGCAGCTCCTATACGACTTATCGCATTTGATATTGGCTGTGTCCTATCCTAACCCGTGGAAAGGTTAGTGGCAAGTTGCAAGTGATACCTTCGTAAAACATGTATCGGTAGCAGTACATAAGTTCAGGAGACGGGTGAAAGCCGTCATGCAGAATCACTGCTAACACACTTTTCTTATTCAGGCAGGGATAGCCGTGAAATTTTGTCACACCATATGTCCTTACCCACTTTTTCAAGATATTGGGAATTGCCTCTTGGTGGACCGATAAATAAGACGGTGACCACTATGAGAAAACAGCAGTCGCTACGAAGCCGAAACCCCAACATTTAGTTTGTGGGTGCTATCACCGTAACTCCTCCTTGAATTCAGCGATCAATTGCTCTATTAAATCGTAATCCATGTGCTTACGATTACGGCGTTGGCGCAGTTCGGGTGTTATACCCAATTCGAGGTACGCCTCGGCTACTTTTGCATCGTATGCCCTGAGTCCTTCTGCCTCTGAAGGTTCTTCTGTGAGACCATTCCAAACGACATCTATCGTTCCCGTAAAGATCGGACCCTGTCCATTCGATTTGAGTGCTTCTAATCGTTCCCGTGCCATCTCAACCACTTCAGGTGGAATATTTCTGGTTTCTATGACGTTATGATGTGTCATCCCCCAGAGTGCCTGATAGAGTTTCCAATCTTTTTCACTCAAATACAAGACATCGAAACCTTGACGCGAATGGAGTCCAACCATATACACACCATACTTGAGGAGCTCAATACTCCCATCTTGATTCATGATGTATGTATACCCCGCAGGTGGCGGTTCAAGCCCGAGTGAACGATAGAATTCTTCTCTCTCTGTCTCAGAAATCTTAACATCAGACGCAAAATCTTTCAATTCCTTAGCACTCAGTGAAGTTTCTATTTCTGGCGTATCTAATGGAGCGGGGTGGTGCACGCCATCAATGCGGGGATCTCCACTTTCTGAAGTACCCGCCCTTGCGGCTTTCAGTCTCTCATTGTAAGCCGTAACGCGTCTACGTGCTTCAGCAAGCTCTTCTGTCCCTTGATGCTTCACATGCTGTAAATATAGTAGACTCCCACCAACGCAGAGAACAAAGAACGCCAACGCAGCAAGAAATAGGCGGCTGCTAAAAAGGTCTTTCAACATGGTAAAGACTCCTTATTCTTAAGGTATAGTTCAAGGATCAGCGAAATCAAATTTGCCAATAACCCTAATCAATAAAGAAAGCATAACACATGCAAAAAAAATATCAAACTTTTTCTTAACTATTTTCGAGAGATTTTATTATCCTCATAATTAATAATCATTTGATATAGAGAAATACATTGAATTGTCCGAGATATCAAGCAACCCAATACATCAAAAATGATTTCGTAAATAATACCATTTCTAATTGAAAATATCTCTTATTTGTACCACAAACTTTATGAGGATTAAGTTTTAAATTCGGTAATCCCATTTACACAAACTTGGTAGGTTCGGTTTCCTAACCACGGGGAATGCTAAATAGCATTCATACCGTTGATTCGAATTTCTAACACATTACCGAATTATTATTTTAATCTTCATTCAGTTTGTGACCTGAAAATGACTACCATAATAACCGCCTAATGAACGCTATTTCGAACCTATTTCAAGTCTCAACGAATACTGCGCTGAATGGATACCCACTTTTGCTAAGAACCTTGGACATTGTATTGGGTGTGTAAAGTTTATGACATTAACAAGCATTAAATGAAACGGATTCTAACATTTTTATAAAAATTATAAAATAAATGAAGAAAATACCCACTACTAACAACTAACATACATATATCACAAAAACGCAAAAACATTTTAATAATATTTGTCAAAATATAAATAAAATCAAGGGTTAGAATTCAAACTAAAAACCAACAACTAAAAACCAATGACTATCTATAAAAACGATCCTAATTACAAAGCTTCATATACGTCATAAAAACATACTGTTTTTATGGTAGAGAATGTCAAAATCAGAAAGAACAAAAAGAACACAAAATCACACATTTTAGAAATTCTTATAAATCAAATTCAAAGTAGGGTGAAACCAGTCTATGACAGGGGTTACAGGGGGGATTTACACCAATTTCAATGTCACACCGTGTGACAAAAAGTGTAACTTTTTTCCTATTTTCGACGCATAGAGTAAGGCAACAACAATACGATATACTGTCTGAGTATTTAGGATTAAATGTCTGTTTTTATTCCTTATTCTTTGTCCGTATATTAGGATTAAATGTCTGTTTTTATTCCTTTTTAACAATACACAAGAAAAGGAAATTCAGGCTAAAAACTTATACCATTTCTAATTGAAAAGGTCTCTTTTTTGTACCACAAAATTTCAGTTTGTGACCTGAAAAATGACTACTATAATAACCGCCTAATGAGACTATAATTTATAGAAATGGTATTACATACCCTTACTTACATGTAATCTTGATAAAAAGTCTTATATCAACTACAATGTGAATGTGTATACTATTGAAAAATTCTCATTACAAAACCCTCAAGAATGGGATTACCTTATGCTAAGATGTCCGGATTCTGCTGCATTTCATAGTATTGTTTGGATGGATTCCCTTAATAGTTCATTTAAGCAACTTAGCCCGTTATATCTACTTATAAAACAGGGCGAAACAATTATTGGTGGTATTCCTTCATTTGTGTTTGAACCAATTCCTGGAATTAAGTTGTGGAATTCAATGCCGTGGAATTTAGTGGGGGGTCCTCAGATTGCAAATTCTGTTGAGGTGAATAATACATCCCTAATCTCTACTATGCACGAATATATCAGCAGCATATCAAGAGCAAATGGATGGTGTGAACTCTCTTGGACATTATCCGGGACTTATTTCGATAAGAACAAGAATCCTTTGACTGAAATGGGTTATGAGTGTACAGAAAGGTTCACACATATCCTAAATACGAATACCAATATAGATTCTATTTGGAATGCATATAATAAGAGGGTTAGAGGAGCTGTAAGGAAAGCAGAGAAATCTGGAGTAGAAGTCAGTGATACCGATAGCGAAGATGACTTATCATCATTTTATGACATGTATATTAAAACCGTCAAGAGATTGGGAGGAACACCTAAACCTTTGGCACTAATGACAGCATTATTAAATAAAGGTATTGCGAAACTCGCTATTGCCAAATATTCAGATACAGTGATCGCAGGATTACTTTATCTATACTTCAACAAGACTGTCACCTTATGGTGTGAAGCCTCAATACCAGAATACTTGAACTACCGTCCTAATAACGCTATTTTCCATCACATCATCCAATTGGCTTGTCGAGAAGGTTATGAATATGTTGATTTTGGTGCATCACCACCTGAAAATGAGGGATTAATCGCACACAAGGAGCAATACCGCGCAATCAAGACCGATTTCTATAGTTATACAAAAGTAATTTCACCATTTAAGAGATCTATATGGACTTACAGTGAGAATTCACTTCGGAAGATATATTCGTGGATGCAATAATACACAGACATTAATAGGAGAAAGAATGGAACGTAAACCAAATTTAGTTTTTGTTTTTGGTGACCAACATCGTCAGTGTGACGTAGGATGTGCAGGAAATCCGCAGGTGCAGACCCCAGCTATGGATCAATTGGCACAAGAAGGAATGTATTTTCCAAATACTTTCACTAATGTTCCTATATGTGTCCCCGCACGTGGATGCCTTATGACTGGTAAATACCCCTTAACTCATAAAGCCGTTTCTAATGATCTTCCGTTACCATTATCAGAAACAGGTATTGCCGAGATCTTCAAGGATGATGGTTATGCTACTGGATACATAGGGAAATGGCATCTTGGTGGAGTACCCAGAAATAAGACCATCACTCATGAAATGCGATTCGGTTTCGACCATTGGGTGGGTTGGAATTGCCATCATAACTATTTTAATGCACCGTATCACGATTCTGATGGAAATCAATTCAAAATTGATGGTTACGAACCCGATTTTCAGACTGATAGGGCAATTGAATACTGTAACGACCATGCGGATGAACCATTTTGCCTATATTTGAGTTGGGGACCACCCCATAATCCGTATGAGCATGTACCTGATCATTACAAAGAGATGTATCCACCGGATGAGATTCAATTACGTCCGAATGCAGTTGATACACCAAACACAAGAAGAGATCTATCAGGTTACTATGCACACATCACTGCATTGGATGAAAACCTTGGTAAACTGATGAATGCCCTTGATGAGATTGGAATAGCTGATAATACAATCCTTGTTTATACATCTGACCACGGAGACATGTTAGGAAGTCATGGACATGTGAGGAAGGAAAGACCTTGGGATGAATCAAGCCGTATCCCTTTTATGATTAGATATCCCAGAAGAATTCCAGCAGGTGTTACGCGTGAAACATTATTATCCCTTGTTGATTTTATGCCATCCATGCTTTCCTTATGTGGTTTACCTATTCCAGATGGTGTTGAAGGTATAGATCTATCCGATGCAATGCTTGGTAAGACAATTGATGAACCTGAATCAGTTCTCTTAGGAGTACCACTACATGGGGGTGAAGGTAATAATTGGGGTTTACAGGAATGGCGAGGTATTCGAACTCATCAACACACTTATGCACGACAATTTGACGGAACAGGTTGGTTGCTATATGATAACGATTCCGACCCATATCAAATGAACAATCTCATTGACGATAACAATTCACAAGCAATTCGAGAAGAATTAGAGGCAAAATTACAGCAGTGGTTAACCCGAACAAATGATCCGTTTCTACCCGGTTTAGATCATATTAGAGAACTTGGTTTATCAGAATTATGGAACACGAGTGAAGAACATCTGGGTGGTAAAAAACCTCGTTGGGCATGAAGGAATATATGAAAAAACGGGTGATGGTGATCGGATGGGATTGTGCTGCTCCTGAACTTGTCTTTGAGGCATTCAAAGATGACATGCCAAATACACACCATCTTATGTCAGAGGGGATTTATGGTGAACTAAAAAGCACAATACCTCCCATCACAGTTCCGGCATGGATGTGTATGATGACCAGTCGTGATCCTGGTGAAATAGGCGTCTACGGTTTCCGAAATCGTAAGGATTATTCCTATAACGCCCTATCCATTGCTAACTCGCATGCAGTGAAAGTTCCTACATTATGGGATTTACTTGGACAAGAGCAAAAACGTTCAGTTGTCTTAGGAGTTCCACTGACCTATCCTGCAAAACCATTTCCTGGATGGATGGTTACCAGTTTTCTTACGCCGGGTGATCTCAAATCTCCAATGACTCAATCCAACCTACAATGTACATTCCCACCAAGATTGTCTCGTGAGATAATGCAAAATGCACCAGAATACATGATTGATATACCCAATTATCGTACTGATGATAGAGAGGAATTGGAAGAATCACTAATAAAGATGACCCGCGAACGGTTCAAGTTAGCACGGTATCTTGTTGAGAAAAAAGCTTGGGATTTCTTCATCATGGTAGAAATGGGTTCGGATAGGTTACACCATGCCTTTTGGCGTTATTGGGATAGAACACATCCCAAATATGAACCAAATTCAAAATTTACTGACACAATGCGAAATTACTACAGATTACTGGACGAAGAACTGGGATCGATATTATCCTTTGTTGACAACGATACAACTGTTTTCGTAGTATCGGATCACGGAGCAAAAAAGATGGATGGTGGGATCTGTGTTAATGAATGGTTACGAAAACATGGATATCTTACATTGAAAAGTGAACCACAAGAAATCACTCCTTGTATACCTGAGATGATAGATTGGGAGAATACGAAAGCATGGGGTGAAGGGGGTTATTATGGTAGGATCTTTATTAACCTTACTGGTAGAGAACCCCAAGGGATTGTTAGTTTAGAAGAATATGAGTCTGTTCGAGACGAATTAAAGGAGCAGCTTGAAGCAATCGTTGACGAATCAGGTGAGAATATTAATACACGCGTTTTTAAACCTGAGGAAGTATATCGTCAGTGCAATAATATTGCTCCGGATCTGATAGTATACTTTGGTGATTTGTATTGGCGTTCAGTGGGGAGTGTTGGCTATAATAGTATCTATACCTATGAGAACGATACTGGACCTGATGATTGTAACCATGCTGAGATGGGTATGTTTATTCTAAGGAATGGTGAACATACACATGGAATTGTTCCAACAAAAAGCATATATGATATTGCTCCGACGATACTAAAGGAATTTGGCATGAATATACCTAATGAAATGCAGGGTGAACCCATTTAACTGGAGTTACCTGCTACGACTGCATTGACAATTGAGTCTGCGACAACTTCTGCAGCAAGTATTCCTATAGTATTTACGTTACTCTCTTTATGTTTACCTGTAGCAAGAGTAAACAGGGTATCCCCATCAAACATAGTATGTGAGGGTCGGATTGCACGTGCCATTCCATCGTGAGCCATCTCGGAAACACGGGTTGCTTCAGCGACTGTCAGTTTGGCATTTGTTGCGACGACACCGATAGTGGTATTTGTCCCAGGAATAATATCTGCATCTAAAAGTCGTTCAGTTATATCCACATACCTACCGTCTTCTATACCACCAGCGATTATCTCACCTGTCTTAGGATTTACTACATTCCCAAGAGCATTTACAACAGTAATAGCAGCAACAATTAAACCATTTTCAAGACGTATACATGCAGAACCAACTCCACCTTTTGATGGTTCTACACCTGCAGCTTTTCCGATAGTTGCCCCAGTTCCCGCACCGATAGTTCCCATCAAGACAGGAGTATCATTGGCATTAATACATGCTTGATACCCCATATCTTTGTCTGGACGTGTCTTTGCATCCCCAATATGTAAGTCAAATATGACTGCTGTTGGAACAATAGGTACACGCACGGAACCAGCTGGAAAACCGATATTTTGTTCTTCCAGGTATTGGACAACACCACTGGTAGCATCAAGACCGAATGCGCTGCCACCTGTCAGTAAAATGGCATGAACTTCTTGAATTAATCTTCCTGGTTGTATTGCATCCGTCTCCCGTGTACCCGGGGCAGCACCACGCACATCCACACCGGCTGTTGTTCCTTCAGGACAAAGTATCACAGTACAACCAGTTTTTGCGGATATATTGGTTGCATGACCTACACAGATACCATCTATAGCAGTGATCGTATGATTTCTTGGTGTCTTCATAGACCTTAGAATTAACGTGAGTTTGATAATAGGTATTTTAACTTCATTTTTCAAAAATTACTAGAGTTTGGACAATTTCTGAGAGGTACTTCACCTATTTTCAAAGTGTTTCTGGTTTTTAGCCACGTTTCTTACGCCAATCCAACTCTAAGTAAAACAAACTTAGATATCCCAAACGGTAGCCCCACCGGGGCGAAATGTGTGTAGAAACGCCATACATCCCAAAGCTCCAAGCCCCGGTGAATGACTAAATGTCATTCATACCGTTGATTCGAGGGGCGAAATGTGTATTGCTAAAAACTGTCCAAACTATAGTAAAATAAATACTCCTATAACCCGATAGGTGCGGTTTCTAACCACAAGGAATGCTAAATAGCATTTATACCGTTGATTTGAATATAAAAATTTGAGCTATCAAACTCACGTTAGAATTAGTAGTTTTTTTATAGATTATGACACAAGAATTGTTAAGATAAGAATGAGTATTGTACCAATGTATAACAGAGAATATATAGTAAACAAAACGCTAATATGTTATTATACAGTAATTAATTACAAAGTACTAATATGGGTGTTGTTAGTAAGGAAAACGTTTCATGAAATATGCAATTTTTCTAATATTCTTTGTTGCTTTTATTGGTTGTGTCTCACAAGAAACATTAGAAATAGATATACCAGATGAGAATTTAGAGACAGAAATTAGAAATGCTCTCAATATAGATTCAGATACACCTATTTTAAACACAAGTATGAAGAAATTGATAGATCTTTCTGCATCTGATAAAGGGATAAAAGATTTAACCGGTTTGGAATATGCTACAGAATTAGAGGACTTATCACTTAGTCAGAATGAGATTTCAGATATTACGCCAATTCAGGGGTTAACAAAACTTAGCCAATTATCACTTGATAGGAATAATATTACCGATTTATCAGCACTGAAGAGATTGAAAAATCTATTTAATTTAGATCTTGATAATAACCATATTTCAGATTTGACACCTATTTCAAAATTAAATCGATTACATATACTATCACTATCAAGGAATAACATCCAAGATATATTACCTATAAGGAATCTAAAAAAAATAACGATACTGGAACTTGAACATAATGAAATTCAAGATATTACACCTGTAATTAATCTACATAAATTGTGGACACTTCGTCTTCGAGACAATCATCTAACAGAAATACCTTCACTTCAAAAACTCAAACAACTGCGAAGTTTAACCTTAGACTATAATCGTATTACGAACATACCATCAATGGATAACTTAAGGAGACTTAAGACTCTGTACCTATCTAACAATGAGTTACAGGAGATAGAGTTTCTTAACGGGTTAGTAAAACTGACAGAGTTAGAACTGCATCGGAACCAAATTAAGGACATTACCTCTCTCAATGGACTCGTTAAGTTAGAGAAGTTAAACCTAAGTAGTAATGAAATCCTTGACTTAACCCCAATTGCTGGTTTTGAGCAATTAATCCACCTATATCTAAGTCGTAATTCCGTAAGTAACCTTAACCCTATTATAGACCTGAGTAGACTGAAGACTCTTGAACTCAACCATAATGACATCAAGGATGTTACTCCCCTGACAGGATTAAAAAATCTAACTCACATAAAACTCAAAGATAACGACATTCGAAATATACAACCACTTTCTTTTATAGAAGAATTAGAATACTTAGTGATTAATAACAATCCAATAGAAGACACAAGTTTAATAGATAAAAGTTTAATAGATAAAATTAAGGATAAACAATCACAGAAATATTCAAATGAACAAACAGAAAACCGATCGAATGTTGACTTGGTAAAGGATTCTTTAGAAGCCGTAGAATCTATTTTTCCTGATCCGAATTTAGCAGCAGCAATTACACGTCAACTGGGTTTAAGTTCAATTCATCTAATTACAAAAGAGAATCTGAAAGAACTTAAGAAACTTTCCGCTCTAAATCAGAATATAGTTGACTTGACGGGTTTAGAGTATGCAACTGGATTAGAACATTTACGACTATCCATGAATGAAATAACAGACATTTCTCCACTTGAAGGTTTATCAGAACTGAAGACATTATTCTTGATGTCTAATAATATTGACGATCTCAAACCCTTAAAGAATTTGACAGAGTTACGGCACTTATCTTTAGATGATAATCGAATAATTAACCTTAAACCTCTTTCAAACCTGCCAAATATTCATAGTTTAGGATTGGGTGGTAATAAGATACAAGATATTACACCCCTTGTTGGATTGAATTCTCTTTGGAGTCTACGTTTACGTAGACTTCATGGCACAGACGATAATGAGGAAAATAGAGTTACAGATATTTCTCCATTGAAAGAATTAGTGTACTTAAGTAATTTGTCTATATGTGGGGGTGAAATCACTGATATTACACCATTGTCTGACTT